>DASRRJ010000001.1:0-144484 GCA_035656915.1 Anaeromyxobacteraceae bacterium
GACCTACCTGGGGGTGAACTTCGTGCTCACCACCGGCATGCACTCCTACGGCATGGGCGACTCGCCGGTGGTCACCTGGATGATCGTGGTCGCGCTGACCGAGATCGCCTTCCTGGTCTGGGGCTTCGTCGCCCAGCAGCGGCGGCCGAAGAGGGCGCCGTGCCAGCCGAGCCCCTAGTCTGCGGGATCTTCCTCGCTTCTTGATTCGTGACTGGCGAGCAGCGAGTAGAGCCGCCGCCGGGTCACCCCGAGGAGCTTCGCCGCCAGGGTCTTGTTGCCGCCGGCCCGCTCCAGCGCCGCGTGGATGAGCTCCCGCTCGTGCAGGTCGAGCGAGAACCCCTCGCCGAGCAGCGCGGCGGCATGCTCCGGCGGGCGCGCGCCGCCGCCGGGGAGGTGCTCCGGGCGGATCTCGCCCTGCCCGGCGAGGATGGTGGCGCGCTCGAGAGCGTTCTCGAGCTCGCGGACGTTCCCGGGCCAGCGGTGGGTCAGGAGCCGGTCGCGGGCGGCCGGGGAGAGCCGCTCGGGAGACATCCCGCGCGCTGCGAGGAACCGGGTCGCCAGCGGCAGGAGGTCCTCGCGCCGCTCGCGCAGCGGCGGGACGCGGATCTCGAAGACGTTCAGGCGGTAGAAGAAGTCCTCCCGAAAAGCGCCGGCCCTCACCGCCTCGGCCAGGTCGCGGTTGGTGGCCGAGATCACCCGGACGTCGACGATGCGGGCCTCGGTCGCGCCGAGCGGCACGAAGGTGCGCTCCTGCAGGAAGCGGAGCAGCTTCACCTGGGTGGCCGGGGTGACCTCGCCGATCTCGTCGAGGAAGAGGGTGCCGCGGTCGGCCGCGGCGAGGTGGCCCTGCTTGCGCGCCACCGCGCCGGTGAAGGCGCCCCTCTCGTGGCCGAAGAGCTCGCCCTCGAGCAGGGTCTCCGGCAAGGCCGCGCAGTGGACCTCCACCAGCGGCCCGGCGGCCCGGCGCCCCTGGTAGTGGATGAACCGCGCCAGCTGGCTCTTGCCGGTGCCGCTCTCCCCGGTGAGCAGCACGGAGGCGTCGGCGGGCGCCACCTGGCGCGCCGCCGCCAGCACCGCCTTCATGCCAGCGCTCTCGGCGACGAGCTCCGGGGTGAGCCGGCCGAGGAGGGCCTCGCTGCGTGCCTCCGCCGAGCGGCTCGCCGCCAGTCGGCCCACCCGCAGCCGCAGCTCCTCCATAGCGAAGGGCTTGAGCACGTAGTCGGCGGCGCCGGCCTTCATGGCCGCGACCGCGCTCTCGGCGGTGCCGTGGGCGGTCATGAGCACCACCTCGGGCGGCGAGGGCAGGGCGCGGGCGGCTCGCAGCACCTCCAGGCCGTCCACCTCCGGCATGCGCAGGTCGGTGACCACCACCTCGAAGCTGCGCGCGGCGAGGAGCCCCAGCGCCTCGCGCCCGCTCCCGACGCGGGCGACCTCGTGCCCGTCGAGCTCGAGCATCTCCGCGACGAAGCGTCCCAGCTTCGGCTCGTCGTCGACCACCAGCACGCGCGCCATGATCGCCATCCTATCCGTCGGCGCGCGGCAGGCGCAGCTCGAAGGCGGCGCCGGGGCCGCCTTGGTCGAGGAGCCGCAGAGTCCCCCCGTGCCGCTCGACCAGCCGCCGGCAGATGGCGAGCCCGAGCCCGGTGCCGCCCGGGCGGCCGGTGGCGAAGGGCTGGAACAGGCGGGGGCGCAGCGCGGGCGGCACGCCGGGGCCATCGTCCCGGACCTTTAGCCGCACCTCGGCTCCCTGCCGCCCTTCGCCTGTGATGGCGGCGGACCGGGCGCCGGCCTGGGCGGCGTTGAGGAGGAGGTTGAGCAGCACCTGCGTGAGGCGGCGCCGGTCGGCCATCACCGGCAGCTGCGGGAGCTCGAGCCGCACCGCCAGGCCGGGGTGCGAGGCGCCCGCGGAGCGCGCGGCGGCGGCGGCGATCTCCGACAGGTCGACGCGGGCGAGGTCGAGCGCCGGCTCGCGGCTCAGGTCGAGCAGGTCCTCCGTGAGGTGCCGCAGGCGCTCCACCTCGCCGAGCACGTCGGAGAGCGCCTCCCGGTCCCGGGGCGAGAGCGCCGGGCCGGCGCGCGCGCCCACGAGCTCCACCGCTCCGCGGATCACGCCGAGCGGGTTGCGGATCTCGTGGGCCACCATGGCCGACATCCGCGAGAGCGCCTCGCCGCGCGCGGCCTGCTCCGCCGAGCGGCGCTGCCGGGCCTCGGCCCGGGACCACTGCAGGGCGGCGCCGGCCAGGGCCAGCGCCACCAGGGCCGAGAGCCCCTCGGCGGCGAAGAGCGCGCGCCGCAGCCCGAGCCGGGCGGCGGCGAAGGAGGCCCCGCCCTCCAGCACCAGCACCGAGCGGACGGCGCCGTCGCGATCGCGGAGGGGAAAGTACCCGGTGGCGACCGGCACCTCTCCCACGGAGTAGCCGAACGCGGTCGATCGGTCTCCGGCGAAGGCGCGCTGGGCACGGACCGCGTCGATCCGCAGCAGGTCGGCCGGCCCGCCCGCGCCGGCGGCGTCGGCCACCACCGTCAGGGAGGGAGAGAGGACGTAGGCCCCCTCCAGCCCGTTCGCCGCCATGACGTCCCGGAGGACGGCCTGTCCAGGTGGGCCGGAGGTGAGCAGGCGCGTGGCGGTCTCGCCAGCCCCGCGCAGCCGCTCCTCCTGCACCCGGTCGAGCGCGGCCGCCGCCGCACGGTGGAGGAAGAGCGTGGCGCCGAGGGCGCCGGCCAGGCCGAGGAGCCCCGCCGCGAGCGGCGCCAGCGCGGGCGCGCCCCTCACCACCCGCCGATCCAGGCGAGCCCGACGGTGGGCACGAGCTTGGCGTAGTCGAACGCGTCCACGTTGGAGAAGGCCTTCCTCCCGGTGAGGGCCACCCGGGCCATGAGGTGGTTCGAGAGGTCGTACTCCGTGAAGACGGCGCCGTCGAGGTACTGGTCGGCGCGCCGGGCGGACAGGGTCGGATCGAAGGCGCCGTACTCCCGGAACGTGAGGGCGGCGTCGAGCCCGAATCGCAGGCGCGGGGTGACCCCGAGGCGCAGGAGCGCGCCTGGCCCATGCTCGGTGAAGTCGAGCACGCTCCGCTCGGTGGAGTCGTGCCCGAGCCCGTAGGCGAGCCCGGCGAGCGCGCGGTCGCCGAGCGGGAAGGTCGCCCGAAGCTCGCCGTGCTGCAGGAAGCCGGAGAAGGGCGAGAACCCGCCGTCGTAGGACTCGAACCGGCCCAGCCAGCTGGCGGTCCAGACCACGCCGCCCGCGCCGAGCCAGCCCGATCCGAGGAGCTGGTGGGAGGTGAGGAACGGGTTCATCCCGAAGGTGCGGTAGCCGAGGTCGTACTCGGCGAGCGCGCCGCGGTCAGCGCGCCCGACCTGCCAGCCGACGGCGCCGTCCACGCCCTTCAGGTCGTAGGTGCCGAGCTGGAACTGGTCGTGGAGGAAGCCGGAGGCGCGCAGGTAGGGGCCGCTGGGGCCGAGGATCCGGTACAGGGCGGTGGCGGAGAGCCCGTAAGTCCCGTCCGAGGCCGAGGTCGGGCCGAAGGTGCCGCCTGGAGCGAGGCTCACGTTCGAATCCCAGCCCGATTCGGCCACGATCGACAGGACCAGCCTCCCGTCGCGGTGGGCGACGCGCGCCAGTCCGGCCGAGAGATGCTCGAGGGCCGGGTCGGCGGAGGCGACGTCGAAGAGCCGGGCGGCGTCGCTGGCGGAACCTTCCCGCAGGGCCACCAGCCCGCGGTAGTAGCTGGCCATCTCGCGGTGCTCGGGCCGGAGCTCCGCCTCGCGGAGCAGCGGCGCGGCGGCGTCGTCGTCGCCCAGGTTGTACCAGCAGATCCCCTCGAGGAGCGCCGCGGAGGGGTCCGGGCCGCCGGCCCGCGCCTGCTCGAACTGGGCGATGGCCTCGCGGGGCTGCCCGGCCTGCATGCGCCGGAGCCCCTCCTGGAAGGGATCGGCGCCGGCGGGGGCGCGGCAGAGCCGGTCGAGCGCGGCGCGCGCCTTCGTGTCCGAGGGGTCGTTCCGGAGGGCGTCGCGGTAGGCGGCCAGCGCCGGCTCGCGGTGCCCTGCCGCCTGCTCCGAGTCGCCCACCTCACGGTAGAGCGCGGCGGAGGCGGGATCGGGCTGCGGGAGCGGCTCGACCGGCGCGCAGGGTTCGGAGGCGACGGCGAGGGTGAGGGCGGCGAGGAGCGGGGCGATCACGGCCTGCTCCCGGCGAGCTTCGCCTGCGACGCGGGCTCGGAGGCGGAGCGGGGCTGCGCGCCGTAGCGATCGGCGCGGCGCGCCCCGAGCTCCGAGGACTCGCGGCAGAAGGCGCGCGCGAGCACCTCGCGCTGCTGGCCGCGGTACTCGGCGCAGCGGGCGAGGTACCAGTCCACGGCGGTGCGCGGAGGCTCGCCGGAGAGGGCGGTCGCGATCTCCTGGCGCAGCCGGGCGGCCTGTCCGGCGATGCGCGGGCCGGCGCGGGAGCCGAGGGAGGTCAGGGCGCGATCGGCGGCGAGGTAGAGCCGGGCGTCGAAGGCGGCCAGGCCGCGGTAGTAGTCGAGGAGCGCGTCGCGCGCGGGGGCGTCGGGGCCGCCGAAGGCCTCGAGCGCCTCGTCGGGCCGCCCGAGCTGGACGAGGGTGGCGCCGGCGTAGCCGGCGGCTTCCGCGGCGCCCAGCCTCTGGGCCACCCGGAACTCGACCAGCGCCTCGGCGTAGCGGGCTTCGCGAAAGAGGCCGGCGCCGGCGAGCAGGTGCTCACCGGCGCCGGCGCCGCCGGCCGACAGGGACATGGAGAGAGCGAGCGAGAGCGCGGCGGCGATCAAGGCGTGGCTCCCTTACTTGCCCGCGCCGGTGACGCTGGAGCCGGTCATCATGGTGGGGCCGGTGGTGCCGCCGGTGGAGGTGCCGGTCATGGTGGCGGTGGTCCCGCCGGAGGTGGTGCCGGTCATGGCGCCGGTGGCGCCGCCGGAGGTGTTGCCGCCCATCATGCCGGTGGTCCCGCCGGAGCCGTACACGCCGCCCATCATGCCGCCGCTCCCCATCACGCCGCCGTGCTTGCCGGCGTTCTGCATCATCGACGCGGCGTCCACGTTCGCCTGCACGCCGGTGCCGGAGTGGGCGCCCATCATCGTCGCCCCCGTGGCGACGCCCATGGCCGCGGCGTTCGCGGCGCGGGCGCGCGCGTCGGCGGCCATGGTCGTGCCCATGGCCGCGTGCTGCTGCGCCGCCGCCTGGGCCTGGGCCGCCTGGGCGGCCTGGTGGGTCTGCCCCTGCATCGAGGCGGCGGCGCCGAAGTTGCCGTTCGGCAGGGTGGCGGCATGGGTGGGCATCTTGGCGTGGTCGAGCATCGCCTGCTGCATGGTCGCGTTCGCGGCCGCGCTGGCGTCCGCTCCTGCGGTCACGCCAGCCTGGGGGCCGGAGCCGGAACGCGTGGTGCTCGCGTCGTCGGCGCGGGCGACTCCGGAGTGGAGCAGCGCGAGGGCGGCTCCAGCAAGAAAGAGGTGCTTGGTCATGTTCGTGTTCTCCTGGCCGCTTGAGTGCGGCTCGGTAGCACTTCTCAGCAACGAGCATGCCGCGTCGCCCACGCGTAAGGTGCATAGGAACTGCGGGCACTTACGTGCTCTGGCGGGCCGGGTGCCCGTTCCAGCCGGTACGTCCAAGTGTACCGGGTGGTACGATCCAGGTTCGAACAAATAGGTTCGTGGGTCGCAGAGCCCACCTCATCTCGCCGCGGTCGGCTCGAGACAGTAACCGAGCGGGTGACAGTGTTGTGGTCCGGGGCGTCGCCCAGGGGGGCCGGCCTTGAAATATCAGCGCCTTGGCAGGGGGCTTGCTGTGGCACGGTTCCTGCTCGAACGGGGCGAAGAGGTCAACGAACCCGAACTCGAATTTTCAGGAGACACGATGAACATCCCCAAGCTCGCCGCCGTTCTCGCCACCGCCGCCCTCTGGGCCGGCGCCCCCGCGCTCGCCAAGGGCCACGACATGGAAGCCATGGACCAGCACGAGATGAACCCGGGCATGGACCACCACCAGAGCGCCGCCAAGCTCACCAGGAAGGAGAAGGCCAAGGCTCGCACCATCGAGCTCACCGTCACCAAGGCCGGCTTCGAGCCGGCGGAGGTGAAGGTGAAGAAGGGCGAGCCGCTCAAGCTCGTGGTGACGCGCAAGGTCGCGAAGACCTGCGCCACCGAGATCGTGATGAAGGACGAGGGCGTGAAGGCGGAGCTGCCGCTCGACAAGCCGGTGACGATCTACGTCAAGCCCGCGAAGAGCGGCTCGATCCGCTACGCCTGCGCGATGGACATGATCTCCGGGCAGCTGATCGTCGAGTAGGTGCTCCGGGCCAAGAGCCCGCCCCAGGCCGTCCCTCCTCCGGCCGCCCGCGCTCGCCTCCGGCGAGTTGGGCGGCCGGCTTCATTGGAGCTCGACGAGACGGCGAGCTCGCTCACCGTGTCGAGTTGCCGGAATCGGATTACCGGGCCGAACGGTCCGAGTTGATCTGCGAGCCAGGGAAGCCTCGCCAGGATGCCCGCCGCGCTTGTCTTGCCGCTCGCCATGCACTCGCTTGGGTACACCAAACAGACGGTTGAATTTGACCTGGGCCAATCCTTGCTGAAACATTTTGTTTCTCGGTATCGTCCCTCGCGAACTCGCGTGTTCGCGGAGGAAGACATGCCGAGACTTCGAATGCCGTGTGGGGCGCTTCTCGTCGGCGCGCTGGCGACCGGGTGCGGGAGCTCGCGATCGGTCGCAGGACCAGCGCCGTCGGCTGGGTCGAAGGTCGTCATCACCAGCGCCTCCGTGAACGGTACCAACCAGGTGGTGGCGACCTACGTCCTCACCCAGGACGGGAAGCCGCTGACCAGCTCCTCCGCGGCGGGGCTCGCTCCAAACTGGACGCTCGCGGCGCTCTCGATCGACCCGGTGAGCGGGCTGCCGGCGTGGCAGAGCCAACTCCTCACGGGGGCGGAGACCCTGCAGCAGCTGCCCATCGACGGGCCGGGCACGCCGCCGCAGTTCATCGCGGCGAACGTGAGGCAGCCCGGATCCGAGAGTGGCGGCACGGTCGCCGCACAGGGCAACGGGACGTTCACCTACACGTTCCAGAACGCCCTGCCGCAGGGCTTCGATCCCGCGCAGACCCTCCGCGTGGGCGTGTGGCTCGGCGGAGTGACCGGGACGACCCTCACGACGTCCATCTTCGACTTCGCCCCTGGCGGCGGCGCGCTGCAGGCGCGCGACCTGGTGCTCGACGACAACTGCAACAAGTGCCACGGCGTCGTGCAGGCGCACGGCGGGTTCCGCACCGGCGTGAAGATCTGCCTGACCTGTCACACTTATCAGAACGCCGACGCCGACACAGTCGACCCGGCGGCGATCGCCGGCACCACCCCCGCGACCAACCCGAATCCGCTCGACCTGGGCCGGCTCATCCACGGGATCCACCGGGGCAAGAACCTGCCGACGCTCTACGTGGCGAACCCCGCGCAACCGAACCCCAACCGCGCCAACGTCGCCCTCCCTTTCTTCCCCGGAAGGAACGCGCCGCTTCCGGGTCAGAAGTTCTCGGTCGTGGGCTTCCGGAGCGGCGAGCGCGTGTACGGTCAGGTGACGAGCCGGACCGACAACGACCAGCCGGCGGCGACCGTGGTCACCGGGGTCGGGTTCCCGCAGGATCTCCGGAACTGCGACGCCTGCCACGGCGGAGCTCCCCAGACCGCCGAGCACATCAACGACATCTCTCGCCGGACCTGTTACGGCTGCCACCCCGACACCTGGTTCCAGGACCCCGCCCAGATCACGGACAAGGTCCACTTCGTCCACCCCGGGGGCGCGCAGCCGGACGACACCCTGTGCTCCAGTTGCCACGTCCCGACGCCGAGCACCCCGGTCGTCGACGCCTCCACCCCGGACCTCCACGTTGCGCCGATCCTGAGCCCCAACTACAGCGCCCTCACCGCCGCCATCGTCGGCGTGCAGAACATGAAGGCGGGCCAGAGTCCGACGGTGACGTTCAGCATCACCGACCGGGACGGCTTGCTGAGCCCGCTCAACGCCCCCTCGCCGGCCATGGACTCGACCAGCCCCGTCCCGCGTGCGTTGAGCCGGGTGGCGCTCACCATCTCCGGCTCCACCGCGCCCGATTACGCCACCGGCAACTCGCCCATCATCGAGACGGTCCCGCTCACCAGCACCGCCAGCTCCGCCGGCCAGTTCAGCTACACCTTCAAGGCGGCCCTGCCCGCGGGCGCGACCGGCACGTGGGTCGTCGCGCTCGAGGCGCGACGTTCGGCCGCGGCCCCGTTCTACGACCCGGCGTCCGACAGCTTCTCGTGGCCCTTCACGGGTGAGACGATCACCGAGTATGCGGATAACCCGGTGCAGTACGTGGACGTGAGCGTCGGCTCCACGCCCGGGGGGCGCCCGACGGCTCGCCGGCAGGTGGTGAGCCGGGACAACTGCAACGCCTGCCACCTGCAGCTCACCGCGCACGGCGACCTGAGACACAACGTGGAGTACTGCGTGGCTTGTCATGCGCCCGACCTCACCGACTGGAGCCGGCGGCCCAAGGACGTCTCCGGGAACGTCGATCTGGCGACGGTATTCTCTCCTTCGTCCTTCGGCACCTACGACGACCTCGAGGAGCGCAGCGTCCATTTCAAGGTGCTCATCCACCGCATCCACACCGGGGGCCGGACCGGTACCGCCGAGCTCGATCTCGCACGCCCGTTCGCCGTGTACGGGTTCCCCGGCGGAGCCAAGGCGGTGAGCTTCTTCGACGACGTCGAGTTCCCCGGGAACCTGGCGAATTGCACGCTGTGTCACCAGGGCACGAGCTACGCGGTCGAGTCGATCCCGGCGGGCGCCTTCCCGACGGTGGCGAACGAGACCGCGACCATCCTGCACCTGGCCACGGCCGCGCCCGTGACCGCGGAGGCGAGGGTCCTGCCCGCACAGGCGGCTTGCCTGAGCTGCCACGCCACGGCCATCGCCCAGTTCCACGCGCAGCAGAACACGACCGCCGCGGGCGAACAGTGCGTCCACTGTCACGGGCTCGGTGAGTACATGTCGGTCCAGAAGGTGCACGGGATCCGCTGAGGCTGCTCTCGCCGACGCGCAACCCGCTTCAAGCCGCAAGGAGCGCCGACCATAGCAGGGGCCGTCAGGAGCAGGGGCCGTCAGGCCAGCCGGCGGGCGATCGCGTCGACGGCCTTGAGCCCCTCGCCGAAGCGCGCGATCGCCTCGCGGTTGCGCTCGAGCTCCCCGTAGGGCAGGTAGCGCACCTGCAGCCGCGCGATGTCGCGAAACGCCGGACGGGTGAGCTGCGCCTTCACCTCTCGCTCGCGATCGTCGGGAGCCACGAGGTAGAGCCCGCGCACGGGATCGCCCTGGATGGAGGCGAGATCGAGCATGCGCATGATGCCCGAGTGGATGGAGGTGGTGTGCTCCACCTCGAAGGCCGCCACCACGCGCGGCGCGCGGCGCTCCAGCCACAGCACGTCGATGAGACGGATGGCGTCCGCGCCCGGGCGGTCGCTCAGCGCCGCCGGGAGCCGCTCCAGGCAGCCGTCGCCGAGCCGGCCCGCCCCGAGCGCGCGGCTCCGGTCGTTGGCGGCGATCCAGACGTCGTAGCCCAGCGCGCCGCCCAGATCGCGGAGCCAGCCCTGCACCTCGGCGTGCGTCCGCTCGCCCTCGGCGCCCCGTGCCGCGGTCCTGGCGACCTCTTGCCGGACCTGCTCCAGGTCGGCGCGCCACGCCGCCTCGGCGGTCGGATCCGGCGCCTCGGGCGGCACCGGATAGCGTCCGCTGCCGACGTCGAACAGGAGCCCGGCGACGCACCCGAGGTCGTTCGAGAGGAGGTCCCGGTGCTCGGCGTTGATCCTCAGGATGCGCTCGCGCATGGCCAGGTACTCGTCCCACCGCCCGAGCTGGGCTTGATCCGGTTCGGTAGACACCTTGGTTACGCTGCCAGTGCTGCGCTCACTGCCTCTCGTTCGTACTCCGCCGGGCTGACGTAGCCAAGGGTCGAATGCCTCCGCCGGCGGTTGTAGAAGACCTCGATGTAGTCGAAGACCGACCGGTGCGCGGCCGCCCTCGAGAGCAGGTCCACGTGGTGGACGAGCTCGGTCTTGAAGCTGCTGAAGAAGCTCTCGGCGACGGCGTTGTCCCAGGGGTCGCCCTTCTTGCTCATGCTGCACGCGATGCCGTGCTCAGCGAGAGCGGCCCGGTAGTCGCCGCTCGCGTATTGGCACCCGCGGTCCGAGTGGTGCACCAGCCCATCGGCGGGGCGGCGGGTCGCGACCGCTTGGCCCAGCGCGGCGAGGGCGAGGTGGCGGTCGATGGTCTCGCTCGTCGCCCAGCCGACGACGTAGCGGGAGAAGAGGTCCACCACCACCGCCAGGTAGAGCCAGCCCTCCCGCGTCCAGAGGTAGGTGATGTCGGCCGCCCAGAGCCGGTTGGGCTCGGCGGGAGAGAAGTCCCGCTGGACCAGGTTCGGCGCGATGGGGAAGTCGTGCTTCGAGTCGGTCGTCCTCACGAAGCGCCTCTTCCTGCGCGCCCGGATGCCCTCCTGGCGCATCAGCTTGGCCACCAGGTGCCGACCGACAGGAGTGCCCTCGGCGGCGAGTTCGGCGTGGACCCGGGGGCTGCCGTAGGTGCCGCGGCTTTCCTCGTGGACCTGCTTGATCCGGGCGGCGAGCCGCCGGTTCTGTTTCGCCCGGGCGGACTCGGGCCGTTTGAGCCAGGAGTAGAAGCCTCCTCGCGAGACCAAGAGATGCCGGCACATGAAGGCGATCGGGAAGAGGGCCTTCTCCGCGAGCATGAACGCGAACTTCACTTGCTCTCCTTCGCGAAGAAGGCCGCCCATTTTTTTAGGAGCTCACGCTCCATCCGAAGCTCGCGGTTCTCCTTGCGCAGCTTCGCCAGCTCTTCCTTCTCAGGCGTCGTCAGCGCGCCGGCTGAGCCCCGGCCCCGGTCCACCTGTGCCTGCGTCACCCATTGCCGGACCGACGACTCCGTCAGATCGAGGTCGCGCGCTACCTGCGGGATCGACTTCCCCTCCTGTAGGACCAACTTGACCGTGTCCGCTTTGAACTCGGCGGTGAAGTGCCGCCTCTGCCGCTTCTCCATCGGGACATCCTCCCACGCATCGGAGGTGTCCACCGAATCCGGGGAGGGTCAGGGGCGCGAGGCGGGGCGAAGAAATCCGCGCCGCTGGAGACGACCGTCGTGCGCGGCGAAGCCGCCCTGCGGTCAGGGTCGCCGGCGAGCCGCGGCGCTCCCCGAGCGCCGCGGGCCGATCGTGTCACGAAACGAGGGCGCTATTTGGACTCGCCGGCCCGCAGGCGGTGGTAGTCGGCCATGGTCTTGGCCTCCTTCGCCATGTCTCTCGCATCCTTGGACAGCTTCGCGCAGTGCTTCTCCATCATGGCGGCGTTCTTCGTGTCTCCGTGTGACTTCTTGTACTCCGCCGCCATCCCTTGATGATACTCGGCCTCACGGCGCCACTCGCCGGCCTTGTCGTCGTAGTACTTCGCCAGGGCGGCGTGATCGGCTGCGGTCTCCGGCAGCTTGACCACACGTCCGGTCTCCTCGCGCGTGGGATCGGCCGCATACGCCGTGCTCGTGGAGATCGCGAACGCGGCAAACATCGTCAACAGCGACGCTACGAGTTTCATGTCTGGCTCCCTTGGTGCGTGCCTACCGGCATTCGATTCTCGGATACTAACGGCTGGTGGACCTCGCGGTATCGACGATCTCGGTACACCCTCTGGTGGTACTGAACTGAGAGTAACGCGCCATGCGGGGCCCGAACAACCCGCGCGGGCCACCACGAAAGTGCACTCACCGAGCGAGCGCCGCGTCGACGGCCTGCGATCGTGAAGCGCTCGCGCGGGATCGAGCCGCCGCGGCCGTGACCTGAGTCGTGAGCCACGTGGGGAATCGTCCCGACGCCGTGGCGGCGAAGCGCTCGCCGGCCAGCCGCCGATGTGTCTCGCCCGCTCCGGCGCGTGACGGCCGCGGTCACGGCGTGACCGCGCGGGAGCGAAGGCGCGGATCACGCGGACGGAGCTCCAGCCAGGAAGGGCCTTTGGCGCGGTCTTTTGCGAGCCGGCTCGTTGGCTCGACGAATGCAAACCCCCGAGGCGAAGGCGAGCCCGGCCTTCCGAGTCGCTCCCATCCCCGGGCAGGAGAAGCTGAGATGAAGACGATCACCACTCCACGGTTCTCTCTCGCGTTCGTCGCTGCGCTCGCGCTCGTCGCCACGCCGGCCTTCGCCTCCGACGTGACGCCGCACCAGCAGGACGCCTCGATGGCGGGGCAGTCCGTCGACCGCGACTGCCACTGCCACGGCGGGGGGCCCGACGAGCGGGCCTCTCACGCCGCGCGCCACAATCACGCCATGAAGGCGGACCCGGGGGCCAAGGGCGCCGCCGTCGATCAGGAGGCCGAGAAGGCGTTCATCCAGCAGGTCTGGACAGCTCCCTGAGCCGGTCGGTGGCGGGATCGCCGGTGGCGCCTCCGCCCCGGCGATCCCGCGCGCTGGCCTCGATCGGGCCCGCACGAGCGCTCGCACCCGACGTGAAGCGCCACGCGCGCGGCCAGCGCGCTCCCCGGCGGACGGCGATCTTCAGGCCGGCGCGCCGTGCAGCAGCTCCACGAGGACCTCGACGCAGCGCGCGTCGAAGCTGGCACCCGCGCCGGCGGCGAGCACGCTCAAGGCCGCCGCGCTGCTCATCCCCAGCTTGTACGGCCGCTCGTCAACGAGGGCCGAGTAGACGTCGGCGACGTGCAGGATACGGGCACCGAGGGGGATCTGCTCGCCGGCCAGCCGCCGGGGGTAGCCGGAGCCGTCGGGCGACTCATGGTGGCTGAGCACCAGCCCGGAGATCTTCGCCGCGCCCGGGATCGCCGAGAGGACCTGGGCGGCCAGGGAAGGGTGGCGCTCGATGCGGGCGCGCTCGTCGGCCGATAGCTGGTCGGGCTTGAACAGGATGTCGTCGCGGATGCCGATCTTGCCGAGATCGTGGACCAGCCCGGCGAGCCGAAGCTCCTCGAGCGCCTCGGCGCCGAGCCCCATGCGCTCGCCCATCCGCAGCGCGAGGCGAGACACCGCTTCCCCATGCCGCCGCGTGTACTCGTCCCGGAGCCCCAGCGCGGCGAGGAGCCCGTCGATGGCGGTCAGGATGGCCTCACGCTGTGCTCGTCGCTCGACGGCCTCGCGCAGCTTGCGCTGGCGCGCCTCGGCGCTGGCGAGCGCCCCCGCCACGACGCCGAAGGCGGCGTACACGCCCACCATGGCGAGCTGGTTGGCGTTCTCCATCGGCTGGTCGGGCCAGGAGAGGAGCACATGGGCGAGGTAGGTGGCGCTGACGGCCGCGGCCGTGCCCGCGCCGCCGACCCAGCCGAACCAGACCGCGCCCGCCACGACGGGGACGAGGTAGGCGCCGCGCAGGAACACGTGCACGACGTGAAGGGGGTGGGTGCCGGTCGGCACCGCGAAATGCGCCAAGCCGACAGCGACCACCATGAGCCCGAGCGCGACCAGGCGCCGGCGCGCGGGCCACGCCGAAGGTGCGCGGAGGCTCGAGGGCTGCTCCATGGCGCTCCTCCTCTCCGGGTCAGTCGTCCACGCGCAGGACCCCTCGGACCGAGCCGTTTCCGCTGGTGTACGGGAACTCGCCGGTCTTGCCCGGCGTGAAGGCGACGGACACGGCACGGTTCAGCGGCAGCTCCTTGAAGAAGATGGCCTCGTCCAGGACGATCTCCTTGGCGGGCGCGTTCTCGGTGATTCGCGTCACGACGAACCGGATCCGCTCGCCCTTCTTCACGACCACCAGCGCCGGATCGAACCCCTGCTCGGTCGCCCGGATCTCGACGCGTGGCGCCAGGGTCAGCGCCGCGGCGATCAAGATGCGATTCATGCGGTGGGTCCTCCATCCAAGAGGGACTGGTACTGGCGGCCCGGCGCTCCGCGGTGATGGCCACCAGCCGGAGACCGATCGTGCTGCGCTGCGGAGCGCCGGGCCATGAGCGGTCAGGCTCGCTGCGCCAACTCCTCCACCGGTGGGGGCAGCGCCGTCACCGGCCCGTCCCGGACCTCCCGCTTCTTCCAGAGGAAGTAGACGGCCGGGTAGACGAGGAGCTCCATGATGAACGAGGTCACCAGGCCGCCCACCATGGGGGCGGCGATCCGCTTCATGAGGTCGGCGCCGGTGCCGGTGGACCACATGATGGGGAGCAGGCCGATCATGGCGGCGAAGACCGTCATGGCCTTGGGCCGCACCCGCTTGACGGCGCCGTGGACGATCGCCTCCCGGAGGTCCTCGATGGTGTTGAGCTGTCCCCGCGCCCTCGCCTCGTCGTGAGAGAGGTCCAGGAAGAGGAGCATGAAGACGCCGGTCTCGGCGTCGAGCCCCATGAGCGCGATCATCCCGACCCAGACGGCGATGGAGACGTTGTAGCCGAGGAGCCAGAGCAGCCAGACCGCGCCGATCGCCGAGAACGGCACGGCCAGCATCACGATCATCGCCTTGAAGCTCGACTTGGTGTTCATGTAGAGGAGCGCGAAGATGAGCACCAGGGTGAGGGGCAGCACCAGCTTCATCCGCTCCTTCACCCGCAGCATGTTCTCGTACTGGCCGCTCCAGATGAGGCCGTAGCCGGCGGGGAGCTTCACCGCCCCCGCCACCGCCTCCTTGGCCCTGGTGACGTAGCTCCCCACGTCGATGGCGGAGGTGTCGAAGTCGACGTAGACGTAGCCGGCGAGGAGCCCGTTCTCGTCGCGGATCATCGCCGGGCCGGAGACCATGTTGACGTCGGCGATCTCCTCCATGGGGATCTGCCCCTGGCCCGAGGGGAGCGGCAGCAGCACCCGCTTCAGCGCCGAGAGGTCCTCGCGGTAATCGCGGGCGTAGCGCACGTTGATGCCGTAGCGCTCGCGCCCTTCGATGGTGGTGCTCTGGTTGTCGCCGCCCACCGCGGTCATCACCATGTCGTTGGCGTCGTCCACCGAGAGGCCGTAGCGGGCGAGCCGGTCGCGCTTGAGGACGAAGTCGAGGAAGTAGCCGCCAGCGACGCGCTCGGCGTAGACGCTGCGCGTGCCCGGCACCTTCTGGACGGCGGCCTCCACGTCGAGCGCCAGCTTCTCGATGGTCTCGAGCTTCGCGCCGGAGATCTTGATCCCCACCGGCGTGCGGATGCCGGTGGAGAGCATGTCGAGCCGGCCGCGGATGGGCATGGTCCAGGCGTTGGAGATGCCGGGCAGCTGCAGCGCGGCGTTCATCTCGTTCTTGAGCTCGTCCTCGGTGATCCGGTCGCGCCAGAACGGGCGGAGGGGCCTCTTGAGCCACTCGGGGGCCCAGGAGGAGTACCAGCGCGGCTTCTCGCGCCACTGCGCCTCCGGCTTCAGGATGATGGTGGTCTCCATCATGGTGAAGGGGGCCGGGTCGGTGGAGGTGGAGGCGCGGCCGGCCTTGCCGAAGATCCGCTCGATCTCCGGGAAGGTGCGCAGGATCTTGTCCTGGAGCTGCAGCGCCTTCTGCGCCTCGGCCACGCTCATGCCAGGCTCGACCGCCGAGGGCATGTAGAGGAGGGTGCCCTCGTTGAGCGGCGGCATGAACTCCGAGCCGAGCTTCAGGAAGACCGGGATGGAGGTGAGGACGAGGAGGAGCGCCGCGCCGATGGTCGCCCTGGGGTGGCGTAGCACGAAGCGGCAGGGCCCCTCGTAGACGCGGTGCAGCGCCCGGCTGATGGGGTGCCGCTCCTCCGAGTAGTACGTGCCGACGAAGAGCCGGGTGGCGCTCCACGCCAGGAACCTGGGCTTGAAGGTGAAGGGCTCGATGCGCGCGAAGAGCATGCGCATGGCCGGGTCGAGGGTGACCGCCAGGAGCGCGGCGATGGCCATCGCGAAGTTCTTGGAGAAGGCGAGCGGGCGGAAGAGGCGGCCTTCCTGATCCACCAGCGTGAAGACCGGCAAGAAGGCGACGGCGATGACCAGCAGCGAGAAGAAGACCCCCGGCCCCACCTCCAGGAGCGCCTCGAGCCGCACCTTGTGGAAGTCACCTTTCTTCCCACCGGCTTGCCAGTGGTAAATCTTGTTGTAGGCGTTCTCCACCTCGACGATGGCCCCGTCCACCAGCACGCCGATGGAGATGGCGATGCCGGCGAGCGACATGAGGTTGGCGTTCAGGCCGAACATGTACATGGGGATGAAGGCCAGCGCGACGCTCACCGGGATGGTGACGATGGGGATGAGGGCGGACGGGAAGTGCCAGAGGAAGATGAGGATGATGATCGAGACGACGATGATCTCCTCGATGAGCTTCCCCTTGACGGTCTCGATGGCGTGGTCGATGAGCTCGGAGCGGTCGTAGGTGGTGACCACCTCGACGCCCTCGGGGAGGGAGGGTTTGAGCTCGGCGATCTTGGCCTTCACCCGGTCGATGAGGTTGAGGGCGTTCTCGCCCTGGCGCATCACCACGATGCCGCCCACCACGTCTCCCTTGCCGTCGAGGTCGGCGATGCCGCGCCGGATCTCGGGGCCGAGGGCCACGGTGGCGACGTCCTTGATGGTGGTGGGGGTGCCGCGGTCGGTCTTGAGGACGATCTGCTCGATGTCCTTGATCGACTTCACGTAGCCTCGGCCGCGGACCATGTACTCGCGGCCGGAGTACTCCACCAGCCGGCCGCCCACGTCGTTGTTCCCCTTGCGGACGGCGTCGATCACCGCCGAGAGCGGCAGCTTGTAGGCGGCGAGCTGGGTCGGGCTCACCGAGACCTGGTACTGCTTCACCTGGCCGCCTACGGTGGCCACCTCGGAGACGCCCGGCACGCTCTGGAGGGCGTAGCGCAGGAACCAGTCCTGGTAGCTGCGCAGCTCGTCGGAGGAGTGCTTGCCGGAGTGATCCACCAGCGCGTACTGGAAGGTCCAGCCCACGCTGGTGGCGTCCGGTCCGAGCTCGGTCGAGACCCCCTTCGGCAGCTGCGGCAGGATCTTCGAGAGGTACTCGAGCACGCGGGTGCGGGCCCAGTACATGTCGGTGCCGTCCTCGAAGATGACGTACACGTAGCTGTAGCCGAAGTCGGAGAAGCCGCGGATGGCCTTCACCTTGGGCGCGCCCAGCAGCGCCGCGGTGATGGGGTAGGTGACCTGGTCCTCGATGATGTCCGGGCTGCGATCCCACTTGGAGTAGACGATCACCTGCGTGTCCGAGAGGTCGGGCAGCGCGTCGAGCGGGATGTTGCGCATCGTCCAGAAGGAGATGATGAGCAGGACGATGGTGGCGGCGATGACGAGGTAGCGGTTCTCCGCCGAGAACCGGATGATCGCCTTGATCATGGGGCTACTTCCCTCCCATGGCGGCGAGCGAGGCGCGCAGGCGCGACTCCGAGTCCACGAGGAAGTTGGCGCGGGTGACCACCTGGTCGCCGGCGGCCAGCCCCTTCAGCACCTCGATCTGGTCGCCGCTGGCCTGGCCCACCTCCACCGCGCGCGGCTGGAACTTGCCCTCGCCCAGGCTCACGAAGACCACCTTCTGCGTCCCGGAGTCGATGACCGCGTCGGCGGGGACGTGGAGCCCCTGGCGCGGCGCCGTCTCGAGGGTCACCTCGCCGAACATCTCCGGCTTGAGCTCGCCCCTCGGGTTCGGGAAGGAGAGGCGCACCTTGGCGGTGCGGGTCTTGGGGTCGAGGATGGGGTCGACGAAGGCCACCTTGCCGTGGAAGGCTCGGTTCGGGAAGGCCTGCAGGGAGAGCGAGGCGGAGGTGCCGACGCGGATGCGCGAGAGGTCCGACTCGTAGGCGTCGGCGAGCACCCAGACCTCGGTGAGATCGGTGATCTCGTAGGGCATGTCGCCGGCGTTGAGCCGCATGCCGTGGACCACGCTCTTCTGCGTCACCACGCCGCTGATGGGCGAGTAGAGAGTCAGCGCCTTCTTGGGCTTCCCGGTCCGCTCCAGCTCGCGGATCTCGGAGGAAGGGATGTCCCACAGCTCGAGGCGCCGGCGGGCCGCCGCGACCAGGTCGTCCCCGCTCGCGCCGGTGAGCTGGCTGCCGGCGAGCGCCTTCTGGGTGTCGCGGGCGAGCAGGTACTCGCTCTGCAGGCTCAGGAGCTCGGGGCTGTAGATCGAGAAGAGCGGGTCGCCCTTCCTCACCGGTTTGCCGATGAAGTCGACGTAGATGTGCTCCACGAAGGCGTTCACCTTCACGTTGATGTGGCGCACGTGGGTCTCGTCCACCGCCACCCGGCCCACCGTGCGCCAGCTCGCGCCCACCGGACCAAGGGAGGCCGGGGCGGTGGCGAGGCCGATGAGCTGCTGCCGCGACGGATCGATGTTGACGGTGGCGAGCCCCTCCACCTTCGAGCCAGCTTCGCCCGCGAGCTCGTCCTCGTAGACCGGCAGGTAGTCCATGCCCATCTCGTCCTTGCGCGGGGTGGGCGAGGTCTGCTTCGGGTCCATCGGCGAGCGGTAGAGCTTCACCTTGCGCTCGCCGGCCTTGGCGGCCGCGCCCGGCCCCGGCGCGCCCGCGCCTGCCATGGCCACGAGCTGCATCCCGCAGATCGGGCACTCGCCGGGGTGGTCCTGCACGATGGTCGGGTGCATGGGGCACTGGTACTTCACCTTCGCGGGTTCGGCGGCGGGACCTCCGGCGTGCGCGTGCTCGTGCGCCGGCTTGCGCCCGAGGAGCGTGGCGGAGCCGACGCCGAGCGCGACCCCGGCGATGAGGGTGAGGGCGAGCGCGGCCTTGCCGAAGCGGCGCGCGGGGGAGGGGTTCTGGTCGATCATCGTTCTCTCGTTCCTGTCGATCACATGCCGCCCGAGGAGGTGGCGCCGCCGGTGTCCGGCTCGGCCGCCGCCGCCCCGGCGCCCGCGGCGCTGCCCATCGCCTTCTGCCCGCCCATCGCGGAGCCGGCGCCGGGCACCGGGCCGGTCTGCATGGCGCCCGACGGGCCGGAGGGCGACTCGAGCGACAGCTCGCGCTGGGCGATGGCCACCCGGTGCAGCTGCCCGACGGCGTCGAGGAAGCCGTTCTGGGTGGCGATCCAGGCGTTGAGGGCGTCGAGCACCGACGCGAAGGGGACGCTCCCGGTCTGGTACTGGGAGAGCGTGCTGTTCGCCACCGCCTCCGACTGGACCAGCAGCCCTTGCCGGAAGAGCAGGGTGGTGTCCCGGGCGCTCGCCAGCAGCGCGAGCCGCTCCTCGGTCCGAAGCCGCAGGAGCTCCCGCACCGCCTGCTCCCCGTGGCCGGCCCCGCGGGCCCGCGCCGCGCTCTCGGCCACGGCGCGGTCCTGCTTGCTGCCCGACCAGACCGGCAGGTTCACGCCGAACGAGAGCGCCCACATCGGATCGAGCTGGCCGCGTGCCATGATCCCCGCGCTCACCGAGAAGTCGGGCAGCGTCTCGCGGCGCGCGAGAGCGACCCGCCGCTCCGCCTGGGCCTGGGCGAGCCGCGCCTGCGCCAGCTCCGGGCTGCGCGCCTCGGCGTCGGCCAGCGCCTCCTCGAGGGTGGTCCCGGAGGGGTCGGCGAGGTCGCGGGCCCGGCGGGTGGTGGGGAGGGGCTCGGCGAGGGGGCGGCCCCGCAGCCGGTTCAGCTCCTGCAGCCGGTTGCGCTCCCGCACCTCGAGGGCGAGCCGCTGCTGCCGCAGCCGCATCCGCTCGAGCTGGGCGCGGAGCAGGTCCGACTGCGCGCCTTCGCCCACCGCGTAGCGGGTCCGGGCTAGCTTCTCCGACTGCTCCCAGAGCGCCTCGGTCCGCTCGAGCAGGGCGAGCTGATCGCGCGCCAGCAGGAGCTCGAGGTAGCCGCGCCGCACCTCGGCCTCGATCGAGAGCCGCACCCGCGCGATCGCTGCCTCGGCGGCGTCGGCGCCGAGGCGGGCCACGTCGCTGCGCAGGCCGCGCTTCCCGGGGAAGAAGAAGGGCTGCGTCACCATGAACTGCAGGTAGCTCGTCTCCATCTTGCCGATCTGGATCTCCTTGAACCCGTCGTTCTGGATGCCGACGGAGAGCATCGGATCGGGGAGCGCGCCGGCCTGCGGCACCCGTTCGCGCTCGGCCTCGACGACGGCGGAGGCCTGGGCGTGCTCGGGGCGGTGCGTCAGCGCCTCCGCGATGAGCGCGTCGAGCAACGGGTCGGTGGGATCCGGCGGCGCGGTGGGGTGCGGTTCCTGCGCCGCGGCGGCGGCGGCGAGCAGGAGGGCCAGGGAGGCGAACGAGCGCAACATGGCGCCCAGCTTTGCACCCTTCGGGCCAACGCGAAAGGTCCGAACCGACGGCGATTCGCGGGAATCGCGCGTTTCACGGCGCTTGCGCGCCGCGCGCCGCGCCACAGGGTAACCGGAGCGGTTACGCGCCGAGGACGTTCTCGCTGCGGCGCGGCGTCGCGGCGCTAGATTGGCGGGATGGAACGACGCAAGCTCGGTTCGCAGGGGCTCACGGTGTCCGCGCTGGGGCTCGGCTGCATGGGGATGAGCGAGTTCTACGCCGGCGCGGACGAGGCGGAGTCGATCGCCACCATCCACCGCGCCATCGACCTCGGCGTCACCTTCCTCGACACCGCCGACATGTACGGCCCCTTCAAGAACGAGGAACTGGTGGGGCGGGCGATCCGCGATCGCCGCACCCGCGTCGAGCTCGCCACCAAGTTCGGCAACGAGCGGCGTCCGGACGGAAGCTGGGTGGGCATCAACGGCCGGCCGGAGTACGTGCGCGCCGCCTGTGACGCCTCGCTGAGGCGGCTCGGCGTCGATTGCATCGATCTCTACTACCAGCACCGGGTCGACGTCAGCGTGCCCATCGAGGAGACGGTGGGGGCGATGGCGGAACTGGTGAACGCGGGCAAGGTGCGGTTCCTCGGCCTCTCCGAGGCGGCGCCGGCCACCCTCCGCCGCGCCCACGCCGTGCACCCCATCACCGCCCTCCAGACCGAGTACTCGCTCTGGAGCCGGGACCCGGACGACGAGATCCTGCCGGCGGTGCGCGAGCTCGGGATCGGGTTCGTGGCCTACAGCCCGCTCGGGCGCGGGTTCCTCACCGGCCGCTTCCAGCGCTTCGAGGACCTGCCGGCGGACGACTACCGTCGCAACACGCCGCGCTTCCAGGGAGAGAACTTCCAGAAGAACCTCGACCTGGTCGCGCGGATCCGCGAGCTGGCCGAGGCCCGGAGCCTGAAGCCGGCCCAGCTCGCGCTCGCCTGGGTGCTCGCGCGCGGGCCGGACCTCGTGCCCATCCCCGGCACCACCACCCGCAGGCACCTCGAGGAGAACGTGGCCGCGGCCGCGGTGACGCTCACCGAGGGGGAGCTCCGGCGCATCGACGAGGTGGCGCCGAGGGGCGCGGCCGCCGGGACGCGCTACCCGGAGCAGATGATGTCGCGAGTGAACGTCTGACCGGAGCCGCGGGGGTGATGGGCGCGGTTACGCCGTGATCCGGCGGGGCGGTCGCCTCCCGCGAAACCGCCCTGTTTACGGCCTTTGGCGCGGGGGATGTCGCTGGCCCGCTCGATGCATTTCTCCCTGGCCAGCGATGCTCCAGCCGGCGGGCTCGCGGTCGCGCCTCCTCGCCGGCGAAGGATGGACACCATGCTGACCCGCACCCTCGCTGGACTCGCAGTCCTCACCGCGCTCGTGGCCGCCCCCGCCGTCCGCGCCGGCGACGCCAGCTCCGATCGCATCCTGGCGGCGGGGGGGAAGAGCGCGCACGTGACCGCGGCCCAGACTCCGCCCGCCCCCGCTCCGCAGCTGGCCTGCAGCTGCTCCCACGGCAAGGCCTGAGCCGTGCGCTCGAGCCGGCGGTCCCGGTCGCTCAGGCCGGGGCCGCTGACGGCGCGCCCTCCGCGCCCGCGGCGCGGAACTGGCCGGAGAGGATCGGCACCGCCACCTTCACCAGCGCGGTGAAGACCAGGAAGCCGACCCCGAAGATCCCGACGGCGACCAGCCACTCGGTGAGCGTGGGGCGGTACTCGTAGATCTCCCCCAGCGTGTCGGGCGTCATCCCCGGGATGACGAGCCCCATACCCTTCTCGATGTAGACCCCGGCGAAGATGAGGGCGCAGCCGACGTTGAGGGTCACCGGGTGGTGGCGCGTCCGCGGCACGAGGAACAGCAGGAAGGCGACCACGCTGCAGGCGAGCCCGCTCCAGGCGTACGGCACGAGCGCGCGGTGCGGGCCGAGGCCGCTCCAGAAGTACTGCGTGTAGCGGAGGTGCTCGGTCGCCGAGTAGTACTCCTTGAAGAGCTCGGCCCCGAGCAGGAACAGGTTCAGGAACATGGTGTAGGCCATCAGCTCCGCCACCTTGGAGATGGCCTCGTCCTTGATCTCCAGGCCGGTGGTCCGGCGCAGCACCTGGAACAGCACCAGGAGCACCGCCGGGCCGGAGCAGAAGGCCGAGGCGAGGAAGCGCGGCGCCAGGATCGAGGCGTTCCAGTACGGGCGGGCCGCCATCCCGTTGTAGAGGAAGGCCGTGACGGTGTGGGTCGACACCGCCATGGGGATCGAGAAGAGCACCAGCGGCACCACCACCCGCGGGTCGTAGTGGCGGCCCTGGTAGGCGCGATAGAGGATGTGCACCACCACCGCCAGGTTCACCAGCAGGTAGAGGTTCAGCACCAGCGCGTCCCAGGTGAGCAGCGACGACGGCCAGTGCGGCGTGCCGAGCAGCGGGACGATGTGCAGGAAGCGATCGGGCCGCCCCATGTCGACCAGGATGAAGAGCAGGCACATCACGATGGCGGAGATGGCGAGCAGCTCGCCCAGGATCACCACCTCCTTGATGGGCTTCCAGTCGTAGACGTAGGCCGGGATGACGAGCAGCACCGCCGCGGCCGCCACGCCCACCAGGAAGGTGAAGTTGCCCACGTAGAAGGCCCAGGAGACCTGGTCTCGCATGTTGGTGGCGATGAGCCCGAGCCGCGCCTGGTGCGCGTACGCGAGCGCGCCGGCGGCGATCATGCCGAGGAGCAGGGCCACCCAGGCCCGGTAGGCGCGCCCGCCGCGCCCGAGGACCCGGGCGCAGCCGCCGGCGAAGCGCAACAGTCCCACGAGGACCTCCTCCTCACGTCGCGTAGAAGTAGAAGAACCTAGGCTGCGTCCCCAGCTCCTCCTTGAGGATGAAGACCCGCTTGCGGTCCATCGCCTGGCGGATCTCGCTCTCCGGGTCGAGCAGGTTCCCGAACTTGCGCGCGCCCACCGGGCAGGCCTCTACGCAGGCCGGGTAGCGGCCGCGGCGCACGCGCTGGATGCAGAAGGTGCACTTCTCCACCACGCCCTTGGGGCGGGGGCGGTTGCCGAGGTAGTGGGTGTCGGGGTTGAGCTCGGCGGCGGGCAGCTCCGGTTCGGCCCAGTTGAAGTGGCGCGCGCCGTAGGGGCAGGCCGCCATGCAGCAGCGGCAGCCGATGCACCAGTCGTAGTCCACCACCACGATCCCGTCCGGCTCCTGCCAGGTGGCGCCCACCGGGCAGACCTTGACGCACGGCGGCTTGCGGCACTGCTGGCACTGCACCGGCATGTAGAAGTGGCCGGGGCGCGGGACCTGCTCGGCGTCGTAGTAGACGTCGGCGTGGGCGAGGTCCACGCCGCGCGCCTTGTCGAGCTCGAGCACGCGGATCCAGTGGATCTGGGGGTGGTGCCGCGACGGGTTGTTCTCCTTCACACAGGCGTAGACGCAGCGTCGGCAGCCGATGCAGCGCGAGAGGTCGAGGCCGTACCCGAACTCGACCCCCGGCAGCGGCCCGGCGGCGTCCACCTTCACCGGCCGGCCGAAGCGGGCCGACTGCCGCCGCTCGGCCCGGGCCAGCACCTTCCTCACGTCCTCGCGCGACAGCTCGCGGAAGCTGCGGCCGAGCAGCTCCTCCACGCCGCAGCCCGCGGCCGCCGCCGAGGCCGCGACCGCCAGCGACTGGCCGAGGAACCGCCGTCGCGAGATCGGCGGGGAGGGCGACGAGGGGCGTCCCGGCACGCTCATCGCTGCTCCTCGGGGCGCAGTGGCCGCGGCTCCGGCCGCAGCGGCTTGAAGCGAGGCGAGTGCGGGTCGTGGCAGTTCACGCAGAGGAAGTAGGTCTTGGCCCCGCTCCACGAGCCGACGCGTTTCCCGTGCACGCCGGCGCGCCAGTCGCGGAACTTGTCGCCGTGACACTGCCCGCAGAGCCGGTAGGACTCGGTGAAGGGCACCTTCTCGCCGGAGGAGAGGTGGAGCACGTCGCGGTCAGCCCGGTCGTGGCAGTCGAGGCACCAGCGGTGCTCGGCGTCGTGGTCGAACCGGCCCTGGACGTCGTCGTGGAAGCCGAGCGCGCGGCGGGTGGGATCGCCGGGGTCCGTATGGCACTGGGAACAGGGGAAGATGCCGGGCGTGAACGGAGGCGGCTCGGCCTGGAAGAGCTGCGGCCGGGAGGCGGCGGGCGGCGACGCGGCCGCGCCAGCGCACGCGGCGACGAGCGCGCCGGCCACCACTCCCTCGAGGAACCGCGGCCAGGACCAGGGCAAGGCTCACCTCCGCGCTGCGATCGGAGCGAGCATCCCACTTCGGAGGCACGGCTGCAGCTGACCCGGCGGGGGCCAGGACGTGGCGCGCCCAGGGCGAGGAGGGGCTCCGGGGCTCGCGCTACTGTGCGGTGTAGCCCCCGTCGATCACCACCGCCTGCCCGGTGATCCCGGCCGCGCCGTCGGCCGCGAGGAAGACCGCGTAGCGGGCGATCTCCTCCACGTCGAGCAGCCGCCGCTGCGGCACGAGCGGGTAGATGACCTCCTCCAGGACCTTCTCGAGCGGGACGCCGCGGGTCCGGGCGAGGTCGGCGAGCTGGTTCCGCACCAGCGGGGTGTCGACGTAGCCGGGGCAGAGGGCGTTCGCGGTGATGCCGTGGGTCGCCCCCTCCAGCGCCGTGACCTTGGTGAGGCCGACGAGCCCGTGCTTGGCGCTGTTGTAGGCCGCCTTGCCGGCGAAGCCGATGAGGCCGTTCACCGAGGCCATGTTGAGGATCCGCCCGTGGCGCTGCCGCTTCATCTGCGGGAAGATCCGCCTGGTCGCGAGGAAGGGCCCCACGAGCATGACCCGCACCAGCAGCTCGAACTTCTCTGTGGGGAACTCCTCGAGCGGCGAGACGAACTGGAGCCCGGCGTTGTTCACCAGCACGTCGAGCCGGCCGAAGGTGGCGACCGTCCGGTCGAGCGCCGCGTTCACCTCCGCCTCGCTGGTCACGTCGCAGCGCACGCCCATGGCCCCGCCGCCCAGCCCGGCCGCCGCGGCCTCCGCCGCCGGCCCGGCGAGGTCGGCGAGGGCCACCCGCGCCCCCTCGCGCGCGAAGGCCTTGGCGATCGCGAGGCCGATGCCGCTCGCGCCGCCGGTGACGAGGGCCGTCCGGCCCTCCAGCTGTCCCGCCATGGCTTCCTCCTCGCTTCAGGACGACCGCTTCACGAGGGCCCGCACCTCGCCGACGATGCCGCGGCGGAACGACAGCACGCAGAGGACGAAGACCGTCCCGGTGATGACCGTCACCCACGAGCCCAGGCTCGCAAGGTAGTTCTCGAGCGCGCCCACGAGCAGCGCCCCCACCGACGGCCCGGTGACGGTCCCCATCCCGCCCAGGAGCGTCATCAGCACCACCGCGCCGGAGGTGTGCCAGTGGAGGTCGGGCAGGGCGGCGAACTGGTTCACGAAGGCCCGCAGCGCGCCCGCCAGCCCGGAGAGGGCCGCCGAGAGCACGAAGGCGGTGAGCTTGTAGCGGGCCACGTCGTAGCCGAGCGACAGCGCCCGCGGCTCGTTCTCTCGGATGGCGCGCAGCACGTGGCCGAACGGGGAGGCGATGGCCCGCTGGATGAGCCAGAAGGCGGCCAGGAACACCGCGTACACGAAGTAGTACATGACGAGCGGACGCTCGAGGTCCACCATGCCGAGCAGCCGCCCGCGGGGGATGCCCTGGAAGCCGTCCTCGCCGCCGGTCCAGGGGATCTGGATGGCGAGGAAGTAGACCAGCTGCGCGAAGCCGAGGGTGATCATCGCGAAGTAGATGCCGGAGCGCCGGATGGCGAGCGCTCCGAAGACGAGCCCCAGCGACGCCCCGACCACCACGCCGGCCAGGAGCCCGGCCTCAGTCGGCAGTCCCCACTCGCGGGTGACGTAGCCGGCGGCGTAGGCCGCGGCTCCGAGGAAGGCGGCGTGGCCGAACGAGAGCAGGCCCGCGTAGCCGAGCAGCAGGTTGAACGCGCTCGCGAACAGGGCAAGGCAGAGCACGTTCATGGCGAAGACCGGGTAGACCAGGAACGGGGCGCCGAGCCCGAGCAGCACCAGCAGGCCGTAGCCGAGGAGCAGGCGGGCGCGCGCGCTCACTTCTGCCTCCCGAACAGCCCGGCGGGACGGACGAGGAGCACCAGGGCCATGGCCACGAAGACTACCGTGGCCGACACCTCGGGCCAGAAGAACTTGGCGAGCCCCTCGAGCAGGCCGAGCCCGAGCCCGGTGACGATGGCCCCCAGGATCGAGCCCATGCCGCCGATCACCACCACCGCGAAGACCACGATGATCACCTGCGAGCCCATGGTGGGGGTGACCTGGTAGACCGGCGCCGCCACCACCCCCGCGAAGGCGGCGAGGGCGGCGCCGAACCCGTAGGTCACGGTGAACATGAGCGGCACGTTGACGCCGAAGGCCTGCAGGACCTGCGGGTTCTCGGTGCCGGCGCGCAGGTAGGAGCCGAGCCGGGTCTTCTCGATCACCAGCCAGCTCGCGAAGCAGACCGCCAGCGAGACCGCCACCGCCCAGGCCCGGTAGATGGGCAGCACCATGAAGCCCAAGTTCTTCGCCCCGGCGAGCTGCGGCGGGACCGGGTAGCCGTTCCCCGAGATGCCGAACCCCTGCCGGAAGAGCCCCTCCACCACCAGCGCGAGCCCGAAGGTGAGCAGGAGGCCGTACAGGTTGTCGAGCCCGCGCAGGCGGCGGAGCAGGAGCCGCTCCACCGCCATGCCGAGGAGCCCCACCGCCGCCGGAGCGGCGAAGAGCGCGACCCAGTAGCCGATCCCGAGCCAGGTGAGCCCCATCCACGCCAGGTAGGCGCCGAGCATGTACTGCGCGCCGTGGGCGAAGTTCACCACGTCGAGCAGCCCGAAGATGATGGCGAGGCCGAGGCTCAACAGCGCGTAGAACGAGCCGTTGATGAGCCCGACCAGCAGCTGGCCGAAGAGGGCCTGGGTCACGGGGCGGCTACTTCTTCACGAGGGGGCACTTCGAGCCGGCGAGCGCCGGGAAGGCCTGCTCGGGCGGGATGGTCTTGAGGATCTGGTAGTAGTCCCAGGGCTTCTTCGAGTCCTTGGGGGCCTTCACGCGCGCCAGGTACATGTCGTGCCGGTGCAGGCCGTCCGCGCCGATGTGGCCGTTCCTGGCGAAGAAGTCGTTCACCGGCGTCTCCTTCATCTTCTTCATCACCGCGTCGGCGTCGTCGGTGCCCGCCGCCTGCACCGCCTTCAGGTAGTGGGTGATCTCGGAGTAGACGCCGGCGTGCACCATGGTCGGCATCTTCTTGGTGCGGGCGAAGAAGCGCTGCGCCCACTTGCGGCTCTCCTCGTCGTGGTCCCAGTAGAAGGCGGTGGTGAGGTACAGCCCCTGCGAAGCCTCGAGCCCCAGGCTGTGGATGTCCGAGATGAAGACCAGCAGGCCGGCCAGGCTCTGCTTCGGGGTGATCCCGAACTCGTGAGCCTGCTTGATGGAGTTGACGGTGTCGGCGCCGGCGTTGGCGAGGCCGACGATCTGCGCGCCCGAGGACTGCGCCTGGAGCAGGTAGGAGGAGAAGTCGGCGGTGGGGAACGGGGCGCGCACCGCGCCCAGCACCTTGCCACCCGAGGACTTCACCACCGAGGCGGTGTCCTCCTCGAGGGTGCGTCCGAAGACGTAGTCGGCGGTGATGAAGAACCAGCTCTTGCCGCCCTGCTGCACCACCGCGCTGCCGGTGCCATGGGCGAGCGAGTAGGTGTCATAGGTGTAATGGACGTTGTAGGCGGTGCACTTGTCGCCGGTGATGGGGTCGGAGCCGGGGCCCGAGAGCAGGGTGATGCGCTTCTTCTGCGCCGCCACCGGCATCACCGCCAGCGCGGTGGAGGAGGAGACCAGGTCCGCCACCACGTCCACCTGCTCCTGGTCGAACCAGCGGCGGGCGACGTTGGAGGCGACGTCGGCCTTGTTCTGGTGGTCGGCCGAGATCACCACGATGGGCTTGCCGAGCACCTTGCCGCCGAAGTCCTCGGCGGCCATCTGGGCGGCGGCCACCGAGCCGGGGCCGGCCAGGTCGGAGTAGGCGCCGGTCATGTCGGTGAGGACGCCCACCTTGACCACGCCGTCGGAGACTCCGGCGGCGGCGGCGGCGAGGGGAAGGGCTGCGAGCAACGCCAGGGCCAGCTGTGGGATGCGGGTGCGGTTCACGTGGCTCTCCTTGTGACGGGGTCCATCAGACTCCGAGGAAGTGGTGCAGCTCCGGCTCGCGCGCCGCCAGGGCGCCGGCGGGGATCTGGTCGACGATGCGGCCGTGCTCGAGCAGGTAGTGGCGGTCGGCCAGCGGCGCGGCGAAGCGGAAGTTCTGCTCCACCAGCACCACGGTGAAGCCCCGCTGCTTGAGGCTCGCCACCGCCTTGCCGAGCGCCTGCACGATGACCGGCGCCAGCCCCTCGGTGATCTCGTCGAGCAGGAGGAGCCTGGCCCCGGTGCGCAGGATGCGCGCCAGCGCCAGCATCTGCTGCTCGCCGCCGGAGAGGCGGCCCCCCGGGCTGCGCCGGCGCTCGGCCAGGTTGGGGAACATCTCGTAGATCTCGTCCACGCTCATGCCGCCGCTCGCCACCGCCGGCGGGAGGAGCAGGTTCTCCTCCGCCGAGAGCGAGGCGAAGATGCCGCGCTCCTCCGGGCACCAGCCGAGGCCCAGGTGGACGATGCGGTGGGTGGGCATCCCGATGGTCTCGCGGCCGTCGAGCAGCACCGAGCCGCTGCGCTTCCCGGTGAGCCCCAGGATGGCCTTGAGCGTGGTGGTGCGCCCAGAGCCGTTGCGGCCGAGGAGGGTCACCAGCTCGCCCTTGCCCACCGAGAAATCGACGCCGTGCAGGATGTGCGACTCGCCGTAGAACGCGTGCAGGCCGGTGACCCGCAGCAGCTCGCCCGGGCCGCCGCTCACGCCGGTACCCCGATGTACGCCTCGAGCACCCGGGGATCCTGCGAGACCGCGGCGTAGCTCCCCTCGGCCAGGATGGCCCCGCGCTGGAGCACCGTGATGGTGTCGCAGAGCCCGGCCACCACCGGCAGGTTGTGCTCCACCATCAGCACGGTCCGACCGGCGGCGGCGCGGCGGATCAGCTCCGCCACCTTCCCCACGTCCTCGTGCCCCATGCCCTGGGTGGGCTCGTCGAGCAGCAGCAGGGTCGGCTCGAGCGCGAGGGTGGTGGCGAGCTCGAGGGCGCGCTTGTGGCCGTAGGGCAGCTCCACCGCCGGCACGTCGCGCTGGGCCTCCAGCCCGACGTCGGCGAGGAGCGCCAGCGCGGGGGCGTCGAGCGCGTCGAGCACGCGCTCCGAGCGCCAGAACTGGAAGGTCCCGCCCCGGGCGCGCTGCAGCGCCACCCGCACGTTCTCGAGGGCGGTGAGGCTGGGGAAGACCGCCGAGATCTGGAAGGAGCGCACCACCCCCTGGCGCGCCACCCGCGCCGGCCGCTCGCGGGTGATGTCGCGCCCCTCGAACCAGATGCTTCCGGAGGTGGGCGGGAGGAAGCGGGTGAGGAGGTTGAAGACGGTGGTCTTGCCGGCGCCGTTCGGACCGATGAGCGCGTGGATGGCTCCCCGGCGCACGCGCAGGTCCACGTGCTTCACCGCCAGGAAACCGCCGAACTCCTTGGTCAGGGCGCGGGTCTCGAGGAGGAGGTCGTCGGGCACCACTGTGAGTTTAGTGCGCTCGCCGCGGTGCCGGCGGACCCGGGTGAGGGACCCCCGTACGGGCCAACTTGACCGGGAGACAACCTCCGGGCTAACGTGCCCTTCGATGTCAGCGTCACTGCGCAGCGGTCGACTTCTTAGCCAGGCGGGAGAGCTCGCCCTGGCCTGACCGCCGCGCGACCTCTTCCGCCTTCCCGGCCGGAGAGGACCCGCGCAACGCCCGACGGAACACCTCTTCGGCCTTCACCTCCGCCGAAGGAGCGTTTCATGTCGCGCATGCCCGTCCACAAGTACCGTCCCTTCCCCCCGGTCTCGCTGCCCGAGCGGCGCTGGCCCGCCGCCGTGCTGCGCCGCGCGCCCGCCTGGTGCTCCGTCGACCTCCGCGACGGGAACCAGGCGCTGGCCGACCCCATGGGCCCCGAGCGCAAGCGGGCGCTCTTCGAGACCCTGGTCGCCACCGGCTTCAAGGAGATCGAGGTGGGCTTCCCGGCCGCGTCGCAGCCGGAGCTCGACTTCGTGCGCGAGCTCATCGAGGGGGACAGCGTCCCCGCGGACGTGACCATCCAGGTGCTCACCCAGGCCCGCGAGCCGCTCATCCGCCGCACCTTCGACGCCATCCGCGGCGCCCGCCGCGCGGTGGTGCACCTCTACAACTCCACCTCGGAGCTGCAGCGCCGGGTGGTGTTCGGCAAGGACCGGGCCGGCGTCGTCGCCATCGCGCTCGAGGGCACGCGGCTCGCGCGCGAGCTCGCCGCCGCCATGCCGGAAACCGAGATCACCTTCGAGTACACGCCGGAGAGCTTCACCGGCACCGAGCTCGACTTCGCGGTCGAGATCTGCGCGGCGGTGATGGACGAGTGGGGCGCCTCGCCCGAGCGCCGAATGATCCTGAACCTTCCGGCCACGGTGGAGATGGCGACCCCCAACGTCTACGCCGACCAGGTGGAGTGGTTCCTGCGCCACTGCCCCGGGCGCGAGCGCTACCTGCTCTCGGTCCACCCGCACAACGACCGCGGCACCGCGGTGGCGGCGGCAGAGCTGGCGCTGCTCGCCGGCGCGGATCGGGTGGAGGGGACGCTCTTCGGCAACGGCGAGCGGACCGGCAACGTCGACCTGGTCACCCTGGCCATGAACCTCTTCAGCCAGGGGATCGACCCCGGCCTCGACCTCGCCGACCTCGACGCGCTGGTGGCCGCGGCGGAGCGGGCCACCCGGCTGCCGGTCCACCCGCGCCACCCCTACGCCGGGCGCCTCGTCTACACCGCCTTCTCGGGCTCACACCAGGACGCCATCAAGAAGGGGTTCGCGGCGCTGCGGCGCGGCGACGGCGCGCGCTGGGAGGTGCCGTACCTGCCCATCGACCCCGCCGACGTGGGGCGCACCTACGAGGCGGTGATCCGGGTGAACAGCCAGTCCGGAAAGGGCGGGGTGGCCTGGGTGCTCGAGGAGCACGGCGGGGTGCGGCTCCCGCGCGAGGAGCTGCAGGCCTTCGCCGCGGTGGTGCAGCGCCGCACCGAGGAGCGCGGCGGCGAGCTCTCGCCGGCGGAGATCCTGGAGCTCTACGCGGGGCCGGCGGCGTCGCCGGCGCGCTCCCCCGAGAGCACGTCCACCCTGCGGCGCCGGCGGGTGAACCGGTCGAGCGCGACGTAGATCACCGGCGTCGTGAACAGGGTGAGCAGCTGCGAGAAGAGGAGCCCGCCCACGATGGTGATGCCGAGGGGCCGCCGCAGCTCGGCCCCGACGCCGCTGCCGAGCGCCAGCGGCAGGCCGCCGAGGAGCGCCGCCAGGGTGGTCATCATGATGGGCCGGAAGCGCAGCAGGCAGGCCTTGTGGATGGCCTCGCGGGTGGAGAGCCCCTCGTCGCGCTCCGCCTCGATGGCGAAGTCGATCATCATGATGGCGTTCTTCTTCACGATGCCCATGAGCAGGATGATGCCGATGAGCCCGATGATGCTGAACTCGGTGTGGACCGCCATCAGCGCGAGCAGCGCGCCCACGCCGGCCGAGGGGAGGGTGGAGAGGATGGTGAGGGGGTGCACCAGGCTCTCGTAGAGCACCCCCAGCACGATGTAGATGGCGATCAGCGCCGCCAGGATGAGCCACGGCTCGCTCGCGAGCGACTGCACGAAGGCCTGGGCGGTGCCCTGGAACGAGGCGTTCACGCTGGCCGGGAGGCGGATCTGCGCCTCGGCCTTGCGCACCGCGTCGAGCGCCTGCGAGAGCGATACCTCGGGGGCCAGGTTGAAGGAGAGGGTGACGGCCGGGAACTGTCCCTGGTGGTTGACCGACAGCGACGCCGGCTCCTCGTGCCAGCGGGCGATGGCCGAGAGCTGCACCGGGACGCCGGCGAGGGAGCGGACGTACACGTGCTCGAGGTCGCTCGGCCGCTCCTGGAAGCCGGGCTGGACCTCCAGGACCACCCGGTACTGGTTGCGCTGGGTGAAGCGGGTGGCCACCTGGCGCTGGCCGAAGGAGTCGTAGAGGGCGTCGTCCACCTGCTGCGGCGCCACCCCGAGCCGCGCGGCCGTGTCGCGGTCGATCTCGATGGCGATCTGCCGCGCCTGGCTCTGCTGGTCGGTGGCGACGTCTCGCAGCTGGGGGAGGGTCTTGAGCTTCTCCAGCATCCGCGGCGCCCACTGGTTCAGCTCCTCCAGGTTCGCGTCCTGCAGGGTGTACTGGTACTGGGTGCGCGAGCCGCGGCCGCCCACCCGCACGTCCTGTACCGACTGGAGGAAGAGGGCGATGCCCGGCACGCGGGCCAGCTTGGGCCGCAGCTCGTTGATCACCTCGTCGGCGGTCTGCTTGCGCGCGCCGAGCGGCTTGAGGGCGATGAACAGGCTCCCGGTGTTGGTGCTGCCGCCGCCGCCGATGAAGGAGACGGCGTGGTCCACCGCCGGGTGGGCGTTGACCACCTGGTTCACCGCCTCCTGGCGCGCCTTCATGGCCGGGAAGGAGACGTCCTGGGGGGCCTCGGTGGTCCCCATGAGCTGCCCCGTGTCCTGCTGCGGGAAGAGCCCCTTGGGCACCGCGACGTAGAGGAACACGGTCAGCGCCACGGCGCCGGCGGTGACGAGCAGCATCAGCGGCTCGTGGTCGAGCACCCAGCCGAGCCCGCGATCGTAGCCGCGCAGGAGGGCGGAGAAGAACCGCTCCGAGAGCTGCCAGAGCCGCCCGTGCCGCCGCCCCGCCTCCGGCCGGAGCAGCCGCGACGCCATCATCGGCGTGAGGGTGAGCGACACCACCGCCGACACCGCGATGGCCATGCTGAGGGTCACCGCGAACTCGCGGAAGAGCCGCCCCACGATGCCGCCCATGAGCAGGATGGGGATGAAGACCGCCAGCAGCGAGAGGGTGATGGAGACGATGGTGAACCCGATCTGCCGGGCCCCCTCCAGCGCCGCCTGCATGGGCGGCATCCCCTTCTCGACGAAGCGGGCCACGTTCTCGGTGACCACGATGGCGTCGTCCACCACGAACCCGGTGGAGATGGTGAGCGCCATCAGCGAGAGGTTGTCGAGGCTGTAGCCGCACAGGTACATGCCGGCGAAGGTCCCCACCAGCGAGAGCGGCACGGCGACGCTGGGGATGAGGGTGGCCGGGCCGCTGCGGAGGAAGGCGAAGACCACCAGCACCACCAGCAGCACCGAGAGGACCAGCGAGACCTCCACGTCCTTGAGCGAGGCCCGGATGGTCTGGCTGCGGTCCATCGCCACCTTCACCTCGATGGCCGGCGAGATGGAGCGGGTGAGCTGCGGCAGGAGCAGCTTCACGCTCTCGATCACCTCGACGATGTTGGCGCCCGGCTGCCGGCGGACGATCATCACCACCGTGCGGCCGCCGTCGATCCACCCCGCGACCCGCTCGTTCTCGACGCTGTCGACGACGCTCGCCACGTCCCCGAGCCGCACCGCCGCGCCGTTCCGATAGGCGAGCACCAGCGGGTTGAAGGTGCTCGCGCTCCCGAGCTGATCGTTGGCGGCGATGGGCTGGGCGCGGTCGGGCCCGCCGAAGGAGCCCTTGGGCTGGTCGATGGTGGACGCGGCGAGCGCCTGGCGCACGTCCTCCATGCCCAGCCCGGCCCCCGCCAGCGCCGCCGGATCCACCCGCACCCGCACCGCCGGCTGCTGGCCGCCGCCCACGAAGACCTGCCCCACGCCCGAGACCTGCGAGATCTTCTGGGCCAGCACGGTGTTGGCGGCGTCGTAGACCTGGCTGAGGGGGAGGGTGTCGGACTTGATCGAGAGGATGAGGATGGGGGCGTCGGCCGGGTTCACCTTGCGGTAGTTGGGCCGGAAGGGCAGCCCCGGCGGCAGGTCCCCGGCGGCGGCGTTGATGGCCGCCTGCACGTCGCGGGCGGCCGCGTCCACGTCGCGGTCGAGGTCGAACTGGAGCGTGAGGCTGGTCTGGCCGAGCGAGGAGACGCTGGTGATCTCCGAGAGGCCGGCGATGCGGCCGAAGCGGCGCTCCAGCGGGGTGGCCACCGCCGAGGCCATGGTCTCCGGGCTCGCGCCCGGCAGGCCGGCCGAGACGTTGATGGTGGGGAAGTCGACGCGCGGGAGCGGCGCCACCGGGAGCTGCGTGTAGGCCGCCGCGCCGGTGAGGAGCAGCGCCGCCGCCAGCAGCGAGGTGCCGATGGGGCGGCGGATGAAGGGCTCGGAGATGCTCACGGGGGATCGGCGGCGGGCGCCGGCTGGGCCCCGGGCGCGCGGTCGCGGCGCAGGAGGCGGGCCAGCCGCTCCATGTAGAGGTAGATGACCGGCGTGGTGTAGAGGGTGAGGAGCTGCGAGATGAGCAGCCCGCCGACGATGGTGATGCCGAGCGGCCGGCGCAGCTCCGAGCCGGTGCCGGTCCCCAGGGCCAGCGGCAGCCCGCCCAGCAGCGCCGCCATGGTGGTCATCATGATCGGCCGGAAGCGCAGCAGGCAGGCATGGTAGATCGACTCGCGCGGCGAGAGCCCCTGCTCGCGCTCCGCCTCCAGGGCGAAGTCGATCATCATGATGGCGTTCTTCTTCACGATGCCGATGAGCAGGATGATGCCGATGAGGGCGATGATGCTGAACTCGGTGCGGCAGAGCATGAGCGCCAGCAGCGCCCCCACGCCGGCCGAGGGCAGGGTGGAGAGGATCGTCACCGGGTGGATGTAGCTCTCGTAGAGCACGCCGAGGACGATGTAAACCGCAAGCACCGCCGCCAGGATGAGCAGCGGCTCGCTCGCCAGCGACTCCTTGAACGCCTGCGCCGAGCCGACGAACTCGGCGCGCAGGCCGGGCGGGTAGGCCAGGTCGCGCTCGGCGCGGTGGACCGCGTCGACGGCGTCGCCGAGCGCCACCCGGGGGGCGACGTCGAAGGACACGGTCACCGCCGGAAACTGGCCCTGGTGGCTGATGGCGAGCGGGGCGTCGGCGGAGCGATAGTGCGCGAAGGCCGCCAGCGGCACCGGGTCGCCGCCGGTGGAGCGGGCGTAGAGGAGCTGCAGCGCCGAGTCGTCCTGCTGGAACTCGGGCTTCACCTCCAGGATCACCCGGTACTGGTTGAGCTGGGTGAAGATGGTCGAGACCTGGCGCTGGCCGAAGGCGTCGTAGAGGGCGTCGTCGACCGCCTGGGGCGTGACGCCCAGCCGCGAGGCGGTGTCCCGGTCGATGGTGAGCTCGACCTGCCGACCGCCGCTCGCCTGATCGCTCGCCACGTCGCGCAGCTCGGGGAGGGTCTGGAGCTTCGCCAGCACCTTGGGCGCCCAGGCCTCCAGCTCGGCGAAGTCGGGGTCCTCGAGCGTGTACTGGTACTGGGTGCGGGAGACGCGGGTCTCGATCTGGAGGTCCTGCACCGGCTGCAGGAAGAGCTGGATCCCCGGCACCTCCGCCGCCTTGGGCCGGAGCCGGGCGATGATCTCCTCCGCGCTCGCCTTGCGGTCGGCGCGGGGCTTGAGGGTGATGGAGAGCCGGCCGCTGTTCACGGTGGCGTTGGTGCCGTCGGCGCCGATGAAGGAGGCCACCGCGGCCACGTCGGGGTCGCGCCGCACCACCTCGGCGAGCTCCTGCTGCCGGTCCATCATGCTGGCGAAGGAGACGCCCGGCGGCGCATCGGACACGCCCACCACCAGCCCGGTGTCCTGCAACGGGAAGAAGCCCTTGGGCACCAGCACCGCCAGGAGCGCGGTGAGGGCCAGGGTGGCCACGGTGGCGGCCAGGGTGAGCCGCTGGTGCGCCAGCACCCACTTCAGGGTGCGGTCGTAGAAGGCCACCGTCCGCGCGAAGCCCCGCTCGAAGACCCGCGCCAGCGCCCCCTGCTCCTCGTGCGGCCGCAGCAGGAAGGCGCACATCATGGCGGTGAGGGTCAGCGAGAGCAGCGCCGAGACCCCGATGGCGATGCTGAGGGTCACCGCGAACTCGCGGAAGAGCCGGCCGATGAGCCCGCCCATGAAGAGGAGCGGGATGAGCACCGCCACCAGCGAGATGGTGAGCGACACGATGGTGAAGCCGATCTGCTTCGCGCCCTTCAGCGCCGCCTGGAAGGGCGGCTCGCCCTCCTCCACGTAGCGGGCGATGTTCTCGATCATCACGATGGCGTCGTCGACCACGAAGCCGGTCGAGATGGTGAGCGCCATGAGCGAGAGGTTGTTGAGGCTGTAGCCGCACAGGTACATCACGCCGAAGGTGCCGATGAGCGAGAGCGGCACCGCCACGCCGGGGATGATGGTGGCGCGCCAGCTGCGCAGGAAGACGTAGATCACCGCCACCACCAGCACCACGCTGAGGAGCAGCGTCAGCTGCACGTCCTCCACCGAGGCGCGCACCGTCTCGGTCCGATCGCTCACGATCTTGACGTCGAGCCCGGCGGGCAGCGCCGAGGAGAGGCGGGGCAGGAGCGCCTTCACCCGCTCGGCCACGTCGATGACGTTGGCCCCGGGCTGCCGCTGCACGTTGAGGATGATGGCCCGCTGCCCGTCGTGCCAGCCGGCGAGCTGTGCGTTCTCGACGCCGTCCACCGCGTCGGCCACCTCGTCGAGCCGGACGGGGGCGCCGTTCTTGTAGGCGATCACCAGCGGGCGGAAGCTGGCCGCCTTGAAGAGCTGGTCGTTGGTGGCGAGGGCGAAGTCCTGGCGCGGGCCGTCGAGGTTGCCCTTGGCCTGGTTCACGTTGGCCGCCACCAGGGCGGTGCGCACGTCCTCGAGGGTGAGCCCGGCGCCCGCCAGCGCCGCCGGATCGACCTGCACGCGCACGGCCGGCTTCTGCCCGCCGTTGATGGTGACCAGCCCCACCCCCGACACCTGCGAGATCTTCTGCGCCAGGATCGAGTCGGCGTAGTCGTCCACCTGGTCGAGCGGCAGCGCCTTCGAGCTCACGCTCAGGGTCAGGATGGGCGTGTCGGCGGGGTTGCTCTTCGAGTAGGTCGGCGGGGAGGGCAGCCCGCGCGGGAGCAGGCTGGAGGCGGCGTTGATGGCGGCCTGGACGTCCTGCTCGGCGGCGTCGATGTTCCGCTCCAGGCTGAACTGGAGGGTGACCTGGGAGGTGCCGAAGCTCGACACCGAGGTCATCTGCGTGAGCCCCGGCATCTGGCCGAACTGGCGCTCGAGCGGGGTGGTCACCGCCGAGGTCATGGTCTCGGCGCTCGCGCCGGGCAGCGCGGTCGAGACCACGATGGTGGGGTAGTCGACCTGCGGCAGCGCCGAGACCGGGAGCTGCCGGTAGCCGATGAGCCCGGCCAGGAGCAGCCCCACCGTGAGCAGCGCGGTCGCGACCGGCCGCCGGATGAAGGGCTCGGAGACGCTCATCGCGCGCTGCTCTTGCCCACCGGCGCCCCCGGCTCGCGGGTCGCCACCTTGGCCCCGGGGCGGAGCTGGTTCTGCCCGTCGGTCACCACCCGCTCGCCGGGGGCGAGCCCCTTCGTGAAGATGGCCAGGTCGCCCTGGGTCGAGTCCACCTCCACCGTGCGCGGGGTCACCGTGTCGTCGCCGCCGATGACGTAGACGAAGGCGCCGGAGGGGCCGCGCTGCACCGCGGTGGCGGGCGCGGTGAGCGCGCCCCTGCGGGTGGTGAGGAGCAGGCGAGCCTTCACGAACTGGTTGGGCCAGAGCTGGCGCCCGGGGTTGGGCAGCACCGCCTTGAGCCGCAGGGTGCCGGTGGTCTGGTTGATCTGGTTGTCGATGAGCGTGACCTTCCCCTTGCCGAGCAGGGTGGCGCCGTCGCGGCTCCAGGCCTCCACCGGGAGCGGTCCGCGCGCCAGCTCCGCCGCCACCCGGGAGAGCTCGTCCTGCGGCAGCGTGAAGAGGACGGCGATGGGGTCGAGCTGGGTCACGAGGACGATGCCGCCCTGGTCGCTCGCCCGCACCAGGTTGCCTGGATCGACCAGCCGCACGCCGGTCACTCCGTCGATGGGCGAGGTGATGCGGGCGTAGTCGAGGTTGAGCCTGGCGCTGTCGATGGCGGCCCGGTCCATCCGCACCGCCCCCTCGAGCTGCCGGGTCTGCGCCTCCTGATCGGTGAACTGCTGCGAGGCGATGAGCTTCTGGTCGGCGAGCTCCCGGTAGCGGCGCTCGTTCACCTGCGAGTTGCGCAGCTGCGCCTCGTCGCGCGCCAGCGCCCCCTCGGCCTGATCGAGCTGGATGCGGAACGGGCGCGGGTCGATCTGCGCCAGCACCTGCCCCCGGCGCACCGGCTGCCCCTCGGCGAAGAGCACCTGGTCGAGCCGGCCGTCCACCTGGGCGCGTACCGTCACCGTCTTGAAGGCGGTCACGCTGCCGAGCCCCTCGAGGTAGATGGGCACGTCGCGGGCGGTCGCCGCGGCGGCCGCCACCGGGATCGCCCGGCTCTGGCGAGGGTCGGGGCCCTTCGCCGTCCCGGGAGCATTCCCGCCGGAGCGGCTTCGCAGCCCGAGGAGCAGCGCCCCGAGCACGACCAGCCCCACCGCCGCGCCCACCCACCGCTTGGTCCGCATCGTCACTCCAGTGCCTGCTCGCGGCCGAGCGCCCGGAGGAGCTGGCTGCGCGAGGAGGCGAGGTTGTAATCGGCCTGCACCCGCTGGGCGCCGGCCTGGGTGAGCGCCAGCTGGGCGTCCCCGAGCTCGATGGCGTTGCCCACCCCGGTGCGGTAGCGGGCCTCGGCGAGCCTGAGCCGCTCGCGCGCGTTCACCGCCGCCTCGCCCGCGGCGCCCACCGAGGCCCGCGCCGCGCGCACCGCCAGCCGGGCCTGGTCGACCTCGAGCCGCACCTGCTGCCGCTCTGCCGCGGACTGCGCCTTCAGCCCCTCCAGGTTGGCGCGAGCCTCGCGGGTCTGCGCGGTGGTGAGCCCGCCCTGGAACAGGTTCCAGGTCAGGGTGGCGGTGGCGCTCCAGTTCCAGACCAGGGCGTCGAGCGCCGAGCCGGTGTCGGTGACGCCGGTGGCGATGCCGAGCGCCGGCCCGTAGCCGCCGCGCACCGCGTCGATGGTCAGCTCCTGGGCCCGGATCTGCTGGTCGAGGGCCGCCATCTCCGGCCGGTTCCGCAGCGCCTCGTCGAGGAGCGGGTCGAGCGGCTGGTCCTCGCCCTCCACCACAGGGGCGGCCTGGTCGGCGACGTCGTAGTCGGCCGGGCCCTCCACGCCCATGGCCTGGTTGAGCTGGACCCGGGCGGTGGCGTAGCCGTTCTCGGCGGTGATGAGCTGCACCGCCGCGTTGGCGCGGTCGGTGCGGGCCTGCGCGAGGTCGATGGCCGGGCGGGTCCCCGCCTGCACGAAGCCCTCGATCTGGCGGAGGTGCGCGTCCTGGTTGCCGAGGGTCTCGCGCGCGACCGCGAGCTGGTCCTTGGCGGCGCGGGCGGCGAAGAAGGCGCCGCGGGCGTTGAGCAGCGTCGCCAGGTAAGTGGAGCGCTCGGTGTCGCGCTGCCCCTGGGCGGTGGCCTTGGCGGCGCGCCAGCGCCCGGAGGTCTGGCCGAAGTCGTAGATCAGCTGCGAGGCGGTGGCCCCGAGCTGCCAGTAGTTGACCGTGTTCCAGCTCGAGCCCGTGCGGGTGGTGACGTTGGGGGTCGAGCCGGGGCGGGCGGCGAAGTTCTCGGTGGTGCGCTGGTAGGAGGCGTTGCCGCTCACCTGCGGCAGGAGCGGTGCCAGCGCCTCGTCGGCGCGCGCCGAAGCCGCGGCGGTCGAGGCGCGGGCCTGTTGCAGCTGGGGCTGGTGCTCGCGGGCGCTCTTGAGCGCCTCCTCGAGGGTGAGGATCCGGCCAGGGGGCGGCCTGACGGGATCGGTGACGGGCGAAAGGACCGGCGCCGCCGCGAGCAGCAGCGTGGCGATGAGGATGAAGTTCATTCGAGGAGATCTCCCGACTGCCCTTCGAACACCCCGAAAGGGCGAACGTTAAGTAAGATGGCTCCCGGAGGAGACCGCAACCACATGCCTACCATCGAAAAGCTCGTCGTTCGCGACGTCATCGCCCTCGACGAGAGCACCAACTGCAAGGAAGCCGCCCGGCTGATGGAGCAGAAGCACATCGGCTCGGTCGGAGTGAAGCGCGCCGGCAAGCTCGTCGGCATCGTCACCGAGCGCGACCTCGTCTACAGCGTCATGGCCACCGACGTCTCGGCGACGAAGACCCTGGGCGAGGTGATGCGCGCCGAGATCCCGACCGTCTCGCCGTCCGCCACCGAGCGCGACTGCGCGCACCTCATGCGCACCCACTTCACCCGGCACCTGCTCGTGAAGCAGGGCGGCGAGGTGGTGGGCGTGATCTCGATGCTCGACGTGGTGAACCTGATGCTCGAGGACAACCGCTGGCTCATCGAGCAGCTCAACACGTACATCCGCGGCGGCCGCGGCGGGTAGGCGCAAGCGATCAGAAGCGCGGGGCCGTGAACCCGCTCTCCGGGCGCGCGAAGAGGAAGCCCTGGAGCAGGTCGCAGCCCTGCGCCACCAGCGCGTCGCGCTCGCCCTGCGTCTCCACCCCCTCGGCCACCACCAGGGCGTGGAGGTTCCGGCCGAGGGTGGCGATGGCGCGGATGAGGAGCCGCTGCTTCTCGGCCGAGTCGGCGCCGCGGGTGAGCGCCATGTCGAGCTTGATGACCTCGGGCTCGAGCGCCCCGAAGCTGGCGAGGCCGGCGTAGCCGGCGCCCAGGTCGTCGATGGCGATGCGGTAGCCGAGCCGGCGCAGCGCGGCCATCCGCCCGGGCACGTCGTCCACCCCGTCGAGCGACTGGCGCTCCGTGACCTCGAGCACCACGCGCCGGGCCAGTCCGGAGAGCGGGGCCGCCGGGTCGTAGAGGCTCGGGTCGCGGAGGTCGGTGGCGTGCAGGTTCACGAAGAGCAGGGCGTCGTCCGGACACTGCGGCGCCGCCACGGCCACCAGCCGGCGCACCAGCCGGCCGAGGTCGTGCAGCCGGCCGAGGCGCTCCGCCGCCGACAGGATCTCCGGCGGCAGCTCGAACGGCCCGTCGGCGCTGCGCACCAGCGCCTCGTAGGCGAAGAGGCGCCGGTCGCTCCAGCGGACGATGGGCTGGAAGGCGATCCAGGCGCTCCCCAGGGCGGCCTCGAAGGCGCGCTCGAGGGCGTCGCGGTCGAGCCGCCACACGGGGACGCCGGCCAGGGTGCCGAGCGCCTCGCGCTCGAGGCGGGCCTGCCGGTGGACCGCGACCGCCTTCGCGACGCTCTCCACCAGCACGTCGTTCTCGACCGGCTTCTCGAGGTAGCGCAGGGCGCCGTGGTCGAGCGCCCGCACCGCGCTCTCGAGCCGCGGCACGGCGGTGACGAGCAGCACCGGGAGGTCGGGGTGGATGGAGCGGAGGCGGCGCAGCAGCTCGAGGCCGTCCATCGACGGCATGCTGACGTCGCTCACCACCGCGTCGAAGTGCTGGCGAGCCGCGAGCGCCAGCGCGCCCGCGCCGTCGCCGCTGCTCTCGACCTCGTGTCCGGCCTGCTCGAGCACGCGCCGGTAGGCGCGGAGCACGAGCGGGTCGTCGTCCACCAGCAGGACTCTTCCTCCCATTCCACTCCTCCACCCCGCCTCAGTTGCCCGGATCCGAGCCAGGCTCGTCGGCCTCCTCCGCCTCCACGTCCGGTCCGCGCGGCAGCCGCTGCAGGCAGCTCTCCACCAGCACCTGGTGCTGGCGCTCCTCGGCCGCGAGCTCGAGGAAGAGGTCCCTGACCTGGGGGTCGCGCACGTACTCGAGGGCCGACTGGAAGAAGGCTTCGGCCTTCCGCTCCGACTGGAGCGCCACCAGCATCATCTGCCGGGCCGACATGAACACCCGCGGCGCGCCGAGGTCGGGCGCCTCCACGTCGTCGAGCTGATCGCGCGAGAGGTGTCGCGGAGCGACCCCGAACATGGCGCGCCGCCGCTCCGTCAGCTGGGCGCCGTGCTTGGCCTCGTTGGCCGCCATCATCCGACACATGTCGGAGGCGTCGCCGGCGTAGCGTCCGCCGACGATCCGGGAGAAGAGCTCGTAGCGATCCCGCGCCTCCTCCTCCATCAGGACGGCGAGGTCGAGCGCATCCTGCAGGGACAGGGACCCGAAGTCGATCCGCTCCACCGACTGCACCCCGGTCTCCATGAAGTCCTCCTCGCGCCGCGGCGCCCTGGGTGAGGGTGGTGTGCTAACCGGGCGCCCGCCGCGCCGCGACCCCGCCCGCTACGCAGGCCCGTAGAGGGCCGAGAGCCGCGACCCGAGCAGGTCGAGGAGCGCCTCCCGGCGGACCTTGAGGGTGGGCGTGATCAAGGCGGGGTGGTCGGCCGGCGCGCCGGGGATCACCAGCAGGCGCTTCGGCTTCTCGTACTCCGAGAAGTCGGCGAGCGCCTCGCGCGCGCGGGGCAGGAGCTCCTCGGCCGGATCCTTGCCGAGCGCCGCCAGCCGGTTCAGCTCGTCCTCGGCCACGAAGACCGCCGCCGACACGAAGGGCCGCCCCTCGCCGAGCAGCACCGCCCCCTGGAACGGCGCGGCGGAGGCGAGGGCGGTCTCGATCGGCTCGGGCGCGATCTTCTTCCCGGTGGAGAGCACCAGCAGATGCTTCTTTCGCCCCTCCACCCGGAGGAGCCCATCGGCGTCCAGGGTGGCCCGATCGCCGGTGCGGAAGAAGCCGTCATCGGTGTAGCTGCCGGCGGCGTCGGCGGGATCGAGGTACCCCGAGAAGAGCAGCGGTCCGCGCAGGAGCAGCTCGCCGTCGTCGTCGAAGCGCAGCTCGTGATCCGGGGTCACGAGCCCCGCCACCCTGGCCCGGCGCGCGCCGTGAAAGAGGTTGGAGGAGATGAGCCCGGCCGTCTCGCTCATGCCGTAGAGCTCGACCAGCGGGAGGCCCAGCCCCTCGTAGAAGCGGAAGAGCGCCTCCGAGGCCGGCGCGCCCCCGGAGAAGAGCCCGCGCACCCGGCCGCCGAGCGCGGCGCGGAGCTTCCGTCCCACCAGCCCGGTCGCCACCGCCGCGAGCGCCCGGTCGCGGAGGGCAGTCGAGCCGTCCACCCGCACCCGCGCCGCGGCCTCGAGGGCGGCGCGCAGCAGCGCCCGCAGCGGCGCCGGCTGCCGCGCCACTCCGTCGAGCACCTGCCCGCGGATGCGCTCGAAGACCAGCGGGACCGAGAAGACGTAGCTGGGGGAGAAGGAGAGCGCGCGGACCAGGTCCTCGCGCCGCGCGATCATCAGGAGCGAGTGTCCCTGGCCGAGGGCGAGGAGGAACTGATCGTGCCCCGCCACGTGGCCGAAGGGGAGCAGGTGCAGCCCCACGTCGTGCTCGGTGACGCCGGTGGCGGCCGAGCCGCCGTCGATGGCGTGGAGGATGGCCCGCTGCGGGAGGCGCACGCCCTTCTGCCGCCCGGTGGTGCCGCTGGTGAAGAGGAGGAGGAAGGGGTCCTCCTCGCGCACGGCCGCGACCCGCGCCTCGAAGTCCTCGAGCGAGAGGGCCGCCGCGCCGGCGCCGAGGGCCTCCGGCACGGCCGCTTCCGCCACGCCGGGGGGGAGCGCGCCCGGGGGGAGCGGCGCGCCGGCCAGCACCGCCCGCAGGCCGGCGGCGGCGAGCGCTCCGGCGGCGGGGGCGAGCTTGGCCCACTGCGCTGGCCCGGAGACGAAGAGGGCGCGCGGCGAGACGCGCCGGGCGATCTCCTCCGCCTGCGCGGCGCCCAGGCTGGCGAAGAGGGCCGCCGGCTCGGCGCGGAGGAGCTGCGCGGCGATGGCCACCGCCGGCCATTCGGGCGAGTTCTCGCCGAGGAGCAGCACCCGGTCGCCGGCGCGCACCCCCGACGACTCGAGCCAGGCCGCGGCGCGGCGGACGAGGTCGCGGAACCCGGCGAAGGTGACGTCGCGCGGCGGGTCGCCGGGCGCGGCGGGGTCGAGGAAGCGCAGGAAGAGCCGCTCCGGGACGCGGGCCGCGGTGAAGGAGAGCAGGCCGGGGACGGTGCGGGCGGTGAACCGGAGGACGGGGAGGCGCGGGGTCATGGGTGCGGGACGAGGTGGGCGCGAAGTCTCGCACGCCGATCGTCACGGAGACGTCACCGTATCGCGGGGGCGGTCTACCGGTGCGGGCGCAGTTGGGGTAGGAGCAGGGGCATGGCGACGAGCGAGGAGCGGCGGCGGCAGCGCATCGCCGAGGTGGCGGGGCTGGAGCGGGCCGGCGACGTGAAGGGGGCGCTCGACGCAGCCACCGGGGCGCTCGAGGAGGACGAGGGCGCCGGCGAGCTCCACTACATGCGCGGCTGCTACCTCCTGCAGCTGGCGCGGCACGGGGAGGCGCTGCGGGCCCTCGAGCGGGCAGTGGAGCTCGAGCCGGCGCACGCGCAGGCGATCAACAACCTCGGCATCGCCCGCTTCGTCCTCGGCAGCCACGGCGAGGCGGCCGAGGCCTTCCGCGAGGCGGCGCGGCTCGACCCGACGCTGGCGCGGGCGCGGCTCAACCTGGGGAACGCCCTCTTCGAGCTGGGCGCGCTGCGCGAGGCCGCGGCCGCCTACGAGGAGGCCATCCGGGTGGCCCCGCGGTACCTCAAGGCCTACGTCTACGCGGCCGACGCCTTCCTCGGGCTCGGCGACTTCGACGCGGCGCTGCGCCAGGCGGACCTCCTCGCCGCGCTCGATCCGCGCGGCGGCGCGGAGCTGCGGGCCCGGATCGAGGGCGGGCGTGGGTGACGCCCCGGCCGCGGTCGAGTACCCCGCGGCGCTCCTCGCGCGCCTCGCCCGGCTCTGCGAGGAGGACCTCGGGCGCGAGCGCTGCGGCTTCGTGGTGCGGGAGGATGGCGCGCTGCGCGCCGAGCCGATCGCCAACGTGGCGGAGGGGCGCGACGCCTTCCTCATGGACGTGCTGGAGCAGCTCCGGCTGCAGAAGCGGCTGCGGGAGCGCGGGGGCGAGGTGGTGGCGGTCTGGCACTCCCACCTCGACGCGCCGGCGGCCCTGTCGGCGGGCGATCGGGACGGGGCGGCGCGAGACGGGCTGGAGACCTCGCCCGGCGCCGAACAGCTCGTCGCGAGCGTTCGGGCGGGCAGGGTGATGGAATTGCGGCGGTGGCGCTTCCGGGACGGGCGCTTCGAGGAGGTCCCGCTGCTGCCGGCGTGGGAGGGGCCGGCGCGCTCCTCCTAGATGTCCCTCATGGCCGGCTCTTCGAAGAGCGGTCCGCCGTGCTCGCCCCCGACGGGCGGGTGCGCGGGCGGGAGGAGCTGCTGGGGGGCGGGCCCGACGGGCGGGTGACCCGGGGGAAGCGCGGGAGCGGCCTCGTCGGGCGCCTCGCCGACGGGAGGATGCCCCGGCGGCAAGAGCTGGCCGATGGGCGGGTGACCCGGTGGCAGCGCCTCGCAGGAGCCGTAGGCGCCGTCGGCCAGCGCGCTCGCGTGCGTGAGCGCGGCGAGCTGGGTCACCTCCGCGCTGCCGGCGCGCCCGTTCCAGCCGACGGCCGCGACGAGCCCCGCTACCCCCGTCACGAACAGCAGCCAGCGCGAGGCGACCCGGGGCTTCGGCGTGTTGATTCTCATCAATCACGGGTAAGCGCAGGGAGGCGCCGGCGCACCCGAACCACATGGGGCCAACTCGTGTGTCAGCGCCAGCTTGCCCCGTCGGGGTGTCGAGGGTAGACCCACCTGGCGTGGAGATCTCGATCGTCACCCCCGCGGCCAAGGGCTCCCGGAAGGGGAACCGCGTCACCGCGCTCCGCTGGGCAGCTCACCTCCGCGCGCTCGGGCATCGGGTGCGGCTCGCCGAGACCTGGAGCGGCGAGCCCTGCGACCTGCTGGTCGCGCTCCACGCGCGCCGGAGCCACCCGTCGATCCTGGCCTGGCGCGCGGCGCGCCCCGCGGCCCCGCTGGTGGTGGCGCTCACCGGCACCGACCTCTACCAGGACCTGCCGGGCTCGACCGAGGCGCGGCGCTCGCTCGAGCTCGCCTCGCGCCTGGTCGTGCTGCAGCCCCTCGCCCTCGCGTCGCTCCCGGCGGCGGCGCGGGCCAAGGCCCGGGTCGTCTATCAATCGGCCCGGACGGCCGGACCGCTCCCGGCGCCGCCCGGCGACTTCCAGGTCTGCCAGCTCGCCCACCTGCGCCCGGTGAAGGATCCGCTCCTCGCCGCGGCGGCGCTGCGGTCGCTCCCGCCCGCGTCGCGCGTGCGCCTGCTCCACCTCGGCGCCGCGCTCGACGAGGAGAGCGCCGCCCGCGCCCGCGCCGAGGCCCGGGCCAACGCGCGCTACCGCTGGCTCGGCGAGCGGCCGCGCGGCGAGGCGCTGCGGGTGCTCGCCGGCAGCCGGCTGCTCCTCGTCACGTCGGTGCTCGAGGGTGGCGCCAACGTGGTCACCGAGGCGATCGCCAGCGCCGTGCCGGTGCTCTCGACGCGGATCGACGGCTCGGTGGGCCTGCTCGGAGAGGACTACCCGGGCTATTTCCCGGTCGGCGACGCGCCGGCGCTGGCGGCGCTGCTGGCCCGCGCCGAGGGCGAGCCCGGCTTCCTCGCCGAGCTGCAGAGAAGGGTGGCGTCGCTGGCCCCGCTGGTGGATCCTCGCGGCGAGCGCGAGCGCTGGCGCAGCCTGCTCGCGGAGCTTCGCGCCGGCTGAGCCGGCGCCGCCACAGGAGGGCAGCGGTCGATGGAGACGAGACGGCTCGGGGGTGACGGTCCGGCGCTGACGCGCCTGGGGCTCGGCATGGCGGCCATCGGACGGCCGGCATACCAGACCCTCGGCCACGGCGAGGACTTCCCCGAGGGGCGCTCGCCGGAGGCGATGGAGCGCCACGCCCACGCGGTGCTCGATGCGGCCTGGGCGGCAGGCGTGCGCTACTTCGACACCGCTCGCTCCTACGGCAAGGGCGAGGCCTTCCTGCGCTCCTGGCTCGAACGGCGCGGTCGCGCCCCCGCGGAGGTGGCGGTTGGGTCGAAGTGGGGCTACCGGTACGTCGGCGAGTGGCGGCTCGAGGCCGAGCGGCACGAGGTGAAGGACCATTCGCCGGCCGCCTTCGCGGCGCAGCTCGCCGAGACCGAGGCGCTCCTCGGACCCTGGCTCTCGCTCTACCAGATCCATTCGGTGACGCCCGAGAGCCCGGTGCTCGGCGACGAGGCCGTGCTCGACGGGCTGGCCCGGCTCAGGGCCCAAGGCGTGCGGGTGGGGCTCACCGTGAGCGGCCCGCGGCAGGCGGAGGTGGTCCTCCGGGCGCTGGAGGTGGAGCGCGGCGGCGCCCCGCTCTTCGACGCGGTGCAGGCCACCTGGAACCTGCTCGACCCCTCCTGCGAGCCGGCCCTGGTTCAGGCGCACGCGGCGGGCCGCACGGTGATCGTGAAGGAGCCGCTCGCCAACGGCCGGCTCACGCCGCGCGGCGACGTCGGGCGGGCGGGGCTGCTCGCCGAGGTGGCCGGCGAAGCCGGGGCGGGGGTGGACGCGGTGGCGCTCGCGGCCGCCCTGGCGCGACCCTGGGCCGACGTGGTGCTCCTCGGGGCCGCCACCGTGGCACAGCTCGGCGCGAACCTCGGCGCGCTGCGGGTGGCGCTCCCGCCCGAGTCGCTGGCGCGGCTCGGCGACCTGCGGGAGGCGCCGGCCGAGTACTGGGCCGAGCGCTCGCGGCAGCCCTGGACCTGAGTTGGGGCGAGGGTCCGCCTGGTGTACGGTGCCCGGGCATGGTCACTGCGCCTCCCCAGGTCCGCGCCGCGCACCTCAAGACGCTCCTGGCGACGCTCGCCGACGGGTCCCCGCGGGACCCGACGGAGGGCGAGGACCCCCTGCCGTCCGAGGTCCGCGACCGCATCGAGTCGGCGCACCGGCTCTCGTGGCTGCCGGCCGAGGACCTCGTGGAGGTCTGCCGCGCCGCCGAGCGGCGGGTGGGGCCCGGCGGGCTCGAGGCCTGGGGCGCCGCGGCCCTGAAGCGCATGCTCCAGGCGCCGCTCTTCGGGGCGTTCTACGAGGCGGCGATGTGGCTCGAGCGGCGCGATCCCGGCGTGCTCATCCACTACGGCGTGCAGGCCTGGCCGCTGCTCTACTCGGGCTGCGGCGACCTGCTGGTCGAGGCGCGCGGCAAGGGCGAGGTGCGCCTGCTGCACCTGCCGGTCCCGGACCTCCTCCGCTGCGAGACCACGCTCCTGCCGCTCCTCGGCGGCATCGCCGCGCTGACCCGCGAGGCCGGCTGCGACGTGCGCGTGGAGGCGGACTGGAGCCCCAACGGCGAGCGGTTCGTCTACACCGTCCGCTGGTGACCGGCGCGGCGAGCGCTTCTCGGCTCCTGCGCGGCGGAGGGCTGTGGTATATGGCCCTGCCGCGCGCGGTAGCGAGGTGGCCGGCCCCGTAGCTCAGCTGGACAGAGCGGCGGTTTCCTAAACCGTAGGCCGTGGGTTCGAGTCCCGCCGGGGCCACCAGTTTAGCTGCTGACAGGCACTGCTGCCGTCTCCACGCCGCATCCGTGGGAGCATGCCGGGGGCGTGGGCGGCGCCGACAAGGCTCGCGATGGCCCGCGGCGGACGGGTATACTGACCGTGTATGCCATCCCAGGTCACGCGAGCGGCGCTCTGTACGATGCTCGTCACCGCGACCGGTTGCTCCGCCGTGTTCGTCAGGCCTTCTCCGCACGCTGATGCGCCCGACGGTCGGCCGGCCTGCGGAACGAATGCGCAATGGGCCTTCCCCGTCATCGATCTCGCTGGCAGCGCCGCTTTCGCCGTCGGGAGCTACCTCGCGACGGGGATCGCCAATGGCAGCAACGGCTACAACGGCTGCGACAGCAATCCCGCACTTTGTCGACACTCGTCGCCCACGGCGGGCTACGTCGTCGCGGGCGCGCTCGCAGCGTCGGCAGTCTACGGGCTGGCTGCAAGGTCGTCGTGTGCGGCCCAAGTGGCCGCATCTCCCCGGTTGCCGGTGGAGGCGCGCTCGATGCGGGACTTCGGAGACCAGCGGAGTTCCTGCGGTCTCATTGAGTAGCCTGACCCGCGACGAGATGGTCCTGCTCAGCCCGGGTCGACCGCCCCCGCCCCCGCCATCGCCCGCAGCACGTTCACCAGCCCGGCACCGATCCGCTCCACCGCGTACCCGCCCTCGAGCACCCCGACCACCGGCGCCCGGCCGGCGCGCTCGAGCAGGTCGGCGGTGAGCGCGTGCAGGTCCCGGGGCTCGAGCGCGAGGCCGCCCTCGGGATCGCCGGCGAGGAGGTCGAAGCCGGCGGACACCACGATCAGTTCGGGCGTGAACTCCGCCAGGGCGGCCTCGAGCGCCTCGGCGCAGCGCCGCCGGTACTCCTCCGCCGTGGTGCCGCGCGGGAGCGGGACGTTCCGCGTGGTCCCGCGCCCGGCGCCGTCGCCGCGCTCGGCGGGCGCCCCGCTGCCGGGGTAGTCGTCGGCGAGGTGGAGCGAGAGCACGTACACGGAGGGATCGCCGTAGAAGATCTCCTGCGTGCCGTTGCCGTGGTGCGCGTCCCAGTCGAGCACCAGCACCCGCTCCACGCGCCCGCGCGCCTGGAGGTTGCGGACCGCGACGGCGACGTTGTTGAACAGGCAGAAGCCCATGGCCCGGTCGGAGGTGGCGTGGTGGCCGGGAGGGCGCGCCAGGGCGAAGGCGGTGGGCGCCTCGCCGTCGAGGACCGCCTCGGCCGCGGCGATGGCGCAGCCCGCGGCCGCGAGCGCCGCCTCCCACGAGCCCGCCGAGGCCGGCGTGTAGTGATCGAGCCAGACGAGGCCGCCGCTCCGGCGGGCCTCATCGACCGCGCCCTTCACGCTGGCGACGTGGGCCGGCGCGTGCGCGCGCAGCAGGTCCTGCTCGGTGGCGGGCGTGGGCCGGCGCCGGTCGAGAAAGGGCGGAAGCTCGGCGTCGCCGTCCACGGCCGCGAAGAGCGCGGGGAGCCGGAACCGGCTGTCGGAGTGGCCGGGACCGGTGTCGTGCAGGAGGCAGGCGGGGTGAGAGAAGAGCGCGACGCGGGCCATCCCCGCCCTTGTACACCCGCGGCCCGGCGCGGACTATCGGTGCCGGCCGTGCCCGCCGCCGCCATGCCAGCCGCCGCCCACGTGCCCCGCAGGCGCGCGCGCCGGCGCTGGCCCCGCCCAACCGCCGCCGTAGCCGCCGCGCCACGGACCCCAGGGCCGCCCGTAGCCGGGCCCGACGGGGCGGTAGTTCCAGCGCCAGGGCTGACGCCACCAGCCGTAGCCGTACCAGGCGAAGTAGGACGGGCCGGAGACGAAGTACGGCCAGGGGCCGATGCCCCAGACCCACGGCGCCACCACCCAGGTCCAGCCGACGTCGGGGCCATAGACGTACTCGTAAGGCGCGCCGTAGCCGTCCGAGGGCGCCCAGGTGTACTGCTCGCCGTAAGGCATCCAGACCCACCCGTACTGGCGCGTGTAGACCCACTGCCCGGGCGGCGCCGCGCGCTCACTGGCGCGGTCGTCGCGGGGAGCCGCGGCGGGAGGCTGCTGCTTCGCCTGGGGCGGCCGCGCCTCGGGCTGCTTCTGCGCGGGCTGACGCTGCGCGTCCGGCGCCGGGGCGGCCTCGTCGCCCGGCCCTGGACCGGTGCCCTGGGCGAGCGCGGCAGACGGCAGCGCCAGCGTCGCCAGGATCGCGAAGGCGCTTCGGGTGAATCTCGAGGTGGTCATGGCGGAGCTCCGGCCGGCTTCGCGCCGGTCCTCGTCAGATCTAACACCCGGCGCACCCGCAGGTTTCCTCCTTGGGGGCGCCCGCTTCCCCGCGCGCTGGTCGCCGGCGCGAAGCCGCTCGATCGCCGGCTCGCCAGGCCGGTCCGTAGAGGCGCGACTCACCCCTTGGCGCGCGCTTTTGGTGTGGTAGTGTCCGCCGCCGTTCCGCCGACCGCTGGGGGTCGGGGCGCTCTTCGCAACGTGGGGTGGGTTCGTGGACGAAAAGCAGCTTGCGCTGGCGCCGGGGAGGCTCTCGGCTCTGCTCAAGGGTGGGCTCTCGGGGCACCACCCCCTGTTCGAGCTCGACGCGATCCGCGAGGCGTTCTCGGCCGTCGAGGAGGACCGGGCCGTCTCCGCCGACGAGGCGGACGAGGTTGGCAGCGCGCTGCTCTCCATCGCCAGCGACCCCCTGCCGCGCGCCCGCCTGGCCGTGGAAGGGCTGCGCCCATCGGCGCGCGAAGCGCTCATCCGCCTCTACTTCCGGCTGCTGGGCCAGGCCGAAGAGACCAAGGTCCGCCACTAGGAGCCCATGCCCAAGGGCCGTAGCCGCAACGCGTCGCGTGCACGGGCCTCGCCGGAGCGCGGCGAGCGGCCGGCGCGCGTGGCCGGAGGGACCGCCCGCGAGCAGGAGGAGCGCGGGCCCGCGGGGCTGCCGCCGCTCCTGGCGCGGGCGCACCTCCCCCTGCCGGTGCTCGACGTGCTGCGGCGACTCGGCTCGGCGGGCCACCGCTCCTGGCTGGTGGGCGGCGCGGTGCGCGACCTGCTGCTCAAGCGGCGCCGCGTCACCGCCGACTTCGACGTCGCCACTCCGGCCCGGCCGGAGGAGGTGATGCGCCTCTTCCCCAAGGTCATCCCCACCGGCCTCGAGCACGGCACGGTCACGGTGATGCTCGGCGGAGAGCAGGTCGAGGTCACCACCTTCCGCGGGGAAGGGGAGTACCTCGACGGACGCCGGCCCTCGTCGGTCACCTTCCACAAGGACCTGGAGGGCGACCTGGAGCGGCGGGACTTCACCATGAACGCGATGGCCTTCGACCCGGTGGGGCGCGAGTTCCGCGATCCGTTCGGGGGCCGCGCCGACATGCGCGACCGGCTCATCCGGGCGGTGGGCGACCCGGGGACGCGCTTCGCCGAGGACGGCCTGCGCCCGCTGCGGGCCATGCGCTTCGCGGCCCAGCTGGGCTACGTCCTCGACCGCGAGACCCGGGAGGCCATCCCGGGCGCGCTCGAGGTGGTGCGCAAGGTGTCGGCGGAGCGGGTCTGCGAGGAGCTGTCGCGGCTCGCGGTGGCGCCGCACGCCGAGGCGGCGCTGGGGCTCATGGCGGCGACCGGCCTGCTCGCGGTGGTGCTCCCGGAGCTCGCCGAGGCGGAGCCCGCCGCGCGCGACCACGCCTTCGCCGCCGTCGGCGCCTCGCCCCCCGACCTCGCCGTCCGCCTCGCGGCCCTGTTCCACGTGATCGAGCCGGCCCGGGTCCGCCCGGCCCTGGTCAGGCTCCGCTTCCCGAACCGGATCGCAGATGGGGTGGCGCAGCTCACGCGCGAGCAGGGTTGCGTCGACGCGGGCGCGCCGGCAGCCGCCGCCGCCGCCGCCTCGGACGTCGCCATGCGCCGGCTCCTCTCGCGCCTGGGCGTCGAGCAGGCGCACACCCTCGCGGACCTCTGGCGGGCCGATGCCCGGGCCTCCTCGCGGGCGCACGCCGCCGCCGGGTTGCTGGCGAGCTACCTGCGAAGGCTGGGGAGGGTGCTCGAGGCGAGACCGCCGCTCGACGCGGCCGACCTGGTCCTCGATGGGGCGGCGGTCATGCAGCAGCTCGGGCTCCCGCCGGGGCGCGCCGTCGGGGAGGCGCTGCGCCACCTCCTCGATCGCGTCCTCGAGGAGCCGCGGCTCAACACCCGCGCGCGACTGGTCGCGGAGCTCACCTCCTGGTGGGAGGGGCGGCAAACGGGCGGCGCCTGACACATATACTTCCGTCGAGGGCCGACCATGTCCCCGCGGGTGCTGTGCATCGAAGGCGATCCCGAGCTCCGCGCCACCGTGCGCGAGCTGCTGGAGGCGAGCGGCTTCGCGGTGGACGAGAGCGCCACGGCCCTGGCCGGGATCGAGCGGGCCCTCACCCTCCCTCCCGACCTGGTGCTCGCCGACTTCCACCTCCCCGACATCGAGGGCTACCAGCTCGCGACCCGGCTCAAGCAGGAGCGCTCGCTGGCCCGCATCCCGTTCGTGGCGGTGGGGACGGGGGCGGCCGAGCACGACGTCGCCATCGCCGCCGGCTGCGACGGGTTCATCCAGCAGCCCATCGAGCGCGACCGCTTCGTGGCCGAGGTGCGCGCGTTCCTGGCCGGGAAGCGCGAGCAGCTCGACGAGCAGGGGGAGCGGGCCAACCTCCGGACCCTCTCGGCGGGGCTCGCGGCCCGGCTGGAGCGCGCGGTCGCCGGGGCCAGCGACGCGGCGGCGCGGCTCGACCGCTCCGACAAGCTCAAGCGCGCCTTCATCCACAACCTGGCCCACGAGCTCTCCACGCCGCTCACCCCGCTCGCGGGCTACCTCAAGATCCTCCAGTCCGGGAAGCTTGGCGCGCTCTCCGACCAGCAGCGCAAGATCCTCGACTCCACCCTGGCGGCGGTCGGCCGGCTCACCCGCATCGTCGACAACCTGTCCGACTTCGCGAGCCTGCAGGCCGGGGAGTCGGCCATCCTGCAGTCGGCGGTCGACCCGGACCAGCTCGCCGAGGAGGTCGTGGCCGAGCTGCGCGCCGCCATCAAGGAGTCGCGGCTCAACGTCACGGTGGTGCGGTCCGGCGGCGGGCCGGTGCACGCCGACGCGCGCAAGCTGCGGCAGGCCCTCGCCAACCTGGTCGGCAACGCGGTCAAGTTCTCGCCGCACGGGGGCGAGGTGCTGGTGGAGGTGGCGCGCCTCGGCGAGAAGCTCCGCTTCTCGATCTACGACCAGGGGCCGGGCATTCGCGGCCCCGACGCCGCCAACGTCTTCGAGCCTTTCTTCCACGCCACCCGCAAGGGGGACGCGCGCGCCCCCGGCTCCGGCCTGGGGCTGCCGGTGGCGCGGCGCATCGCCGAGGCGCACGGCGGTCAGGTGCTGCTCGAGAGCCCGCCGCGCACCCAGCCGCCCGGCTCCCCGCGCCACTTCACCGGCACCAAGATGGTGCTGGAGATCCCGGCGCAGCCCCGCGAGGCGCCGCCGGCGCGCGTCTCGGGGTAGCCCGGTTCCACCGCGCCCGGCGCTCGGCTACATTCCGCTCCACCGATGCGCGTGCTCGTCGCCATGTCGGGCGGGGTCGACTCCGCCGCCGCCGCCGCGCTCCTCCTGGCCGAGGGGCACGAGGTGCTGGGCGTCACCATGCGCGTCTTCGACTACTCGGACCGCGCCCGGGGCCGCTCCTGCTGCGGCCCCGACGACCTCGATGACGCGCGCGCCGCCGCCACCCGGCTGGGCATTCCCTACTACGTCGCCAACCTGGAGGAGCACTTCGGCCGCGAGGTGATAGATCGCTTCGTCGACGACTACCTCGCCGGGCTCACGCCCAACCCGTGCATCCCCTGCAACAGCGAGGTGAAGTTCGACTGGCTGCTGCGGCGGGCCCGCGCCCTGGGCGCGAAGCTCGCCACCGGCCACTACGCCCGGGTGGAGCGCCGCGGCGGGCGGCTCGCGCTCTGCACCGCCGCCGACGAGGCCAAGGACCAGACCTACTTCCTCTACCGCCTCGGGCAGGGCGAGCTCGAGGACGTGCTCTTCCCGGTGGGGGGCATGCGAAAGCCGGAGGTGCGCGCCGCGGCGGGTCGGGCCGGCCTCGCCAACGCCGGCAAGGCCGAGTCGCAGGAGATCTGCTTCGTCACCGACGGCGACGCGGCGCGCTTCGTCGAGCTGCGCGCCCCGGCGCGCGCGCGGCCGGGGGAGCTGGTCTCGACCGCGGGCGAGGTGCTGGCCCACCACGCCGGCGTGCACCACTTCACCGTCGGGCAGCGGCGCGGGCTGGGGGTCACCGGCTCGGAGCCGCGCTACGTGGTGCGGCTCGAGCCCGAGCGGGGGAGGGTGGTGGTCGGCAGCGCCGCCGAGGCCTCGCGGGAATCATTCGCGGTCACCGAGGCGCACTGGGTGGCGGGGGCGGCGCCGGCGGGGCCCACGGAGCTGCGGGTTCGGGTCCGCCACCGGCACGAGGGGGTGCTCGGCACCGTGTCGCCGGAGGGCGGCGGCGCCGAGGTGCGGCTCTCCCGGCCGGTGCGCGGCGTGGCGCCGGGCCAGGCGGCGGTCTTCTACGAGGGCGACGAGGTGGTGGGTGGCGGGCGCATCGCGCGCTGAGCGGCCGCGGCTCGCCCTGCTGTCGCTCGGCTGCCGGGTGAGCCGCGCCGACCTCGACGCGGCGGCGGCCGCGCTCGCCTCGACCTGCGCGCTCGCCGCGCCGGGAGAGCGGGCCGACCTGGTGCTGGTGCAGACCTGCACCGTCACGAACGGCGCCGACCAGGCGGCGCGCAAGGCGGTGCGGCGGGCGGCGCGGGAGCACCCCGGGGCGCGCATCGTGGTGGCCGGGTGCTACGCGGAGGTGTCGCCCGAGGCATGCCGCGCGCTCCCGGGCGTGGCGGCGGTGGTGGGGACCCTTGGCGGCGGCGTCGCCGGGGTGGTGCGGCGGCTGGTCGGCACCGGCGAGCCGCTCGCGGCGGCGCCCCCGGTGCCAGCGCGCCACACCCGCGCCTTCCTGAAGGTACAGGACGGCTGCGACGCGGGCTGCGCCTACTGCGTGCTGCCACGCGCGCGCGGCCGGCCGCGCTCGCTCCCCCTCGAGGAGGCGCTCTCGCAGGTGGCCGCGCTCGGCCGCGCCTCGCGCGAGGTGGTGCTGGCCGGGATCCACCTCGGCCACTACGGCCGCGACCTCGCGCCCCGCCGCACCCTCTCCGAGCTGGTGGCGCGCGCCGCCTTGGACGGGCTGGCCCACCGGCTGCGCCTCTCCTCCATCGAGCCGCTCGAGGCGCCGCTCGAGCTCTTCCGCGGGCCGGCGGCGCCGCGGCTCTGCGACCAGCTGCACCTGCCGCTCCAGAGCGGCTCGGATCGCATCCTGGCCGCCATGCGGCGCCCCTACCGCGCGGCCGGCTGGGCGCGCGTGGTCGACCAGGCGGCGGCGCTGCTCCCCGGGGGCAACCTCGGGGCCGACGTGATGGTCGGCTTCCCGGGCGAGACCGACGCCGACCACCGCGCCACGGTGCGGCTCCTCGAGGCCTCGCCGCTCACCTACCTGCACGTCTTCACCTTCTCGCCGCGCGCCGGCACCCCCGCCGCCGGGCTTCCGGGCGCGGTGCGCGGGGGGGTGGCGCGCGAGCGGGCCGCCGAGCTCCTCGCCCTCTCACGCCGGCGGGTCCGCGCCTTCCTCGCGGCGCAGAAGGGGCGGCGGCTGGAGGTGGTGGTCGAGCGGGTGGGCGAGGGCGGCAGCGAGGGGACCGCCCGGAGCGGGATCCCGGTGCGCTGGGCGGGCGGGGACGCGGCCAGGGGCGAGCTGGCCCAGGTGGATGTCACTGACAGCGACGGCGAGCGCTGCCTGGGGCTGGGGCGCGGTACCCCCTAGGCAAGTTGCCACGGGCTGGGGGCGGGCCTAAGACACGGCCATGCGGCTCGCCGATGGCAGGGTGGTGCCGGACCTGCGGCTCGACGCCGCGGCGGTGGCGCGCTGCCGCGAGCTCGCCGATCGGGTGACCGCCCAGGTGCTCGAATTCGTCGAGCGGCACACCACCGTCTCCATCGAGCGCGCCGTGCTGCGGCTCTTCGGCTTTCACGGCGCCGGCGCGCGCGGCGTCCCCTTCGTGAACCTGATCGTGGACGAGCTGCACGCCCGCGGGCTGGTCGGCCGCGGCGCCGCGTACTGGCTCGGCTACGTCCTGCGCCAGGGGGCGCGCGATCCCCTCCAGATCGCCGAGCGGATCGCCGGGCTGCCCCGCGAGCCGGCGCCGCTCTCCCCCGCGGAGGACGAGGCGCTGCGCGCCGACCTCCGCCGGGAGGCGCGGGCCGCCGCGGCGGAGCTGCGCGCCCGGGTGGAGGCCCGTGACGCGCTGAAGGCGGAGCTGGGGGCGGGGCCGCCGCCGCACAAGTACCTCATCGTCGCCTCGGGCAACATCCACGACGACGTGGAGCAGGGGCGGGCGGCGGCGCAGGCGGGGGCCGACGTCATTGCGGTGATCCGCTCCACCGCCCAGTCGCTCCTCGACTACGTGCCGCACGGCGCCACCACCGAGGGCTACGGCGGCACCTACGCCACCCAGGAGAACTTCCGGATCATGCGGGAGGCGCTCGACGCCGAGTCGCGAAAGCTCGGCCGCTACGTGCACCTCACCAACTACTCGTCCGGCCTCTGCATGAGCGAGATCGTCATCGCGGCGGCGTGGGAGCGGCTCGACATGCTGCTCAACGACGCGATGTACGGCATCCTCTTCCGCGACATCAACATGAAGCGGACCCTCTGCGATCAGCACTTCTCGCGCCGCATCTGCGCCTTCGCCGGGATCCTCATCAACACCGGGGAGGACAACTACATCACCACCGCCGACGCCGACGAGGCGGCCCACACCGTGGTGGCGAGCCACTTCGTCAACGAGAGCTTCGCGCACCGGGCCGGGCTGCCCGACCGGCTCATCGGCCTCGGCCACAGCTTCGAGATCGACCCGGCCCGGGAGGACACCATCGCGCGCGAGCTGGCGCAGGCGCTGCTGGTCCGCACGCTCTTTCCGGAGGCGCCCATCAAGTACATGCCACCCACCAAGCACAAGCAGGGTGACATCTTCTTCAGCCACGCCTACGACACCATGAGCGACGTGGTGGCGTGGCTCACCGGCCAGCACATCCAGCTCCTCGGCATGATGACCGAGGCGATGCACAACCCCTTCCTCATGGACCGCTACGTGGCGCTCAAGACCGCCGATTACGTCTACCGGGCCTGGCGCTCGCTCGGGGGAGAGCTGCAGCTCAGGCCTGACGGGGTGGTCGAGCGCCGGGCCAGGGAGACGCTCTCGAAGGCGCTCGGCCTCCTCGAGGAGGTGGCCGAGGAGGGGCTGATGAAGGCCATCGGCAAGGCGCGGTTCGGCGACGTCGCCCGCGCCGAGGACGGCGGCAAGGGGCTCGAGGGCGTGGTGCCGCGCAGCGACGACTACTTCAACCCGTTCCTCGAGATCCTGGAGGGGGCCGTATGAGAAGAGCCTGGGCGATCGCCGCGACGGCGCTGCTCGCCTCGTGCGCGGGTCGCGGCGGCCCGCCGGCCGGCGCGCCGGGGCCGGACGAGGGCATGGTGAGCTATGGCGTCGGCACCCTCAGCTTCGAGGCGCCCGCCGGGTGGCGGTCCAGCGGCGAGGCCCGGCGCTTCAGCCTGCTCCGCCCCGACGAGCGGGCCAAGCTCGAGGTGCAGCAGGTGGAGCGGGTATTCAAGGGCGAGAAGGAGTGCCTCGCCGATGCCGAGGAGGCCCTCACCCGCGGCAGCGGCGGGCTCCAGAACCTGCGTCGCCACGCGACCACCTTGGGCGGCCGGCGCGCGCTCCTGCAGGAGGCCGACGCCGGGCAGTGGCACGGCTGGGCCTGGGCGGTCTGCGACCGGCAGACCCAGTACCGGCTCTTCCTCACCGGCCAGTCGCCGCTCCCCCCCGACGTGCTGCGCGCCCATCAGGTGCTGCTCTCCTCGGCGCGGGTGGCGGGGCGACGGTGAGCGGCGCGCTCGGCCAGCACCTCGTCCGTCCCTACGGCGACCGCCGCGACGACGGCGTGCTGCAGCTCTCCTTCGTGCTCCCGGTCCCCGCCGGCGAGCGGGCGCGCGAGGCGGCGCTGCGGCTCGCCCGCGCGCTCGGGCTGGAGGGGGTGCACGTCGCGGCCATGGAGCGCGCCGCCGAGGACTACACCTTCTTCGTGGTCTACGGCCGCACCGCGGCGGCCGTCGACTGGGACGCGGTGCAGGTGCCGGAGGTGGTGGTCCGCAAGAAGTCCTTCGACGAGCTCAACGCCGCGGTGCTGGCCGGCCTCGGGCGGCGCATCGTGGTGCTCGGCGCCTGCACCGGCTCCGACGCCCACGCGGTGGGGATCGACGCCATCATGAACATGAAGGGGTTCGCCGGAGACTACGGGCTCGAGCGCTACCCGGCCTTCGACGCCCGCAACCTCGGGGCGCAGGTGGAGAACGCCCGGCTGGCCCGGCTCTGCCAGGAGACCGGGGCCGACGCGGTGCTGGTCTCGCAGGTGGTCACGCAGCGCGACGTGCACAAGGACAACGCCCGCGCCCTCATCGAGGAGCTCGAGCGGCTGGGGGTGCGGCCGCGGGTGCTGGCGCTGCTCGGCGGGCCGCGCATCGATCACCCGCTGGCGCTCGAACTCGGCTACGACGCCGGCTTCGGCCCGGGCACCCGGCCCTCCGACGTCGCCAACTACCTCGCCGGCGCGGTGCTGGCACGGGCCGGGAAGGAGCTGCGGTGATGGCGCTGCCAGGCAAGGTGGTGATCCGGCTGCGGCTCTCCCAGGCCGACGCGCACTATGGCGGCGACCTCGTCGACGGCGCCCGCCTGCTGGGGCTCTTCGGGGACGTCGCCACCGAGCTGCTGGTGCGGCTGGACGGGGACGAGGGGCTGTTCCGCGCCTACGACGCGGTGGAGTTCCTGGCCCCGGTCCACGCCGGCGACTACGTCGAGGCGGAGGGCGAGATCGTTCAGGTGGGCGACACCTCGCGCCGGATGCGCTTCGTCGCCCGCAAGGTGATCGCCCCGCGGCGCGACCTCCACGACAGCGCCGCCGAGGTGCTGTCCGAGCCGGTGGTGGTCTGCCGCGCCTCCGGCACCTGCGTCACCCCCAAGGAGAAGCAGCGGCTCGGCGGCGCCGGGACGGCGCCCGCGGCGGCCGACCGCGGCGAGCAGGGGCGCGGACCGCTCCCGCACACCGGGCCGGGCCGGGGGCCGGGATGAGCCACCCCGCCATCATCACCGCCGCGGTGGTGGGCGCCGAGGTCACCCGCGCGCAGAGCCCGGCCGTCCCCTACCTGCCCTCCGAGATCGCGCAGGCCGCGGTGGACGCCTGGCGCGCCGGCGCCGCCTGCATCCACCTGCACGCGCGCTGGCCGGACGGCCGCCCGTCGCAGGAGGCGGCGCACTTCACCGAGATCATCGAGCGGATCCGCGCCGCCGGCTGCGACGCGGTGCTGCAGTGCTCCACCGGCGGGGCGGTGGGCATGTCGATCGACGAGCGGCTCGGCGCGCTGGTCCCGGGCGCGGAGATGGGCACCCTCAACCTCGGCACCATGAACTTCGGGGACGCCGTCTTCGTGAACACGCGGCCGGACGTCGTCAGGGTGGCGGCCGCGCTGCGCGCCCGCGGGCTGGTGCCGGAGTGCGAGATCTACGACGCCGGCATGCTCGACACGCTGCGCTGGCTGCTGGAGCGCGGACACCTCGCCGCGCCCTACCACGTGCAGCTCGTGCTCGGCGTGCCCGGCGGGATGTCGGCGAGCGAGCGAAATCTCAGGTTCCTGCTGGAGGGGTTGCCCGGGGCGATCCACTGGACCGCCGCGGGGGTGGGGCGCCACCAGTTGCCGTTGGCGGAGCTGGCGCTCCGGCTCGGCGGGCACGTGCGGGTGGGGCTGGAAGACAACCTCTACCTCGCCAAGGGCGTGCTCGCGCGCGGATCTCACGAGCTGGTGGAGCTGGCCGTCCGGGCGGCCCGGGTGACTGGTCGTGAACCGGCCACCCCGCGCGAGGCGCGACGCATACTGGGCGTCGCGCTCGCTTGACGGTCCCCGCGGGGGGAGCTACCTTCGCCCGATCTCGTGCCGAGGGGGCGCGTCCCGTGACCAAGGCGGATCTCATCGAGAAGGTGCAGTCGGCTCGCGACGAGCTGTCGAAGCGTCAGGTCGCGGACGTGGTCGACGCGGTCTTCGACCAGCTCTCCCGCGCCATCCGGAAGGACCGGCGCTTCGCCATGCCCGGCTTCGGCACCTTCACGGTGAAGAAGCGCGCCGGCCGCGTGGGGCGCAACCCGAAGACCGGGCAGGAGATCCAGATCGCGCCCACGAAGACGGTGGGCTTCAGGCCCGCGCCGGAGCTCAAGAAGGCGCTCTGAGGCGGCCGATCCGCGCCCGCTCACCTGGGCCCTCGCGCCCTTGGTTCGCGCTATACTCGGGCCCGATCGGGGGCGTGGAGGAGCTGCCATGAGCGGACTCACCGAGTGGTTGTCGGCCTTCAAGGAGCTGCACCAGAAGGCCCGGAAGCACCAGCTCTCGGAGGGCGAGCGGGTGGCCTACCTCGCCGGCCGGGACGAGCTGGCCCGCGCGCTGCTGGCGGCCCAGCGGGTCCAGTCCCAGGCCGGGCAGACGCCGCGCCAGGTGCTGCGGGTCTCGCGCGCGCTGCAGGTCGACCTGGAGTGGTCGATCGGCTCCGAGCGCGCCATGACCCTCGACCTCTCGACGGGCGGCTTCGGGACGCTGCTGGCGAAGCCGCCGCCGGGTGACGAGGAGATCAAGGTCTCGCTGCGGGTCCCGGGCGGCGAGCCGATCCGCTGCGGCGCCAGGGTGGTGGAGGTGAAGCCGCAGCCGGGCAACGCCCGCGTCTGCTTCGCCTTCGCCGGGCTCCCGGCCGACGACGTGGAGCGGATCGAGCTCTTCATGTTCGACGCGCTGCTGACGCAGCTCGGCAGCTGAAAAAAGGGCGGCTCCCGGAGGAGCCGCCCAGTCCCGCGCCAGGTGCACCCGTCCCCGGCAGCGGAATCCTGCGTCAGGCCTTGGGCGCCGCTGCCGGCGGCACCAGCTTGTGCCAGTCGAGGTCCACGTCGAGCTGGACCGTCCAGAGCCAGTCGGGGCGGTTCGCGCCGCGAACCCCGGGGCCCTGCAGCATGGTGGTAGCGCCGGAGTCGAAGAAGAAGACCGGGCCGGTGAGGATGTCGATGGCGGGCGTGAAGTAGAGGCCGATGCCGCCGCCCACCGCGCCGAAGGCGTTCTTGCCGGTCTGGACGTCGGCCATGAAGTTGATCTTGTTGAGCCCGGTGAGGTTCAGGACCACGTCCGGGCTGGTCCATGCGGCGAGGAGCCCGGCGCGGTTGGTCTCGCCGCTCGAGCTGACGAGGAGCTTGTCGTTGAGCCCGTAGTAGCCGCCCAGGACCAGGTTGCCCACCACGGGGAAGGTCTTCCCGAGCTCCGCGTGGAGGATGTCAAAGTTGCTCACGTCGGACTTGAAGCCCACGCCGACGATGCCGGCGGAGAGCCCGGGGGTCCACTCCCCGAAGGCGCCCTCGGGCACGCCGAGCTTGGCGTTCAGGTAGAGGTTCGTCGACTGCAGGCCGGGCATGAAGGTGTCGATGCCCACCTCGCCCTGCAGCTTCTCGAAGGGCAGGAAGCCCACGGTGAGGCCGTAGTCGTTCTGGAACGCGCTCCGCTCCGACACGTAAGTGTCGTAGGTGAGGTGCGGGACCAGGTACGGCTGGACGTAGGTGGTGGCAGGCGTCCAGAAGGTGGTGGAGGAGGTCGCGCGGGCGGTGCTCGCGCCGAGGAGGAGGGCGGCGGCAGCGAGCAGCTGGAGGGACTTCTTCATCGGTCTGTTCTCCGTGGTGGAAGTGAAGCGGGGCTGGCAGGCGCGATTGCAGGCGCCGTGCCCGCTCCACCGCCGGCCCATTCGGCGCCCTTTTGCGCTCGCCAGGCCGGGCGCTGCCCGCCGGCGCGGCACCGTGTGCCACCATCTCGAGCACGCCGCGCGCGGCGGACGGCAGCCGCTCGTGCGAAATGAAAAGGCCCGCTCCCGGCGAGGGGAGCGGGCCCGCGGCGGCGGAGAGCGGCCGGTCCGGCCGCTACTTCGCGACCGGGTGCAGCTCGACGCGCGGCGCCGGCGCGTGGGCGTCGGCGGCGTGGTGGCGGTGGTCGGTGGAGCCGGAGTCTAGGTCGCTGGTGATGTAGGCGCGCTCGCCCGACTCCGACATGTCCATGCCGCTCCACTCGTCCTGGTCGTCGGCGCGGAGCGGGGTGATGGCCCCGACCAGCTTGAAGATGCCGAAGGAGAGGGCGCCCGACCAGACCATGGTCACGACCACGCCCATCAGCTGCAGGCCGACCAGGGCCAGGCTGCCGTCGGCGCCGTCGGGGTTGACCACCTTGGTGGCGAAGACGCCGGTGAGGAGCGCGCCCAGGGTGGCGGCCACGCCGTGCACCGCGAAGACGTCGAGCGAGTCGTCGAGACCGAGCCTGGGCCGGTAGCGCACCGCCGTGAGCGAGGCGAGCGCGGCGAGGATGCCGATGAGGGTGGCGGAGAAGGGCGTGACGAAGCCGGCGGCCGGGGTGATGGCCACCATGCCGGCCACCGCGCCCGAGGCGAGCCCGACCCCCGACATCTTGCCGTGGAAGAGGAAGAGCTCGGCGAGCCCCCAGGCGGCGGCCGCCGCGGCAGGGGCGAAGAAGGTGTTCGAGAAGGCGTAGGCGGCGAGGCCGTTGGCGGCCAGGGCGCTGCCGCCGTTGAAGCCGAGCCAGCCGAACCAGAGCAGGCCGGCGCCGAGGATGGCGAAGGGGACGTTGTGCGGGAGCACCGTCGGCTGGCGCAGGCCGCGGCGCTTGCCGATCACCGCCGCGCCCACCAGCGCCGCCACCGCGGCGTTGATGTGCACCACCGTGCCGCCGGCGAAGTCGAGCACGCCCTTCTGGTGCAGCCAGCCGCCCGGCGCCCAGACCCAGTGCGCCACCGGCGTGTAGACCACCACCGACCAGATGGCGACGAAGAGGACGAAGGCCTTCACGCGCACCCGCTCGACCAGGGCGCCGGAGATGAGGGCCGGCGTGATGACCGCGAACATGGCCTGGAACAGCATGAAGGCCGCGTGGGGCACCGTGGGCGCGAGGTCCTTCGCCACCTCGGCCCCGACGCCGCGCAGGCCGATCCAGGCGAAGCCGCCGATGAAGCGGTCGAGAGGGCCGCCCGGGGAGAAGGACAGGCTGTAGCTGACGGCCATCCAGAGCACGCCCACCACCGCCATGCACACCAGCGACAGGATCATGGTGTGGACCACGTTCTTGGCGCGGACGAGCCCGCCGTAGAAGAAGGCGAGGCCCGGCGTCATCAGGAGCACGAGGCCGGCGCTGACGAGCAGCAGCGCGGTGTCTCCCGAGTCGACCTGGCCGGCGGGGGTGGCGAGCGCGAGGGTGGGCAGGGCCGCGCCGAGCGCGAAGATGGCAGTCTTGTTCACTTGGCCTCCGGTTGAGTGCGCCGCGACCCTGTGCAGCCTCCGTGCCTGGAACCCGGGCACCGGTTTTCGGGCACTTGCGTCACTGGCGAGCAGGGGGAGTGCCTGCACTCCGGGCATGGTCGTGCCCGACTGGCGAGCACGGCGTCGTCCCCGGCAGGGACGCGGGGTGGCTCGCCCGCCCCTCGACGATCCCGATCGACGGCGATTAAGTTCGAGGAGTCCGCCCTGAGGAGGCTGGTACCGGACGGCTTTTTCGCCGCCCGAGCAGAAAGAAGAAGAGCATGGCGACAGGTGTCGTGAAGTGGTTCAACGATGCGAAGGGGTTCGGCTTCATCACGCAGGACGGCGGCGGAGAGGACGTCTTCTGCCACCACACGGCGATCAACGCCGAGGGCTTCCGCAGCCTGGCCGAAGGGCAGAAGGTCGAGTTCGAGGTGAAGCGCGGTCCGAAGGGGCTCCAGGCCGCGAACGTGCGCGCGATCTAGGCAGCCACGCGCAGGAGTCGGGCCCGGCGCCGCGCTGCGGGGCCGGGCCTTCGCCTATTCGGCGCTGGCGAGCCGGGCCGGCCGCTTCTTCTTGGCCGGGGCCTTCGCCACCTTGGCCTTCTTCTTCACGGGCTTCGCAGGGTGGGCCTTGGTGCGCTTCGCCGGCAGGGTCTTGCCCCCGTGCACCTTGGACTTGGCGACGCGGTGGCGCGCCGGGGCGGACTTGGCTCCGTTGCGGGGCTCGGCCTTGGGCGCGGGAGGCGGGGGCGGCGGCGGGGGCTCGTAGGCGTCGTCGTCGCTCGCGCTGAGGAGCGACCGCGGGGCACCATCGACCACCCGGTAGGCGGTGCGCTCCAGCTCCTCCTGCCCGGCCGCCTTCTCCGCCCAGGTCCGGGCGGCGGGGTCGAGGCCGGCTGCGTCGAGGGTGCGGAATGCGGCGGTGCGGTCGCCGGCGCGGGCCTGTAGGGCCGAGAGGTGCAGCGCAGCGCGGCCGCGCTCGTTGGCGCCTGTGCCGGTCCGGTCGTCCACCAGTCGCTGCAGCGCCGCCATCGCCTCGCCTGGAGCGGCGTGACCGCCGAGCGCCAGCTTGGCGAGGCCGAAGGTGGCGCGGGGGTGGTTTGGCGAGCGGTCCAGCGCCGCGGCGTAGGCGGCGCGCGCGCCTTCCCATTCGCGCTGGCGGCGGAGCTGGTCGCCCTGCAGCGCCAGCGCGGCGGGGTAGGGCGACGGGCTCGCTGCCGCGGCGTCGAGCGCCTCCCTGAGCGCGCCGCTCGCGCCGGCGAGCAGCGCCACGCGGGCGCGCAGGGCGTCAGCGATGGGGCCGGGGCCCGCCTGGCCGAGCTGGGTGGTCGCCGTCCCGGCTTCCTTTGCGTGGAGCGCGAGCGCGGCCTCGGCGAGGTGGGCGAAGGCCGGCACCGAGTCCGCCCGCTCCGGCTCGACCAGCAGCCTCGTGGCCTCCTCGGCGCTGGCCTCGTCGCGGTAGTCGGCCGCCAGCATCGCCAGGGCGAAGGCGCGCAGCGAGCCGGCCTCGACGGGATCGAGGCGCGTCAGGGGCTGGAGCAGGTCGGCCGCTCCGCGGTAGCCGCCAAAGGTGTCGAGGAGCACGCGGGCGCGCGCCTGGGCCAGCCCCTGGGCGAGGATCTGGGCGCGGTGATGGCCGCGCCATACCAGGGCGCCCGCCGTGGCGACGAGCACCAGCCCTGCGAGCGCCGCCGTGCGGAACCAGCGGGGTAGGTTGCGCCGCGGGGGTGGCGGCGCCGAGCCCGCGGCCGCGGGATCGTCGTCGATGGAGCCCGACGACGGGTCGTCTCCAGCCTGCGCGAAGGCGACCGGGCCCGTGGCCCAGCCTGGATCTTCTCCTTCGGCCGGTCCGGACGTGAGCGGCTCGAAAGACGGTCCAGCGATGGGCGTGGCCATGGCGTTCCTCTCTCTCCTCGAGGCCGCTCGGACGTTATCGCCCGATACCGGTCGAGTCAAAAAAGGAGGGCGCCGGGAACTACTGGCCCTTCTCCTCGCGCTCGTCCTCGCGAGCCACGCCGGAGAGCACGTCGTTCACCGAAGGGAACCGGGTGATCTCGGTGCGGGCGATCTTCCAGGCCTGCTGGACGATCCAGGAGAGCGACCGGTCCTGTCGGTTGGCCTCGTTCTGGATCTCGGTGAGCATGTCCTCGGGGAAGTAGAGGGACTGCTTGCGCTTGTCGGTGCCCGGCATCGAGTCTCCGTGAGAGGTGCGTTCGGCCCACCTTGTACGCTGACCATGGTCCACGGGTCAAGGTTGACGAGGGTCACGCATCGTGAAGGAGTCCGGCGCGGTCCCGGTCCCGCCAGCCTCTACAACCGAGCGTAAAGCGTCAAAAAAAAGAGAGAGCCGGCATTGCTGCCGGCTCTCCGTGAGCCCAGAGGGGGAGGGGGGGGACCCCTGGGCCCAACACCAATGTCGTTCGCGCTCATCAGAACATCGACCTCGGGCCCACCATTCCCCCCTGCTGCTCCCGCCCTCGGCCCGGGTGATACGATGACTACCTTGCCTCCCCTAGCGCCACCGAAACGAAGTGTCCAACAATTCGTGATCGCGGTCAAGAGGACGGTGCAAAACCGCCGTCTTTTCGGGCCTGAGGACCACGTGCTCGTGGCCCTTTCGGGAGGCCCGGACTCGACGGCGCTGCTCGCGGCGCTCGCTGCGCTGCGAGCGCGCGGACGGCTCGCAAGACTCTCCGCGCTCCACGTCGATCACCGCCTCCGGGCCGGAGGCGCGGGCGAGGCCGACGCGTGCGCCCGGCTCTGCGAGCGGCTCGGGGTCGAATTCCACCGGCGCGCCATCGAGGTGGCGAAGGGCAACGTGCAGGCGGAGGCCCGGCGCGCGCGCTACGCGGCGCTGCGAGAGGTGTCGGAGGAGGTGGGCGCCACTCGCATCGCCACCGGCCACACCCGGTCCGATCAGGCTGAGACGGTGCTGCACCGGCTCCTGCGCGGCGCCGGCGCCCGGGGGCTGGCCGCCATCCCGCCGAAGCGAGGAGACCTGGTCCGGCCGCTCATCGATCGCTCGCGGCCGGAGGTGCGCGCCTACCTCGAAGCCGAGGGGCTCCCGTCGCTCGAGGATCCGAGCAACGCCTCTCCGCGCTACACGCGAAACCGGATCCGCGCCGAGCTGTTGCCGGTACTGGCGCGCTTCAACCCTTCCATCGAGGCGGCGCTGGCCCGCGCCGCCGACCTGCTGCGGGACGACGACCGCGCCCTCGAGCGACTGGCGCGGCGCGAGGCGGGCGCGCTCGGGTGGGCCGACGCGACGCGGCTCCGGCGCGCGGCGCGCGCGGTGCGGCGGCGGGCGGTGCGCCGGCTCTGGAAGGCGTGCACCGGCTCGCGGCGCGGCCTCTCGGCCAAGAACGTCGAGGCGGTGCTGGGGGTGCTGGCGCGCCCGGGGCCGGGGCGCGTCTCGTTGCCCGGCGGCTTCGAGGCGCGGGCTGCGCGCGGCAGGGTCTGGATCGCCCGCCAGCCCGAGGAGGCGCTGGCCCGGCGGCGGTCGCGCACCCCCCCCGGCGCCGGATGAAGCCCGCGGGAACCCTGCGACTGGCCGGGCGAGCTGTTATATGCTCGGCTTCAGGCGGGGCGTTCGGCAGGCGCTCGCTCGAGAAATCCCGAAAATATGTTCGGGGGCTTGCCGGTTACTAGCCAACGACCGTCCTACCAGAAGGGGTACCTAGCCTTGCGTCAGTCCTACAAGACCGTGCTGCTCTGGGTCGTCCTGATCCTGATGTTCGTGGCCTTCTACCAGTTCTTCGCCCAGCACGGCCGGGAGCAGAAGGAGTTCGCCTGGTCCGACTTCTCGGCGCAGATCGAGAAGGACAACGTCCGGGACGTGGTGGTGAAGGACAACATCGCCTACTCGGGACACCTGCGCGACGGCAGCGAGTTCAAGACGGTGGGGCCCATCGACCCGATGGCCACCATCTCCGAGCGGCTGGTGAAGAAGGGCGTCAAGGTCCTCTACGACAAGCCGGAGCAGAACTCGTTCTGGGTGACGGTGCTGGTGCAGTACCTGCCGCTCGTCTTCCTCTTCCTGCTCTTCTTCTTCTTCATGCGGCAGCTGCAGTCGGGCGGCGGCAAGGCGATGAGCTTCGGCAAGTCGAAGGCCAAGCTCATGACCGAGCACCACAACAAGGTGACCTTCGCCGACGTCGCCGGCATCGACGAGTCCAAGGACGAGCTCGAGGAGATCATCTCCTTCCTCAAGGACCCGAAGAAGTTCACCAAGCTCGGCGGCCGCATCCCCAAGGGCGTGCTGCTGATGGGGCCTCCCGGCACCGGCAAGACGCTGCTCGCGCGCGCGGTGGCTGGTGAGGCCGGCGTGCCGTTCTTCTCCATCTCCGGCTCGGACTTCGTCGAGATGTTCGTGGGCGTTGGCGCCTCGCGCGTCCGCGACCTCTTCGAGCAGGGCAAGAAGAACGCCCCCTGCATCATCTTCATCGACGAGATCGACGCCGTCGGCCGCCACCGCGGCGCCGGCCTGGGTGGCGGCCACGACGAGCGGGAGCAGACGCTGAACCAGCTCCTCGTGGAGATGGACGGCTTCGAGTCGAACGAGGGCGTGATCCTCATCGCCGCCACCAACCGGCCGGACGTGCTCGACCCGGCGCTGCTTCGCCCGGGCCGCTTCGACCGCCGCATCACCGTGCCGCGCCCCGACGTGAACGGCCGGCTCGGGGTGCTCAAGGTGCACACCAAGAAGACCCCGCTCGACGCGAACGTCGACCTCACCCAGATCGCCCGCGGCACCCCGGGCTTCTCCGGCGCCGACATCGAGAACCTGGTGAACGAGGCCGCGCTCTACGCCGCGCGCCGCAACAAGGAGCGCCTCGATCTCGGCGACTTCGAGTACGCCAAGGACAAGGTGCTGATGGGCACCGAGCGCAAGTCGATGATCATCTCCGAGAGGGAGAAGCGCACCACCGCCATCCACGAGGCGGGCCACGCGCTGGTCGCCAAGATCATCCCCGGCACCGACCCGGTCCACAAGGTGACCATCATCCCGCGCGGCCGGGCGCTGGGGCTCACCCAGCAGCTGCCGCTCGAGGACCGGCTCAACATCAGCCAGGAGTTCGCCATCAACCAGATCGCGATCCTCATGGGTGGCCGCCTCGCCGAGGAGATCACCTTCAACCAGAAGACCACCGGCGCCGGCAACGACATCGAGGTCGCCACCAACCTCGCCCACAGCATGGTGTGCGAGTGGGGCATGAGCGAGAAGATGGGACCGCTGGCGCTCGGCAAGAAGGAGGGCGAGGTCTTCCTGGGCCGCGAGATGAACCAGATGGCCGCCTACTCCGAGCAGACGGCCCGCGACATCGACGCCGAGGTGCGGCGGATCGTCACCGAGCAGTACGAACGTGCCAAGAAGATCCTGCTCGAGAACCGCGAGGTGCTCAACAAGATCGCCGACGCGCTGCTCGAGTACGAGACCATCGACGCGGCCGACATCGACCTGCTCATGGCCGGCGAGAACATCAGCCGTCCGCCGCCGCCCAAGTCGCCCCCCGCGCCGGTGGCCCCGGCGGTGGAGAAGGCTGCCCGCAAGCCCGGGCTCCTCGAGGGCGTGGCCGCGCTCCCGAAGGCGGAGCCAGGAAAGGCGTAGCGGTGCTCCCGCTCCGCATCGGGCCCCGGACCTTCGCAGGTCCGGGGCCGTTTCTCATGGGCGTGCTCAACGTCACGCCCGACTCCTTCTCGGACGGCGGGCGGCACGCCGGCGTCGACGCCGCGGTGGACTGGGCCGAGCGGCTCGCCGCCGAGGGGGCCGACCTCCTCGACGTGGGCGGCGAGTCGACGCGCCCCGGCTCGCTGCCGGTCCCGGCGCAGGAGGAGCTCGACCGGGTGGTGCCGGTGCTGGAGCGGCTCCGCGCCCGCGGCTACCCGCTCCCCATCTCCATCGACACCTGCAAGCCCGAGGTGGCGCGGGCGGCCCTGGCAGCCGGGGCGCACCTCCTCAACGACATCCAGGGGCTGGTGGACCCGGCGATGGGGCGGGCCGCCGCGGCGGCGGGCGCGCCGGTGGTCGCCCAGCACATGCGCGGCACGCCGGCCGACATGCAGCGGCGGGTCGACTACGTGGACGTGGTGGCCGAGGTGCGCGAGGGGCTCGAGGCGGCGCTGGCGCGGGCCCTCGCCGCCGGGCTCTCGCGGGAACAGGTGATCCTCGATCCCGGCATCGGCTTCGCCAAGACCGCCGCCCAGAACCTGCTCCTCCTGCGCGAGCTGCCGCGCCTCCGGATCGAGGGGTGCGCGCTGCTGGTCGGCCCGTCCCGCAAGGCCTTCATCGGGCACGTGACCGGCGCGGCGGTGGGGGAGCGGCTGCCGGGGACCCTCGCCGCGGTGACCGCCTCGGTGCTCGGCGGCGCCGAGTTCGTGCGGGTCCACGACGTGGCGGAGGCGCGCCAGGCGGCGCTGGTGGCGGCGGCGGTACGAGACGCTTCCCAATCCCCGGCCGCGAAGTAGACTGCGGCCGTTCCAGGCGATGACCTCCCAAGCTCTCGACTACCTGCTCGGCCCCGGCACCCGCTGGCGCGACCTCGGCCTCGCGCTGGTCGACGCGTGGGTGGTGAGCTACCTCTTCTACCGGGTGCTGCTGCTCATCCGCGGCACCAAGGCGCTCAACGTGCTGGTTGGGCTCTCGGTGCTGGGCGTCGCCTACCTCGGCTCGCAGCTGGCCGGGCTGGTCACGCTCAACTGGCTCCTCGGTCACTTCCTCACCTACACCTTCATCTTCGGCGTGATCGTCATCTTCCAGGCCGACATCCGGCGCGGCCTCGCCCACCTCGGGCGGCGCGGGCTCCTCGCCTGGCTGCAGCCGGTGGACCGCGCCGCGCAGGTGGGCGCGGTGGAGGCGGTGGTCCGCGCCGCCGCCGACTTCTCCCGGCGCAAGGTGGGGGCGCTCCTCGTGCTGGAGCGGCTCGCCGACCTCTACGACGTGATGGACAGCGGCGTGCGGCTCGACGCGGCCCTCACCCCCGAGCTGCTCGGCAGCATCTTCCACTCGGGCGGCCCGCTCCACGACGGGGCGGTGGTGGTGCAGCGGGGCCGCATCGTCGCCGCCCGCTGTCTGCTGCCCCTCTCGCAGCGCGAGGCCGCGCCGGAGCTCGGCACCCGCCACCGCGCCGCGCTCGGGCTGGCGGAGGAGGTGGACGCGGTGGTGGTGGTGGTCTCCGAGGAGCGGGGCGAGATCTCGCTCGCGGTGGACGGCGCGCTGCACCGCGGCCTCGACGAGGACGGCCTGCGCGAGAAGCTGCTGGAGCTGCTGGTCGAAGGGAGCGGGAGGGCGCGCCGGCAGGCGCCGCTGGCGGCGCCCTCGCGAGGCGACCGGCGGAAGGAGCCCCGTGCCGCGCTCTGACCTCCGGCTCTGGCTGCTCTCGCTGCTCATGGCGGTGGCCCTCCTCCTGGTGGTCCGGGGCGAGCGGCGCGTGTCCTACGCCTTCTGGGTGCCCCTGGAGGCGCGGCTTCCCCGCGGGATGGTCACCGCCGACCCGCTCCCCTCGGAGCTCAAGGTGTCCCTGAACGGGCCCTGGGCCCGGCTCCGCTCGCTCGATGCGGCGGAGATGGGGCCGGTGCTCATCGATCTGTCGCGCACGGGGCCGGGGCCAATCAGCTGGTACGTGCGGGCCGACTCGCTCCATCTCCCCGCCGGGGTCCACGTCGAGTCGATCCATCCCGCGCAGGGCTCGGTGGAGCTGCTCCACGGCCGGCCTTGATCACCACTCCTCGAGCCCCCATCTTCGATAGGACGACCATGCCCCCCGCCACCGGAGAGAACGCCAAGCCCCGCCCCGTCGAGCCTCCTGCGGCGGAGCCGGCCAACTCGGCCAGCCCGGTCGAGGGCGTGCGGCGCCTCTTCGGGACCGACGGCGTGCGCGGGGTCGCCAACGTCCACCCCATGACGGCCGAGATGGCGCTGCAGCTCGGCCGCGCCCTGGCCTACCTCGTTCGGAGCGGCCCGCACCGGCACCGGATCGTGATCGGCAAGGACACCCGGCTCTCGGGGTACCTGCTCGAGCAGGCCATCGCCTCCGGCATCAGCTCCATGGGCGTGGACGTCGAGCTGTGCGGCCCACTGCCGACGCCGGGCATCGCCTTCATCACCCAGTCGATGCGCGCCGACGCCGGGGTGGTGATCAGCGCCAGCCACAACCCCTACCAGGACAACGGCATCAAGTTCTTCTCGCGTGACGGCTTCAAGCTGCCCGACGAGATGGAGCTGCGCATCGAGCGGCTGGTGCTCGGGACCCCCGGCGACGGGGCCACCACCGACGAGTTCCACGCGCTCCGCCCCACCGCCAACCGCATCGGGAAGGCGAAGCGGATCAACGACGCGGTCGGGCGCTACGTGGTGTTCCTCAAGTCGCTCTTCCCGAAGGACCTCACCCTCGACGGCCTCACCGTGGTGGTCGACTGCGCCAATGGCGCCGCCTACAAGGTCGCGCCGGCGGTCTTCGAGGAGCTCGGCGCCAAGGTGGTCTGCCTGAACGCCCGGCCCGACGGGAAGAACATCAACGACGGCTGCGGCGCGGTGCACCCCGAGCACATGGCGAAGTGCATCCAGAAGCACGGGGCCCAGCTCGGCCTCGCCCTCGACGGGGACGCCGATCGGGTGATCCTGGCGGACGAGAAGGGGCGGGTGGTGGACGGCGACGCCATCATGGCGATCCTCGGCCGCGACCTCCTGCGCCAGGGGGCGCTGGCCGGGAACACGGTGGTGGCCACCGTGATGAGCAACATCGGCCTGGAGCGCGCCATGCGCGCGGTGGGCGGCAAGGTGGTCCGCACGCAGGTGGGCGACCGCTACGTGGTCGAGGAGATGCGGCGCTCGGGCTACAACTTCGGCGGGGAGCAGTCGGGCCACCTCATCTTCCTCGACCACGTCACCACCGGCGACGGCGTCTGCGCCGCGCTCAACATCCTCGCGGTGATGCAGCGCGAGGGGAAGCCGCTCAGCGAGCTGGCCGGCTGCTTCGAGCCGGTGCCGCAGGTGCAGCTCAACCTGGCGGTGAAGGAGAAGCGCCCGCTGGCGGAGCTGCCGGGCGTGCAGCGGGCCATCGCCGCGGTGGAGCGGGCGCTCGACGGCGACGGGCGGGTGGTGGTGCGCTTCTCGGGCACGGAGAACAAGGCGCGCGTGCTGGTGGAGGGGCCGGACGCCGCCGCCATCTCGGCCCACGCGGAGCAGATCGCCGCGGAGCTGAAGAAGGCTCTCGCCTGACGGCGCCCTTGCGGTAGATTCCGCGGCACCATGCCCGCACGCCTCGGAGTCAACGTCGATCACGTCGCCACGCTGCGGCAGGCGCGCCGCGCCGCCTACCCGGATCCGGTGGCCGCGGCGCTGCTGGCCGAGCTGGCCGGCGCCGACCAGATCACCGTTCACCTGCGCGAGGACCGTCGCCACGTGCAGGACCGCGACCTCGAGGTGCTGCGCCGCACCGTCGCCGGCCGGCTCAATCTGGAGATGGCCGCCGTCTCCTCGATGGTGGAGGTGGCGCGCAGGGTGAAGCCGGACGTGGCCACCCTGGTGCCGGAGCGACGCCAGGAGCTCACCACCGAGGGCGGGCTCGACGTGGCGGGCCGCCGCGAGGAGGTGGGCGCGGTGGTGGCGGCGCTGCGCCAGGAGGGCATCGAGGTGTCGCTCTTCGTCGACCCGGACCTGGCGCAGGTGCGCGCGGCCCGCGAGGCGGGGGCGGACGCCGTCGAGATCCACACCGGGCGCTACTGCGACGCGCCCGAGGGCAAGGAGCGCGACCGCGAGCTGCACCGGGTGATCGCCGCCGCCGAGTCGGCCGCCGAGCAGGGGCTCCGGGTGGCCGCCGGCCACGGCCTCCACTACCGCAACGTGCTCCCCGTGGCGGCGGTCGCGCAGATCACCGAGCTCAACATCGGCCACGCCATCGTGGCCCACGCGGTGATGGTGGGCTTCGAGCGGGCGGTGCGCGAGATGAAGGAACTGCTGGCGCTGGCGGCCGCGGGCCGGTAACAGGAAAAGTGCCGCGGGCGGGGCCGGCGCCACGGGCGAGAGGGCGACCCGGAGAGGACGCGACGTGATCCTGGGGCTCGGCATCGACCTGGTGGAGATCGCCCGCATCGAGCGGCTGCTGCGGGAGCGCCCCGAGCGCGCGGAGCGCTTCCTGGCGCGCTGCTTCACCGAGGGCGAGCGGAGCTACTGCGAGGCCCGGGGCTCGGGCCGGGCCGCGAGCTACGCGGCCCGCTTCGCCGCCAAGGAGGCGGTGATGAAGGCCCTGGGAGCGCCCCCCGGGGTGCGCTTCACCGACATCGAGGTGGCGCGCGGCGTCGGCCGCCCCGAGGTGGCGCTCGGCGGTGCGGCGGCGCGAGCCGCGGAGGCACAGGGCGTCCGGCGGGCGCACCTCACGCTCACCCACGACGCCGGCACCGCGGCCGCGGCGGTGGTGCTCGAAGGAGAGGTCCGGTGAGGCTCGCCACCGCCGAGGAGATGCGGGCCATCGACCGCGCCGCCATCGACGACCTGGCCGTGCCGGGGCTGGCGCTCATGGAGCGGGCCGGGCGCGCGGTCGCCGAGGCGGCGCTCGCGCTGGCCGGCCCGGGGGGACGCTTCCTCGTGCTCTGCGGAGGCGGCAACAACGGCGGCGACGGCTTCGTGGCTGCGCGACTGCTGGCCGCGGCCGGGCGGCTGGTGGAGGTCTACGCCCTGGCGCCGCCCGAGAGGCTGGGCCCGGACGCGCGCGCCATGCGCGAGGAGGCGCTCGCCAAGGGGCTGGAGCCCCGCGACCCCCCGGCGCTCGCTCGGGCCCACGCGGGCGCGGGAGACGTGGTGGTGGACGCCATCCTCGGCACCGGCCTCTCCCGCGCGCCGGAGGGGGCGCTCGGCGAGGGGATCGCCGCCGCGCTCCGGCTGCGCGGCGCGGGGGCGCGGGTCCTCTCGGTGGACGTGCCGTCGGGCCTCTCCGCCGACACCGGCAGCCCGCCGGGCGCCTGCGTCCAGGCCGACCGGACCGTCACCTTCGGCTTCCTGAAGCGCGGTCTGGTGTTCCACCCGGGCGCCGGGCTCGCGGGCGAGGTCACCGTGGCCGACATCGGGCTCCCCCCGGCGGCGGCGGCGCGGGTGCCGTCCCGGTGCGAGCTGCTCACCACCGCCGAGGCCCGGGCGCTGGTGCCGCGGCGCGATCGCGACGCCCACAAGGGCGAGGCGGGGCGGCTGCTGGTGATCGCGGGCTCTCCCGGAAAGTCCGGGGCCGCCCACCTCTGCCTCGCCGGCGCGCTCCGCGGCGGGGTGGGGCTCACCTGGCTCGCTGCGCCGGCGGAGGTGCTCCCGTTCGCGCTCGGAGGGCTGCCGGAGGCCATGAGCGTGGCGCTCGCGGGCGATGGGCCGCTCGGGGAGAGCGACCTCGGGCCGCTGCTCGAGGCGGCCATGGCGGTGGACGCCATCGTGGCCGGGCCGGGGATCCCGCGCGGCGGGGAGACCGGCCCGCTGCTGCGGGAGCTCCTCGCCCGCAGCGGCAAGCCGGCGGTGCTCGACGCCGACGCGCTCAACGCCCTCGCCGACGAGCCGGGCGACGTGGCGCCGCTGCCTGCCACCACGGTGCTCACGCCGCATCCGGGCGAGCTGGCGCGGCTGCTGCGCAGCTCCATCGCCGAGGTGCAGCGCGACCGGGTGGCGACGGCCGCCGCCGCCGCGGAGACCCTCGGGTGCGCGGTGGTGCTCAAGGGAGCGCGCACGGTGGTGGCCGCGCCGGAGATGGTGCCGGCGGTGGTCCCCACCGGCAACCCGGGGATGGCCACCGGCGGCACGGGCGACGTGCTGGCCGGGGTGGCGGGCGCGCTCCTCGCCGGCGGGCTCGCGCCGTTCGACGCGGCGCGCGCCGCCGCCTTCGTCCACGGCCGCGCCGGAGACCTCGCCGCCCGGCGGCTCGGCGAGCGCGGACTGCTCGCCTCCGACCTGGCGCTGGCCCTGGGGGAGGTCTGGGCGGAGTGGGAGCGCTAGTGCAGGCGCCGGAACGCTTCGCCGCCAGGCGGACCACCCGCTCGGCGGGCGCGACGCGGAGGCTCGGCGTGCGGCTGGGAGAGCTGCTGGAGCCCGGCGACGTGGTGGCCCTGCTGGGAGACCTCGGCGCCGGGAAGACCCAGCTCATCCGAGGCGCCTGCGAGGGCGCCGGGGTTGCCCCGCACGAGGTGGCGAGCCCCTCCTTCGCCATCGTCGCGCAGTACCGGGGCCGGCTGCCGGTCTTCCACGCCGACCTCTACCGCGTGGCCGACGAGGACGAGCTTCACGCCACCGGCTTCTTCGACCTGGTGGGCGGGCCCGGCGCGGTGCTGGTGGAGTGGGCCGACCGGGTGCCCGGGGCGCTGCCGGCGGAGCGGCTCGACCTCCGGCTCTCGCACGACGACGCGCGGCCCTCGGTGCGCCACCTCGAGGCGATCGCGACCGGCGCGCGCCACGTCGCGCTGGCGCGGACGCTGCTCGGACGTTGAGGGCGGTCGGCCGCTACGCCGCGGTTCGCGCGGCGGCGGAGAGCTCACCCACCGCCACCCGCAGCCGGCCGTCGACTCCCACGAAGCCGCCCTCGGGCACCTCTTCCCAGGTCCCCGCGCCCACTCGCTCGCTCGCCACCCTGAAGAGCCCGCCGGGGCCATCCGGTCGGTGGAACCAGAGGGGCCGCCGCCAGCGGCAGGCGGCGAGCAGCTTCCCGTCGGTGACCACGAGGTTGAGCGAGCTCTCGGCCTCGGCGCCGGCATCGGCGATCCGGCGCACCACCGCGCTGGTCTCGTGGAGCGCCGCCCGCAGATCCTCGAGGCCGAAGCCGCTCCGGGGGGGCCTCCGCGCGAGCAGGCGCGAGAGGAAGAGGTAGAAGCAGCGCTCGCTGTCGGTGTCGCCGCGCAGCTGCGGCCGCAGGTCGAGGTCGATCTCGGCCTCGATGGCGCGGCGCACCGCGGCCGACCGGCGGTACCGCGCCACGGTGCCGTTGTGGCAGAAGGTCCAGCGGCCGTTGACGAAGGGGTGGGTGTTCTCGGGCGCGACCTTCCCCACGCTCGCGTCCCGGACGTGGGCCAGGATGACGGGCGACCGGGCCAGCCGTGCGGCGGCCAGGAAGGCGTCGTCCTGGTGTGCCGGGAGCACCCCCTTGCGCAGCCGGATGCCCTGCGCGACGTACCAGGCGATCCCCCAGCCGTGCGGGTGCTTGTGCGACTGGAACCGCAGCGCGTTCTCGGTCCGGCAGAGCGGCTCGACGGCTCGGGCGGGGAGGAGCGATCGCTGGGCGAAGAGGCGGCACATCGCGAGGACAGTGTAGCAAGCGGGGCGGCCGGCGCCAGTGAGGGCGCCCGCCAGCCCGGGCGAGGAGGGAACCCGCGCCGGCTTCCCGATCTTCCCCCGGTTACAGCTCCGCCTCGACGGGGCGGCAGAACGGGGCCGGGACGTCGCCAGCGAGGTCGAAGAGCGCGACGCGAGCCCGCCGCCCGTCCACCTCCAGGAGGCCGGCGGTGCGGGGCAGGGCGAAGCGCCGGGGCCCGGCGCTGCCGGGGTTCACGAAGAGCACCCCCTCGACCCGGGCCACGAGCGGCCGGTGGGAGTGGCCGAAGAGCACCAGCTGCGGGCGGTCGCGCGCCAGGGCGCGGGCCACCACCGGGTCCGGCCACTCGGGCGTGGGCAGCTGGTGCACCAGCAGCGCGCGGAGGGCGCCGACCTCCACCAGCCTGATCTCCGGGAGGTCGTCGGCCCACGGCCCCTGGTCGTTGTTGCCGCGCACCGCCGCCACCGGCGCGACCAGGCGCAGCTCCTCGAGCACCTCCTCGTCGGCGACGTCGCCGCCGTGCAGGATGAGGTCGCAGCCCTCGAAGAGCCGGTGCAGGTTGCCGTCCACCCGGCCGTGGGTGTCGGAGACGAGCCCTACGCGCATCCACCCTTCCTGTCTCCTGGCGGGGCGGTCGGTCAACCGAAAGTGAGGCGGCCGCGAGGCGGGGTCCCCTGCTAGACTCCCGGCGCCCCATGAACGACCGCGCCTTCATCGCCGCGCTGCGGCTCCTCCCCAAGAACGCCCTCTCGCGCCTCGTCGGCGCCGCCACCCGGCTGCGCGCGCCGCGCCCGGTGCGCGAGGCGGCCATGCGCGCCTTCGCCACCCGCTACGGGCTCGACCTCACCGAGTGCGCCGGGCTCGAGCGTTACGAGACCTTCGGCGACTTCTTCGCCCGGCCGCTCAAGCCGGGGCTGCGTCCCGTCGCCCCCGGAGAGTCGGTGGTGGTCTCGCCGGTCGACGGCACCGTATCGGAGGCGGGCATCGCCGAGGCGGGGCGGCTCGTGCAGGCGAAGGGGATCGATTACCGGCTCCCCGACCTGCTGGGCGACGCCGGGCTGGGCGCGCGCTTCGAGGGCGGCGCCTACGTCACCCTCTACCTCTCGCCGCGCGACTACCACCGCATCCACTTCCCGCTGGGCGGCGCCGTGACCGGGTACCGTTACCTGCCGGGGCTGCTCTGGCCGGTGAACCCGGCGTCGGTCCGCACGGTGCCGGGGCTCTTCACCGTCAACGAGCGGCTGGTGACGTTGCTGGAGACCCCGCTCGGCGGCTGCGCGGTGGTGGCGGTGGGCGCCACCGTGGTCGGGCGGGTGCGCGCCTCCTACGACCCGGAGATCCCGGTGTCGAACCTGCGCGGCGCGCGGCGGCTGGCGCGCGACTACCAGGAGCCGCTGCCGGTGGTGAAGGGCGGCGAGCTGGGAGCGTTCGAGATGGGCTCCACGGTGATCCTGGTGCTCGAGAAGGGCAGGGGCGCGCTCTCGTCTCAGCTGGTCCCTGGCGTGAAGGTGCGCGTCGGTCAGCCCATCGGCGGCCCGCGGGAGCCGTGACCCGGCGCGTCGAGCAGGGCGCGGCGGCGCTCCTCCTCTGCGCCGTCGCCGCCCCGTTCTTCGCCGGGCGCTTCCTGCCGCTGCTCGACCTGCCGCAGCACCTGGCGCTGGCGAGGGTCGTCGCCTGGCCGGGAGATCCGGCCCTGGCGCGCTATTACCAGGTGCTGCCGCGCATCACGCCGTACTGGGGCTACTACGCCGCCATGGCGCTGCTGCAGCGCGCCCTGCCGCTCGAGCTCGCCAACCGGCTGCTCCTCGCCGCTGGCGCGGTGGCGGTGCCGCTCGCGGCCGCCTCCTTCTTGCGGGCGGTGGGGCGCGATCCGCGCCTCGCGGTCTTCGCCGTGCCGCTGGCGTTCAACACCAACCTCTTCTTCGGGTTCACGACCTACGTCCTCTCCATCCCGGCGTTCCTGTGGGCGCTCGGGCTCGCGGCGCGCCACCTCCGCGGAGAGGCGAAGGGCCGGGCGCTGGCGGTCGCGGCCGCGCTGGTCTTCCTCTGCCACGCGCAGACCTACCTCCTGCTCGGCCTCTGCTCCCTGGTCCTCTTCGCCGTCCACTGGCGCGGCCTCGCCTGGGCGGCGCGGCGCGCGATCGCCTTCACGCCCTCGCTCCTGCTCTGCGGGGTCTGGGGCTACGACTCCTTCCTGCGGCCGCACGCGGCCGGGGTGAGCGGCCACACCTCGGAGTGGCGCAACTACGGCTCCGCGGCCGGGCTCGGCGCAAGCTGGGAGCGCCCGGCCGACCTCCTCCGGCTCGCGCCCGAGCGGCTGCTCGGCGCCTTCAACGACCGCTCGGACCTGGCCCTCGGCGCAGCGCTCTTCGCGGTGCTGGCGGTGGTGTCGGCCCTGAGCCGGTGGCCGGAACGGAAGGTCGGGCGCGATGGGGCGGCCCTCCGCCACGGAGCGGCGCTCTCCGCCTTCCTCTGCGCCCACGAAGGCGAGCTGCTCTGCCTCGTGGCCCTCGCCGCTTACGCCCTCACCCCGTTCCAGATCGCCGGCCAGTGGTACCTCTCGCCGCGCTACCTGGTCCTGGCCGCGCTCCTCGCCCCCGCCTTCGTCCAGACGCCGCTGGAGGGCAGCCGCCGGCTCCTGCTCCTCCCCGCCGCGGCCGTCGCGCTCGCCGCCTGCCTCAACACCTTCCTGCACGTCCGCGCCTTCCAGCGGGAGGCGGGCCCGCTCGCAGAGGTGCTCGAGGCGGCTCCCGCGGGCGGCCGGCTCCTGTACCTGCCCTTCGACACCGGCGCGCGCGGCGCCTTCCGGCTCTGGCCGTTCCTCCACGCCGGCTGCTACTATCAGGCGCTCCGCGGCGGCGACGTCGGCTTCAGCTTCGCCGGCCTGCCCTCGATCCCGGTCGTCTACCGGCCCGGCATGCAGGCGCCGCACCCCTACGAGTGGCGCCCGGGGGACTTCGACTGGGCGCGGATGGGCCCGAGCTACGACCTGTTCCTCGCCCGCGGCCCGCTCCAGGGCGGCGCGCGCGCCATCCCGGCGCACGCCGACCAGGTGGTCGCGGCCGGTTTGTGGACCCTCTGGCGGCGCCGCTCCCTTGCACCCTGAGCGGGGTTCATCTAGATACGCGGCACGATGAAGATCACCGGCGTCAAGGGAATGAACGACATCCTGCCGGCCGACGTGGGCCGGTGGCACGAGATGGAGCGGCTCGCCCGCGAGGTGTTCCACCTCTACGGCTACCGCGAGGTGCGCACGCCGGCGGTGGAGCACGCCGCCCTCTTCGCCCGCGGCGTGGGCGAGGCCACCGACATCGTCAACAAGGAGATGTACGTCTTCGAGGACAAGGGCGAGGAGCTGCTCGCCCTGCGCCCCGAGGGCACCGCCGGCACGGTGCGCGCCTTCATCGAGCACGGCTGCCACGTCGAGGGGCTGCAGAAGTGGTTCTACATCGGCCCCATGTTCCGCCGCGAGCGGCCGCAGAAGGGGCGCTACCGGCAGTTCCACCAGATCGGCTGCGAGGCCTTCGGCGCCGGGCAGCCCACGGTGGACGTGGAGCAGATCGCGCTCCTCGCCGACTTCTTCTCGCGCCTCGGCGTCACCACCGACCTCAAGCTCAACAGCGTCGGCGACGCCGCCTGCCGCCCGGCGTACCTCGCGTCGCTGAAGGAGTACCTCCAGGGTCACGCTGGCTCGCTCTGCGCCGACTGCCGCGACCGCATCGAGCGCAACCCGCTGCGGGTCCTCGACTGCAAGGTGGAGAGCTGCCAGCCGGTGCTGCAGGGAGCGCCGCGCCTCCTCGACGCGCTCTGCCAGGGCTGCAAGGACCACCTCGACGCGGTGACGTCCGGCCTCGAGGCCCTCGGCGTGCGCTATCGGCTCGACCCGCGCCTGGTGCGCGGCCTCGACTACTACACCCGCACCGCCTACGAGTTCGCGAGCGACGCGCTCGGCAGCCAATCGGCGGTGGCCGGCGGCGGCCGCTACGACGGGCTCGTGGAGACCCTCGGCGGCCAGCCCACCCCCGGCATCGGCTTCGCGCTCGGGCAGGAGCGGCTGGCGCTGATCCTCGAGGCCATCGGCCGGGCCGCGCCGGAGCAGGGGCCGGCGGTCTTCTTCCTCTCCGCCGACGAGCAAGGCGCGAAGGAGGCGCTGCGCCGCGCGAGCCAGCTGCGCAAGCTCGGCATCGCCTGCGACCTCGACCCCCGCGGCGGCAAGATGAAGACCCAGTTCAAGCAGGCCGAGAGGGTCGGCGCGCGCTACGCGGTGGTCCTCGGCGGCAACGAGGCGGCGAGCGGCGAGGCCAAGCTCAAGGACCTCTCCACCCGGGAGGAGACGCCCGTCCGGCTCGACGACCTCGCCGAGCGGCTGCGGGGGTGAGACGGAAGGCCTCGCGGTCGCCCGCCGCACCGTGAGGACACCAAGCCCCGTGCCGCGCCCCTTCCTCCTCGTCGTCGCCGGTCCGACCGCCTCGGGCAAGACCGCGCTCGCCATCGAGCTGGCCCTCCGCGTCGGCGGCGAGATCGTGAACGCCGACTCGCAGCAGCTCTACCGCGGCCTCGACGTCGGTACCGCCAAGCCCACGGCCGAGGAGCGCGCGGCGGCGCCGCACCACCTCCTCGACCTCGCCGAGCCGGGGGAGGGGATGGACGCGGCGCGCTGGGTCCGGCTCGCCGACGAGGCCATCGCCGGGATCGCCGCGCGCGGGCGGCTCCCCATCGTCTGCGGCGGGACGGGGCTCTACCTGCGCACGCTGCTCCACGGGGTGGCGGAGGCGCCCGGCCGCGACCCGGCGCTGCGGGCGCGGCTCGAGGAGGAGGCGGCGCGCGAGGGGCGGGCGGCGCTGCACGGCAAGCTCGCGGCCGTCGACCCCGAGGCCGCCGCGCGCATCCAGCCGAACGACCTCGTGCGGGTGGTGCGCGCGCTCGAGATGGCGGCCGGCGGCCGCACCCAGACGGAGATCTTCGCCGCCCACCGCTTCGCCGAGGCGCGCTACCCGGCGCGCCTCCTCGCCCTCGACGTGCCGCGGCCGGAGCTGCACCGCCGCATCGAGGCGCGGGTGGAGTCGATGTTCGCGGGCGGGCTCCTCGAGGAGGCGGGCGCGCTCCTGGCCCGCTTCGACGGCGCGCTGCCGCCGAAGCTCCCCATCGGCTACGCCGAGGCGGCCGCGGTGGTCGAGGGGATCCTGCCGCTCGCCGAGGCGGTGCGCCAGGTCCAGGCGGCCACCCGCCGCTACGCGCGCCGGCAGGTGATCTGGCTGCGGCGCGAGCCCGGCCTGGAGTGGCTCGCGCCCGCGGGGGACGCGGGCGCGCTCGCGTCGGAGGTGGCGGCGACGCGCCGGGCCCCGGCCCGGTGACCGTCCGTCATGGCGCACCGCGCCATCCGTTTGCCGCCGCACATTGCCAACACGGCGGGTGCGCCATGCTATAAGCCGGCCGTGGCCAGAACCGTTCACACCCTCGAATTCGAGCGTCCGCTCCTCGCCCTCGAAGCCAAGATCGCCGAGCTGAAGCAGCTCTCCTCCGGCACCTCGGTCGACTTCACCGACGAGATCGCCAAGCTGGAGAGGAAGGCGAAGAAGCTCCAGGTCGAGATCTTCCGCGACCTGTCGCGGTGGCAGATCGTGCAGCTCGCCCGCCACCCGAACCGGCCCTACACCCTCGACTACCTCTCCACGCTCTTCACCGACTTCGTGGAGCTCGAGGGCGACCGCCGCTTCGCCGCCGACCGCGCCATCGTCTCCGGCTTCGCCCGCTTCGAGGGGCAGCCGGTGCTGGTGGTGGGTCACCAGAAGGGCCGCAGCACCAAGGAGAACATGCTGCGGAACTTCGGCATGCCGCGGCCGGAGGGCTATCGCAAGGCGCGGCGGCTCTTCGACCTCGCCGACCGCTTCCGCCGGCCCATCATCACCTTCATCGACACCCCCGGCGCGTACCCGGGCATCGGCGCCGAGGAGCGCGGACAGGCCGAGGCCATCGCGGTGAACCTCGAGGTGATGGCCTCGCTGGGCGTGCCGGTCCTCTCGGTGGTGATCGGCGAGGGCGGCTCGGGCGGCGCGCTCGGCCTCGGCGTCTCCAACCGCATCCTGATGCTGCAGTACTCCTGGTACAACGTCATCTCGCCGGAGAGCTGCAGCTCGATCCTCTACCGGGACGCCACCAAGGCCGAGAAGTCGGCCGACGCGCTCAAGCTCACCGCGCGCGACCTCCAGGGCTTCGGCATCGTCGACGAGATCGTCGAGGAGGCGCCCGGTGGGGCGCACCGCGACCCGGCCCTCACGGCGAAGAACGTGGCCGCCGCCATCCGCCACCACCTCGGCGAGCTCTCCAAGCTCTCGCCCGAGGAGTTGGTGCGGGATCGCTACCAGAAGTTCCGGGCGATGGGGGTCTACGCGTCGGCAGGGTAGCTGGTATAAGAACGGGCCATGCCGCTCGTCCCGCCCAACATCGCCTCGCTGACCCCGTACGTCCCCGGCAAGCCCATCGAGGAGGTGGAGCGGGAGTACGGCGTCTCCAACGTCGCCAAGCTCGCGTCGAACGAGAACGCCCTCGGCCCGAGCCCGCGCGCCGTGGCGGCCGCCCGCGAGGCCTGCGGCAAGGTGCACCTCTACCCCGACGGCAGCGCCTTCGTCCTGCGGCGCGCCCTGGCGGACAAGCTCCGGGTCTCGCCCGAGGAGGTGGTCCTCGGCCACGGGTCGAACGAGCTCATCGAGCTGCTGGTCCACACCTTCATCTGCCCCGGCGAGGAGGTCCTGACCTCGGAGCAGACCTTCGTCTGCTACCGGCTCGCCGCGCAGGCCCACGGCTGCGCCTGCGTCGAGGCGCCCATGAAAGACCGGGCCTACGACCTCGACGCCATCGCCGCGCGGCTCTCGCCGCGCACGAAGCTCGTCTTCCTCGCCAACCCCGACAACCCCACCGGCACCTGGTTCGGGGCGGCCGCGCTGGAGCGGTTCCTGGCGCGCGTGCCGCCGACCGTGCTGGTGGTCCTCGACGAGGCCTACGTCGAGTTCGCCGACGCGAAAGACTTCCCCGACGGAGTCGAGGTGTACCGCCGCCACCCGAACGTCGTCGCGCTGCGCACCTTCTCCAAGGTCCACGGCCTCGCCGGCCTGCGCATCGGCTACGGCGTCGCCAGCCCGGAGGTGGTGGGCTGGCTCGACCGCGTCCGCGCCCCCTTCAACACCAGCCTGGTGGCGCAGGAGGCGGCGGTGGCGGCCCTGGCCGACGAGGGGCACCTGAAGGCCAGCCAGGCCCTCGCCCGGAGCGAGCGCCCCTTCCTCGCCGAAGGGCTCGCCGCGCTCGGCGGCAGGGTGCTGCCGAGCCAGGCCAACTTCGTCTTCGTCGACTTCCCCGGCCGGAACGGCATGGCCGACTTCGAGGCGCTCCTGCGCCGCGGGGTGGTGGTCCGCCCCATGGCCGGCTACGGCTTCCCGAGCGCGCAGCGCATCACCGTGGGGCTGCGCGCCGAGAACGAGAAGTGCCTCGCCGCCGTGCGCCAGGTGCTCGGGAGGTGAGTGGGTTGACCCGCCCCTTCATCGTCGCCATCGACGGGCCGGCGGGCGCCGGCAAGAGCACCACCTCGCGCCGGCTCGCCGCGCGGCTCGGCTTCGCCATGGTCGACACCGGCGCCATCTACCGGACCGTGGCCCTCGCCGCCCGCCGCCGCGGGGTCGCCTTCGACGACGACGCGTCGCTCGGGCCGCTGCTGCCGGCGCTCACCATCCGCTTCGCGCCCCCGCCGCCCGGCGATCCCGGCGCGGGGCAGCGCGTGCTCCTCGGCGAGGAGGACGTCTCCCTCGCCATCCGGACCCCGGAGATGTCGCTCGGCGCCAGCGCCGTCTCGGCGCGCCCGGTGGTCCGCGCCGCGCTGCTCGACCTGCAGCGCCGGCTGGCCACGGCGCCCGCCAACCGGGGCGCGGTGCTCGAGGGGCGGGACATCGGCACCGTGGTCTTCCCCGACGCTGACGCCAAGTTCTTCCTCACCGCCTCGCCGGAGGTCCGGGCCGTACGCCGCCACGCCGAGCTCCAGGCACGCGGCGACGGGACGCCCTTCGAGCAGGTGCTGGCGGACCAGCTCCAGCGCGACCAGAACGACTCGTCGCGGGCGGTGGCGCCGCTCAAGCCGGCCGCCGACGCCGTGATCTTCGACTCGAGCCGGCTCTCTCTCGACGAGGTGGTGGAGGCGCTCGCGGCCGAGGTCCTGGGTCGCGTGGCGCGTGGGGGCCGCGCCGGTTAGGATGGCTGCCCCGATGGAGCCGACCGCAGAGCGCCGATACGGACCGCGGGAGTGCGGGAGCTGCCGGCTCTGGCGCCCCATCCTGGAGGACGCCCGCGGGCCCATCGGCCCCTGCCGCCTGCAGGTGCGGACCGGCGACTTCCCCGGCACCGCCCCCAGCTGCGAGCGCCACCTCGGGCGCGAGGCCCCGCTGCCGCGCGCCGCGCCCCCGCCGCCCTCGCGCCGCGCCCCGGCGCCTGCCCGCCCGCTCGTCCGCCACGGCGGCGAGGTGGTGGGCGCGCTCGCCCTTGCGTCCCCATCCCCTGCCCTGGACCTGCCCGAGGAGATCCTCTCGATGACCCGCGAAGAGTTCGCCGCCGCCATCCGCGAGGTGCTGCGCGAGGAGTCGCAGCACGTGCCGCTCGCGCCCAAGTGGGAGGGCGGCTCGATGCTGATGAAGCCCCGCGACCCGGAGATGCAGCCCAAGGAGCTGCCCATCGACGCCTTCTTCCACAAGGTGGTGATGCTGCGCGACCGGCTGCGGGTGCTGGAGCAGAAGCTCAACTCGAGCCCCAAGCTCAGCGACGGCGAGAAGGTGGAGCTGCAGGGCTACATCACCAAGTGCTACGGGACCCTCACCACCTTCAACATCCTCTTCAGGGACGAGCGCGACAAGTTCGTCGGAGAGAAGACCTGAGCATGGAAGTGAAGATCGCCCGGACCGCGGGGTTCTGCTGGGGCGTGCGGCGCACCGTCGACAAGGTGATGCAGGTGGCCGAGCAAGCCTCCGGGCCGGTGGTGACGCTCGGCCCCATCATCCACAACCCGCAGGCGGTGGAGCGGATGCGGGACAAGGGCGTGAGCACGGTGGCCGAGGTGCGGGAGATCGCGACCGGCACCACGGTGGTGGTCCGCACCCACGGCGCGGTGCGGCCCGAGCTGGCGCTGGCGCGGGAGCGGGGGCTCCAGGTGGTGGACGGCACCTGCCCCTACGTGAAGTACCCGCAGGCGATGGCCCAGCGGCTGTCGCGCGAGGGCTACCACGTGGTCGTGGTCGGCGACGCCAACCACGCCGAGGTGAAGGGCGTGGTCTCCTACGCCGAGGGCCCCTGCACGGTGGTGAAGCCCGGCGGCCCCATCCCGGAGATCGCCGGCAAGAAGGTGGCCGTCATCGCCCAGACCACCATCATCGGCGCGGAGTTCGAGCGGGTGGTCGGCGCCCTGGCCCTCCGGCACAAGGAGGTTCGGGCGGTCAACACCATCTGCTCGGACACCGACGAGCGGCAGGCCGACGCCCGGGCGCTCGCCAGCCAGGTGGACGCGGTGGTGGTGGTGGGCGGGAAGAACAGCGCCAACACCCGCCACCTGGCCGAGATCTGCAAGCAGATCCAGCCGCGCACCTGGCACGTGGAGACCGAGGGCGAGCTCGATCCGGCCTGGTTCCAGGGTTGCGGGGTGGTCGGGATCAGCGCAGGGGCCTCGACGCCAGACTGGGTGATCGAGGGCGTGGCCGCCCGGCTGCGCTCCATCCGGTAGCCCGGGGCACAGCTTGACGCAGTGAAATCGCCCGTGTAGCTTCCGCTTTCTCAGAAAGTATGGGTCGGGTCCACCGGCCGCGGCCACCGCCCTCGCTCCCCGGGGTGGCAGCCGAAAAGACCAGGGGCACATCGCAGCTTCCGCCGGCCGTCCAGCGCCGGCGTCAGCCGACAAAGGTTGGTTCCATCAGAATGGAGAATCAGACTCCCGTTGCGCCCGAGGCCGAGGTCGAGGACTTTGCCACCCTCTTCGCCCAGAGTGAGGCCCAGGGTGGCCAGGTCGAGGAAGGCAAGGTCGTCCACGGCACCGTCATCCAGCTGACCAAGGACTTCGCCGTCATCGACATCGGCTACAAGTCCGAGGGCCAGGTGGCCATCTCGGAGTTCGTGGCCGCGCCCGGTGCCGAGCCCGCCGTCAAGGTCGGCGACAAGGTGGAGGTTCTCGTCGAGTCGCGCGAGAACGACACCGGCATGGTCGTCCTCTCCAAGGAGAAGGCCGACAAGATGCGCATCTGGGACGAGATCTCCGCCGCGTGTGAGCGCGACGAGCTCGTCGAGGGCGTGATCGTCGGCCGCGTCAAGGGCGGCCTCTCGGTCGATATCGGCGTGAAGGCCTTCCTCCCCGGCTCGCAGGTCGACATCCGCCCGGTGCGGAACCTCGACAAGCTCATCGGCGAGAAGTTCAAGTTCAAGGTCATCAAGTTCAACAAGAAGCGGGGCAACATCGTCCTCTCCCGCCGCGTGCTGCTCGAGAAGGAGCGCGAGGAGCTCAAGAAGGAGACCCTCAAGAACCTCAAGGAGGGCGCGGTCCTCAAGGGCGTGGTCAAGAACCTCACCGACTACGGCGCCTTCATCGATCTCGGCGGCATCGACGGCCTGCTCCACGTCACCGACATGAGCTGGGGCCGCATCGGCCACCCGAGCGAGATGTTCGAGGTGGGCCAGGAGGTCCGGGTCGTCGTCCTCAAGTTCGACCCCGCCAGCGAGCGCGTCAGCCTGGGCCTGAAGCAGATCCAGGAGGATCCGTGGCACCGCGCCGACGAGAAGTATCCGGTCGGCACGCGGGTCAAGGGCAAGGTGGTCAGCCTCACCGACTACGGCGCCTTCATCGAGCTGGAGCAGGGCGTCGAGGGTCTGGTCCACGTCAGCGAGATGAGCTGGACCAAGCGCGTGAAGCACCCCTCGAAGATCGTCAACGTCGGCGATCAGGTCGAGGCGGTGGTGCTCGACATCGACCCCAAGGCCAAGCGGATCAGCCTCGGCATGAAGCAGATCGAGGCCAACCCCTGGACGCTCCTCGAGGACAAGTACCCGATCGGCACCACGATCCGCGGCGAGGTCCGCAACGTGACCGACTTCGGCATCTTCGTCGGCGTCGAGGAGGGCATCGACGGCCTGGTGCACGTGTCCGACATCAGCTGGACCGAGCGCATCAAGCACCCGGGCGAGAAGTTCAAGAAGGGTGACGTGGTCGAGGCGGTGGTGCTCAACATCGACGTCGAGAACGAGCGCTTCAGCCTCGGCGTCAAGCAGGCCCAGCCGGATCCGTGGACCACCATCACCGAGCGCCACCCGGTCGGCTCTCGCGCCAAGGGCAAGGTCACCAAGGTCACCGACTTCGGCGCCTTCGTCGAGATCGAGCCCGGCATCGAGGGGCTGGTCCACGTCTCGGAGCTCCGTGAGGAGCGCACCGAGAACCCCCGCGACGTCGTCAGCGAGGGTCAGGAGCTGGAGGTCAAGGTCATCGACATGGACCTCCAGGACCGCAAGATCGCCCTCTCCGTCAAGGCGCTCAGCCGCGACGGCGACATGGACTACCGCGAGTACCTGCAGCGCCAGAACGAGGGCGGCCGCGCCCGCCTGGGCGACCTGATGGAGAAGTTCAACCGGCGCAGCCGGTAGCTCTCCCTCTACGCGCTCTCGAAAAGGCGGCTCCTCAGGGGGCCGCCTTTTTTCATGGGGGCGACGCCGGCTCCGGCTTCGGCGGTTGCGGCCCCCGCCGCCCCGTGCTTTCCTCCGCGGCATGGAACCGCACGATCCGAGCCAGCCGCTCCCCACCACCCCGGTCGGCCCGCCGCCGCAGTGGGGCGCGCCGCCGCCCCCGCCGCCGCCGTCGTGGGGGCCACCGCCCGGCTGGCCCTATCCCCCCCCGCGCCAGCGCTCGGGGCTCGGCGTGGCCCTCGCGGTGCTCGCCTTCCTGGTGCTCGGCTTCCTCGCCTTCGCGGTCCTCGTCTACAGCGCGGTGCGCGGCGAGGGGCCGCGCCTCTCGAGCGGGCCCCGCATCGGCGTCGTCGAGGTGAAGGGCCCCATCGGCGGCGGGCGCGGCTCGGTGGACGCGGACGAGGTCCTCAAGGTGGTGAAGCGCTACGCCGACGACGACGACATGCGCGCGGTGGTGGTGCGCATCGACTCACCCGGCGGCTCGGTGGCGCCCTCGCAGGAGATCTACGACGAGCTGAGGAAGCTCTCCGCCAAGAAGAAGGCGGTGGTCTGCTCGATGGGCAACATGGCCGCCTCCGGGGGTTTCTACGTCGCCATGGCCTGCCCGGTGATCTTGGCCGAGCCCGGCACGCTCACCGGCTCCATCGGCGTCATCAGCCAGTTCCCCAACGTGAAGGGGCTCGCCGAGCGCTTCGCGGTGCGCATCGAGACCATCAAGAGCGGCAAGCTCAAGGACGCCGGCAATCCGTTCCGCGACATGACCCCGGAGGACCGGGTCTACTGGCAGGGGCTCATCGACCAGGTCTACCTGCAGTTCGTGGGGGCGGTGGCCGAGTCGCGCCACCTCCCGCCCGAGGAGGTGAAGAAGTTCGCCGACGGGCGCGTGCTCACCGGCGAGACCGCCCACAAGCTCAAGCTGGTGGACGGGCTCGGGAACTTCAACGACGCGGTCGACCTCGCGAAGCACAAGGCCGGGCTCAGGGGAGAGCCGCACCTGGTCTACCCGCCCGAGGACCGCGCCCGGCTGCTCGACACGCTGCTCGGCAACGGCGTCCGCTCCATCGCCGACGCGGTGCGGGCCGAGGTGGCCCGGGACGCCATGGGCGCCGCCGGTCCGGGCGTCTACTACCTGGCGCGCTAGCCGCGCCCGCGAAGGAGAGGGATGGAAAAGCCACTCTGGGCCCCCTGGCGCATGGCCTTCATCGACGGCCCCAAGCCGACGGGCTGCATCTTCTGCCAGCTCCCGGCAGAGGAGGGGGCCGAGGCCGACCGGAGGAACCTCATCGTCCACCGGAGCCCCCGCGCCTTCACCATCCTGAACCGCTACCCCTACAACTCCGGGCACGTGATGGTGATCCCGCGCGCCCACGTGGCGCGCCTGGAGGATCTCGCGCCGGAGGACTTCCACGAGCTGCACGAGGAGCTGCGGCGGGCGGTGGTGGCGGTGCGGGCCGCCTACTCGCCGGAGGGGATGAACGTGGGCATGAACCTGGGCCGGCCGGCCGGCGCCGGCATCGCCGATCACCTCCACTACCACGTGGTGCCGCGCTGGGCCGGGGACAACAACTTCATGCCGGTGCTGGCCGACATCCGGGTGATGGTGGAGCACCTCGACGAGACCTGGGAGCGCATCTCCCGGGCCTTCACGGCCTAGCGTGCTCTGGCTCGCCGTCGCCGCCGCCTGCGCCTGCGCCGCCGCCGCCATCCTGGTGAACGAGCGGCTGCGCCAGCGGCGCGAGCAGGCCAAGGCGTACCTCAAGGGCGTGCGCTCGATGCTGGCCGGCAACCCCGACGCGGCCATCGAGGCGCTCTCCGACGCCGCCCGGCTGGCGTCGCCGGAGGCCTACGACACCTACCTGGCGCTGGGGGCGCTCTTCCGGCGCGAGGGCGACCTGGCGCGCGCCATCCGGCTCCACCGGAACATCCTGCTCCGGCCCGACCTCGCGGCATCGCGCCGGGACGAGGTGGAGCGGGAGCTCGCGGCCGACTACCGGCGCGGCGGCATGCTCGAGGAGGCCGAGGCGAGCTACCGCGCGCTCGCGGAGCGCGGCGATCGCGAGGGGACGGTGGGCCTGCGCGACGTGCTGGTGGAGAAGGGCGACCTCACCGGCGCCGCCGAGGTGCAGCGGGTCCTCGCCGGTGGCGCCGAGGACGGCCTGCTGGCGCACCTCGACGCGGCGCTGGCCCGGCGGGCGCTCGAGCGGGGCGAGCCGGCGCGGCTTCTCGCCGAGCGCGCGGTGGCCGCCGGCCCCGGCTCGGCCGACGCCCTGCTGGCGCTCGCGGAGGTCGAGGCGCGCGAGGGCGGGGCAGCGCAGGCCCTGGCCCTGGCGGCGCGGGCACTGGACGGCGCGCCCCAGGCCGCGCTGCTGGCCTGGCCGGCGCTCGCCGGGGCCGCCGGCGCGGCGCTCCCATTCGTGGAGGCCCGCCTCGAGGCGCGCCCCGGCGAGGCCGCCCTGTGGCTGCTGCGCGCCCGGCTGCTGCTCTCGGCGGGCCGCTCCGCGGAGGCGCTGCCATCGCTCGCGCGGGCGCTCGAGGAGGACCGCTCGGGCGAGGTGACCATCGCCATGCGCGAGCTGCTGCGAGAGGCCGCGCCGCCTCCGCCCGAGGAGCTGGCCGCGCGCCACGACCTGATGCGGGCGGCGCTGCTCCGGCACGCCCACCCCCTCCGCTGCGCGCGCTGCGGCGCCGCCACCCCGCTGCGCGCCTGGCGCTGCCCGCGCTGCGGCGCCTTCGATTGTTATTGACCGCGCCGGGGCGGCGGGTCTTGCAGGAACCGCACCCAGCCGGTATGAGGTCGGCCCCTATGGTCCGCGATCTCGTCATCCAGCTCTTCCGCGACGCCCTGGCGCGAGGCGCCGCCGAGGGGCGCTGGCCCACCCCGCCCTCCTTCGCCGTCGACGCCCCGCGCGATCCGCGCCACGGCGACTTCGCGGTCAACGCCGCCATGGTGCTCGCCAAGGCCGCCGGGAAGCCGCCGCGGGCGCTGGCCCAGGCCATCGTCGAGGCGGTGCGCGCCTCCGACGTCCGCGGCGACCTGGTCGAGCTCGAGATCGCCGGCCCCGGCTTCATCAACGTGCGGCTCGCGCCCGACGTCTGGTTCCGCGCCCTCGGCCAGGTGGAGGAGCAGGGCGCCGAGTTCGGCCGCTCGGCGGTGGGGCAGGGCAAGAAGGTCATCGTGGAGTACGTCTCCGCCAACCCCACTGGCCCCATGCACGTCGGCCACGGGCGCAACGCGGTGGTGGGCGACGGCGTGGCGCGGCTCCTCGCCTGGAGCGGCCACGAGGTGACCCGCGAGTACTACGTGAACGACTACGGCGCCCAGGTGCAGACCCTGGCGCGCTCGGTCCACCTCCGCTACCAGGAGCTCCACGGCCGCACCGTCACCATGCCGCCCAAGAGCTACCCGGGCGAGTACGTGGTGGACATCGCCCGGGAGCTCGCCGAGGAATTCGGGGACGTCTACCTCGACGCGCCGGAGCAGGAGTGGCTCGCCCTCTTCCGCGACCGGGCGGTGGCGCACGTGCTCGGCCTCATCCGCGGCGACCTCGCCGCCATCAACATCGAGTTCGACCGCTGGTCGTCGGAGAAGGCGCTCTACCAGTCGGGCGAGGTGGACCGCTTCGTGAAGCACCTCGAGGAGAGGGGGCTGGTCTACGTCGGCAAGCTGCCGCCGCCGAAGTCGAAGAAGGGACTGCCGCCCGCCCAGCCGCAGACCGACGAGGAAGGGGTCTCGGTCGCCGACGACCTGACGCTGTTCCGGTCCTCGCAGTACGGCGACGAGGTGGACCGGCCGGTCAAGAAGGCGGACGGCACCCCCACCTACTTCTGCGCCGACATCGCCTACCACTGGGAGAAGCGGCAGCGGGCCGACATCCTGGTGGACGTGCTCGGCGCCGACCACGGCGGCTACGTCCCGCGGCTCCACGCCGCCCTGGAGGCGCTCGGGGCCTCGCGCGACGACCTGCACGTGGTCCTCATCCAGATGGTGAACCTCACCCGCGGCGGCGAGGCGGTGAAGATGTCGAAGCGCGCCGGCACCGTGGTGAGCCTGCGCGAGGTGGTGGAGGAGGTGGGCCGCGACGCCGCCCGCTTCCTCTTCCTCATCCGCCGCTCCGACGCCCAGCTCGACTTCGACCTCGAGCTGGCCAAGAAGCAGACCCTCGACAACCCGGTCTTCTACGTTCAGTACGGGTACGCCCGCATCGCCAGCATCCTCGCCAAGGCGCGCGAGGCCGGGCTGCCGGCGCCGCGCTTCGACCTGGAGGCGGTCCGCCGCCTCGTCACGCCGGAGGAGCAGGACCTGCTCAAGCGGGTGCTCGCCTTCCCGGACCTGCTCGCGGGCGCCGCGCTCTCCTACGAGCCGCACCGGGTGGCCTTCTACCTGCAGGAGACCATCGCTGCCTTCCACAGCTACTACACGCAGGGCAAGAAGACCGGCGAGCGGGTCATCGGCAACGACCCCGTGACCACCGCCGGCCGGCTGTACCTGTGCAAGGCGCTCCAGCAGGTCCTGGGGAACGGCCTGGCCGCGCTGGGAGTGTCCGCGCCGGAGCGGATGGAAACTCGCGATATCGTCGAGGACGCCTAGAATGTGCGCTCACGGTGCCTCCCGGTGAGGCGCCGCCAGCGAACGCTCATGGCGAACAACCGGATCAAGAAGTCGTCACCGCTGCTGACCACCCAGGGGAAGCGGCTCGCGCTCCTCGGCGCGGGCGCCCTGGCGGCGCTCGCCTTGGCGTTCGCGGCCGGGGTGGGTTACGGCCAGCAGAGGGGCGAGAAGAGCCCCGCCGCCGCGCTTGCCGGCGATCCGCTGGCCGCGCTCGACGCCCCTCCGCGCGGCGAGGACCCGGGGGCCGCTCCCGGCGCCGCCGCCGAGCCGGTCAAGGACGCCTCCGCCTCGCCGTCCGACTTCTCCTTCCACCAGGCGCTCGACGCGCCCCGCCCGGGCGGCCAGCCGGCCGGCGCGACCGCCGAGAAGCCGGCGCGGGTGGCGGCCCTGCCGGCCTCCACGCCGAAGCAGGGGCCGGTGCTCACCTCCAGCGTGGCCGGCCTCGCCCGCGATGGCGGCGCGCCGACGAGCGCGCCCCCGGCCGAGGCGGAGCGCGCACCCGCGCGCTCGCCCGCCGCTCCTCCTTCGCCCGCCGCTCCGGGCGCGGCCGCGAACCGGCCCCCGCCGGGCCCCAAGCTCCCCGCGGCGTCCCCCGCCCAGAAGCCCAAGCCGCCGCGACTGGTCGCCAGCGCCGCGAAGCCCGCGCCCCGCCCCGAGGCCATCCCCGCCGGCGCCTTCTCGGTACAGGTGGGCGCGGCCCAGTCGGTGGACGACGCCCAGCGGATCGCCGCCCGCTTCAAGACCCACCGCCCGCACATCGTCGCCTCCGACGTGGAGGGGAAGGGGCGCTGGTACCGGGTGCGGCTGGGGGTGTTCTCGACCCGCGCCGACGCCGCCCGCTTCCTGCGGGAGACGGGGGTCAAGGGCTTCGTCACCGCGGCGCGCTGAGCTAGGATGGCCGCGCGATGAAGACCTTCGATCAGCCGAAGCGGGTCGAGAAGCCCTGGGGTTACGAGCTCTGGTGGGCCTTCACCGACCGTTACGTCGGGAAGCTCCTGCACGTCCGCGCCGGCGAGAGCCTCTCGCTGCAGTACCACGAGCGCAAGGACGAGACGATCCACCTCTGGAGCGGCGAGCTCACGCTGGTGCTCGACGAGGGCGATGGGCTGCAGGAGCACCGGCTGCGCCCGGGAGAGAGCTACCGGGTGAAGCCCTTCACCAAGCACCGCATGGTCGCGATCACCGACTGCGACATCCTCGAGGCCTCCACCCCCGAGGTGGAGGACGTGGTCCGCCTCGAGGATCGATACGGGCGCGGGCGGTAGCGGGCCGGCGCAGGGCCTTCGCAGGCGGTCAGGCCTCCGGCAGCTCCGCGCAGATCGCCTCCGCCACCCGCAGGCCGTCCACGGCCGAGGAGACGATCCCGCCGGCGTAGCCGGCGCCCTCGCCGGCGGGGTAGAGCCCCGGCAGGCCCGGTGACTGGAAGCGCTCGTCCCGCACCAGGCGGCAGGGGGCGCTGGTGCGCGTCTCCACCCCGATGAGCACCGCCTCGGCGGTCACGTAGCCGCGCATGCGCTTTCCGAAGGTGTCGAGGCCGCGGTGGAGCGCCTCCTGGACCTGCGCCGGGTAGAGCCGCGACAGCTCTGCGTGGGTGAGCCCGGGACGATAGGACGACTTGCCGGGCGGCGTCCCCAGCCGATGGGCGAGGAAGTCGGTCACCCGCTGCGCCGGGGCGTGGTAGCCGCCGCCGCCGAGCGCGAAGGCGGCCGCCTCCCACTTGCGCTGCCAGGCGAGACCGGCGAGGGGGCCCTCGAACCCCTCGGCGGCGAAGTCCTGTGGCGACACCGCCACCACCAGCCCGGCGTTGGCGAGCGGCGAGGAGCGGTGCGAGTTGCTCATGCCGTTGGTGCACTGCCCACCGGGCTCGGTGGGCGTCGGCACCACCACGCCTCCTGGGCACATGCAGAAGGAGAAGACGCCGCGCGCCGCGCCCGCCACCTTGGGGTTGTCGGCGAGCTTGTAGTCGGCCGGCGGCAGGCCGCCGCGGCTCGCCGCCGGCCCGTACTGGATGCGGTCGATGAGCGCCTGCGGGTGCTCCACCCGGTAGCCGACCGCGAAGGGCTTCGCCTCGATGGGCCAGCCGCGTGCCGCGAAGAGCTCGAACAGCTCCCGGGCGCTGTTGCCGGGCGCGAGCACCACCCGATCGCCCTCCACCACCCGCCCGTCGTTCAGCGCCAGCCCCGCCATGCGGCCGCCGCGCAGCACCAGGTCGCTGACGCGGGCGTTCCAGTGGAAGGCGCAGCCGCCGCGCTCCAGCTCCTCGCGCATCGCCGAAACGGCGGCCGGCAGCACGTCGGAGCCGACGTGCGGCTTGCCTTCCTGGAGGATGCGGGCCGCACCGCCGAAGCGGGCGAAGAGCTCCACCACCTTGCGCACGGCGGGGTGGTGGATGCGCGTGCCGAGCTTGCCGTCGGTGTAGGCGCCGGCCCCGCCTTCGCCGAAGTTCATGTTCGACTCGGGATCGAGCTGCCCCTCGCGCATGAGCAGCGCCACGTCCCGGCGGCGCGGGGAGACCGGCTTGCCGCGGTCGAGCACCACGGCGCGCACGCCGCGCTCGAGGAGCGCCCAGGCGCAGAAGAGTCCCGCAGGTCCGGCGCCGAGGATGAGCGGCGGCAGCTCCGGCGGGCGCACCGGCTTCGGGGGTGGCTCGGGCGCGGGCGCCGGGGTCACGTCCGGCCGCTCGGCCGCCAGCGCGCCCTCCAGCTCCACCTCCACGTTCACGAGCCAGCGCGGGTGGCCCTTCTTCCGCGCGTCGAGCGAGCGCCGGATGACCGTGACGTCCTTGAGATGCCGCGGGTCGAGCCCCAGCTTCTCGGCCGCCCTGCGGGCGAGCAGGCCCTCCGGCTCGTCGAGCCAAAGGGAGAGGTTGACGATGCGGTAGCGCATGAGAGCCGGCGGATACTAGTGGGCTGCGAAGTCGAATACGCGCTTTTTCAAGGCGACGGGGGAGGGTGCGAAGGGCGATACGCGCCGCGGCTCGCCTGACGCGTCACGGCGAACGCTCAAGTGGCCGATATCAGGGGGCGTGGCGGAGCGCCGTGGCGTGGCGCGGCTGTTGCTAGCAGGGAGCATGCTCCGCGCGAAGGTGCGCGGGATCCAGTCCACCCGCGGGGGTAGCAAATGGTGCCGACGATGCTCGACAACAAGGGGACCAAGATCCTCGCCAAGTCGCTGTTCAAGGAGCTGCGCGGCAACGGGTACTCGCCGAACCAGATCCTGAGCCTCTCCACCGAGCTCATCGATCTCGTGACGCAGGACCTCAAGCACGCGAGCGCGGCCCTGGCCGCGCCGGTCGAGGCCGAGCAGGCGCGCGTCGCCTGAGCGTCACTCGAAGGTCGTCTCACCATGCTCGCGGGCGGCCCGGAAAATCCGGCGCCGCCCTTGCCTTTTTCCGGGCCGGAGGGCCCAGGGTTTCCGTTGACACCCCCAGGGGCCGAAAGTAGGTTAAGCGCCTCTTTTCACGCCCACTTCACTGACAACTTCTCCCCGGAGGGAACCATGGCGCGCATCGCAATCAACGGGTTCGGACGCATCGGCCGCTGCATCGTGCGGGCCGCCATCGAGCGCGGGGAGAAGGACCTCGAGCTCGTCTCCATCAACGACCTCACCGACACCAAGACCCTGGCGCACCTGCTCAAGTACGACTCGGTGCACGGGGTCCTCGACGCCGAGGTCAAGGCGGCCGAGCACGGCATCGTGGTGAACGGCAAGGAGATCCAGGTCACCGCCATCAGGAACCCGGCGGAGCTCCCCCACGCCAAGAACGGCGTCGATCTGGTGCTCGAGTGCACCGGCCTCTTCACGGAGCGCGCGAAGGCCGAGGGGCACCTCACCGCCGGGGGCAAGCGGGTGCTCATCTCGGCGCCCGCCAAGGGCCCCGACATCACCGTCGCCTACGGCATCAACCACGAGAAGATCGACAAGGCGAACCACAAGATCATCTCCAACGCCTCCTGCACCACCAACTGCCTCACGCCGGTGGCGAAGGTGTTGCTCGAGAGCTTCGGCCTCAAGCGCGGCCTGATGACCACGATCCACAGCTACACCAACGACCAGAACCTGCTCGACCTGCCGCACAAGGACCTGCGCCGGGCCCGCGCCGCCGCGCTCTCGATGATCCCCTCCACCACCGGGGCCGCCAAGGCGGTGGCCGAGGTGATCCCCGAGCTCAAGGGCAAGCTCCACGGCACCGCGGTGCGCGTGCCGACGCCGAACGTGTCGCTGGTGGACCTCACGGTGGAGCTCGACAGGGCCGCCACCGCCGAGGAGATCAACGCCGCGTTCAAGAAGGCCGCCGAGGGGAGCCTGAAGGGCATCCTCCAGTACTCCGACGAGCCGACCGTCAGCATCGACTACAACGGCAACCCGCACAGCTCGATCTTCGACTCGACCAACACCTTCGTCGTCGACGGCACCTTCGCCAAGGTCTTCGCCTGGTACGACAACGAGTGGGGCTTCTCGAACCGCATGGTCGACATGGCGAAGTACCTGGCGAAGTAGCTGCACGGGGAACGGCCATGGCCGACATCAAGACGCTCGACGCCCTCGATCTCGCGGGGAAGCGGGTCTTCATCCGCGTCGACTTCAACGTCCCGCTCGACGAGCAGGGGCGGGTGACCGACGACGCCCGCATCCGCGCCGCGGTGCCCACCATCCAGTACGCCCTCGACCACCGCGCCAAGGTGATCCTGGGCAGCCACCTGGGGCGCCCCAAGGGCAAGCCGGAGGATCGGCAGAAGTTCACCCTCGAGCCGGCCGCGACCCGCCTCGCCGAGATCCTGAAGCAGGACGTCACCCTGGCCGACGACTCGGTCGGCGACGGGGTGAAGAAGGCGGTGAAGGATCTGGGCGAGGGGCAGGTGCTGCTCCTCGAGAACCTCCGCTTCCACCCGGAGGAGGAGAAGAACGACGAGGGCTACGCCCGCGAGCTCGCGAGCCTCGCCGACGTCTGGGTGAACGACGCCTTCGGCACCGCCCACCGCGCCCACGCCTCCACCGCCGGGATGGCGAAGTTCGTGAAGGAGAAGGCGGCCGGCTTCCTCATCAAGAAGGAGGTCGACTTCCTCGGCAAGGTGCTCACCCGCCCGGCCAAGCCGTTCGTCGCCCTGCTCGGCGGCGCCAAGGTCTCTGACAAGATCAAGGTGATCGAGAACCTGCTCGGCAAGGCCGACTGCATCTGCATCGGCGGCGCCATGGCCTACACCTTCCTCAAGGCCCAGGAGGTCGAGGTCGGCAAGAGCCGGGTGGAGGAGGACAAGCTCGAGCTGGCCCGCCAGATCCTCGACAAGGCGAAGGCCCGCGGCGTCGAGTTCCTCCTGCCGGTGGACCACGTCGCCGCCGAGGAGGCGAAGGAGACGGCGAAGCGGGTGGTGGTGAACGACAAGGCCATCCCGCCGGCGCTCATGGGGCTCGACATCGGGCCGAAGACGCTCGGCGTCTACCGGCAGCGGATCCTCGCCGCCAAGACCGTCTTCTGGAACGGGCCCATGGGGCTCTTCGAGCAGAAGCCGTGGGCCGAGGGCACCTTCGGGGTGGCGCGCGCCATGGCCGACAGCGACGCGGTGACGGTGGTGGGCGGCGGCGACAGCGCCGCGGCGGTGGAGGAGGCCGGGCTGGTCCCGAAGATGAAGCACGTCTCCACCGGCGGCGGCGCCAGCCTCGAGTTCATCGAGGGGCGCGTCCTCCCCGGCATCCAGGTCCTGGAGGGATAGCCCATGGCCCGCAAGAAGTTCGTCTGCGGCAACTGGAAGATGCACAAGACCGTCGCCGAGGCGGTGGCCCTCGTGACCGAGCTGAAGGGCGCGCTCGGCGACGCCGCCGGCAAGGTCCAGGTGGCGGTCGCGCCGACCTTCGTGTCGCTGAAGGCGGTGGCGGACGCGCTGGGGCACGGCGGGCTCATCGAGCTCGCCGCCCAGGACGTCCACTTCGAGAAGCAGGGCGCCTTCACGGGCGAGGTGTCGGCCCCCATGCTCGCCGACGTCTGCTGCGGGCACTGCCTCGTGGGCCACAGCGAGCGCCGCCAGCTCTTCGGAGAGACCGACGAGTTGGTCAACAAGAAGGCCAAGGCGCTCCTCGCCGCCGGGGTCCTGCCCATCGTATGCGTCGGCGAGACCCTCGCCGAGCGCGAGGCGGGCCAGACGCTGGCGGTGGTCGGGCGGCAGGTGCGGGCCGGTCTCGCCGGCCTCTCCGCCGCCGAGGTCGGGAAGCTCACCCTGGCCTACGAGCCGGTGTGGGCCATCGGGACCGGCAAGACCGCCACCACCGCCCAGGCGCAGGAGGTCCACGCGGCCATCCGCGCCATCCTCCGCGAGCTGGCGGGAGGGGTGGCGGACGAGGTCCGGATCCAGTACGGTGGCTCGGTCAAGCCGGAGAACGCGGCCGAGCTCATGTCCCAGCCGGACGTCGACGGCGCCCTGGTCGGCGGCGCGAGCCTCAAGGCCGAGGACTTCTCCAAGATCGTGAAAGGTGCAATCCGTTGATCACGCTGGTCACCATCATCCACGTCATCGTCTGCGTCGTCCTCATCCTCGTGATCCTGCTGCAGGCCGGTAAGGGCGGCGGGATGGGTTCCGCCTTCGGGGGTGGCGGCGCCCAGACGGTCTTCGGCGGCCGCGGCGCGCAGACCTTCCTCGGCAAGGTGACGAGCGCCTGCGCGGGCATCTTCATGCTCACCTCGCTGACGCTCGCCTACCACTCCTCGCACAGCGCCTCGGTGGTCCGCCCCGACGCCCGACCGACCGCTCCGGCGCCGTTCCCGGCCGCTCCCGCGCCGCCGTCGGGCGGGGCTGCTGCGCCGGCGGTCCCGGCGGTGCCGCAGTCGCCGGGCGCCGAGCAGCCGGCCTCCAGGGCCCCGGCGCCGGTGCTGCCCGCCGCGCCGGCGAAGAAGTAGCTCTCCTTCGCCTCGAGGCCTCCTCGCGCCCCGCCGCCCTCCTGGGTGGCGGGGCGTCGCTCGTTCCGGGGCCCGTAGGCCAGGGCATTGGGCGCCCGATCGGGCAGGGGGCGCTCCGTGCGGCGGCCCAGCAAACAAAAAAGGGACCCGGCCGAGGCCGGATCCCTTCTGAGTGCCCAGGGCGAGATTCGAACTCGCACGCCTTACGGCGCCACCCCCTCAAGATGGTGTGTCTACCAGTTCCACCACCTGGGCGTTGTTGAAGCGGGGGCTTATCTAGCAAAGGCCCGTCGCCGAGGCAAGCGCGCAAAGTGTGGAAAAATGATGTGCTTGCCAAAGCCTCCCGCCGTCTTACCTGTATGCCATGGAGCGAACGGTAGAGACGAGCAACCAGGCGCGCGATTTCCGCCTGCCCGAAGCCTGCGTGGCGTGCGGGGGCGACCTGGCCGTCCGGGTGGGGCCAGGGAGCGCCTGGTCGGCCTGCCTGTCTTGCCACCGCCTCGCGCCGGTGCGCATGGGAGAGGTGGACGGCGAGTTCGCCATGCTCCACCCGCCCGGCGCCCTCGCCTGAGACCCGCGGGCCGGCCGGCTAAAGGATGAGGTCGCCGCGCTTCCCCTCGGCGTCCTTGAACTGATCGGCGTCGGGGAGCGGGTCCTTCTTCTCGGTGATGTTCGGCCAGGTCTTGCAGAGCTCGGCGTTGAGCCCGGTGTACTCCTTCCATCGCTCGGGGAGGCTCTCCTCCGGGAAGATGGCCTTGGTCGGGCACGCCGGCTCGCAGGCTCCGCAGTCGATGCACTCGTCCGGGTGGATCACGAGGAAGTTCTTCCCCTCGTAGAAGCAGTCGACCGGGCAGACCTCCACGCAGTCGGTGTACTTGCACTTGATGCACGGCTCCGCGACGACGTAGGCCATGAGGCGTCCCTGTGGTCAGCGCTCGTAATAGTCAAGTCCGAGGTGGGTGATGAGCTCCTCGCCGGCCAGGTGGCGCAGGGTGTTCTTGAGCTTGGCCAGCTGGACGAACAGGTCGTGCTCCGGGTAGAGCCCCTCCGCCACCATCGGGCTCTTGAAGTAGAACGAGAGCCACTCCTGGATCCCGGAGAGCCCGGCGCGCGCCGCGAGATCCATGAAGAGCGCGATGTCGAGCGCCACCGGCGCAGCCAGGATCGAGTCGCGGCAGAGGAAGTTCACCTTGATCTGCATCGGGTACCCGAGCCAGCCGGCGATGTCGATGTTGTCCCAGCCTTCCTTGTTGTCGCCGCGCGGCCGGTAGTAGTGGATGCTCACCTTGTGCTCGAACTTGCCGTAGAGGTCCGGGTAGAGGTGCGGCTGGAGGATGTGCTCCAGCACCGAGAGCTTGGAGACCTCCTTGGTCTTGAAGCTGCCCGGGTCGTCGAGCACCTCGCCGTCGCGGTTGCCGAGGATGTTGGTCGAGAACCAGCCGACGAGCCCCAGCATGCGCGCCTTGAGCATGGGGGCGAGCACGGTCTTCATGAGCGTCTGGCCGGTCTTGAAGTCCTTGCCGGCGATGGGCAGCCGCTGCTTGCGCGCCAGCTCCACGATGGCCGGGATGTCGACGGTGAGGTTCGGCGCGCCGTTTGCGAACGGCACCCCCTCCTGCAGCGCCGCCCAGGCGTAGATCATCGAGGGGGCGATGGCGGGGTCGCTCTCGTCGAGCCCGCGCTCGAAGGCGGCGAGGCTCGCGTGCACCGCGGTGGGCTCGATGTAGACCTCGGTGGAGGCGCACCAGACCATCACCGCCCGGTCGCAGCCGTGCTCCTTCAGGAAGCGGCGGATGTCCTCGCGCAGCGCCTCTCCGAGCGCCCGCTTCGAGGGGGCCTGCTTCACGTGCGTGCCGTTGAGCCGCTTCACGTAGTCCGGGGAGAAGACCGCCGGCATCGGGCGGATGGCCTCGAGGGGCGCGCGCACCTGCTCGAGCAGCGGCGCCTCGATCACCTTGGCGTGCGCCGCCGACTCGTAGGCCGAGTCGGGGAAGACGTCCCAGCCGCCGAAGCAGAGGTCGTCGAGGGAGGCGAGTGGCACCAGTTCGCGGATCAGCGGCGAGCGGTGCTCGGTCCGCTTGCCGAGCCGGACCGTGCCCATCTGGGTGAGCGAGCCGATGGGCTTCGCCAGCCCGCGCTTCACCGCCTCCACGCCGCCGATGAGCGTGGTGGCGACGGCGCCCAGGCCGGGGAGGAGCACGGCCAGTCTTCCGCTGGCGGGGGCGATGGCGGTCCTGGCGCTGCTCGTGGCTGGGTTGCCCATGGGTTCCTCCGGGGTGGTCCAAAGGTTTCCGATCCGTGTAGGTGCGACAAGCCCCGGCGAGGCGACCAAAGGCAAGGGGGATTTTGGGCGTCGTCACCTGATCGGGGGTAAGATGGGCGCCCTATGCCCGACGAAAAGCGACGCGAACCGCGCGTCGCGGTAGGCCTCAGCATCAAGCTCTCCTACGGGACGCTCGACGATCTGGTGGAGCGTCAGGCGGTCAACATCTCCCGCGGCGGCCTCTTCATCCGCACCCGCGACCCCAAGCCGGTCGGCACCCCGGTGACGTTGCTCGTCGAGGTGGAGGGCGGCGCGCGGCAGATCCGCGCCAAGGGCGTGGTGACCCGGACCCAGACCCTGTCCGCGCCCGGCGAGCCGCCGCGGGATCCGGGCATGGGCGTGCGCCTCGTCGAGGTCGATCCCGCCGGGCAGACGCTCATCGACGAGATCGTATCGGCCCGCCTGCCCGAGCCGTCGGCCGCCGGCGCGCCGCCGCGCCCGACTCCCGCGCCGCCTCCGGCGTCCCCAGCCGCGGCCCCGCCCGCGCTCGCGCCCCCGAGCTCGCCGGCGCCGTCCGCCGCGCCACCCCGGCCGGCGCCGAAGGCCGGCAAGGCCCCGGTGGTCGGCATCGACCTCGGGACCACCAACTCCTGCGTGGCGGTGGTGCAGGGCGGCAAGGCGCGCGTCCTCTCTTCCCGCCAGGGGTACAGCACCATCCCCTCCGTCGCCGCCTTCGACGAGCACGGCCGGCTCCTGGTCGGCCACGCCGCCAAGGGCCAGATGGTCGTGAACCCCCGCAACACCGTCTACGGCTCGAAGCGGCTGGTGGGTCGGATGTTCGCGAGCCCCACCGTGCAGGCCTGCCGCGACCGCTTCCACTACGAGATCGTGGAGGGGCAGGACGGCGCGGCGGCGGTGCGCTTCGCCGGCCGCGACTTCTCCCTGCAGCAGGTCTCCGCGCTCGTGCTGCAGGAGATCCGCTCCATCGCCACCGAGGCGCTCGGCTTCACGGTGGACCGGGCCATCATCACGGTCCCCGCCTACTACAACGACCACCAGCGCCAGGCCGTGCGCGAGGCGGGACGGCTCGCAGGCCTCGACGTGGCGCGCATCGTCAACGAGCCGACCGCCGCCGCGCTCGCCTTCGGCCACGGGCGCGGGCTCGACGAGCGGGTGCTGATCTACGACCTCGGCGGCGGGACCTTCGACGCCTCGGTGCTCGAGATCCAGGGCGACATCTACGAGGTGGTCTCCACCGGCGGCGACACCTTCCTCGGCGGCGTCGACTTCGACAACCAGCTCGTCGACCACCTGGCCTTCGCCTTCGTCGAGAAGAGCGGAGCGCAGCTGCCCGACGACCGGGTGGTCTGGCAGCGGTTGCGCGACGCCGCGGAGGAGACCAAGATCGCGCTCTCCACCGCGGAGCGCGCGGTGGCGCGGGTGCCCTACCTGGCCCGGGACGCGAGCGGCCAGCCGGTCGACCTGGAGGTGGAGGTCACCCGCGCCGAGCTGGAGCGGCTCACCGGCCGGCTGGTGGACCGCAGCATCCAGGTCTGCAAGGACGTCCTCGGCGCGCGCGGGCTCACCCCGGCGGACCTCGACGACGTGCTCCTGGTGGGCGGCCAGAGCCGCATGCCGCTGGTCTGGAAGAAGATCCGCGAGGCCTTCGGCCGCGAGCCCAACAAGAGCATCCACCCCGACGAGGCGGTGGCCGTGGGGGCGGCGCTGCTCGCCGACTCCGAGACGCGCATCGACTCGGTGGTGCTCATCGACGTGCTCGCCATGGGGATCGGCGTGGGGCTCCCTGGCGGCCGCATGTCGGCGGTGCTCCCGCGCAACTCCCGCCTGCCCGCGCGCAAGGGGTACGAGATCGCCACCACCCGCGACGGCCAGACCGAGCTCGAGCTGGCGGTGTTCCAGGGCGACTCGCCGAAGGCTTCCGAATGCGAGTACCTCGGCACGGTGAGGCTTCAGGGGCTGCCGGCCGCCCCCAAGGGCGAGGTGCGGCTCTCGGTCGACTTCTCGCTCGGGCAGGAGGGCATCCTCTCGGTGGAGGCGCGCCACCTCGCCACCGGCGAGGTGACCAGCGCCCACCTGGCGACCCTCGACACGCCCGAATCCCTGCGCGAGAAGCTGCAGATCCCGGAGGTGCAGCGCACGCCCGCCGGCGCCCGGCCGCTGGACGTGGCCCGGGAGGGCGCCCAGGGGCGCCCGCCGCCACGCGCCGAGGCCGCCGCCGACGGCGAGAAGAAGGGGCTCCTGGGCCGCTTCTTCGGGAGGCACTGATGGCCCGGCCGGCCCTGTTCCTGCTGCGCTCGGGGAGCTGGGAGGCCCGCTACCAGGCGACCAGCCTCGCGATCACTGCGGCCGCCCTCGGGGACGACGTCCGGGTGGCGCTCTTCTTCGAGGCGCTGCGCGCCTGGTCCGGCGGGCGCTTCGACGAGGGGGCTCCCCCGGAGGCGGCCGCCGCGGGCGTGCAGGGGCTGCGCGCCACCCTCGACGAGGCCCGGACGCACCTCGGGCTGGCGGTGGTGGCCTGCGACACGGCGGTCAAGCTCGCCGGCCTCTCCGGCGACGCGGCCGCGCTCGGCCTCGACGCCGTGGAGAGCCTGCCGTCGCTCTGGCGCTTCGGCAGGGGCGGCGCGGTGCTCTCGCTCTGAGAGGGAGCCGCTACGGGTCTCCGGCCCGCGGAGGGCAGGCGGCCGCGATCTCGGGCTGCCGCGCGAGCACGTGCTCGAGCCGGTCCGCGCGCCGGCCGGTCGACTCGTCGAAGAGCGGCGTCCCTCCCGCGTACACCGTCCCGGGAGGATCGCCGTAGGAGTTGAGCCCCCGGCGCGCCAGCTGGCCGTCGACGCAGGCGCTCCGGTCACCGGTCGCCGGCTTCGGCCGGGGCGAAACCTCCAGCTTCACCTCGACCGGGCCGGCGGTGTAGGGCCCTTCGCCTCCCGCCGCCGGGGCCAGGTAGCTGATGAGGAGCCGGTAGCTTCCGGGTAAGGAGATGGCGCAGCGGTCCTGCAGGTGGAACACCAGGATCTGCTCCGCGCTCGGGCCGAGCTCCGACGCCGGGCGAGGGCCGGGTCGCCGCGGCGCGAGGCAGAGGAGCGGGTTCCCGGCGGCGTCCCGACCCTCCACCCGCAGCAGCCGGGGATCGAGCTCCAGTCTGGCCCAGCGGTTCCCCTCGTTGCGCAGCTTCACGGCGATGCGCGCCGGGCCGAGCACCATCGCGATCCGCTCCGGCGCGCGCAGCACCACCGCCGCGGCCGGGAGCGGTGGGTCGGAGAGCGGCGCCTCCGGTGCGTGCGCGCAGGCGGCGGCGAGGACCAGGGCGGCAGGCAGGGCGCGGGCACGGAGGCTCACGCGGCTGACATACACCCTTTGCGTCCTCCTTGCTCGGGGGCCCGCTCTTCCCATAGAACTGCACTCCATGAGCGACCTCTCACGCCGCAGCGTGCTCGTGATCGGTGTCGGCGGCCTCGGCGGGCCGGTGGCCCTCACGCTGGCCGCCGCCGGCGTGGGCCGGCTGGTGCTGGTGGACGACGACGCCGTGGAGACCTCCAACCTCAACCGGCAGCCGCTCTTCACCGAGAGGGACGTTGGCGAGCGGAAGGTGGTCGCGGCGGCGCGGCGGCTCCGGCACCTCCACCCCGAGGTGAAGGTGGAGGCGCTCGACCGGCGGTTCGACGACGCCTCGTCGGTGGAGCTGGCGCGCTCCGCCGACCTCCTGGTGGACGGATCCGACAACTTCGCCACCAAGTTCCTGGCGAGCGACGTCGCGGTGGCGACCGGCCGCATGCTGGTCCACGGCGGCGTGCTCCGCTACACCGCGCAGCTCTTCACCGTCGCGCCCGGGGTGGCCGGCTGCCTGCGCTGCCTGTTCGAGTCGGCGCCGCCGCCCGGATCGGTCCCCAGCTGCGCGCAGGCCGGCGTGCTCGGCCCGCTGGCGGGGCTCGCCGGCACGCTCATGGCGCAGGAGGCGCTGCGGCTGCTGGGGGGCGAGCGCGGCGCCTACGCCGGGCGGCTGCTGATCTACGACGCCCGGACGGCGCGGGCCCGCTTCGTGCCGGTGCGCAAGCGGATGGACTGCCTCGGCTGCGAGGGCGGACGGCGCGTGGGCGTGGCCGCCGAGCCGTCGCCCGGCGCGCCCGCGGCCGGCGGCGGAGGCGCGGCGTGAGCCGCCTCGACCTCCGGCCCTACGTCTGCCCGCTGACCTGGGTGAAGACCCGCATCGCGCTCGAGCGGCTCGAGCCCGGCGAGCGGCTGGAGGTGCTGCTCGCCGAGGGGCAGCCGCTCGACGACCTGCCGCGGACCGCGGAGGAGGAGGGCCACCGCGTGGTCTCCCGCTCGCCGGCGCCGGCGGACGGCGCGGGCGCCTGGAGCGTGGTGCTCGAGAAGGGGTCGCCGCGCGACGCGGCGTTCTAGGAACGGAGCGGAAGATGGCGCTTTCGGAGGCGGAGATCGCGCGGTACGCACGGCAGCTCCTGCTGCCCGGGCTGGGCGAGATGGGGCAGGAGCGGCTGCGCTCGTCGCGGGTCAAGGTGTGGGGCGCGGGGCCGCTGGCCGGGCCTGCGCTGGTCTACCTCGCCGAGGCGGGAGTGGGGGCGGTGATCGTGGAGGAGGCCGGCGCGGTCGCGCCCGCCGACCGGGCCGGGTGGCTGTACGGGCCCTCGGACGAGGGCCGGCCCCGCCTCGACCTGGCGCTCGAGTCGGTCGACGCCGCCAATCGCTTCGTCTACGCCGAGCCCGAAGGGCGCGGTCCCGGCCCGACGGCCGGCCTCATCTGCCTCGAGTCGGCCGATGCGACGCGCGCCGCCGCCAGGGCCGCCTTCGAGGCCCGGCTGCCCCACGTGGTGGCGGAGGTGGACGGGGAGGGTGGGGCGGTGACGGTGGTGCCGGTGGGCGGCCCGTGCTTCGAGTGCTCCTTCCGGCCGGGGAGCGGCCGCGCGGGGGTGGCGGCGGGGTACGCAGCGGCCTCCTCCCTGGGGGCGTTGGAGCTCGCGATGCTGCTCGCCTGCCTCACTCCCGAGCCGCGGGGGCGGCGCATCGACCTGCTCCGCGGCCATCCCTCGGCCCGCGCGACCGTCCGGCAGCCCGGGTGCAGTTGCGCCAGCGGCCGCTCGCCCTAGCTCTCGGGAGCGCTGACGGCGGAGCGGCCAGGCCCCTGTCGGGGATATTTCGCACTCACAGTGATCGCATTCGTCAATGCCTGGAAATGACGAGTGTTTCTCCGATAGTTCCCGCCAATCGTTCTCTTTCTTTCGACTGATCCTCCGGGTATACTGCAATCATTGAGGTTTTTTGAAGGCTGCCGGGGCCGCATGCCGCCGCCCCGCGCGCCAGACCCGTCCGGAGGCACGATGGAAGCGCAGCCGCAAAGCAGCGGGTTCGTCATCTGGATCACCGGGATGAACGGCGCCGGCAAGACCACCCTCGCGAGCTACCTGTGGAAACGGCTGGTCGCGGTAGGCCGCGCGGCCGAGCTCCTCGACGGCGAGGACCCCGGCCAGGTCCTGACGAGCGGGCTCGGCAACACCAAGGAGGACCGCGACGTCGCGGTGCGCCGCATCGGCTACGTCGCGAAGCTCCTGGCGCGCAACGGCGCCATCGCGGTGTGCGCCTCGCTCTCTCCGCACCGGGAGCCGCGCGAGCAGCTGAAGCGGGAGATCCGGCGCTTCGTCGAGATCTTCGTGGAGTGCGACTTCACCACGCTCCAGGAGCGCTCCGGGCGGCTGCGCAAGGCGATGGCCGGCGAGATCAAGAACGTGCCGGGCTACGACGATCCCTACGAGCCGCCCACCCACGCCGACCTGGTGGTCCGCTCTGACCAGGAGCGGGTCGAGGCCGAGGCGAACCGGATCTTCCAGGCGCTGGTCGACCTCAAGTACGTCGGCCCGGCCGAGTTCGGCCGCCTGACCGGAGGGCTCAAGCCGAAGCGCGCGGCCAAGGCGGCGCGGGGCGGGAGCCGCAAGAAGCTCGCGGCCAAGGCCGCCGCCCGCAAGGCGCCAAAGAAGGTGGCCGCGCGCAGCGCCAAGCCGGCGCGCAAGTCGAAGCGCTGAGGCCACCAGCCTGTCGAGGACCCGCGCGCCGGGGCTTCCGGAAGGGAGCCTGCGGCGCGCAGCTTTTTGGCGTGCTATGACCTCGCCCGATTTCGACGGGTGGGGAGCGAGGCGGAAGCAGCGATGGAACGGAACGAGGTGGTGGAGCGGATCCGGCGCGGCTCGGCAGCGAAGATGCACGCCCTCGAGGAGGCGATCGGCGGGTGCGGCAGCGCCCTGGTGGCGTTCTCGGCCGGCGTCGACTCCTCCTTCGTGCTGGCGGTGGCGCGGCGCGTCCTCGGGGACCGGGCGGTGGCGCTCACGGCCCACTCTCCGAGCGTGCCGCAGGTGGAGCGGGAGGAGGCGCGGGCGCTCGCCCGCTCGCTCGGCGTCCGCCACCTCGAGGTCGAGAGCCACGAGGCCGACGACCCGCGCTACGCCGCCAACCCGGTGGACCGCTGCTACTACTGCAAGAGCGAGCTCTACCGGCTCTGTGACGCGGCCGCCCGTGAGCACGGCCTGGCCGCGGTGCTCGACGGCTTCAACGCCGACGACAAGAAGGACCACCGGCCCGGCCACGTGGCCGCCTCGGAGCACCTGGTGCGCTCGCCGCTCGCCGAGGCGGGCTTCACCAAGGACGAGGTGCGCGCCTGGAGCGAGGCGCTGGGGCTCCCGACCTGGGACAAGCCGCAGATGGCCTGCCTCGCCTCGCGCCTCCCTTACGGCGTGGCGGTCACGCCGGAGCGGCTCTCGCAGGTGGAGCGGGCCGAGGCCGGGGTGCGCGCGCTGGGCTTCAAGAACTTCCGCGTGCGCTACCACGAGGGGATCGGCCGGGTGGAGATGGCCGCCGAGGAGCTCTCGCGCGCCTTCGAGCGACGGGCCGAGATCGCGGCGGCGGTGAAGGGAGCAGGCTTCAAGCTGGCGGTGCTCGACCTCGAGCCCTTCCGCTCCGGCCGGCTCAACGAGTTCTCCGGCGTGGCGCTGCCCGTCGTGGCCTGAGCTCCGCAGGAAGAAGTCCTGGACGCGCGTAGGGCTCACCCCGAAATCGGTCGCTTGCGCTTTTTTTGACACCCCGATGGTGGGTGGTAGCGTGTAGGTGCAAGTAAACAACAGGGGGAGAGAGCCTACATGAACGCCCACGACATGAACGACGAAGCCCAGCAGCTCCGCCTCGAGCCCATGCTGATCCGGCTGCCCCCCACGCTCGCCGCCCAGCTTCGTCAGCTCGCGCGCTCCACCCGCATCCGCCAGTCGGACTACCTGCGCGAGGCGGTCGCCGACCTGCTCGTGAAGTACGGCCACGCCATCGAGACGGTCGGCGCGGAGGAGCGCAATTGAGCCCGCTGCTGGAGCGCCGCGAGGTTCGGCCGGGCACCTCCTTCTGGGTCCGAGCGGCCCGTCCCGCCGCTGGCGAGCGGCCGGAGGGGGCGCGGGTCCCGGTCTTCTCCTTCTTCGAGGAGCTGTTCAGGGCGAGGTGCCCCATCCGCCGCGACCGTCAGAAGCTCCCGGCGGGGTAGGCGACGCTTGCCAGGGTGAGGCCCCAGCCCGGCGCGCGCACTCCGCGGTAGCGCTCGCGCGCCCGGAGGATCTCGCCCATCCGCTCGGAGGGCGCGGCGCCGACGCCGACGGCCACCGCGGTGCCGACCAGGTGGCGGACCATGGCGCGCAGGAAGCCGTGGCCCTCGAAGACGATGGCGTAGAGGGGTCCGAAGCTCGCCTCCAGCACCTCCGCCCGGATGACGGTGCGCACGGTCGCCTCGGGATCCTGGGCCAGCCGCGCAGTCTGCTCTCCCGGGCGGGCGAAGCCCGCGAAGTCGTGCTCCCCCACCACCTGCGCCAGGGCCGCTCGCATGGCCGCGACGTCGAGCGGCGCCCGCGCTTCCGGGAAGCTGCGCGGGTCGGGGAGGGTCCACGCGTAGGATCGAAGCGACTCGGGCGGCGGCAGCCCCACCAGGTAGACGTAGGTCCGCGAGAGCGCCGAGGCGCGGGCGTGGAACGACGGCTCGACCACCGCGGCGTCGAGGCAGAGGAGCCCCTCCGGCGCGCCCCGGTTCACCGCCGCCCTCAGCTCCGGCCCCGAGAGCCGCGAGCGGGCGCTCAACGTCACCACCTGCGCCAGCGCGTGGACCCCCGCGTCGGTGCGGGCCGCCATGTCGAGCCGGGCGCGGATGCCGGCCCGGGCGAGGGCGCCTTCGAGCGCCCCCTGCACCGTGGCCAGCCCCGGCTGGCGCTGGAACCCGCGAAAGGCGGCGCCGTCGTAGGCGAGCCGGAGCGCGTAGCGGCGATTCTCCATGGCGTGCTAGCTTCGCCTCCCTTCCGGCGGGCTGGAAGGACAAACGCGAGGGAACGACGCGAAGATGGCATCGACGGCAGAGAAGCTGGGGGCGCGGGCGGAGGAGCTCCCGGAGCAGTCGCTCCGGCGGAAGGTCCTCGAGGGAGCCCAGCGGTTCAAGAGCGCCTGGGTGGAGTTCGGGCGGCTCCTCAGCCAGGTGAAGCGCGAGGCGCTCTGGCGCGAGTGGGGCTACCCGAGCTTCGACGCGTACTGCGCCAAGGAGCTCTTCATCCGCAAGCAGACGGCGGAGAAGCTCACCCTGAGCTACGGCTTCCTCGAGCGGCACGAGCCGGCGGCCGCGGAGCCGAACCCGCCGAAGCCCCCGCCCTCGTTCGAGGTGATCGAGGTCCTCTCGCGCGCCGAGGCCACCGGGCGGCTCCCGGCCGAGGGTTACCAGGAGCTGCGCGACCAGGTGTGGGACGCGCCGAGCGCCGCGGCGGTCAACCGCCAGCTGACCGAGCGCTTCGGCCCGGCGCCCCGGCCTGCGCCGCCCGAGGAGGGCGAGCGGCTGGTCAAGCTCCTGGCGCTGGCGCGCCGCCTGGCGCAGGCGCTCCGGGGCGACGAGGCCGTGCCGAAGCTGGTAGCCGAGCGGGCGGAGGCCCTCGCGGAGGACATCGAGGAACTGGTGGAGAGCTGACCCACCCGGAATCGGGGCGGGCTTCACCTGTGTTGGCTCACTATATTCGGTGCCGGGTCGCGAGGTGTCGGGCCCGCGGCAGTTGGTGTACCATTTGCCGGGTGAGGGACGCGTGAGCCGGAAAGAGCACCACCACGGAAACCTGAGCTGCTCCTTCTGCGGAAAGGGCCAGCGCGAGGTGCGCAAGCTCATCGCCGGCCCGACCGTCTACATCTGCGACGAGTGCATCCGGCTATGCAACGACATCATCGCCGAGGAGGCCGACCGCGACGAGGGGCGCCCGGCCGTCTCCCTGCCCACGCCGGCCGAGATCAAGGCCTTCCTCGACGACTACGTGGTCGGCCAGGACCGGGCCAAGAAGGTGCTCTCGGTCGCGGTCTACAACCACTACAAGCGCGTCTACGCCAAGAAGCCCGCCCGTCCGCAGCGGCCGGGGCAGAAGGCTCAGGACGACGTCGAGCTGCAGAAGTCGAACATCCTGCTCATCGGCCCCACCGGCTCGGGAAAGACGCTGCTCGCCCAGTCGCTGGCCCGCTTCCTCAACGTCCCGTTCACCATCGCCGACGCCACCAGCCTCACCGAGGCGGGGTACGTGGGCGAGGACGTTGAGAACATCATCCAGAACCTGCTCCACAACGCCGACTACGACGTGGAGAAGGCCGCCCGCGGCATCGTCTACATCGACGAGATCGACAAGATCGCGCGCAAGGGTGACACGCCGTCGCCCACCCGCGACGTGGGCGGGGAGGGCGTGCAGCAGGCGCTCCTCAAGATCATCGAGGGCACGCGCGCCAACGTCACCCCGCGCGGCGGCAAGAAGTACAACCAGCAGGAGTACATCCAGGTCGACACGAGCAACGTCCTCTTCATCGTGGGCGGCGCCTTCTGCGGCATCGAGCAGGCCATCCGGCGCCGGGTCGGCGTCCGGGGACTCGGCTTCGGCGCCAAGATCGAGAAGAAGGACGACGTCTCGCTCGGCGAGCTGCTCGCGAAGGTCGAGCCGACCGACCTCGTGAAGTTCGGCATGATCCCCGAGTTCGTCGGGCGCGTGCCGGTCATCGCCACCCTGGCCGACCTGTCCGAGGACGACCTCGTCACCATCCTCACCCAGCCGAAGAACGCGCTCACGAAGCAGTACTTGAAGCTCTTCGAGATGGAGAAGGTGAAGCTCTCCTTCACCCGGGAGGCCCTGCGCGCCACCGCCCGCGAGGCCATGCGTCGCAAGTCGGGGGCGCGCGGGCTGCGCGCCATCCTCGAGCAGGCGATGCTCGACATCATGTACGACGTCCCGTACCGGGAGGGCGTGAAGGAGTGCAAGGTGACCGAAGGGGTGATCCTGAACAAGGAGCCTCCGCTCCTCTCCTTCGAGAAGGAGAAGAAGCTCGCCTGACACACCGTGCCTCCGAGCAACGCCCGAAAGGCCTGGAAACCCCAGGCCTTTCGCGTATCTGGCTCCGGCACCCGGTTTGCTTTAGGGCTGGGTGAAGGTTCGGGGAGTACCGTTCGTCCCTGGATTGAAGGAGGTCACCATGTTCCGGCACCTGGCGCTGTTCGCGAGCCTCGCCGCGCTGGTCGTCCCGCGCGCGTCCCTGGCCGATCACGACGACGAGGACGAGTATCAGGGGTACGACTCGCCCCCGGGCTACCAGCAGGGCGACCAGGGGTACGAGTACCAGCCGCCCGCGCCGCCCACCGACCCGCAGGTGGACGTCCACGTCGACATGGCCACGCCGGGCGCGTCGGTGAGCTTCGACACCTTCCACGATGGGCTCTCGCCCTACGGTGAGTGGGTCAGCGTCGGCTCCTACGGCCGCGCCTGGCGGCCGCTCCGCGTGGGCGCCGGCTGGCGGCCCTACTACTACGGCCGCTGGGAGTGGACCGACGAGGGCTGGTTCTGGCAGTCGGAGGAGCCCTGGGGCTGGGCCGCCTACCACTACGGACGCTGGGCCTACGACGGCTACTACGGCTGGGTCTGGGTGCCCGGCTACCAGTGGGCGCCGGCCTGGGTGACCTGGCGCTTCGGCACCGACGCCATCGGCTGGGCTCCGCTCTCGCCGGGCTTCTCGGTCTACGTGACCAACTACCCCGCCTACTACAGCTACTGGACCTTCGTGCCGTGCGGCCGCTTCTCCGGCTATCCGGTCTACAGCTCCGCCTATGCGCCGTCGTATGTGCCGCGCTGGTTCCATGCCACCCGCCCGGCTCCGCCGCGGAGCACGCAGTTTGGCGCGCCCGCGCCGGCCTGGGGCGGTCCGGCGCACCGCTTCGTCGAGCAGCGCGTCGGTCACTCCATCGCCCCGGCCCGTATCGTAGGCGTGTCGAGTCCTGGCGGCGTCGCCGCCGCGGCTCGGCCGGGCGTGGTCCCGGTCTACCGTCCCGAGGCTCGTCCGGCGCCGTCGCGCGCGGGCGGCCCGGGCTCCGCCTTCTCGCCAGCACGCCCGGGCGGTCCCGGCTCCTTCTCCCCGCAGCGCCCCGGCGCCGCCGCCCCCGTACCGGCCCCCGGCCGGCCCGCTCCCGGGCAGCCCTGGAACGGCCGCCCGGCCCAGCCGCCGCCGTCGTCCCGGCCCGACTACGCCGCCCCGCGGCCGTCGCGCCCCGCCCCCCAGCAGCCTGCCGCGCCGCAGGGGATGAACCAGCCTCGCTCCCAGGGTGGTGGACGCCCCCAGGGCTTCGGGCCGCCGCGGGCCGCTCCGACCCCGCAGGGCGGCGGCTACTCGGCTCCGCGCGGCCAGGGCGGTGGGGCTCCCCGGGCCTCGGGCGGCTCGGCGCCGCGCTCCGATGGGGGCGGTGGCCACGCGGCGCCGCCTCGCGGTCGCGACTGACCGGGTAACCCCTTCCCGCAACGGCGACTCCCTCCCGCCGGGGCGGAAACGAGAGCGGCCGCTCGTCCAGCTCGGACGGGCGGCCGCTCGATGCTTCGGGTCGACGCTCCGGCTACGTCCGGAACTGCAGGCCGACCGCCAGGTTGTAGGTCGTGAGCGACCCGCTCTTGAAGTAGGTGTTGAACCCAATGGGCTCGACGAGGAGGTTCACCGTCGGCGAGAGCTGCCAGGTGCCGCCGAAGCCGAAGCGCAGGGCGCCCGCGACGCTGTTACCGCCGTTGGACACCAGCGCGAGCCCGAGCCCGGTCTCACCGTACACCCGGAGCTTGGGGCTGAGGGGGATCAGCAGGCGCGCCTCGGGCACGACCTCGAAGATGTTGAGCGAGTCGAACGGGAAGTCGGCGCCGAGGTGGGTGAAGGCGAACCGGCCGCCGGCCTCGAGCTCGAGCTTGGGCGCGAGCTCGCCGAAGGAGTACATCGCCTCGATGCCGATCTTGGGGCCGACGCTGTAGATGCTGCTGTCGGTGAGCGGCACGGCGAGCTCGAGCCGAGGGGCGATCTCCCAGTAGCCCGCGCCCGCGTGGTGGACGCCGGCGCCCGAGCCGGCATAGGCGTCGGCCGCGCGGAGGTCGGGGACCTGGAGATCGAGGTCATGAGCCAGCGCGGGGCCGGCGAGGATGCAGGCGGCCAGGGCGAGCGGCAGCCGCAGGGCGCGAAGGTTGAACGAGTGCAAAGTTGAGCTCCTGTGACGAGGTGGGGATTGGCGGCGGTCCACCCAGGGCCGCCGCGGGGCATCATTGTACCGGGATCGCCCGACCAAGTGCTCGACTTCCGCGCCTTGACACGCGGCCGGTTCGGGGGGAGCGACCGGCCGTACCTGGGCGGGGCGCTGCCGGAAACGAATCAGCTCTCGGTCACCCGCACCGTGGTGCGCATGCGCTTGCCGGTGTCGCGGTCGCTCGCGCTCACGGTCAGGATGCCCTCGACGCTCACCTCGAAGAGGATCTCGAGCCGCACCTGGCCAGCGGGGCAGGGGCGGACGCCGTCGAAGGTGAACTCGCCCAGGAGCTCGTTCCGCTCGGCCACCGGGTCGTCGCCCTGGAAGATGCGGACGGAGAGCTCGCGCTGTCCGTCGACGGAGTTGGTGGCCGGCAGCGCCTTGGCGTTGGGGATGGCCGCGTTGCGCGGCAGCACCACGCGCATCTTCCCATCGGCCGCCTCGAGGCCGATGGCCATGGGGATGACGTCGAGCAGCTGCAGCTTGAGATCGCTGTTCTCCTGCAGCGACCAGCCGTACAGGGCGGCCCCGACCGCCACCGCCTCGTCGGGGTGGACGCCCTTCGACGGCGGCTTGCCGAACCAGTCGCCGAGCATCCGCTGGATGATGGGCATGCGGGTCTGGCCGCCCACCAGCATCACCTCGTCGATGTCGCGCGGGGCGAGCCCGGCGTCCCGCATCACCCGCTCCACCATCCGCAAGGAGCGCTCCACCAGCGGGAAGGTGAGCTGCTCCAAATCCCGCCGGGCCAGGCGGAGGTCGAGGTTGAGCGGCCTCCCGTCGTCGGTCATGGTGATGAAGGGGATGGAGAAGGGGACCTCGGTCCGGCTGGAGAGGTCGATCTTGGTCCGCTCGGCGAGGTCGCGGATCCGCTGCATCGCCACCGGATCCTGCGACAGGTCGATCTGGTGCTGCTCCCGGAAAGAGCCGATCACCCGGCGCACGATGGCGTCGTCGAAGTCGAGCCCGCCGAGGAAGATGTCGCCGCCGGTGGCCTTCACCTCGAAGACCCGGTCGCGGATCTCGATGATCGAGACGTCGAAGGTGCCGCCGCCCAGGTCGAAGACCAGCACCCGCTCCCGCAGCTTCTTGCCGATGCCGTACGCGAGGGCCGCCGCCGTCGGCTCGTTGATGATCCGCACCACCTCGAGGCCGATCAGCCGCCCGGCCGCCTTGACCGCCTGGCGCTGACGGTCGCTGAAGTAGGCGGGCACCGTCACCACCGCGCGCCCGGCGCGGAAGCCCATGAAGTCGGAGGCGACGTCGCGGATCTTGGCGAGGATCCGGGCGCTCACCTCGTGCACCTGGAACTGGCGCCCCTGGCAGGCGACCGCCACCTCGCCGGCGCCGCCGGCCTCGACCTCGAACGCCACCGACCGCTGGACGTTGTCGACCACCACGTCATGGGGCGAGCGGCCGATGAGCCGCTTGGTGGCGTAGAGCGTGTTCCGCGGATTGAGCTGCCACTGGCGCTTTGCCTCGTGGCCGACCAGCTCGTTGCCCTTGTCGTCGATGGCGAAGATCGAGGGGACGATCGCCTCCCCGTTCCGCTGGGGGATGATCTTCACCTGTCCGTTGGGCAGCACCACCGCCCCGCAGGAGTTGGTGGTCCCGAGATCGATCCCGATGATGACGTCCGGACGGAGCCGCTCCACGGTAAGGAGCGTACCCCATCGACGGCCCGGCGGGTATGGCTTCGGGCGCCTGGCCGCCCGCCCGGACTCCGCGGAATAGCGGGGGTGGCCCGATCCTTTTCGCCTTCGTGACCACGCCCCGTCCCGTCCCCCCCCGCCTCGTCGCCGTCGCCCTGGCCGCAGCGACGCTCCTCGCGCCGGTCGCCGCCAGCGCCGCCGGGCGCAGCAATCCCCGCGCCGCCACCGTCCAGAAGGTCTTCCCGGCTGCCGTGCGGCTGCAGTTGCTCGCGGCGGGCAAGGTGGTGCGCAGCGCCTCTGGGGTGGCGTTCGCGCGCGACGGCGGCTCGACGTACGTCCTCACCAACGCCCACGTGGTGGAGCCGGACCCATCCTGGAAGGAGCCGGTCGTGCTGCACGTGCTCGCGACCGGCCGGAAGGCGCCGCTCGCCGCCAAGGTGGTGGCCCGGGGCCAGGTGCCCGACGTGGATCTGGCGGTGGTGGAGGTCGCGGACGCGGACCTGCCGCTGGCGGCGCTGGCCAGCGACGACGCCCTCGAGCTGGGGGACGACCTGGTGGTGATCGGCGCCCCCTTCGGCAAGGGGCTCTCGGTGGCCGCCGGCATCATCTCGCAGGTCGAGTACGAGTTCCCGGAGGCGGCCGGCGCGCCCCGCGTGCCGCGCTCGCTCAAGACCGACGCCGCCATCGGCTACGGCAGCTCGGGCGGCGGGGTATTCGAGGTCCCGAGCGGCCGGCTGGTAGGGCTCGTGGAGGGCTACCGGACCGCGCGCGTGGCCTTCGGGGCCAAGGACGAGTACGCCTTCGACGTGCCGATGCCCGGGGAGACCTTCGTGGCCCCGGCGGCCAAGATCCGCCACTTCCTGGGAGAGCGCGGGCTCGCTAAGCTGGTCGGCCCGGGCCGGCCCGACGCCGCCTCGGCCAGCGCGCAGGCTACCCACGGGCGCGCCACGCCGCGCGTCTCGAGGGGCAGCGGCGTCTCGGGCTCCGGCTCCTAATCGCCGCTCTTGGGGCCCGGCGTGGTCCGGCCCGGCCCTGGCTGCGGCGTGGCCGGCGGGGCGGGGCGCGCCGCTCCCGACTCCGGTGGGACCGCCCCCTCCTCGCCGTCGCCCTCCGTCGGAGGAGTGGCTGGGCCGGGCGCGGGCGCCTTCGTCTCTAGCCCGGCGCGGCCCGGGAGGATCCCCTTCAGGTGGACCTCCACCCAGAAGACCTTCTTGTCGGCGCCGGCGTAGCAGGCGCGCACCGGGAGCCCGGCGCTGAGGCTGCGCAGCGTCCCCATCCGCTTCTCGAGATAAACGCCGGTGTTGCGGTCGACGCCGAGCTCGATCGGCCCCTCGGGACCTTCCACGGTGAACCGCCCGTGCGCGAAGTCCACCGCCGCGATCTTGCCCGAGATGGTGAACAGGCCGCCGGGGACCGTGGCCGGGCCGGCGTCTGGCGCGCCGCCGTCCGCCGCGGGCCGGGGCGCGGGGAGCACCGCCGCGGCCTCCTCGACGGCCAGGGCCGGAGGGGCGGAGAGGAGCGCGGCGAGCGCCACGGGGAGGAGGTTCATTGGCTGGCTCCTGACGGCCGGCGGCGGTCGTCGCCTTGGGCGGTGGTCGGCTTCGGGTTAGCATGGCCCACGCCGCGGAGGGCAACCATGGATCGACGCGCCAGCTGGGACGAGTACTTCATGAACATCGCGCGAGTGGTGGCCACCCGGGCCACCTGCGATCGCAAGCACGTGGGCGCGGTGCTGGTGCGTGACCGCACCATCCTCTCGACGGGGTACAACGGGTCGATCCGCGGGCTGCCGCACTGCTCGGAGGCGGGCCACATGATGGAGGACGGCCACTGCGTCGCCACCGTGCACGCGGAGGCCAACGCCATCATCCAGGCGGCCAAGAACGGCGCCTCGATCGACGGGTTCACCATCTACACCACCGCCTCGCCCTGCTGGCCCTGCTTCAAGCTCATCGCCAACTCCGGCTGCAAGCGGATCGTCTTCGGGGAGTTCTACCGGGACAACCGCATCTTCGAGTTCGCCAGCAAGCTCGGCATCGAGCTCTGCGAGCTGCAGGTGCCGGAGAAGCCCGACCTGCAGCCAGAGGACACCGGCAGGGCCCGGCCGGTCACCGGCTAGCGGCCGCGGCGGGCGGCTCCGCCGGCCCCACCGTCCGCGCCAGCTCCTCCCCGAGCGTCGCCGCGATCTCCGCCTTGCGCGCGAGGTAGCTCGCCTCCCTCCGGCGCAGCTTCACGTAGCGCGGCCGCTCCGCCGCGGGCACCGGGTCCCCCATCCGCGCCAGCTCCGCGCGGACCTCGGCGAGCGCGCGGTCCAGGGCCACCACCCGGATGGTGGGACGGGCCCCGGGGTGGCGGCGCCGGTCGAGCTCGACGGTGTCGTTCTCGGTCCAGAGCGGGACATAGTCGACGCTGGCGAGCTCCACCAGCTGCACGCCGCGGCCGTAGTCGCGCCGGGCGAACCGGGCGCGCAGCAGCGCGCCCTCGCGCGTGGCCGCAACCTCGTCGGGGGTGACGCCGGCCACGAAGTTGCGGGACTGGTTCGAGACGAAGTTGCCGAGCGAATAGGCGATGGCGGCGACCCTGCCATCCTCGCGGTGGTAGAGCTCGATGGGCTGCAGGACGTGCGGGTGGTGGCCCAGGATGAGCAGGGCGCCGGCGTCGGCCAGCCGGTGGGCGAGCGCCACCTCGGCCTCGCGCGGCTGCCCCACGTACTCCACGCCCCAGTGGAGCGACACCACCACCGCGTCCGCGTGCGCCGCGGCCTCGCGCACCTCCGCCACTGCCCGATCCGGGTCGAGCAGGGCGGCCTTGAGGCAGGGGCCGTCGGGGCGCGCCGGGCACTCGTTCCCAGACTGGTTGAAGAACTGGGCGAAGCCGAGGAAAGCGAGCTTGATGCCGTTCAGCTCCACCGTGCGTGGGCCCGCCTCGCGCGGGGTGGGACCGGCCCCGACGAAGGGCATCCCCAGCCGGTCGAGCTCGGCGAGGGTCTCGAGCAGCCCGTCTCTCCCCTGGTCGAGGATGTGGTTGTTGGCGACGCTGACCAGCCGCACGCCGGCCGCGCCGAGGGCGCGCACCGCAACCGGCGAGGCGTTGAACACGAAGCTGCGCGAGCCCTTGCCAGTGCGCGGCGCCACCGGGGTCTCGAGGTTGGCGAAGGTGAGATCGTTGGCGCGGAGCAGGTCGGCGACCGGCGCCCAGAGCGAGCCGTAACCGAGGTCGCCCGTGCCGGCGTCATGCGCCGCCGCGCTCTCCTTCACCGCGGCGTGCATGAGCACGTCGCCGACCGCGCCGAGGCTGGCCTCCGCGAGGGTTCGCACCCCGGGGGGCGCGGGGACGAGCGGACGCACCGGCGGCAGCGCGGGCAGCGCGGAGGGGGGCGCGGGCGCCGAGACGGCGTCCGGAGGCGGGCGCGCAGCCGCGCCCGAGGCCCCCAACAGGAGGGCGATCAGCAACGCGGGACGAAAGGTGCGCCATGGAGCCAGGTGTCCGAAACGCAAGCGCTTTTCCCCTTTTGGGGTGAAAAAAATACCGTGCACGACCGAGTGGGCGCGGTAAAAGCTACCAGGGAGCTTATGGCCGAGGAAGCCTCACCGCTCGAGCGACTCCACGTCGAGGCGCTGACCCGCTTGGCGGGGGGAGTGGCTCACGACGTGAGGAATCCGCTCAACGCCATGGCGTTGCAGCTTGCCCTGCTCGGCGACAAGGTCGCGAGCGGCGGCGACGGCGTGGCCACGGCCTGCGCGCAGAACCTCGCCTCGCTGAAGGCGCAGATCGGCCGGGTGGACGAGGTGATGCGGCGGTTCGTGGCGGTCGCCGATCCTTCGACCGAGGGTGAGTGGCTCGACCTCTCGGCCTACGCGCCGGACGCGACGAGCCTGTTCGGCCACGAGGCGCGGCGCCGCGGCGTGGAGCTCCGCTGCGAGGCCCCCTCGATGCCGCTGCGCGCCCGCTGCGCGCCGCAGCGCGGGGCGGGGCTGGTGCTCGCGCTGCTCCTGGAGGCGGTGCTGAACGCTCCGCACGGCGGACGGATCCTGGTCGCGGCCGCCGGCGGCGGCGGCGAGGCCCGGCTGACCCTGTCACGGAGCGCGGGCGGAGGCACGCCTGGGCTGCTGGAGGCGGTGAGCGCCGGGGCGGAGGCCATGGGCGGGATCCTGGAGGTCGCGGACGAGGGGGCCACCGCGACGCGAGTGCTCCGCCTCAGAGGTGAGAGGACCACATGAACTACCGGCTCCTGATCGTGGACGACGAGACCGACAGCCGCGAGGCGCTCGCCGAGCTGACGCAGCGCTGGGGCTACGACGTCCAGAGCGCGGCCGACGGGACCGAGGCGCTGCGGCGCGCCATCGAGTGGCACCCCGACGTCATCCTCACCGACCTGGTGATGCCCAACATGGACGGGCTCTGGCTGCTGCGCGCGCTGCGGGCCGAGCTGCCGGACTGCCCGGTGGTGCTGCTGACCGGCCGCGGCACCATCCAGACCGCAGTGCAGGCCATCAAGGAAGGGGCCTACGAGTTCATCGAGAAGCCGCTCGAGGTGTCGCGGCTGCGCATCGTCCTCGACCGCGCCCTGGAGAAGAAGGAGACGCAGCGGGAGGTCCAGCTGCTCCGGCGGCGGCTGGCGGCGCTCGCGCCCGGCACCGACATGATCGGCTCCGGGCCCGGCATGCAGCGGGTCTTCGAGCTGGTGAAGAAGGTCTCTCCCTCGACCGCCAGCGTGGTCATCGGCGGCGAGAGCGGCACCGGCAAGGAGGTGGTGGCCCGCGCCATCCACAGCCTCTCGCCGCGCAAGGACAAGCCGTTCGTGGCCCTCAACTGCTCCGCCATCCCGGCGACCCTCATCGAGTCGGAGCTGTTCGGCTACGAGCGCGGCGCCTTCACCGGCGCCGACCAGCGGCGCCTCGGCAACTTCGAGCTGGCGCACGGCGGCACGCTCTTCCTCGACGAGATCGGCGAGCTGCCGCTCGAGATGCAGGGGAAGTTCCTGCGGGTGCTGGAGGAGCGCAAGTTCCGGCGCCTCGGCGGCAAGAGCGAGGTCGAGGTGGACGTGCGGGTCATCTGCGCCAGCAACCGCGACCTGAAGGAAGAGATCCGCAAGGGGCGCTTCCGCGAGGACCTCTACTTCCGGCTGCACGTCTTCACGATCGTGCTGCCGCCGCTGCGCGAGCGGCGGGAGGACATCCCCATCCTCGTTCAGCACTTCATCGAGAAGTTCAACGGCGAGACCGGCAAGCACGTGCAGGGGCTGGCCCCGGCGGCGATGGCGGTCCTGCAGGGCTACGCCTGGCCCGGGAACATCCGCGAGCTGCGCAACACCGTGGAGCGGGCGATGATCCTGGTGGATCACGACGTCATCGGCGAGGAGCACCTGCCGCCGGACATGCGCCCCTCGCGCGCCGAGGCGGCCACCCTCCGGCTGGCCATCGGGCTGCCCCTGCGCGAGGTCGAGAAGGAGTACATCCTCGCCATGCTGCACCGGAACGGCGGCAACAAGGCGCGCACCGCCGAGGGGCTCGGCATCAGCGAGAAGACCCTCTACAACAAGCTCAACCGCTACGCCGCCCGCGCCCGCGCCGAGGCCGACCTGCCCGCCGCCGGAGCGGCGACCGCCAGCAAGCTCTGAGAGGGCCGCCCGGAACGGCCGCCCCGCCCACGTGGCGAGCGTTCCACGTCGGCGCCTGCGGCCGTCACTGCGGCGGGTGCGCGCCGGACTGCAGGCCGGCGAGGGTCGCCTCGCGCATCGCCACCCCGCCGCGGCCGGCGCGCTTCGCCTCGTAGAGCGCGGCGTCGGCGCGCTGCACCAGCTCGTCGCCGGTGCCGTCGGGATCGTCCTCCAGGGAGGCCACGCCGAAGGAGGCGCGCAGCGGCACCGTGTGCCCGTCGAGCTCGAGCGCGGTCTGCTGCAGGCGAGTGCGGAGCCGCTCGGCGAAGACGCGCGCCTCGGCGGCGCCGGTGTGTGGCAGCAGCACCACGAACTCGTCCCCGCCGTAGCGCGCGCCGAAGTCGGTCTCGCGCAGCTCGGTGCGGATGGCCTCGGCCAGCGAGGCGATGGCGCGGTCGCCGGCGGCGTGCCCGAGCGCGTCGTTCACCGGCTTCAGGTGGTCCATGTCGATCATCACGCAGGAGAGCGGCCCCTGACCGCGGCGGGTGCGCTTCAGCTCCTCGGCGAGCTGGGTCCGGAAGGCCCGCCGGTTCGGGAGCCCGGTGAGGGGATCGGTCTGGGCGAGCTCGCGCAGCTGTCGCTGCCGACGGGTGAGCCGCAGGGTCCGGTCGATGCGCGCCTTGAGCTCCCGCTCGGAGAACGGCTTCTGCATGAAGTCGACGGCGCCGAGGTCGAGGCTGCCGGCACGGGTGAGGTCGTCGCCCCGGCCCGAGACCAGGATCACCGGGACCTCGGCGGTCGCGGGGTCGGTGCGGAGCGCCGCCAGCGCCGCGAAGCCGTCCATGCGAGGCATGAACACGTCCATCAGCACCAGGTCCGGCGGATCGCTGCGGCAGAGCTGGAGCGCCTGCTCCCCATCGGGCGCGCTGTCGACGTCGTAGGCGCCCTCGAGCATGAGCGTGAGCGCGGAGCGCGCGTCGGCGTCGTCCTCCACCACCAGCAGCCGGGCGCGGTCGCCCTCGCGGGGGCGGCCGCGCGTGGGGGAGAGGGGCGCGTCGGGCAGGTCGATCCGGATCGCCTCGGGGTGGGCCGGGTCGCCCTCGATCTCGAGGATCCCCCCGTGCAGGTCCACCACCGCCTGGGAGAGCGCGAGCCCGAGCCCGCCGATCCGGGCCAGGAGCCTGGGGGAGGCGCCGGGGGACGGCGGCTCGCCCTCGCGCTGGGGACGACGGCCCTCGGAGGGGGAGGGTGGGCGCTGGGGCGGCCGGCGCGGCGCGAGCGTGATGCGGGCGGCCGAGGGCAGCGAGGCGAGCGCCAGCTCCAGCTCGGCGCCCGGCCGGGACTGCTCCACCGCGCGTGCCAGCAGGGTGGCAAGCGCCTCGCGCAGCCGCAGGGCGTCCACCGTGAGCGGGATGGGCCCGGAGGGGAAGTCGCGGGTCAGCCGCACTCCGCGATCGCGAGCGAGCGCTCCGACCTGGTCGCAGGCCGCCGCGGCCACCTCGACCAGGTCGGCGGTGGCGCGCTCCAGCGGCTCCGCGCCGGAGTCGAGCGCCCGCAGGGCGAGCAGGTCGTCTGCCAGGTGCAGGAGCTGTCGCGACTCGCGGGCGATGGCCTCGATGGCCTCTGCCTGGGCGGGCGCGAGCGAGCCTGTGCCGCCGCGGAGGAGCGCGCGGGTGTGGAGCAGCAGCTTCTCCGCCGGGCCGCGCAGGTCGCGGGCGCAGGAGGCCAGGATCTCCTCCCGCCGCTCGGCCGCCTCGCGCAGCCTCCGCGTCGCCTCGATCATCTGGGCGCAGTCGTGCTGGCTGCGGGCGAGGTCGTCGCGAAGCGAGCGCACGACAGCGTCGCCGCCGTCGTGACCAATACCGCCCGCCGTCGCGTCCGGCCACTCCGGCATGACTCCCTCGGCGACTCCGTCCGGCCTCCTTGCGCACCGCTGCCGTGGAGCCGAGAATGGTCGCGAGAGGGGCGAATCGCCAGCCCCCGGGAGGACCGGATGGCCTCGAAGGTGGAGATCTTCGGAAAGGACACCTGACCCTACACCAGCGCCGCCCGTGTGGATTTCGGCAAGCGAGGGATCGGGTTCGAGTACCACGACGTCCGCAGGGACGCCGCGGCCATGCAGCGCTTCCTGGAGCTCTCGCTCGGAGACCGCCGGGTCCCCCTGATCGTCGAGGACGGAAAGGTGACCGTCGGCTTCGGCGGCACCTGAAGCGTCTGACGGTCCCCGGCGGGGGCCGACTCAGCGGTACATCTGGCGACGGAAGCCGCGCGGCGGCGGCCCCATCACGGGCGGCGGCGCCTCGAGGTGGAGCGCGAACCACTCCTGCCCGTAGGTCTTGCCCAGCTTGAGCCGCTTTCCGTTCTGGAGCTGCTGCTGCACCGACTTGAGCTTCTCGTCGGTGGGGTTGGCGGCCACGCCGCGCCCGAGGACCTTGAGGGCGTCCTCGCGGCGGCCTTCCTTGTCGAGGCAGAAGGCCCAGGCGGCCCAGAGCAGGCCCTCCTTCTTCGAGACCTTGGTGGCCTCGGCGAAGGTGGCGTCCATGCCGGCGACGTCCTTGCGACGGAAGCGCGAGACCGCGAGCATCGCCCTCGCCAGCCAGTGGCGCGAGAAGCTCTTCTCGAGGTGCGGCAGGGCGGCGTCGAACTCCTTCTGGATGTAGAGCAGCACGCCGATCTGGGAGTGGAGCTGCGAGGCGACCAGGAACTGCCAGGGGGCGAGGGCGAAGCCGCCCTGCAGCAGGGCGACCGCCTTCTCGGGCCGCTGCGCGGTCACCTCCTTCTGCATCCCCTCGAAGAGCGCCTCGAGCCGCTTCTGGATGCGGCGGGCGAGGACGATGTACACGGCGACGGCCGCGAGGAGGCCGGGGACCACGGCGGCCACCCAGCCGCCGAAGCCGAGCCGCACCGCCGCGGTCACCACCACTCCGACCGCGAGGCTGATCAGCAGGTTGTACATGCGCGCATCTCCAGGGAACGAGGCCGGTACCGATACACAACCGGCGCGTTCCGCTGCAAGGGAAATTGGCCCTCCCCGGGCTCGAACCGGGACGGGGGGTCGCCCCACTCGATTTTGAGTCGAGCGCGTCTACCATTCCGCCAGAGGGCCGCTCGGTGGATAGCGCAGCCTACCAGAAGGAAATTGAAATTGCAGGGCGAAACGAACAATGCTAATGCGGGTTCAATATTGCTGATTACCGCCAGCAAACGATTTTTCCCAAGGTGAAGGAGATCCCCATGCCGCGACAGGCCGCCCAGCAGTCGATCGACGACGTCGTCCGCTCCGCCATGGAGGGCGTGGTGAAGCGCGCCTCCAAGGCCATCGCCAAGGCGATCGCCTCCATCGCCGCCGAGCGCCTCGACAAGGAGCTGCAGGATGGGATTGCGCGGGCGCGGGGTGGTGCGCGGGCGCGCGCCGCCCGTCCGGCCGCGCGCGCGTCGCGCCCCCGCCTCGAGATCACCCGCTGGGTCGCCGATCGGCGCGCGCGCCGCGTGCCCAAGTTCGTCATCGAGAGCACCAACCTCAAGACCAAGAAGGCCATCGTCGCGAAGTACGGCGAGGGCGTGGCCTTCGAGAAGGGCAAGCCGCTCCCCAAGGCCAAGTAGGCGGAGGACGCGTGCGCCGGTCCTGGCTCGCCCTCCCGCCGCGCAGGGGCGAGCCGTGACCCGCGGGGTGACCGCCGCCCGGCTGGCGAGCCTCATCGCGCTGGCGGGGATCCTGCCCATCCTGCTCCTCGGCGGGATCGCCATCGAGGTGCTGCGGCGCAGCGGCGAGCGCGAGGCCGAGGCCCAGCTCGGCGCCGTGGCCTCCCTGGCCGCGGCGCGCATCGACGACCACCTCGCCGGAGTGCTCGAGACGCTGCGCGCGGTGGCCGGCTCGGTGGGGCCGGAGGAGGACGCCGCGCGGAGCCTCGCCGGCGCGCGCCTCGGCGCCCCCAGCCTGCGCTGGCTCGAGCTGGTGGGGCCCCCGCCGGCGGCGGTGCGCGCCAGCACCCGCCTCACCCCGGAGCAGGTCGCGGCGGCGCGGGGCGGGGCGGAGCAGATCTCGGGCGTGCACCTCGCAAGCGACGTCACGCCGGCCGTGGACGCCTGCGTGCCGGCCCGCCGGATCCCCGGGTACGCGGTGTGCGCGGGCGTGGACCTGAGCGTGCTCTGGCGCCACGCCCGGTCGATCCACGTCGGCCAGCGGTCGGGCTGGGTGCTCATCTTCGACGGCGACGGGCGACTGCTCGCCTCGGGCCTGGAGGCCCTGCGCGGCGCGGCGCTCGGCGGGGCGCGGGTGGCCGAGTCGAGCGCGGCGGCGCGCGCGGCGCGCAATCCTGCGGCGGCGCCGGCGCGCTTCCGCTCGGGCGGCGGAGAGGACGTGCTCGCCGGGTGGGCGCGGCTGGATCGCCTCGGCTGGATGGTGGTGGTGGAGCGCCCCGCGGGCGAGGCCCTCCGGCCGGTGCGCCGGGCGCGCCTGCTGCTCGCGGCCATCTCGGCGGTCGCCCTGGCGCTCTCGGTCGCGGTGGGGACGCGCCAGTCGCGGCGCCTGCTCGGCGAGCTGGCGGCGGAGGAGCGCTGGCGCACCGCGGGCCGCATCGCCACCGGCGTGACGCACGACCTGAACCACCGCCTGGTGGCGCTCCAGCACGCCGTCAAGCTGGCGGAGCGGCTCGATCCGGAGGTCCTGCCGCGCCTGCGGGACCTGCTCCGGGTGGAGGTCGGGGCGCTGCGAGGCTTCGTCGACGACTTCGCCGACCTCTCGCGCGAGGCCATCGCGGCGGAGCTGCGCCCGGTCGATCTCGCCGAGCTGCTGCGGAGCGTGGCGCTCACGGGCGAGAGCTACGCCGAGCACATGGGCGTCCGGCTCGCGGTCGACGCTCCCGCGACGTTGCCGGCGACGGCCGACCGCCACCTCCTGGAGCGGGCGCTCCTCAACCTCGTCACCAACGCCGTGGAGGCGAGCCCGCGCGGCGCCGAGGTGCTGTTGCGCGCGCAGGTCCAGGGCGGCCGGGCGCTCCTGCAGGTCCGCGACCAGGGGAGCGGCATCTCCCCGGAGCGGGTCGCACGCATCTTCGACGCCTTCTCGTCCACCAAGCGCTCCGGCGGCCACCTCGGGCTCGGGCTTGCGAGCGTGAAGCGGGTGGCGGAGGCGCACCGCGGGCAGGTGAGGGTGGACAGCCGCCCCGGAGAGGGGGCGACCTTCACGGTGGAGCTGCCGGCCGGTGCCGAGCGGCCGCGCGCCTGAGCTGGGTCACCTTCTCAGTCGCCGGCCTTCTTCTTCGCGGGCTGGCCGGACGAGCCGCTCGAGGCGTAGAGGTCCTTGTACCAGCCGCCGCCCTTGAGCTGGAAGGCGCTGCGCGACACCAGCTTCGCCATGCGGGGGCTGCCGCACTCGCGGCACCTCCCAGGCGCCGGGTCGTCCACCTTCTGGATCCGCTCGGTGACGTCTCCGCAGGCCTCGCACAGGAACTCGTAGATGGGCACGGCGCCGTCCTCTCGTGGCTGGGAGGGTTCTAGCGCGGGCGGCGCGGGCCCGCCGGGCGCTTCGGACCAGGCGCGCTGGAGCGCGGGGCGCCGGGCCGCGAGGCGCCGCGGGGCGAGCCCGGGCGCCGTCCGGGGGGCCGCGGGCGGTCGCTCGAGGGCCGCTGCGCCCGCCCGGGCGTGGGCTCGATCACGTGCCCTTCGCCACTGCGAGGCCGCGCGGGGCCGGCGCCGGGCGGCCGGCCGCGGGGGGCCGGGGCGGGCGAGCCGGGGCGCGGTCCAGCCCGGGGTGAGCCGCGGGCCGGGCCAGGTGGGCCGGCGCGCGGAGCCCTGGCCTGGGAGGTGGGACGCGGGGCGCCCACGCGGGGCGCGGACCCGGGCACAGGCGGGGCGATCTGCAGGGCGAACCGCCGCGCGAGCGCCTCGGCGGCCACGCGGGGCACAGACAGGCTGCGGGCCAGGGCGGGGGTGAGGTAACGCGCCGGAGTGGAGGCGCGCAGCGCCCGCAGGTGCTCCGGGAGTCGGGCGCGCAGATCTGCGAGCACCGTCGGGAGCACGCCCAGATCGGCCAGCCGCTCCTCGTCCCCCAGGAGCAGGCGGACCCGCTCCGAGATCGTGGTCGCCTGCCGCAGGACCTCCCGGCCGCGCTCGGCGCGGATCCGCCCTGCCTCTTGCTCGGCGCCGGCGCGCGAGAGCAGCTCGCCGAACTCCTCGGGGCCGAGGTCGAGGCTCGCGGCGGCGCGCGCGGCCACGCCTCCCGCGGCGCGGAGCGCGTGGAGCAGCAGCTCCCGCTCGCGGCGCTCGAACGCGCGCGCCAGGCCGTGGTGCTCGAGGAGCGCCTGCAGGTCCTCACCGGCCGGCAGCGCCCCCTCGGGGCGGCGCCAGCCCTCGGCGAGCGCGGCGAGCAGCGCCTTGCGCCTCGCCCCCACCCGCCGCAGCAACCGCTCCAGCACCGCACGGCCCTCGGAGCGCCGCAGCTCGTCGAGCAGGGGGAGCGAGGGCCCCGACGAGACTGGCGCGGCGACGCGATCGCGCGCGCGCCGGATGACCGGGGCCGTCGGCTGACCCCGCCGCTTGCGGCCGCGACGGGGCGGCTTCTGGCCCGCCTCGGCTTGCTCCGGGGGGGGCTCGCCGGACGCCTGCGGATGCCCCTGGCGCTCGGCGGCGGCCGCCGCCTCCGGCGCGACGCCGCGCGCCAGGTCGGCGAGCGCGCCTGGCCCGAGGGGGCGCGCCGGCGGCGGGTCGGCGAGGAGGGCCCGCGCCGCCAGCAGCTCGTCCCACCCGAGGGGCGCCAGCGCCGCGCGCACCTCGGCGGGCGTGGCACGGCGCCCCGCCTCGGTGCACCAGTCGATCACCCGCGCGATCAGCTCGTCGTCAAGCTCGGCCATGGCGAGCGGAACCTGCGTGAAGCAGCGGGCGTAGTCAAGCGCAGCCGCGAAAACGTTGGCGCCCGCATGCAGGGCGTGTCATGAGTCGAGCGATGGGTCCAGAACCGAGGGAGCAGGGGGGGGCCCTGCCCGCGTTCATCCGCGCCGCCCGGCTGCCGCTCTACCTCCTGCTGCTCGCCGCCGCCGCCGCTGCCCTCACCGGGGTCCCCGCGCTCGAGCGCGCCGTGCGGGAGGGGTCGGCCGGCTCCTGGACACTGGTCATCGCCCCGGCGCTGCTCGCCACCTTCATCGTCGCGTTCTCGGTCTACCGCTTCGCGCTGGTGCGGGCGGGGCGCTACCACGCCGGGAAGGCGATGGTGCAGGTCGGCCTGATGGTGCTGGTGTTGAGCCTCGTTCTGCCGGGCTCGCTCGAGCGCTACCGCTCGGCGGGGACCGGACACCCGGTGGAGCTGTCGCGCTATCTGGGGGCCCAGGATCCGGACGCCCGGGCGATGGCGGCCGAGCTGGTGCGGCACCGCGAGCGGGCGGAGGCCCTCCCATACATTCCGCGGCTGGTGGCGCTCCTCGACGACGGCTCCCCGGAGGTGCGGCGCCAGGCGCACGCCTCCCTGGCCGCGCTGGCGGGGGAGGACTCTGGCGGAGAAGGTCCCGGCGCGTCCGAGCGCTGGCGCGCCTACTGGACGGGCCAGGGAGTGAGCTTCGCTCCCAAGTAGGGCGGCGTTCGTCCCGAGCGGGTTCCCGTCGCCGGTGGAGCGATCGGTCATTCCGATTGCCACGTCTGCGTTTCCGTGATACTGAGAATCACAATCAACATGACCAGACAGACGGAAGAGCGGGGAACGGGCTCGGCGCAAGGGGAGCGGCGCACACCCGCGGCCGTGCTGGGGAGCTTCATCGCCAGCCGAGGGCTCAAGCACTCCCGGCAGCGCGACCTCATCGTCGAGGCCTTCTTCGAGATGGGCGGCCACGTCCCGGTGGAGGCGCTGGTCGCGCGCGTCCGCCAGCGCGACGAGCGCATCAGCATCGCCACCGTCTACCGCACCATGAAGCTCCTGTCGGAGTGCGGGCTCGCCCTGCCGCGGCAGTTCGGCGACGGCCAGACCCGCTACGAGCCGGCCTCGGCCGACACGCACCACCACGACCACCTCATCTGCACCGGCTGCGGAGCCATCGTCGAGTTCGAGAACGACGACATCGAGGCCATGCAGCTCCGCATCGCCCGCAGCTACGGCTTCGAGGTGGAGCGCCACAAGCTCGAGCTCTACGGCCGCTGCGGCGAGTGCCGCGCCCAGGTCGAGACGGCGCCATGAGCACCTGCCACTCGGCGGCGCCGACGCTGGAGAAGAAGCAGGTCGTGCCTGCCGGCCGCAGCGTGATCCTGGTCGGCAACCCGAACGTAGGCAAGAGCGTCCTCTTCGGCGCCCTCACCGGCAAGTACGTGACCGTCTCGAACTACCCGGGCACCACCGTGGAGGTGACGCGCGGCTCGGCCACCATCGCCGGGGCGAGCTGGCACGTGATGGACACGCCCGGGACGAACAACCTGCTCCCCATGTCGGAGGACGAGCAGGTCACCCGCGACATCCTCATGTCGGAGCGTGGCTACGCCTGCCTGCAGGTCTGCGACACCAAGAACCTGCGGCGCGGCCTGCTCCTGTCGGTGCAGCTGGCCGAGGCCCAGGTGCCCTTCGTCCTCGCGCTCAACATGTACGACGAGGCGTTGGGGCGGGGCATCGAGGTGGACCAGGCCCGCCTCGCCGCCGAGCTCGGCGTGGAGGTGGTCCCCACGGTCGCGGTGCAGCGACAGGGGCTGGCGCAGCTCGCCGAGGGACTCTCCAAGGCGCGCGCCTCCCGCTTCCTGGTCCGCTACGACGACGCCATCGAGGCCGCGGTCGCGGAGGTCGAGCCGCTGCTCCCCGGCCACGGCGGGCTGGGCAAGCGCGCGGTGGCCCTGATGGCGCTGGTCGGCGACGAGTCGATGGCGGCGCAGCTCGCGGGGCGCATGACGGCCGAGCAGCTCGCCACCCTGGACGCGGCGCGCCGGAGACTCTCCGCCCGTTACCCCGAGTCGCTCCGCTTCGTGATCTCCCGCCAGCGGCTCGCGGCGGTGGACCGGCTCCACGAGGCGGTGCTCTCGAGGTCCGGCGGCAAGTCGCTCGGGAGCAGCTTCGCGCGCCGGCTCGGCGGCTGGGCCACCCACCCCGTGCTCGGGGTGCCGTTCCTGCTGGCGGTGCTCTTCGTCTGCTACGAGTTCGTGGGGGTGTTCGGCGCCAAGATCGCGGTCGACTTCCTCGAGAACGTGGTCTTCTACGGTCACCTCGTGCCGTGGTTCGACGCGCTGATGCGGCTGGTCGTGCCGGCCGGTCCGGTGCAGACCTTCCTGGTCGGGCCGCCCGGGGTGCCCTTCCGCGAGCACGGGGGGCTCCTCGTCGGGCGCTACGGCGTGCTCTCCATGGGGCTGTCGTACGGCATGGCCATCGTCCTCCCCATCGTCACCACCTTCTTCATCGCCTTCAGCTTCCTCGAGGACTCGGGCTACCTGCCGCGCCTCGCCGTGATGGTGAACAAGCTCTTCAAGCGCATGGGGCTGAACGGCAAGGCGGTGCTGCCGATGGTGCTCGGCCTCGGCTGCGACACCATGGCCACCATGACCGCCCGCATCATGGAGACGCGCAAGGAGCGCGTGATCGTCACGCTGCTGCTCGCGCTGGCGGTGCCCTGCAGCGCGCAGCTCGCCGTCATCTTCGCCATGCTCGGGGGGGTCACCCCCGGCGCCGCGCTCTGGTTCGCCGGCACGGTGCTGATGGTGCTCTTCCTGGTCGGCTGGCTCGCGGCCAAGGTGATCCCCGGGCGCGGCTCCGACTTCATGCTGGAGCTGCCCCCGCTCCGGCTGCCGCAGGCCGGCAACATCGCGGTGAAGACCCTGGCGCGCATCGAGTGGTACCTGCGGGAGGCGCTGCCGCTGTTCATCCTCGGCACGCTCATCCTGTGGGGGCTCGACCGGATCCACGGCATCGCCGCGCTGGAGCGGTTCGCCGCCCCGGTGGTGGTGAACCTGCTCCAGCTCCCCAAGGAGGCGGCCACCGCCTTCATCCTCGGCTTCCTGCGCCGCGACTACGCCGCCGCCGGGCTCTTCCTGCACTACGAGCCCTTCATGAAGGCCGGCACCATGACCCGGGAGATGAACATCGAGGTGACGGTGGCGCTGGTCACCATCACGCTCTTCATCCCCTGCATCGCCAACTTCTTCATGATCCTGAAGGAGCGCGGCTGGAAGACCGGCGTCGGCGTGGCCGGCTTCATCCTCCCGTTCGCCATCGGCGTGGGCGCGGTGGTGAACGTGCTCATGCGGTGGCTCTACTGATGGGCGCGCCGGCCAAGAAGCTCGAGACCTGCCCGCTCTGCGGCACCACCTTCGATCCGGAGGGGTTGGGCTGCCGGCCGAGCTGCCCCATGGCCAGGGGCTGCCGGGTCATCTGTTGCCCCTCGTGCACCTACAGCTTCCCGCAGGAGACCGGCCTGGCCGGTCGGCTGCGCGCCCTCCTCGACCGCCGGCGCAAGGAGAAGGACCTTCCATGACCATGCAGGATCACAAGCTCGAGGAGCTCCTCGAGACGGTGTTCACCGAGCGCGAGGCGGGCCGCAACGCCGCGCAGGGCGTGCTCACCAACGCGGGCCGGCACGCCGGGGACCGCGGGGAGGGGGACCTCACCGAGCTGGAGGAGAGGGGGCTCCTGCGCCGCGACGGCGGGGCGGTGCTCCTCACCTCCGAGGGCGAGCAGCGGGCCGGGCTGGTGGTGCGCCGCCACCGGCTGGCCGAGCGCCTCTTCAAGGACCTCCTCGACGTGGGCGAGGACACCATGGAGAGCCAGGCCTGCGAGTTCGAGCACATCCTCTCGGCGGAGGCCACCGACTCGGTCTGCACGCTGCTCGGCCATCCGCCCACCTGTCCCCACGGCAAGGTCATCCCACCCGGCCCCTGCTGCAGCGCCTTCCCCAAGGCGGTGCGGCCGCTCGTCACCGGGCTGCCGAGCTTCGAGCTCGGCGCCGCCGGCCGCATCGTCTTCATCGCCCCCAAGTTCCACGACCGCATGGACCGCCTGGCCGCGCTGGGGGTCATCCCCGGCAGCGAGATCCGGCTGCACCAGCGCTCGCCCTCCTTCGTCATCGAGGTGGGCGAGACCACCATCGCCCTCGATCCCGAGATCGCGCGCGAGATCTACGTGAAGCGGCTCGAGGCCTGAGCGCCGCTCGATAGCCGCCGATTTCTTTACAGCCGGCGGCCGGCTGCTAGCCTCGGCGCGAGAGGCCACACCCGGCAATGTCCTTGCGCGTGCAGCGAAAGTCGCTCGTCGTCGCCGGTGTCGCCGGAGCGCTCCTGACCTGGTCGGCGCTCGACGACAAGGGGCTCCGGCAGCACCTGCGGCTACAAGGAGAGGTGCGCGCCGTGGCCGACCGGAACGAGGCGCTGCGACAGGAGAACCTGCGGCTGAAGCGCGAGGCCCGCGCGCTCGCCGGCGACCCGGCGGCGCTGGAGCGCGCCGCCCGCGAGGAGCTCAACTACGTCCGCCCGGGCGAGGTGGTGATCCGGCTCGAGGAAGGGAACGGCCGGTGACCCGGGTGGGACCGAGGCCGACGCGCCCCGCGGCGACGCCGGCGGTCCCAGCGTCGTTGCGGCACCAGGTCGATCCCTCGCGCCCCCCCGTCGGCCGGGTGGCGGAGGTGCGCCGTCGGCTCCCCGCGCGCCGGTCGCGGCCGCTGCTGGTGGAGATCTACGCCGCCATCGCCTGCGAGGGCGGCATCCTCGGCCCCGGCGAGCGGCGGCGCTTCGGCCGCTTCCTGCTGCGCTCGGCGCCGGCTGCGGTGACCGCGGCGCTGGCGGCGGCGCTCGCGAGCGGGCTGTTCGCGGCGCCATCACGGGCGCCCGCCCAGGCAGCGGCGCTCCTGGGCCTGGGAGCCACGCTCGGCGCCGTGCTCTGGCGCCACGCGCACCGCGACGGCGGCCGGGCCACGCCGCTGCGCGAGCAGCTGGAGCTCGGGGCGCTGCTGCTGGTGGCCGCGCACGCGGTGGCGCAGGCCTCGGAGGGGCTCGGCGGCGACGCCGGGGCCGCGCCCCTGCAGCCGGCCGTCTACCTGGTGATGGCCTTCCTGGCGGCGGTGCTCACCCGCGCGGCCAGCTTCGGACTGGCCGCCCTGGCCTTGGCGCTCGAGGCCGGCATCTGGTGGGGTCGAGGCGCGGCGCGCGGCGGGCTGGTCACGCTCGCGGTGCACGCCGGGTTCCTGCTCCTCTTCGGCGCCCTCTATCGGTTGGTGCTGGGGACCCGGGTGGCCGCCGGACGGCGCGCCGAGGAGGCCTCGGTGGCCCGGCGCCGCCGCGAGCTCGACGAGCGCGCCCGCGAGTTCCGGCTCCTCTCCCCCGAGAGCGTGGAGGAGGAGGGTGAGTCGCGCTGGGCCGATGGCGCGGTGGTGGAGCTGGAGGCGGCGGTGCGCGGCGTGGTGGAGGTGGGGGAGCAGGCCCTCCGCAGTCACACCTGCGCGGTCTTCCTCCTCAGCGACGACGACCGGGAGCTGCGGCTGCGCGAGTGCCGCTCGGCGAGCGATCGGGTGGTGCGCGAGCCCCTCCCAGCCGGAGAGGGGCCCCTCGGCGCCGCGGTGAAGGGCCGGACCGCCGTCCGGCTCGCGGGCGGCGTGAAGGGCGCAGGCTACTACGGCGACGGCACGCGGCCGGGCGCGCTGCTGGCGGTGCCCATCGTCGATCGGCGCGGGGGGCACGTGCGCGGGGTGCTCATCGCCGACCGGCTCGAAGAGGAGCCCTTCGGCGACGCGGACGAGCAGCTCCTCTCGCGGCTGGCGGCGGAGCTTGTGAGGGCGGTCCAGGCGGAGCGGCTCATGGGCGACCTGCGCCGCACCCGGGCCGAGAGCGAGCGCTTCTACCAGGCCATCGAGCGGCTCAACCGCACCGCCAAGCCGCGCGAGGTCTTCGACGCGCTGCTGGAGCTCGCCGGGGAGATGACCGCGGTCGACTTCGGCGCGGTCACCCTCTGCGAGGAGGCGGGCGGCAAGCGGGTGCACCGGGTGGTGCGCGCCCGCGCCGTGGAGGAGCTGTCCCGGCTCGCCGAGCTGGAAGGGCGCTGCTTCGAGGACAACCCCGGGCTGGTCTCCAGCGCGGTGCGCCTGGCCTCCAGCCTCCCCGGCAAGGAGCTCAAGGGGGCGGAGGCGATGGTCTTCGACCCGGACACCCGCCTCAAGGGGATCTCCGCGCTCAAGGTCATCCCGCTCAAGACCGGCGGCGAGGTGCTGGGCACGCTGGTGGTCGGGGCCCGACGGCGCGCGCCGCTCGACGCCGACACCCAGCGGCAGCTCGAGGTGGTGGCGATCCAGGCGGCCGAGTCGGTGCTGCGGGCCCGGCTCTTCGAGCAGACCGAGCGCCTCGCCACCACCGACGGCCTCACCGGCCTGCTGAACCACCGCACCTTCCAGGCGCGCCTCGACGAGGCGCTGGGCCTCGCGGCCCGGTACGGCAAGAAGCTGTCCTTCATCCTCTGCGACGTCGACCACTTCAAGAAGGTGAACGACACCTACGGCCACCCCGCCGGCGACGTGGTGCTGCGCGGGGTGGCGCGCGTCCTCGCCGCCGAGGCGCGCTCCACCGACGTGGTGGCCCGTTACGGCGGCGAGGAGTTCGCCCTGGTGATGCCCGAGACCGACGGGGCCGGCGCGCTGGTCATCGCGGAGCGCATCCGCGAGAAGGTTCAGGCCGCCTGCTTCGAGACCGAGCAGGGGGCGCTGCGGGTGACGCTCTCGCTCGGCATCGCCACCTGCCCGGACGACGGGACCGCGAAGGCGCAGCTCGTCGAGCTCGCCGACGGCGGCCTCTACTTCGCGAAGCGCAACGGGCGGAACCAGGCCGTCAGCGCCGAGGCGGTCCGCGCCGCGAAGCGTGCGGCCGGGTAGGGCGGTCCGTGGTAGACTCGCCGCGTCATCGCGGGCGCCGTTCTTCGCCGCGCCTGCCGCGCACAGAGGGGCCGACCGGCTTGAAAAAGAACTTCGTCCTCGACACCAACGTCCTGCTGCACGACCCCCGCTCGATCTTCGGCTTCGGCGACAACGACGTGGTGATCCCGATCTACGTCATCGAGGAGATCGACCAGTTCAAGCGCGACCTCTCCTCCCTCGGGCGCAACGCCCGCCAGGTGGCGCGCTCCCTGGACGAGTTCCGGGCCCAGGGGCACCTCGCCGAAGGCGTCCCGCTGGGCGAGGGCAAGGGTCGGCTGCGGGTGATGTTCACCATGCGCCACCTGCCGCCGGAGCTCGCCGACGGCCACGCCACCGACAACAAGATCCTGGCGGTGGCGCTCGACCTGCGCGATCGGGAGCAGCAGTTCCCGGCGGTCTTCGTCACCAAGGACACCAACCTGCGCATCCGCGCCGACGCCCTCGGGCTGCACGCCGAGGACTACGACGTGGAGCAGGTGGAGCTCGACGAGCTCTGGAGCGGGGTGGCGGAGATCGAGGTCGACGCCGAGGACGTGAACGCCTTCTACGCGCAGGGGAGCGTGGGGCTCCCCGCCGGGGTGGAGGCGCCACCCCCCAACGCCTTCGCGGTGCTGCGCGATCGCACCAATCCGCAGCACAGCGGGGTGGGCAAGTACAGCGCCTCGCGCCAGGGCTTCATCCCGCTCATCAAGGCGAGCAAGGAGGGCACCTGGGGGATCCGGCCGCGCAACAAGGAGCAGTCCTTCGCGCTCGACCTGCTCCTCAACGACGAGGTGCGGCTGGTCACCATCGTCGGCAAGGCCGGCACCGGCAAGACGCTCCTCGCCATCGCCGCCGGGCTGCAGAAGACCATGGAGGAGGGCGTCTACCAGAAGCTGCTGGTGTCCCGCCCGATCTTCCCGCTCGGCCGCGACATCGGGTACCTGCCCGGCAGCGTCGAGGAGAAGCTCAACCCCTGGATGCAGCCCATCTTCGACAACGTCGAGTACCTGATGAACATCTCGCACGCCGAGAAGAAGTCCGGGCGCGGCTACCACGAGCTCATCGACCTCGGCATCGTCGAGATCGAGCCGCTCACCTACATCCGCGGCCGCTCCATCCCGAACCAGTACATCATCGTCGACGAGGCGCAGAACCTGACGCCGCACGAGGTGAAGACCATCATCACCCGCGTCGGCGACGGCACCAAGATCGTCCTCACCGGCGACCCCTACCAGATCGACAATCCCTACGTGGACCAGACCAACAACGGCCTCATCCACGTGGTGAACCGGTTCCGGGAGGAGCGACTGGCGGGCCACATCACGCTCTCGAAGGGCGAGCGCTCCCCGCTGGCCGAGCTGGCGGCGAACCTGCTCTAGCCCGATTAGCCCTCACCCATGGACCCGCGCGACGCGGGCGGCGGCCAGGAACCGCCCGCCCTCGACTACCCCCTCGACTACAGCTTCAAGATCATGGGGCTGACCGGCGACGACTTCGCGGAGCACGCGCGCCGGCTGGTGGCACAGGTGGTGGGCGGGCCGGCCGCGCCGGGCGAGCGGGTGCGCGTGCGCGCCTCCAGCGGCGGAAAGTATCAGTCGGTGACGGTGGTGGCCCGACTCGAGTCGGAGGAGCAGCGGCGCGAGGTCTGTCTCGCCCTGCACCGCGACGAGCGGGTGGTCTACTACCTGTAGGCGCTCAGGCGGCGAAGCGCGGCGCGCCCGGGTGGAGCCGGTGGCTGCCCGGCCCGCCCGAGAAGTCGACCAGGTCGATGGAGCGGGAGGCCATGGCGAAGCGGACCTCGTCGCGCCAGCCCTCGGCGTCGCCGCCCACCTGCAGCGGCACCGGCCGCTCGAAGCGGAGCGAGACCGACTCGGCGTGGAAGTCGAGCAGCCCGGGGTGGCTGAAGCTCCCGTCCCAGATCTGGCGGAGGTTCATGAGCACCGACGGCACGCTCACCTCGGTGGCCACCCGCACCTGCATCATGCCCGGGCGCTGATCGGCGAAGGGGAAGGCCTTGAGCTTCAACCCGTAGTAGGGGACGGTGCTGGCGGCCGCCATCATGCAGGGGCCGGCGTAGAGCAGCTCGCCCTTGCGGATGGACTGGCCGACCGGGGCTCCGTGCGCGTCGAGCTGCCAGGCGGCGCGCCCCTCGTTCACGATCTCGCAGTAGGCCGGCCGGCGCTCGGCGAGGTAGCGCGGGACGGTGCGCATCGCCACCGCCAGGCCGTAGCCGGAGGGGCCGAGGCCGAGGCAAGCCATCCGCGTGCCCTGTACTCGCTCCTTCCACCAGTTGTAGTCGTTGATCACGGCCGCATCGAGCCCCACCCCGGCGAACGGGGTGCGCCGGCCGTTGCAGGTGAGCAGGCCGATGGGGCGGACAAAGGGGACCTCGCCGCCCATGAAGCGGCGCAGGTCCGCGACGTGGGTGTCGGCGCGCGCCCCGACCACCTCGGCGACGGCGTTGCCGGTCCCGAGCGCCAGCACGCCGAAGCGCGGGGTGGGCGCGGAACGCCGCTCCGAGCGGTCGAGGATGTGGTTCACCCAGGAGACGAAGGTGCCGTCGCCGCCGCCGGTGAACACGGTGCCGTAGCCGCGGCGGATCACCGTGTCGGCGATGGCGCGGGCGTCGTCAGGGTCCTTGGAGAAGAAGAGGTGCTCGTGCGGCACCACGTCGGCCAGCTCCTGCCGCACCCGCCCGTTCACCTGCTTGGCGTTGGCGTTGAGCAGCACGGCGAGCGGGTGCCGGGTAGCGTCCATCTGCATGCTGGTGAGCCCTCGTTCCTCGGAGCGGATGCCTGACAGCGATGTCCGGCCTTGCTCGCAAGCCCGGTGCCACGCTGCGTCAGAAAGCGCTTGCCAGTGATATCGGGCGCTTGGCTAGCTGGAGGGGAGGCCCCTGAACTGCCCGTGCGGGTAGTCAGGGTGGCAGACTGCGTAGCGCGCTTCGCACCCGAAAACGTGCGCCGGCCGTTTGACAGCGGTGCCTGGGGCCTTACCTTGCCCCCGTCCAGGAGGATTCTAAATGGCGAAGATCATCGGCATCGACCTCGGCACCACCAACTCGGTGGTCGCGGTGATGGAGGGCAAGGAGCCCGTCGTCATCACCAACGAGGAAGGCTCGCGGCTCACCCCGTCGGTGGTGGCCTACACCAAGGAGAGCGAGCGGCTCGTGGGCCAGGTGGCCAAGCGGCAGGCCATCACCAACCCCGAGAAGACCGTCTACAGCATCAAGCGCTTCATGGGCCGCCGCTACAGCGAGGTCCAGGAGGAGACCAAGCGCGTCCCGTACCACGTCGTGGAGGGGCCGAACGGCGACGCCCGCGTCCAGATCGACGGCAAGCAGTACAGCCCGCCGGAGATCAGCGCCCAGATCCTGCTCAAGCTGAAGCGGGCCGCCGAGAACTACCTCGGCGAGAAGGTGACCGACGCCGTCATCACCGTGCCGGCCTACTTCAACGACGCCCAGCGGCAGGCCACCAAGGACGCCGGCGAGATCGCCGGCCTCAACGTGCGGCGCATCGTCAACGAGCCGACCGCGGCCGCGCTGGCCTACGGCCTCGACAAGAAGAAGAACGAGAAGATCGCCGTCTACGACTTCGGCGGCGGCACGTTCGACATCTCCATCCTGGAGGTGGGCGAGAACGTGGTGGAGGTGCTCGCCACCAACGGCGACACCCACCTCGGCGGCGACAACATCGACCAGCAGGTGATGGACTGGCTCATCGCCGAGTTCAAGAAGGACACCGGCATCGACGTCTCCAAGGACAAGATGGTCCTGCAGCGGCTGAAGGAGGCGGCCGAGAAGGCCAAGATCGAGCTCTCCTCGATGATGGAGAGCGAGATCAACCTGCCGTTCCTCACCGCCGACCAGACCGGGCCGAAGCACCTCGCCATCAAGCTCACCCGCGCCAAGCTGGAGCAGATGATCGAGCCGCTGGTGGAGCGGAGCCTCGAGCCCACGCGCCGCTGCCTCGCCGACGCCAAGCTCGATCCGTCGCAGGTGGACGAGGTGGTGCTGGTGGGCGGGCAGACCCGCATGCCGGCCATCATCGCCTCGGTGAAGAAGTTCTTCGGCAAGGATCCGAACCGCACCGTCAACCCCGACGAGGTCGTGGCGGTGGGCGCGGCGGTCCAGGCCGGCGTCCTCTCCGGCGAGGTGAAGGACATCCTCCTCCTCGACGTCACCCCGCTCTCGCTCGGCGTGGAGACGCTGGGCGGCGTGATGACGAAGCTCATCGAGCGCAACACCACCATCCCCGCCAAGCGGTCGGAGACCTTCTCCACCGCCGCCGACAGCCAGACCTCGGTGGAGATCCACGTGCTGCAGGGCGAGCGCGAGATGTCGCGCGACAACCGCACGCTGGGGCGCTTCCACCTCGAGGGCATCCCCCCCGCGCCGCGCGGCATGCCGCAGATCGAGGTCACCTTCGACATCGACGCCAACGGCATCCTCAACGTCTCGGCCAAGGACAAGGGCACCGGCAAGGAGACCAAGATCACCATCAGCCACTCCTCGGGCCTGGCCAAGGACGAGGTGGAGAAGATGGTGGCCGACGCGCAGAGCCACGAGGGCGAGGACAAGAAGCGGCGCGAGGAGGTGGAGCAGCGCAACCGCGCCGAGAACCTCGCCTACCAGATGGAGAAGCTCCTCAAGGACAACAAGGAGAAGCTCGCCGCCGACACGGTGAAGGAGATCGAGGCCGCGGTCGAGGACGTCCACAAGGTGCGCGAGAAGGGGAGCGCCGAGGAGGTGAAGGCGGCCATGGAGCGGCTCGAGAAGGCCAGCCACAAGGCGGCCGAGGAGCTCTACAAGACCGCCGCGCCCGGGGCGGGCGACGGGCAGCAGGCACAGCCCGGCGCGCCGCAGGAGGGCGAGCCCAAGAAGGACGACGTCGTCGACGCCGAGTTCAAGCAGGTCTAGGGAGCGGGCGCGCTGGCGGTCGCCGCCGCCGGCGCGCCAAACCCGCTCGGGGCGGCCCTGGCCACGCCCGCCCGCGGGAGTAGAATGGCTTCAGCTCTTCCTCCTGGGAGAGCGGGTGGCCGCGGTTCCCGCCTTCATGGCGCCCGCGCCCCAATGGACGGCGACCCGCCAGTCGGGTCGCCGTCGTCGTTTCCACGCCCTCGCTTTCGACGACCCGCGCACATACCATCCCGCCGATGCACCTCACCCTGCTCAGCCGTTCGTCCGCCATCTACACCACGCGGCGGCTCGTCGAGGCCGCGCGCGCGCGGGGGCACAAGGTGAGGGTGCTCGACCCCCTGGAGGTCGAGCTGGGGCTGGGTGGCCGCCCGGCGCTGTTCCACCGACAGCGCGCGCTCCCGCGCACCGACGTGATCGTCCCGCGCATCGGCCTCTCCGTCACCCAGTACGGCCTCTCGGTGGTGAACCAGTTCGAGCTCCTCGGGGTGCCGTCCCTGAACCGCGCCCACGGGATCGCGGCCAGCCGCAACAAGATGCGCTGTCTGCAGACGCTCGCGGGGAGCGGGGTGCAGGTGCCGCGGACGGTGATGGCGAGCGACGCCTCCAAGCTGCGGGATCTCGTGAAGCACGTGGGCGGGGTGCCGGTGCTGGTGAAGCTCGTCTCGACCGGCGACAAGGGCGGCGTGATGGTCTGCGAGACGCTCGAGTCGCTGGAGGCGGCGCTGGAGGCCATCCTCGGGCTCGGTCAGAACATCCTCGTGCAGCAGTATCTGCGGGGAAAGCGCGGGCAGGACCTGAGGGCCCTGGTGGTGGGCGGACGGGTGGTGGCCGCGCTGCGGCGCCGGGCGCGGGCGGGCCGCTTCGCGCGCAGCCTGGCGCAGGGCGCCCGGTTCGAGCCCGCGGCGCTCGACGCCGGGCAGGAGCGGGCGGCGCTCGAGACCGCCCGGATCGTCGGGCTCGACGTCTGCGCGGTGGACCTGCTCGACACCCGCGAGGGCCCGCTGGTCTTCGAGGTGAACAGCTCGCCCGGCATCCGCGACGCGGAGGAGGCCTGCGGCGTGGACGTGGCCGCGGCGGTGGTGGCGGCCGCAGAGGCGCTGGTGGAGAGGAGCCCACGACGGCGAGGAGTTGGGGAGCGGGCGATCCGCCGAGCGCCTTGAATCCTTGGCCGCTCGTCCGCGTCTCTGCTATAGGACGGCCCTCGGAGGCCCCTGCATGCTGCGCACCGTCGTCTCGATCCTCTCCCTCGCCGCCGCCCTGCCGGCCTTCGCCGACGCGGGGGCCGAGGCAGCGAAGAGCTACACCCTGGAGACCACCGGGACCACGGGGCAGGTGAAGGTGGGGGCGCCCGGGAGGCTGGTGGTCTTCATCCACCCCGGCGCGGGAGCCCACGTGCATCCCCAGGCGCCGCTCGCCATCGGCCTCGAGGCCCCGCCGGCGCTCGGGCTGGCGAAGGTGAAGCTCGGCCACAAGGACGCCGTCGACCCCAAGGCCGAGGCGCCGCGGTTCGAGGTGCCCTTCACGGCCAGCGCCGCCGGCCGCTACGACGTCAAGGCGTCCCTCGACTTCTTCATCTGCAGCGACACCTGGTGCGTGAAGCAGGTGCGCTCGCTCACCGTCCCCGTCACCGCCAACTAGGCGGGAAGGCCCCGACCCCACGTGCGCGTCCTCTATGGAATGAACCCGGTGCGCGAGCTCCTGCGCGCCGGCGGCGAAGGTCTGGCCGAGCTCTGGCTGGCCGAGGGCGCCGAGCGCGCCCGCAGCTTCGCCGAGCTCGAGAAACAGGGCCGGGCGGCCGGCGCGAAGGTCCGCGTCGCTCCCCGGGTGAAGCTCGACAAGCTCGCCGGCACGGGAAACCACCAGGGGGTGGTCGCGGTGGTGGCCGACTACCGCTACCGGTCCCTCGACGACCTGTTCGACGCCGCCAAGGCCGCGGGCAGGCCGCCGCTGCTGGTGGTCCTCGACGGCATCGAGGACCCGCAGAACCTGGGCGCGATCATCCGCTCGGCCTACGCCCTGGGGGCGCACGGGGTGGTCATCGCCAAGGACCGGGCGGTGGGCGTGACCGGCTCGGCGGCCAAGGCCTCGGCCGGCGCCGTGGAGCACTGTCCAGTGGCGCGCGTCACCAACATCGCCCAGACCATCCGGGACCTGAAGGAGGAGGGGGTCTGGTCGGTGGGCGCGGTCGCGGAGGGCGATGGGGAGATCTCCGAGCTCGACCTCACCGGCCCGACGGCCCTGGTCATCGGCTCGGAGGGGGAGGGCATCAGGCCCCTCGTCCGCAAGTGCTGCGACCACCTGGCGCGAATCCCGATGGCCGGAAAGCTCGGCAGCCTGAACGCTTCCGCGGCCGCCGCCATCTGTCTTTACGAGGCGGCGCGGCAGCGGAATTCTCCTGCTTGACAAGCAGCCGAGGGTCGTTTACAAGCAGCCGCTCCGAACGCGGCAGTCCAGTTCGGAGGCGCGCAGCACCGCCTCGACGAGGCGGAGGTTTCGAGAAGGATTCGGCTGGCGTAGCTCAGCAGGTAGAGCAGCTGCCTTGTAAGCAGCAGGTCGCGGGTTCGAATCCCACCGCCAGCTCCAGAGACGGGGTGGCGGCGGGTGGTGAGAGGAAGAGGACTGGAGGGGTTCCCGAGCGGCCAAAGGGAGCAGACTGTAAATCTGCCGGCTTACGCCTTCGGTGGTTCGAATCCACCCCCCTCCACCAGATTTTCTTTGCGTTTCGCCGGTTTTGCGGTACCTGAACGGGAAGGTTCGCGGGAATAGCTCAGTTGGTAGAGCGTCAGCCTTCCAAGCTGAATGTCGCGGGTTCGAATCCCGTTTCCCGCTCCAGTGAGGAACCCGAGATAAAGGAATAGGCCCACTTAGCTCAGTCGGTAGAGCGCGTCCTTGGTAAGGACGAGGTCTCCAGTTCAATCCTGGAAGTGGGCTCCATCTTCAACACGCAGTCGCAGTCGCCGCCGCTACGGGAGCGCACATGGCCAAGGAAAAGTTCGAACGCAACAAGCCGCACGCGAACGTCGGGACGATCGGTCACGTGGACCACGGCAAGACGACGCTGACCGCCGCGATCACCAAGGTGCTGGCGCAGAAGGGCTGGGCGGAGTTCAAGGCGT
>DASRRJ010000002.1:0-218220 GCA_035656915.1 Anaeromyxobacteraceae bacterium
TTTTTCTCAAGCCCGCCTCGATCTCGCCCAGAAATCCTGGAGGTTCCACAAGAGAGCCGGGTGCAAATGGAACAAAAAATGGGAACCGACTGAATCGCCGTGGCGGACAATCCCCGTTTTTCGCTCCCTATTGAGCGGCCGCGTGGGGTTTTTCCGGTTTTTCGCTTAATCTTGTCCCCCTGCGATTTATGGCTTGCTTTCGGGGCTCGGAAATTATAAAACGTTGGGGTTGGATCGGGGCGTGGCGCAGCCTGGTAGCGTACTCGCTTGGGGTGCGAGTGGTCGCTGGTTCAAATCCAGTCGCCCCGACCATCTAACCGGCCGTCACCTCTCGAACTTCGGGTGACGGCCGGTTTCTTTTTGGGTGCGCGTAGTGCGTGTCGTGGTGCGCTCCGGCGCGAGGACGAACGCGCCCGCGGCGGGAGTCGGCCAGTCGGAACGCTGGCGCATGCTCGGGCGCAGGCGTGGCCCCGGCCGCGGTCGAGCCCCATCATCACTCCGGGGGCCGCGATGATCCTCGACCGGAAGCTCGTCGCCGCGCGCATGGCCGTGCTCGTCGCCCTGCTCGCGCCGGTGTCGTCGCTCGCCGAGCCGGTCGCGGTGGCCCACTGGGAGGGGCTGGCGCACGGCTTCGTCTCGCTGCGCACGCTCGAGGGCGCTCTCCTCGCCGACGGCGACCTCATCGAGACCACGGTCCCGACCTCCGGCGGGAATCGCGTGACGACGCGGCTCGTCCTCCGGTTCAAGGACGGCTCTTTCCACGAGGAGGCGACCGTCTACCTGCAGCGCAAGACGTTTCGATTGATCAGCAATCGCGTCACGCAGCGAGGGCCCGCCTTCAAGAAGCCACTCACGTCCACCATCGCGGCGAGCGGGCGCGTCAAGGTTCGCTACACGGACGAGGACGGCAAGGAGAAGACGATCGACGAGCGCCTCGAGCTGCCACCGGACGTCGCGAACGGCATGATCCTGGCGCTGCTGAAGAACATCTCCCCGAAGACGCCCAAGACGACGGTCTCGTTCGTGGCGATCACGCCGAAGCCCCGGCTGGTGCAGCTCGAGTTCACGCCGGCCGCGGCGGAGCCCTTCTCGACCGCCGCGACCGCGCGAACCGCCACGCACTACGTGGTGAAGGTGCACGTGCCAGGGGTGACGGGCGTGGTCGCCTCGCTCCTCGGCAAGATCCCGCCCGACTCGCACGTCTGGGTCCTCGCCGGGGAAGCGCCCGCTTTCGTGAAGGCGGAGATGGCACTCTTCCCCGACGGCCCGATCTGGCGCATCGAGATGGTGAGCCCTGTCTGGCCGGCATCGACGAAGTCGTCGAAGGGCGAGAGCTCGAAGGACGGGCAGCGCTGAAGCGCGACCCGGGCCCGGCGCCTACTCTCCCAAGAGTGCCAGCCCCGACAACTTGGATCGCGGAGACGCTCGAGTCGAAGTCCGTGTGAGTCCGCCCTGCGCTCACCCGGCCTGGTCCTCGCCCCCCGCGCCGAGGCGGTCGGCTCCAGCGGCGCCTGGCAGCTCCACGCCGTTCGAGGCCCGGGTCAGCCAGCGGTGCATCACCGCCAGCAGCCGATCGGGATCCACCGGCTTCGCGACGTAGTCGCTGGCGCCGGCGGCGATCGCGCTCTCCCGATCCCCCTTCATCGCCTTGGCGGTGAGCGACAGGATGGGCAGCCGCTCGAAGCGGGGGATCTTCCGGATCGCCTGGATGGCGGTGAGCCCGTCCATCTCGGGCATCATGGTGTCCATGAGCACGAGGTCCACCAGCGGGTGCTGGTGCAGCATGGCCAGCGCCTGCTTCCCGTTCTCGGCGTGCACCACCTTCATCTTGGCCGACTCGAGCACGCTGTTGATGGCGAACAGGTTGCGCATGTCGTCGTCCACCAGCAGCACGGTCCGGCCGGCGAAGTCGGCAGGGGGCGGCCGCTCGCCGGGCGGGAGGGGCTCCTCTACCGGGAGCAGCGCCTCCGAGGGGCGCGGCGCCTCGGGGCCGGCGTAGCGCTGCGGCATGTAGAGCGTGAAGGTGCTCCCCACGCCCGGCGCGCTCTCCACCTCGATCGACCCGCCCAGGAGCCGCGCGATCTCGCGGCTGATGGTGAGCCCCAGGCCGGTGCCGCCGTACTTGCGGCTGGTGGTGCCGTCCGCCTGCTGGAAGGCCTCGAAGATGAGCCGCTGCTTCTCCTTGGGGATGCCGATGCCGGTGTCGCGGACCGAGAAGGCGAGCACCGGGCCGGTGTCGGCCCGCCGCTCGGGCGCGGACACGCGCACGGTGACCGCGCCGCGGTCGGTGAACTTGAAGGCGTTCGAGATGAGGTTCTTCAGGATCTGCTGCAGCCGGCTCACGTCGGTGTAGAGGGTCTCGGGCAGGCCCGGGCCCATCTCGATCTCGAACGCGAGCCCCTTCTGCTCGGCGACGTGGCGGAAGGTCTGCTCGAGGTGCGCCCGCAGGCCGTCGAGCGACGACTCGCGCGGCTCGATGGGCATCTTGCCCGCCTCCACCTTGGAGAGGTCGAGGATCTCGTTGATGAGCGCGAGCAGCTCGTTGCCGGAGGTGTAGACGGTGGCGGCGAACTTCACCTGCTCCGGGGTGAGGTTGCCGTCGCGGTTCTCGGCCAGCATCTTCGAGAGAATGAGCAGGCTATTGAGCGGCGTCCGCAGCTCGTGCGACATGTTGGCGAGGAACTCCGACTTGTACTTGGAGATGAGCTGCAGCTGCTCGGCCTTCTCCTCCAGGCTCCGGCTCGCGAGCTCCACCTCCGAGTTCTTCTGCTCGAGCAGCTTCGCCTTGTCGTTCAGCTCGGCCGCCTGCGCCTCCAGCTCGGCGTTGGACCGCTTCAGCTCCTGCAGCAGCTCCTCGGTCCGCATGCTGGACGAGATCATGTTCAGGATGACGCCCACGTTGGCCATGAGCTGGTCGAGGAAGGCCAGGTGGTTGGGCCTGAAGGCCGAGAACGAGGCCAGCTCGATGACCGCCTTGGTCTCGCCCTCGAACAGCACCGGCAGCACCGCCACGCAGCGCGGCGGCGCCTCCCCCATGCCGGTGGCGATGTAGATGAAGTCCTCCGGCACGTCCCGCAGCACGATGCGCTTCTTCTCGAAGGCGCACTGCCCGATGAGGCTCTCCTTGAGCCGGTAGGAGCTGGCGAGCGTCTTCCGCCCACCGAACCCGTAGCTGGCGATGAGGCTCAGCACGCTCTCCGGCCCGCCCGGCGCGTCACGGCTCTCCATCATGTAGAAGGCGCCGTGCTGGGCGTTCACCAGCGGCGCGAGCTCGGAGACGATCGCCTGCGCGACCGAGACCGTGTTCCGCTGGCCCTGCATCATCGAGGAGAAGTTGGCGAGGTTGGTCTTGAGCCAGTCCTGCTCGGTGTTCTTCTGCGTGGTCTCCTTGAGGGTGGCGATCATCTGGTTGATGTTGTCCTTCAGCGCGGCCACCTCGCCCTGGGCCTCCACGGAGATGGAGCGCGTGAGATCGCCCGTGGTCACGGCGGTGGACACCTCGGCGATGGCGCGAACCTGCGAGGTGAGGTTGCCGGCGAGCTGGTTGACGTTGTCGGTGAGGTCGCGCCAGGTGCCGGCGGCGCCCGGCACCTTGGCCTGGCCGCCGAGCTTCCCCTCGTTGCCGACCTCGCGCGCCACCGTGGTCACCTCGTCGGCGAAGATGCGCAGCGTGTCGGTCATGCTGTTGATGGTCTCGGCGAGCGCCGCCACCTCGCCCTTGGCCTCCAGCACGAACTTCTGCGAGAGGTCGCCGTTGGCGACCGCGGTCACCACCTTCACGATGCCGCGCACCTGCTTGGTGAGGTTCGAGGCCATGAAGTTCACGTTGTCGGTGAGGTCCTTCCACACCCCCGACACGCCGGGCACCCTCGCCTGCGCCCCCAGCTTCCCCTCGATGCCCACCTCGCGCGCCACCGTGCTCACCTGATCGGCGAAGGTGCGCAGGGTGTCGGTCATGCCGTTGATGGTCTCGGCGAGCGCCGCCACCTCGCCCTTGGCCTCCAGCACGAACTTCTGCGTGAGGTCGCCGTTGGCGATGGCGGTCACCACCTTCACGATGCCGCGCACCTGCATGGTCAGGTTCGAGGCCATGAAGTTCACGTTGTCGGTGAGGTCCTTCCAGACGCCCGACACGCCGCGCACGTCGGCCTGGCCGCCCAGCTCCCCGTCCGTGCCGACCTCCTTGGCGACGCGGGTCACCTCCGCCGCGAAGGAGTTGAGCTGGTCCACCATCACGTTGATGGTGCTCTTGAGCTCGAGGATCTCGCCCTTGGCCTCCACGGCGATCTTCTGCGACAGGTCGCCCCGGGCGACCGCGGTGGTCACCTTGGCGATGTTCCGCACCTGGGTCGTCAGGTTCGCGGCGAGGACGTTCACGTTGTCGGTGAGGTCCTTCCAAGTGCCGGAGACGTCCTTCACGTCGGCCTGGCCGCCCAGCTTGCCCTCCGTGCCCACCTCCTTCGCGACACGCGTCACCTCGGCCGCGAAGGACCGGAGCGTGTCCACCATGGTGTTGATGGTGTTCTTGAGCTCGAAGATCTCACCCTTGGCGTCCACGGTGATCTTCTGCGACAGGTCCCCGTTCGCGACCGCGGTCGTCACCTTGGCGATGTTGCGCACCTGCGCCGTCAGGTTGGCGGCGAGCCCGTTGACGTTGTCGGTGAGGTCCTTCCAGGTGCCGGAGACGCCCTTCACCTCGGCCTGGCCGCCGAGCTTCCCCTCGTTGCCCACCTCCTTGGCGACCCGCGTCACCTCGGCGGCGAAGGAGGAGAGCTGATCCACCATCACGTTGATGGTGTTCTTGAGCTCCAGGATCTCCCCCTTGGCGTCCACGGTGATCTTCTGCGACAGGTCCCCCTTGGCCACCGCGGTGGTCACCTTGGCGATGTTGCGCACCTGCGCGGTCAGGTTGGCGGCGAGCCCGTTCACGTTGTCGGTGAGGTCCTTCCAGGTGCCGGCGACCCCCTTCACCTCGGCCTGGCCGCCCAGCTTGCCCTCGGTGCCCACCTCCTTCGCCACGCGCGTCACCTCGGCGGCGAAGGAGTTCAGCTGATCCACCATGGCGTTGACGGTGGTGCCGATGCGGAGGAACTCCCCGCGGACCGGCCGCCCCTCGATGTCGAGCGACATCTTCTGCGAGAGGTCGCCGCGGGCGACGGCGGTGATCACGCGGGCCACCTCGTTGGTCGGCGCCACCAGGTCGCCGATGAGCTGGTTCACCGCGCTCATGCTGGTCGCCCACATGCCCCGGGCTGGGCCGACCGAGGCGCGCTCCGTCATGCGCCCCTCCTGGCCGACGATCCTGCCGACCCGGAGCAGCTCGTCGGCGGTGTGCTCGTTGAAGCCGATGATGTCGTTGAGCAGGTCGCCGGCGCGGCCCAGGAGGCCGCCCTCGCGGGACGGCAGCCGCACCGAGAAGTCGCCCTGCTTCACCGCTTTCAGCACCTCCACCAGCTGCTCGAGCTCCGAGCGGGCGGCCGGTGAGAGGGCGTCGAGCTCACTCGGCTCCGCGCCGCGTCCGGGACCAGGCTTGGGCGCCGGGGCGGGGGCCTTCCGGCGAGGCGCGGCGGCCCCCGTGCTGGTGTGGCCGTTTCGGACGCTGCGCATGGTGTCCCTCCCATGGATGGAAGCGCGATGATGACCACAGGGCGATCGGCGCGCCAGCGCCACGCGGGGGTCTGGGCGCCGCACGCAGGTTTCCCGACAGACCGGTCGGGGGCCTTCCAGGAACGCGCGGACCGGGCCTACTTTGCCGACGCGTCCTGCTTGCGGTCGCCCAGCCGCGTGGCCCCCATGCCCACCGACCCGCCCGTCCGCATCCTCCTCGTCGACGACGCCGCCGCGAACCTGGTCGCGCTCCGGTCCCTGCTCGCCGGCCCCGAGTACGAGCTCATCGAGGCGCTCTCGGGCGCCGCCGCGCTCGGCTACCTGCTCAAGCACGACTGCGCGCTGATCCTCATGGACGTCCAGATGCCCGACCTGGACGGCTACGAGACGGCGCGGCTCATCCGCGAGAACGAGCGCACGCGGAACATCCCCATCGTGTTCGTCACCGCCTACGGTCTCGAGGACAGCCACCTGCACCGGGGGTACGCGAGCGGCGCGGTGGACTACCTCTTCAAGCCCTACGACCCGGTCGTGCTCCGCTCCAAGGTCGCGGCCTTCGCGACGCTGCACCGGGCACAGCGGCAGCTGCTCGCCCAGGAGGAGCAGCTCCGGCTGGCCCAGCGGCGCGATCACGCCCACGCCCTCGCCGCGCTGGAGCTGCGGAGCCTCCGGCGGCAGGAGGCGGCGCAGCGGCGATACCGGACGCTGGTCGAGGGGGTCACCCACGCGGTGGCCTGGGTGGCGCACCCGGTGACTCACGCGCTCACCTTCGCGAGCCCGAGCGTGCGGAGCATCCTGGGCCGCGACCGCGACGAGTGGGTGGGCGACCCGGCACCGCTCCCGGAGCGGGTGCACCGGGAGGACCGCGCCGCCTTCGCGGCGGCGCTCTCGGGCCTGCAGCCCGGGGAGGAGGGCGCGCGCATCCAGCACCGTATGACCCGCGCCGACGGCGAGCTCGTCTGGTTCGACACCTCCCTGCGGCTGCTCCCGACCGAGGAGGGCGACGCGCTCGAGCTCCACGGGTTCTCGGTGGACGTGACCGAGCCGCGCCGCGCCCAGGAGGCGCTGGAATTCCTGGCGCGTGCGGGCGCGGAGCTGGTGCGGTCGCTCGAGTGCGCCGACACCGCCGCCAGCGTGGCGCGGGTCGCCGTGCCCGACCTCGCCGACTGGTGCGTGGTCGAGCTCTCGCCGCAGCTCACCGGCGAGTCGATCCGGGTGGCCGCCCACTCCGACCCGGCGCTGGAAGAGGCCGCCCGCGCCCTCTCCGCGCTCCCGGCCCTCTCGCTGGCCGCCCAATGCGATGAGCCGCGCGTGGCCGAGGACCTGTCGCAGCGGCTGCTGCGGCTGGACCCGAGCTCCGCGCCCCTCGTGATGCAGCTCCGCCCGGGCACGCTGCTCGAGGTCCCGCTGCGCGCGCACGGGCGCGCGCTGGGCAGGCTCCGGCTCTTCTCGCGCCCCGAGCGCCCGGCGCCCGGGGCCCGGGAGCGCCGGCTGGCCGGGGAGCTGGGGCACCGCGCCGCGCAGGCCATCGAGAACGCGTTCCTGTACTTCCAGGCGCGCGAGGCGGTCCGGCTGCGGGAGGAGTTCCTCTCCATCGCCTCCCACGAGCTGCGCACGCCGCTCTCGGCGCTGTCGCTGCAGCTGCGGCTGCTGGACGGCATGATCGGGTCCGGAAAGGTGGAGCTGTCCGGGAGCGGCGCGGGGGACTTCCAGGGGCGCGTGCAGAAGAGCGGGCGCCAGGTGGATCGGCTCACCAACCTGGTGAACTCGCTCCTCGACCTGGCCCGCATCCGCAGCGGCCAGATGCAGCTGCTGTGCGAGCGCTTCCCCCTCGGCGACCTGCTCCGCGACGTCGCCGGGCGGTTCGAGGACGCGATGGCCCGCGCCGGCCGGAGGCTGCAGGTCGATCCCTGCGCCGCCGTGGGTCGATGGGACCGGTCGCGCCTCGACCAGGTGGTCACGAACCTGGTGGGGAACGCGGTGAAGTACGGGGGCGAGGCGCCCATCTCGGTGACCGTCCAGGAGCGGGCCGGCTGGATCGCGCTGCGCGTCCACGACGACGGGCCGGGGATCCCGCCGGAGGACATCGCGCGGGTCTTCGATCGGTACGCCCAGGGCAGCGCCGGCAAGGGTGGCACCGGGCTCGGGCTCGGGCTCTACATCGCGCGGAACATCGTCGAGGCGCACGGCGGTCGCATCCGCGCGGAGAGCGGCGCGGGCGCGGGGACCACCTTCACCGTCGAGCTCCCCTGCGAGCAGTCCGCCGGCGCCTCCGCCCCGCGGCCAGAGGCGCGCGAGGCGCTCGCCGCCGCGCCCGGGCCGTAGCGAGGGCGGGCTTCGTCCGCCCCCCGCACCTATTCCCCCACGAGAGCCACGTCGGGCAACGATTGCCGCCCCGACGCGGAGAGCTCGTTTCCGCTCGGCCTCCGGCTCCCCATCACCAGCCGCACCCGATGGATCGCGCCGTCGTCGACGAGCGGCACGGCGCGCCCGTCCAGCTCCGCACCGTCCAGCTCCGCCGTGGCGATCCCCTTGCAACGGCCCTGCGGGTTCTCGACCGAGATCTCGTAGCGCGTCCGACCGAAGCGCCAGGTGATGCTGAACCCGGGCCAGGAGGCCGGGATGCAAGGATCCACCTCGAAGGTCGCGCCGTGACGCCTGAGCCCGAGGATGCTCTCCAGGCCGGCGCGGTACATCCAGCCCGCCGATCCGGTGTACCAGGTCCACCCCGCGCGCCCGGCGTGCTGCGGGTGGGCGGTGACGTCCCCCGCGAGGACGTAGGGCTCTCCCTGATAGCGCTCGACGTCGGCGTCGGTTCGGGCGTGGTTGACGGGGTTCAGCATGTGGAAGAGCTCGGCCGCCTCGTCGCCGCTGCCGAGCCTGGCGAGCGCCATCACGATCCAGGCGGCCGCGTGCGTGTACTGCCCGCCGTTCTCCCGCACCCCGGGCGGATAGCCCTTGATGTACCCGGGCGCCTGCGGCGAGCGATCGAAGGGAGGCGCGAGCAACAGGACGACCTGCGCGCCGCGCTGGACGAGGTGCGTGCGCACCGCGTCCATGGCCCGTTCGGCGAAGCGCGCCGAGGCCGCCCCCGAGAGCACCGCCCAGGACTGGGCGATCGAGTCGATCTGGCACTCGTCGCTCTGCGCCGAGCCCAGAGCGGCGCCGTCGTCGTAGTAGCCGCGCCGGTACCACTCGCCGTCCCAGGCCCGCTCCAGCATCACCGCGAGCCGGCCGGCCTCGGCCCGATAGCGCTCCGCGCGCGCCGCCTCCCCTCGCGCCAGGCAGAGCGGCCCGAAGCCCTTCAGCACGGCGTGGAGCAAGAAGCCGAGCCAGGCGCTCTCCCCGCGCCCCTCCCGGCCCACCAGGTTCATCCCGTCGTTCCAGTCGCCGCTGCCCATGAGCGGCAGCCCGTGGGCGCCTGTGGTCATCCCGCGCTCGAGCGCCCGAACGCAGTGCTCGAACAGCGAGCCATGCTCGGCGGAGAGCCGCGGCTGCAGGTAAGAGTCCTGTGCGCCGGGAGCCAGCGCCGGTGCCTCGAGGAAGGGCACCTCCTCGTCGAGGACGCCGGCGTCGCCGGTGGTCTCCACGTAGTGGGCCACCGCGAGCGGCAGCCAGAGCAGGTCGTCCGAGCAGCGGGTGCGGGTCCCGCGGCCGCTCGGCTCGTGCCACCAGTGCTGCACGTCGCCCTCCACGAACTGTCGGCCGGCCGCCCGCAGCAGGTGCTCCCGCACCAAGGAGGGCCGGGCCAGCGTGAGCGCCATCGCGTCCTGGAGCTGATCGCGGAAGCCGAAGGCGCCGCCTGGCTGGTGGTAGCCGGTGCGGGCCCAGAGCCGGCAGCTCACGTCCTGGTACAACAGCCAGCGGTTCATCATCAGGTCGAAGGAGTCGTCGGGGGTGCGGACCTGCACGGCGTCGAGGAGCTCGTCCCATCCCTGGCGCACGCCCTCGAGCGACCGCTCCGCGTCGGCGACCCCGCCGTGGCGGGCCAGCAGCTCGCGGACGTGGGCCAGGTCCCGGCCCTCGCCGAGGACGAAGGCGACCCGGCGGGTCTCGCCGGGCGCCAGCGAGAGCGCCACCTGGAGGGCCGCGCACGGATCCAGGCCGGCGCCGAAGCGCCCCGAGAGCACCTTCTGGCCGAGCGCCGCCGGGTGCGCCAGCGATCCGTTGCGCCCGAGGAAGGAAGCGCGGTCCCCGGTCGCGGAGACCAGCGGCTCGCTGGCGTGCGTGAAGGCGACGCGGGAGGCGAACTCGTGGTTGTAGGGGTTCGTCGCCAGGACCGCTCCGGTGGCGCCGTCGAGCTCGGTGACGACGTGGAGGTGGTGGCCAGCCTGCGGCGGCCCGAGGGCCCACTCGCCATACCCGTAGACGCTCAGCCGCCGCGCCACGTCGCTCTCGTTCGTCAGCGCCAGCAGCGAGAACTTCACCGGATCGCTCGCGTCGACGAAGACCGCGAGGTCGCTGCGGATCCCTCGCGCCTCGCGCTCGAAGCGGGTGACGCCCGCGGCGTGGCGGATGACGCACCGGCCGCTGGCGCCGGTCCGGCGCAGCGGGCCGGGGGTCGGCGACCAGGTCTCTCCGCTGTCGTCGTCCCGCACCAGGATGGCCTCGGAGGTCGGGTCGCTCACCGGGTCGTTGGCGAACGGCGTGAGGCGGTTCTCCCGGCTGTTCTCGGACCAGGTGAAGGCCGAGCCCGAGGCGGTCACCACCGTGCCCATGACCGGGCTGGCGATGACGTTGGCCCAGGGCAGCGGGGTCTCCTGGTCGCCCTCGAGGACGATCGCGTACTCCCTCCCCTCCCCGGCGAAGCCGCCGAGGCGGTGAGCCATCGCGAGGGGAGGCACCGGGGCCGCCACCGGCGGCGCGGGCGAGGGCCTCGTCCCGCCGGACGGGAGGAACCGTGCGCCACCCGCCGCATGGGCCACGCCCACCGCGGCGAGCGCGTCGAGCTGCTGCTGCAGGCTCCCCCGGTCGCCCGAGAGGACCGCACGGGCGACGCCCGCCAGCAGGAGCCGCTCCGCCTCCGTCATGCGGTCGCCGCGCAGCAGGTAGGCCCCACCCGCCCGGGCCTTCCAGGTCCGCCACGGTCCTTCGTCGAGGAGGGCCGCGAGCCGGGTGTGGACCTCGTCGAGGTAGCTGATCGGGTGCTCGTTCAAGATCACCACGTCGGCGCTGAGCCCCTTGAGACGCCAGTACTCCTGGGCCTGGAGGACCTGACGCACCAGGGCGAAGTCGCCGTCGGTCACGATGCGGACCAGCAGGATGGGGAGGTCGCCGGAGATGCCGTGCCCCCAGAGCGCCTCCTGGCCGAGGGCGTTGCGCGCCAGGATGCCCGGGGCGGCGCGCAGCGACTCGTCCGCATGGAGGACCCGCGAGGCCAGGCGCTCGAAGAGCAGGGCCTCCTCGCTCGTGATGCCGAGGTGGCGCAGCGCGCTCTGCACGTGCGCGAACGCCAGGGAGAAGGTGCGGGCGGTTGCCGCGGGCTCGTGGTACCGCTGCGCCAGCGCCAGGGCGGTCTCGCGGCTCGAGGCCATCCCGGTGGCGAAGGACAACCTGGCCACCGCGCCGGGCGCGAGGCGGACCCGCTGCCGCAGGCTCACCATGGGGTCGAGCAGCACACCGGTGGTCCCACTGAGCGGGCGCCCATCCAGCGCCTGCGGATCGCCGGGTCCCCGCCCGCGCCCCAGGAACCGCTTTCGGTCCGTCTCCCACTCCACCGCCCCCTGGGAGCGGCCCTCCTGGCTGAGGACGTGGACGGCCCAGGCCGGCGGCTCGTCCGGCGCCCGCAACCGGCGATGGCACAGCAGCGCGCTGCTCTCCGGGAGGTACTCGGAGACCACGAACAGCTTGCCGAAGGAGGGGTGGGCCAGGTCGTCGGCCGGAGACGCGAGGACCAACTCCGCGTAGCTCGTGACCTCGAGCTCCCGCGGGCGATCGCCGAGGTTCGTCACCAGCAACCGGCGCACCTCGACGTCATCCTCGGGTGAGACCGCGACGTCGAGCTGCGTCCCGATGTCGTCCTCGCGCCGGCGGAACGTCGCCCGCTCCGGGGCGAAGGTGACGAGGTCGTCCTCGGCGTCGCGCCCGGTGGGGTGGTGCGTCGCGGACCAGACCCGCCCGCTCCGCACGTCGCGCAGATAGATGAACTGGCTCCCGGGATCACGCGTGGAGTCCTGCCGGTAGCGGGTGACGGAGCGCCCGCGACAGGAGCTGGCGCCGCCGCCCGCGTTGGTGACGACGGTGGTGTAGTTGCCGTTGGAGAGGAACTGCGCGTGCGGGAACGCCGTGTGCGGCGAGCGAAAGCGCCGAACCTTGAGCGGGGGCGCGGGGACCACCACGCGGGCCTCGTCATCGGGGCGCGGCTGCACGATGGAGGCGTGCCGCGGCGCCCGCTCCTGGAGCAACAGCTCGGTCGCCTGCACCCGCGGATCGGCGTGGAACCGCGCCACCATGCGCTGGCCGTCGAGGGCGTTGGCGATGGCGACCAGGCTCATGCCCTGGTGGTGCGCGAGGAAGGTCCGCACGACGACGCCGTCGGGGCGGCCCGGCGCCCGCGGTGGCGCCCCGCCGTCCACCCCACCGCGGGGCGTGTAGTCAATGGCGTCGAAGAAGCCGTAGTCACCATAAAGCCCTTCCCTGGCGAGCCGGCGCAGGTTGGCCGCGGCGGCCGGAGCGTCGACCAGGACCGCCAGCGCCGTCGCGTACGGCGCCACCACCAGCTCGTCCCGGAGCCCTCGCTTGAGCCCCAGCCCCGGGACTCCGAAGGCCTTGTACTGGTAGTTGCCGTGGCGATCGACGACGTCGTACGCGCACTCCGAGATCCCCCAGGGCACTCCGCGCTCCGCCCCGTAGGCCCGCTGCCGGCGCACCACCCGCCGGCAGGTCTGGTCGAGCAGCGTCCCCGGGTAGGACTTCGTGAGCAGCAGCGGCATCAGGTACTCGAAGAGCGTCGCGCTCCACGACAGCAGCGCGGGGCTGCCCTGCACCGAGGCGACCGCTCGCCCCAGGTGGAACCAGTGCGCCTCCGGGAGATCACCCTTGGCGATGGCGATGAAGCTCGCCAGCCGCGCCTCCGAGGCCAGCAGATCATAGTGAGCAGGGTCGAGCTGGCCGGGCCCCTCGGCGTCGGCGGCGCGGTAGCCGATCGAGAGGAGCTGGCGCTGCGGGTCGTAGAGGAACCGGAAGTTCATCCCGTCGGCCAGCGCCGCGGCGCGCCGTGCCAGGCCGCCGAGGCGCGCGCTCCCCTCTGCGGTGTACCGCGCGGACGGTGGCTCCAGCGCCAGCTTCCGCAGCCCCTCGGAGAGGGCGATGAGCGCGCCCGCGAGATTCCCGCTGTCGACGGTGGAGACGTAGCTCGGCGACAAGGGGGCCAGGGTGACCGTGTCGTACCAGTTGAAGAGGTGGCCCTCGAGGCGCTCCAGGCTCTCGGTCGCCGTCAGCGTGGCCTCGAGCCGCTCGATGAGCTCGGCCGTGGGGATGAAGCCGAGGTCGTGCGCCGCCAGGGTCGAGAGCAGCCCCATGCCGATGTTGGTGGGCGAGGTCCGGTGCGCCACCCGCGGCTCGGGCCTCACCTGGAAGTTGTCCGGCGGCAAGCCGTGATCGTCCGGTCCCATGAGCGCGTCGAAGTACCGCCAGGTCGTCCTGGCCACCCCGAGCAGGAAGTCGCGATCCTCGCTCCCGAGCGCCACGTCCCGGGAAGGGATCGGCTGGCTCAGCCGATGCGCGACGAGCGGCGCCAGCACCCAGAGCAGGAGCAGGGGCCCCGCGACCGCCAGGGCCGCGGGCCGGAGCGCCACGACCAGCGCCAGCCCGACCGCCGCCAGGGCCGGGCTGGCGGCCATCCCACGCAGGAACGAGCGCCGGCGGCTCCCGCTCGACCGCGCCGCGCTGCGCGCACCGCTGGCGGCCGCCGTCTCCCACTCGAGGAGGCGGCGCCTCGTGACCGCCAGGCGGACCAGGGTGACCAGGGCGGCGTGCGACATCGCATACGCCTGGTTGGCCAGGAACGTGAGCTGCAGCGCGACGCGGGCCAGCGCGGTCGCCGCCTCGTCCCCGGCCGCGCGCAGGAAGGGCCCCCAGGGCTGACGGGGAGCGGGGCCGGCCAGGGTCGCGCCGAGCATCGGATAGAGGGGAAAGGCGAGGCCCGCCAGGACGGCGGCGGTCCAGAGCGCGGGGCTCCCCGGCAGCACGGTCCAGGCGAGCAGCAGCAGGAGGACCGTCGCGGGAGCGAGCTGGCTGCGGCGCAGGTTGTCGAAAATTTTCCACCGCGAGATGAACGGCAGGCGGTTGCGCCTCGGGCCCGAGCGCGTCGGGACGAAGGGAAGGATCCAGGCCAGGATCTGCCAGTCACCCCGGGTCCAGCGGTGCTGCCGCCGCGCGTGGGCCAGCACGCTCGAGGGATAGTCGTCCACCACCTCGACGTCGGTCACGAGCGCGGTCCGCGCGTGCACTCCCTCGAAGAGATCATGGGAGAGCAGGGCGTTGTCCGGTACCCGCCCGGCCAGGGCCGCCGTGAACGCGTCGACGTCGTAGAGCCCCTTGCCCGTGAACGTGCCCTCTCCGAAGAGGTCCTGGTAGGTGTCCGACACCGCGGTGGTGTAGGGGTCGACCCCGGTGTGCCCCGCGAAGAGCCGCGCGAAGCGCGAGCCTGCGGCGCTGGCAGTGGTCACGCTCACCCGCGGCTGCAGGATCGCGTAGCCCTCCGTCACCAGCCCGGAGCCCGGATCGAGCTGCGGGCGATTGAGCGGGTGCTCGATGATCCCGATGAGCTTCCTGGCCGCGTCCCGCGGCAGCCGGGTGTCGGAGTCGAGCGTGAGGCAGTAGCGCACGCTGGGGAGGACGGTCAGGTCGCCGACCTGCACCTCGAAGCTCGTGTCGGTGGCTCCGCGCAGGAGCCGGTTGAGCTCCTCGAGCTTCCCGCGCTTCCGCTCCCAGCCCATCCAGGCGGCCTCCCCCGGGTTCCACTTTCGCACGCGATGGAAGAGGAAGAACCGGTTGGCGCGCCCCTCGCCCAGCCTGGCGTTCAGGCCCGTGACTCCGTCGCGCGCCGCGGCCAGGATGGCCTCGTCCGCAGGCATCGCCTCGCCCGGCGCGTCCGCATAGTCGCCCAGGATCGCGAAGTGGATCCGCGGGTCCAGGTTGCCGAGCGCCAGGATCTCCAGGTGCTCGAGGAGCCGCTCCACCGTCTCCACACTGGTCAGCAGCGTGGGCACGACCACCAGGGTACGGGCGCCCTCCGGGACGCCGTCGGTGAGGTCGAGGCGAGGCAGCCGCCGCGGCGGAGCGAAGCGCGTCGCCAGCCGCTGGGTCCAGGCCGTAGCGAGCTCGCTGGCTGGGAGGAGCAGCAGCACCGCCACGCCCAGCGCGGTCAGGGCCGAGGCACCACGACCATGGACGTACAGGACGCCCCCTCCCAGTAGCGCCCCGGTGACGACGGCGATCGTTCCCAGGTAGGAAAGGGTCGCGTGAGCGAACACGCTTCGCCGCAGGCCCATCGCGAGGCCGGGGCGGAAGGCGACGTCCGACTCGAGCTCCCGACGGCCCTTGCCGATGAGGTGGTAGCCCACGTGCGCGGCGCGGCTCGTCGGCCCGCCGGCCTCCGCCGCCTGCTGCGCGTTCTCGACCGCTCGGAGGGCGACCCTCAGCTGCGCCTCCGCGGTCGGCTCGGCCAGCTCCTCGACCGCCTGCCGGTAGCGGTCCCGGGTCAGAAAGTCCATGCGCCCGTGCACGCCCGACGGGTCCCGCTGCAGGACGCGCTCGACGAGGCTCACCGTCTCGACGTACGCGCTCCAGTCGAGCTCCCCGCAGAGCCGGAGGCTGGTGATGACGTTGGCCACCGAGACCTGGGCGGCCGCCTCGCGCTGGTGCTCGCCGCGGATCGCCTCCTCCGTGTTGAGGTGACCGGCGGCGAGGTGCTCGTCGAGACCGGCGCGCACCGCCGAGAGGCGGGGCCCGTACTCGCGCACCCGCTGCAGGAGCTGAACCACTCCCGCGGTGTGCATGCCGCGTGGCAGCCGACCCGGGACGCCCTGCCCGGCCGAATCGATCCGGGCGACGTAGGCATCCGCCGCCCGGCGGGCCTCCCTCGCGGAGAGCACCTCCTCGGCCAGGCGACGCAGGTTCTCGATGAGCGCGAGCTTCAGCATGCTGGGCCAGGCCCAGAGCTCGCCGATGGTGAGCGGGGCCACCGTCTGGAAGCTCTCCAGGAACCTGACCAGCTGCTGGCGTTCCAGCCGGCTGTCGCTGTGGCGGATCAGCTCCACCGCCAGCGCGTAGACGCGAGCGTCCCCCGCGAGGTCCCGCGGCGCGAGCTTCGGCAGCTCGCGGTAGTAGTCGCGGGGCAGGTCCTGGTGGACGTTCCGGACCTCCGAGGCGACCAGATGGTAATTGTCGAGCAACCACTCGGCCGCCGGCGTGACGAAGTCGCCGTGACGTACGTCCTCGGAGAGGCTGCCGTAAGCCTCGTGCAGCAGGCGGGCGTTGCCGTCGAAGCGCGGGAAGACGCTCCGCGCCGCCCGTCGCGGGCTCGGGTCCACTGTGAACCTGGCAGCGAGCGCGCGGGCCCGCTCCTCCAGACGCTCGATGCTGAGCAGCTCGTCGCGGAGGGGCTTGCCGCTCGCCTCCTCCCGCCACGCGCCACCACGCACCCACGACTGGACCTTCGAACGCAGAGTCACGCTTGCTCCCGGACGGGAGTCAGCGCGGTCATCGGCACGATGCTGGAGCTGGCTCGGTCGGGATCTAACGGACCGATGAGGCCTTCGCCGGTCCATCGGCGACCCGGCAGGGTTCGGATCTCGGTTCGGGAGCAGCCAACTTCACCCTCGCCAGGAGCGCCTTCAGCTCGGCGTCGGCGAGGGTCTCCTGGGCGAGGAGCTGTCGAGCGCCCTCCTCCAGGAGCCCCCGGTTCTCAACGAGGATCCGGCGAGCGCGCAGGTGCGCCGCCTCCACGAGGCCGAGGATCGCCAGGTCGATCTCTCGCGCGGTTTCCTCGCTGTAGAGCCTGTGCGGCAATTGCGGGATGCCCCCGAGGAACCCGCTGGGCTCGGTCTCATATGCGAGCGGGCCGAGGTCCGGGACCATGCCGTAGCGCGTGACCATGCTGCGCGCGATCTCGGTGACCTTCGAGAGGTCGTCGGCGGCACCGGTCGAGAGCTGCCCGAAGATGAGCTCCTCCGCCGCCCGCCCGCCCAGCAAGACGGCCATCTTGGCCTCGAGCTCCTCGCGCGTCATGAGATAGCGGTCCTCGATCGGGCGCTGGATGGTGTACCCGAGGGCGCCGACGCCGCGAGGGATGATGGAGACCTTGTGCACGGGATCGCACCCGGGCTGCGCCCCGGCGGCGATCGCGTGTCCCATCTCGTGGTGAGCGACCACCTCCCGTTCCTTCACGTTGAGCAGGCGGTTCTTCTTCTCGAGTCCGGCCACGATCCGCTCGATGGCCGCGGTGAAGTCGTGGATCGAGACCTGCTCGCCCCCGCGGCGGGTGGCGACCAGCGCCGCCTCGTTGACCAGGTTGGCGAGATCCGCGCCGGTGAAGCCCGGGGTCAAGGCGGCCACCTCCTCGAGCTTGACGTCGGGCGCGAGGAGCACCTTCTTCGCGTGCACCGCAAGGATCTGCGTCCGGCCGATCCGGTCCGGCCGATCCACCAGCACCTGCCGGTCGAAGCGGCCCGCGCGCAGCAGCGCGGGATCGAGCACCTCGGGCCGGTTGGTGGCGCCGAGGAGGACGATCCCGGTGGTCGGGTCGAAGCCGTCGAGCTCGGCCAGGAGCTGGTTCAGGGTCTGCTCCTTCTCATCGTGCCCACCCGCGCCCGGGTAGGCGCCGCGGGCCCGCCCCAAGGCGTCGAGCTCGTCGATGAAGATGACGCAAGGGGCCTTGAGCCGCGCCTGCTGAAAGAGATCGCGGACGCGCGCCGCCCCCACCCCGACGAACATCTCCACAAACTCGGAGCCGCCGATGGAGAAGAAGGACACCGCCGCCTCACCCGCCACCGCCCTCGCGAGGAGGGTCTTGCCGGTACCCGGCGGGCCCACGAGGAGGACGCCCTTCGGCATGCGCGCGCCGAGCCGGCCGTAGGACTTTGGGTCCTTGAGGAAGGACACCACCTCCTCCAGCTCCGCCTTCGCCTCGTCGACGCCGGCGACGTCCGCGAAGCGCACCGGGACGCCGGTCTCGACGTAGATCTTGGCCTTGCTCTTCCCGATGGACATGAGCCCGGCGCCGGGGCCGCCCGGGCCCCCGACCCGCCGGGCGAGCCACATCCACATCGTGCCGAAGAGCACGACGGGGATCACCCACGACAGGATGGTGTGCAACCATGGACTCTCGACGCGTCCCGTGAACGTGACCCCGTGCTTCTCGAGGGTCGCGGCGAGCTCGGGGCGAACCATCGTGGTGACGAAGCGGCTTCTACCCTGGTACGGAGCGGTCTGGAGCGGCTCCTTCAGCCCCCCCTGGATGGAGTCGGCGTCGACGACCACCTCCTGCACCTTCCCCTGCGCGAGGAGCTGCTGGAAGAGGCTGTAGGGGATGACGGCCACGCCCTGGGAGTGGACCCACAGATCGTGAACCAGCAGCACGCCAGTTACCGCGATGAGCACGTAGACGAGATTGAAGCGCGTGTTCTTGTTCATGGCCCGCCGGCGCGCCAGGCGCGCCCCCCTCTGCGCATGATCGTGCATCCGCCACGCCGGGCGCCGACATGCATTCTTGGGGGGGCGTCGATCAAGGGCGGGCCGACCACCGGCCCGGTGCAGCGACATGTCTGCTGCTGCCCCCGGATGTCGCCCCCCCTGCGGTGGCGCCGGGACGCCAGGGGGACCCAAGAGACGTACGACCCGGTGACGCGGTCGTGACGGCGCGAGCGCAAGCTGGGCAGCTGGTGAGGGACGAGAGATGGCTTCCGAAGCGCTCGCTGTTCTTGGTCGGTCCGCGATCGCGGACCTCCTCGAGTCGGGCAGGAACCTCTTGGTGCAGGGGGCGATGGGGCTGCACTCCTCTGACGGCCTGGCCGGCAAGGTCGCGTCGGCGCGCAGCGGGCGCTTCGTGTGCGTCGGCACGATCTCGGGCGTCGGCAAGACTCCCGAGATGCTGCGCGCCGAGCTACGGCGAGCGCAGACCGAGGCGCCCGGCGGCTACGTGGGGGTGAATCTCATGGCCGCCCTCAACCATCAGGACTTCACGGACCTGGCCCGGGTGGCGATCGAGGGCGGCGCCAGCTTCATCGTCCAGGGCGCAGGCATCTCGCGCGAGGTCGTCCGCTGGTGCCGCGAGGCGGGCACGCCGTTCGCCGGCATCGTCTCCTCGGGGCGGCTGGCCACCATGTACGAGAAGTGGGGCGCGGAGTTCCTCGTCGCGGAGGGCGCGGAGGCGGGCGGACACATCGGCGACATCGAGCTTCCCCTGCCGTCGCTGGTCGACGAGGTGCGGGCCAGCACGTCACTGCCGGTGGTCGCCGCCGGCGGCGTCGACGGACTGGACGTGGCGAACTACCTCGCGAAAGGAGTGGCTGGTGTCCAGCTCGCGACGCGCTTCATCGCCTGCAGCGACGGCGACGCCCACCCGGCCTTCAAGGAAATGCACCTCGGCAAGGATGACGACGACGTCGTCGCCATCACGAGCTGCGTCAAGGGCATGAAGGCGCGCGCGGTGCGGAACGCGTTCACCGAGGCGCTCGCCGCGGGCGAGCACTTCCCGCCACGCTCGAAGGCGTGGTTCTTCGGCGCCACGGGTTACCGGGGCCGCAGGAAAGCCTGCATCGAATGCCTGGCGCAGGGCCTCTGCAAGTGCCAGACGAGCGGCTTCCGCGAGAGCTTCTGCATCCAGGACGCCCTGCTGCGGGCGGTGAAGCTGGGAGACACCAGCAACGGTCTCTTCTACACCGGACAGAGTGTCACCAGGATCCCGGAGCAGAGCATCGGAGAGCTGAAGTCTGCCCAGGAGCTCGTGTCGGACATCGAGGATGGCGTCGCGCGCTGGGAGCGTTTGAACGGGGCGCTCGGCTACCCTCCCAAGGCGAGCTGGCCGGTCGTCCGGCGCGCGAGCGGTCCAGCCGCCCCGATCTAACCGCCCGCCAGCACTCCGACTCTGGTGGCGGGCGGTCCTTCATTGGCGCTACGAGGTGCGCTTCAGGTGCATCCTCTGCGAGCGCGGCCCCATCAGGCAGGCGCGGGGCCCGCGGCCGCTCGCGCGATCAGGAGCACCCCCGCCACGACGACGACCGTCCCGATGGCTCGCGCGACGCGCTCACCGTTTGGCGCGAGGCGCTCGCCGGTGATGGCTGCCGCCACCAGGGCCATCGCGCGGAGGTCCATGACCCCGACGACCAGGAGGATCGCCGTCAAGCTGGCGCAGCAGCCGGCGCAGTGGAGACCGAGGCGCAGGCCGTGTCGCCAGGCCGTGCCGGCGTCGGCCGGCAGCGCGCGGCCGCGCCCGGTTCCCTTCCTGCAGCAGTCGAGGTGACGCGCCTTCCACGCGGTGAGCTGGAGGGCGCCGGCCGCCAGGACGACCACGCCGACCGCGAGCGGTACGGCGCGCGCCAGGGCCGGCTCCCGCATCTCGAGCGTCGCCAGCGCGACGCCGAGCGGGAAGGCGGCCATCCCGAGCGCGGTCCAGACGAGGAAGTAGCCCCCGCCCACGAGCGCGGTCAGCCGGCCGAGGCGCGCCTCCCCTGCCCTGCCCACGGCCTGGCGATAGCGCCGGAGCATCGGAACCAGGGACGGCAGCATCATCGCCACCATCATCACGACCCACATGCCGAGGAACGACGCCGCGGCGGCGGTCCAGCTCTGCCCGGGCATCCGCATCCACGCCATCGACATCGTCCAGCCGCCGGGCATCGGCATCTCGCCCATGGACGACATGGAGGCGCACCAGCCGATCGTCACCGCCGCGCTGGCGGTGAAGAGCAGCGCCGAGACGCCGAGAAACGCTCGCTCGGAGGCTCCCCCGGAAGCCGTGAGCCGTGAGATCTCCCCGTGCCGCGGTGGCGCCGCGCCGGCCATGGGGTCGCTCAGCGCTCGCCGTACTCGTCGTGGCGGCGCCACCAGACGCCCGTCTCGTTGCGCCCCTTGGGAGCGCGGTCGAGCCACTGGTACATGCCCCAGAGGCCGTCCAGCCCGCGCGCGTAGGTGGAGTAGGAGTGGTAGACGGCGCCGCCCTCGAGCACGAACGCGCTCATGCCCGGCCGCTCGCGCGTGTAGGTGGCCGGGTCGGTGCCGGTCATGGCCGCGTTGTCGGCGACGGGCGTCCCCGGCATCCGGCTCGCCATCCCCTCATCGTCGCGCGACCGCCACGCCGGCTCGCGCCGCCAGTTGTACTCGATGCCTCCGTCGCGCTGTTGCTCCTCGGTGAACCGGACGCCGAAGTCGGAGTTGAAGTCGCCGCCGAACGAGGACGCCCAGGGGAACCTCCACCCCATCCGCCGCTTGTAGGCCTGCAGCTTCGCGAGCGGCGCCCGCGACACCGCCGAGAGCGTGACGTCGTGGTTGGCCAGGTGGACGGCGAAGCCGTTGAACCCGTCCGCGATCGTGGAGCAGGTCGCGCACCCCGCCGTGTAGTCGGGCCCGAACATGAAGTGGTAGACGAGGAGCTGCGAGCGCCCGCGGAAGAGGTCCGCGAGCGAGGCGCGCCCCTCGTCGGTGTCGAAGCGATACTCCTTGTCGATCCGGACCCACGGCAGCTCCTGCCGCCGCCGGGCCAGCTCGTCGCCGCGCCGCGTCAGCTCCTTCTCCGCCTCGAGCAGCGCGAGCCGCGCCGCCAGCCATTCTTCACGCGTCCCGGTCCTGTGCATCGTCATGGCTCTCTCTCCTTCGGTCGTTTGCGCCAGGGGCGTCGGCCGCCCCGCTGCCGGCAGGGCTCGAGCCCTGCACAGGACCAGAGCTAAGGCCCTCCGAATCGAGGCGGGAGTAACAACGGCGCCGCGATTAGGATCGGGTTGGTGGACCACTCGATCACCGCGGCAGGGCGCGCGCTGTGCGCGGGAGACCCGCTCGGCGCCCTCAAGCGCGTCGCCCTGCGGGACGACCCGCAGGCCCTCGCGTTGCGCGGGATCGCGATGGCCCAGCTCGGGGAGCTGGGGCGGGCGCGGGAGCTGCTGCGCCGGGCGGCGCGGGGCTTCGGGCCGCGGGAGACGATTGGCCGGGCGCGCTGCCTGACGGCGGAGGCGGAGGTGGCGCTGGCCGCCCGCGACCTCGCCTGGCGGCCGCGGGCGCTCGTCGAGGCCTCGCGCACCTTCGCCGCTCACGGCGATCGGGAGAACGCGGTCCATGCCCGGCTTTTGCAGATCCGGCGCCTCTTGCTGCTCGGCCGGATCGAGGAGGCGGACGGCGAATGCTCGACGCTCGAGCCCCACCCCCTGCCCCCCCGGCTCGCGGCCGTCGCCGCCCTGGTCACCTTCGAGATCGCGCTCCGGCGCGGACGCGCAGCGCAGGCGCGCGAGGCCCTCGCCGTCGCCCGCGACGCGGCGGCGCGGTCGGGCATCGAGGCGCTGCGCGCCGAGGTCGAGCAGGCTGGACGGACCCTGCTCCTGCCGGCGGCGCGCCTCGTCGCCGCGGGCGAGGCGCGGTCCCTCACGCTGGCCGAGGTGGAGGCGGTGCTCGCCTCGCCGGATTTGGTCGTCGACGGCTGCCGGCGAATGGCGCGCAGGGGGGAGCGGGTCGTGCGGCTCGCGCGCCGGCCGGTGCTGTTCGCGCTGCTGTGCGGGCTGGCCCAGGCCTGGCCTGGCGCCGCGGCGCGTGAGGATCTGATCTTGCGCGCGTTCGGAGCGCGCCGGGCGAACTCGTCCCACCGCGCCCGCTTGCGGGTCGGGATGGGACGGCTCCGCCGCGGGCTACGGCCGCTCGCCGAGATCCGGGCCGCCGCCGGCGGCTTCCACCTCGTGGCGCGAGGGGCGAGCGCGGTGCAGCTCCTGGCGCCGCCGATCGAGAGCGGCGACGCTGCCGTGCTGGCGCTGCTCGCCGACGGCGAGGCGTGGTCGACCTCGGCGCTGTCGCTGGCCATGGGGTCGAGCCAGCGGTCGGTGCAGCGGGCCCTGGTCGCCCTCGAGGAGGCCGGCCAGGCGCGCGCGCTGGGCCGCGGCCGCTCGCGGCGCTGGCTCTGCGCGCCGGTGGTCGGATTCGCGACGACCTTGTTGCTCCCGGTCTCCGACGGGTTCGGGTAGGGAACGAGAGAGGAGCAGGCGATGAGGAAGCAGCGCGGCAACGCCCAGCCGGCCGAGATCGTACGCGAGTACGGGCCCTTCCCAGGCGCACCCCATGTGCACGGCGTCAGCTTCGACGGCAGCCGGGTCTGGTTCGCCGGCGGCAAGAAGCTGCAGGCCTTCGAGCCGGCGAGCGGCAGGCTCGTGCGCGCCCTGGATCTCGCCTGCGACGCCGGGACGGCCTTCGACGGCCGGCACCTCTTCCAGCTCGCGGGCGATCGCATCCACAAGGTCGATCCGGCGACCGGCGAGCTCCTGGCGACCATCCCGGCCCCCGGCGGCGGACGGGACTCGGGGCTCGCCTGGGGCGAGGGCACGCTCTGGGTCGGGCAATACCGCGACCGGAAGATCCACCAGATCGATCCCGACACGGGCGCGATCCTGCGCACGGTGGAGTCGAACCGCTTCGTCACCGGGGTCACCTGGGTGGACGGCGAGCTCTGGCACGGGACCTGGGAAGGCGACGACGCCGATATCCGGCAGATCGACCCCGAGACGGGCGAGGTGCTGACCCGCCTGACGATGCCCGAGGGGACCGGGGTGAGCGGGCTGGAGTCGGACCGTGGCGACCTCTTCTACGCCGGCGGGGGTGAGAGCGGTCGGGTCCGCGCCGTGCGGAGGCCGCGGCGGCGGTCCGGACGCTGAGGACCATCCGCTCGACAAAGGAACGCGCGATGCCCGAGATCTGGCTGGTTCGTCACGGAGAGACCGAGTGGAGCCGCACCGGGCGACACACGGGGCGCACCGACGTGCCCCTCGCGCCCGCCGGGGTGGAGCAGGCCCTGGCGCTGCGCGAGCGGCTCGCCAGCCGCCGCTTCGCGCTCGTGCTCTCGAGCCCGCTCCAGCGCGCGCGAGAGACCTGCCGGCTCGCCGGGTTGGGCGACGCGGCCCGTCTCCGGGACGACCTCCTCGAGTGGAGCTACGGTGCGTATGAGGGGCGGACCGCCGCCGAGATCCGGGGCGAGGTCCCCGGCTGGACCATCTGGACCGGCGAGGTGCCCGGCGGCGAGTCGGCCGACGACGTCGCCGCCCGCGCCCGCCGGCTCATCACGGAGGCGGTCGCGGCGCCGGGAGACGTCGCGCTCTTCGGGCACGGCCACGTGCTCCGGGTGCTCACCGCCTGCTGGCTCGAGCTCTCTCCGCGCGAGGGGCGGCGCTTCGCCCTCGGCACTGCGGGGATCGGCGTGCTCGGGCACGAGAACGGCACCCGCGTCCTCCGGAGCTGGAACGTGTGACGCCGGCTACACCGGAAGTGCGATGACGCGCTTCTACTGGAGCTCGCGAGCGCCCCGTGAGGCGCCTGAGCGGTCGCGGTCGCGCGTCAGTCGTCGCGCTCGCGCCCCGGCTGCCGCAGCATCTCGGTGGAGTGCTTCTCGCGGCTGGCGAAGCGGCTGAAGGACTCGCCGGACGTCCGGGTCTTCGCCATCGAGCGCCACTGAGCGCCACTGATCGAGCGGCCCTCGCTCACCGCGCCCGGTGCCGCGCCCGCGGCGCCTGACCCGCCTCGACGAGCGCGGCGGCGCGCGGAGTGCTATACGACAGGTGCCCGGCGGAAGACGCCGGCCCTCCACGCCGCCGTGAGCGACACGGCGGGCCCCACTCCGCGCCACCCTTCGCCCTCGACCAGCCTCTCCGCGCGCCCTGCCGGTCGCGCGGAACGGGACGGGTGTGCGGGCGCGGTGGTGCCGAACCGAAAAGAGCCGAGCATGAGCGGGATCCAGAGCAGCAGCGAAATCGAGAGCGGAATGTTGGTGCAGCACACGTCCCTGGGCGTCGGAAAGATCGTGGCGCTCGAGCCCAAGGCCGTCCACGTCTTCTTTGCGGCCAGCGGTGTGCGCTTCGCGACCAAGCTGAGACTGCCCATGGCGCTCTCGCTCCTCACCCCCTCCGAGAGCCCGAACGCCTGGCTCTCGGGCCTGACCGGCTTCGCGCTCAACGCGCAGACCGGCCGCTACGCGCGCGCGGGCACGTGGCTCTCCCACGCCGACGCCGTGGCCCGCTTCCTCGAGTCGTTCCCGCAGGGGTTCGAGGATCCGAAGTACCTCGGCACCGGCAAGGACCGGGGCGATCGCGCCTGCCGCTGGCGGAAGGCGCACGAGGCGTTCGTGGAGACCCTGGGGAACGGCGAGGGCGAGCGGCTCCTGGCGGCGGGCGAGCTGGTCGAACTGGTCGAGCGCACCCTCCAGGTGGAGCGGCACGTCCGCGCGCTGAACAAGGACCTGGACAAGAGCGCGTTCGAGGACGGGCTCAAGGATCCGGCCGCGGGGCGGGCGTACTTTGCGGCGCTGTTCGAGCTCCTGGCCGCGGGCGCGCCCGACCGTTCCCGCTTCGAGGCGCTCGCCACCGCGACGGCGGCGCTGGCGCCGGGCGGCGCGCCAGCGGAGTCCGCCTGGCCGGTGGTCACGCTCCTGCCGTTCATCGCCCGGCCGGACCTCCACCTGGTGCTCCGCCCGCGCTTCGTCTGCGACGTCGCGCAGCGGCTCGGGCTCGAGCTCGCCTACGACGCCGAGCCCAACTGGTCGACGTACTCGGCCCTGCTCGGGTCCGCCGGGCTGCTCCTCGAGAAGCTGCGCCCCCTCGGCGCGCGCGACCACGTCGACGTCGAGGCCTTCATGCACCTGAGCACGGCGAAGCAGCGCCGCCCCAAGGCGGAGGCGCCGATCGAGGCGCGGCCCCGCAAGAAGAGCTAGCCGGCCCCCTTCGGCTTCTCGCGCACGATCGCCTGCACGGTGGACAGGGCGACGCCGAGGACGCGCGCCGCCTGGCGCTGGCTGCAGAGCCCCACCGCGACGGCCCAGCGCAGGTGGACGCGATCCTCGTGGGAGAGCCGACGGGCGGAGCGCAGCCCTCCGTCGGCCAGCCGGCGAGGGTGCTCGTCGGCCCACGCCTCCTGCTCCGTCCCCCAGGCGAGGTTCTCGGCGCGGTTGTTGGCCGGATCGCCGTCGAGGTGGCGCACCCGGCAAGAGTCGCCTGGCGGGATGCCGTGGAAGGCGGCGCAGACCACCTGCGCCACCACCAGCGACACCCGGCGGCCGCCGACGTCGATGACCAGGGTGCCGTCGCGCTGGCGACGGCCTCCGCCGACGGGGTGCCAGTCGACGTACTCCCAGCGCCCGAACCCCTTGTGGCGCAGGCGGGAGTAGATCCTGCCGTCCTCACCGGCCATGAAGTCGACGCTGGGCGCCGCGGGCAGCGTAGCCAGCCTCACTCCCGATGTGGTGCGAATCTCCAAGCCGCGATCCCTCTCCCCGCCGGCCCATCAACCCCCTCCCGACCCCGCAGTTAATTCCTCGCACCCACGCCGACACCGGCCCACCCGTGGACTGGCCGGGGACGTGTCGGACGTTGTGCGACGTTGGTCGAGACGAGGCGCCCCGCGCGGTCACCGCGGCCCGGCGCCCTCCTTCTGCTGCGCCGAGAGCGCCAGCGCCTCCGCGGCGGTGCGGCAGGCGCGCGGCCCGTCGTAGTACTTCGCCACCTTCACCTCGGGGTAGGCGCGGAGCTTCGCGACCACCTCCTCCGCGACGCTGGCGGGCAGGCTGTCGGCGAGGGTGTAGAGCCCGCCCTCGTCCTCCTCCATGGCGTTGTGCGGTTCGAGGATCGAGACGATCTCCGAGACCAGCGCGCGCGTCGGCGTGGGCACCAGCAGCGAGGCGAGCGCCCCGTGCTCCACCCGCAGCCGGCGCGCCATCGGCGGCGGCCCTCCGAGCCGATCGCGCAGGACCGGGAGGAGCACCTTCTCCTCGAGGGCGATGTGGCGCAGGAGCCCCGCCCGGAAGGGCGCGAAGGCCTCCAGGTCGACCGCGCCGGGCTGCGTCAGCGCCGCCGCCAGCAACCGGTCGAGGCGTCGGTGATCGTCTTCGAGGAACCGCGAGACCGGACCCGCCACGGGTCACCTCCTTCGCCGGCAAGCGTAACCGGTCCGCCAGGCGGGCGCACGGGGTCGCGGTGAGCGCGTCCGAGCCTTGAGCCCGCCCGCCACTCTCGGTAGAACCTGGAGCTGACTCGACTCGGACGGAGACCTCTCATGTTCAAGGCCCTGGTGCTCGAGAAGGACCCGCAGTTCAGCGCGTCGGTGCGCGAGGTCGACGACGACTTCCTGCCCGCGGGCGACGTCACCCTGGCGGTCGAGTACTCGACCCTCAACTACAAGGACGCGCTCGCCATCACCAACCGCTCGCCCATCGTGCGCGCCTGGCCGATGGTCGCCGGCATCGACGGCGCGGGCACCGTGGCCCAGAGCGCGCACCCCGCCTGGAAGCCCGGCGACCGGGTGGTGGTCAATGGCTTCGGCCTGGGAGAGTCGCACCGGGGCTGCCTCGCCGAGCGCGCGCGCCTGAGCGGCGACTGGCTGGTGCGGCTTCCGGAGGCGTTCAGCCCCCGCCAGGCGATGGCCATCGGCACCGCCGGCTACACCGCCATGCTCTGCGTCCTGGCGCTCGAGCGGCACGGCCTGCGCCCCGGCGACGGCGAGGTGCTCGTCACCGGCGCCACCGGCGGCGTCGGCTCGGTGGCGGTCGCCATCCTGGCGAAGCTGGGGTACGCGGTGGTCGGCTCGACCGGGAAGGTGAGCGAGGCCGCCTATCTCCAGACGCTCGGCGCGAAGCGCGTGATCGACCGAGCCGAGCTCTCCCTGGCTGGGAAGCCGCTGCAGAAGGAGCGCTGGACGGCGGTGGTGGACTCGGTCGGGAGCCACACGCTCGTGAACGCCTGCGCGCAGACCCGCCACGGCGGCGCGGTGGCCGCGTGCGGGCTGGCGCAGGGGCCCGACCTGCCGGGGACGGTGATGCCCTTCATCCTGCGGGGCGTGGCCCTCCTCGGCGTGGAGAGCGTGATGGCGGCGCTCGCGCTCAGGCAGGAGGCGTGGCGACGGCTCGCCGCCGACCTCGACCCGGCGCTCCTCGAGACCATCGTCCAGGAGATCCCGCTCGATCAGGCGGTGGCGACGGCGCCCCTCCTCCTCTCCGCGAAGATCCGCGGCCGGGTGGTGGTGCGCACCGCCTGAGGCGCTGCCCCACCCCGCTCGCCGAGCGCTCCATTTGGCTGGAGCGTACGCTCGCTCCCGCGGCTACCGTACACTCGGGAGGCTTCGAAGGGATGACGAGCGCGGCGCGGCTGATCAAACGCAGCATCGACGTGGCCGGCGCCTCGACCGGGCTGGTGCTGCTCGCTCCGGTGATGGCGGCCATCGCCCTGCTCGTCCGCCGCGCGATGGGCTCGCCGGTCATCTTCCGGCAGACGCGGCCCGGCCTCGGCGGCCGGCCCTTCGATATCTACAAGTTCCGGAGCATGCGCCCGCTTCGCGACGGGGAGGTTCCGTACCGAACCGACGACCAGCGCCTCACCGCGCTCGGCAGGTTCTTGCGCACCAGCAGCCTGGACGAGCTCCCCGAGCTCTGGAACGTGCTCCGCGGGGACATGAGCCTGGTCGGCCCCCGGCCGCTGCTCCTGGAGTACCTCGACAAGTACACGCCCGACGAGCAGCGGCGCCACGACGTGCCGCCCGGGCTGACCGGCTGGGCCGCGGTGAACGGGCGCAACACCATCCCCTTCCGTGAGCGGCTGGCCCTCGACCTCTGGTACGTGGACCACTGGAGCCTCTGGCTCGACCTCAAGATCCTGGCGCTGACCGCGGTGAAGGTGCTGCGGCGATCGGGCGTGGTCGCCACCGAGAGCGACCCCGCGCTCGGGTTCCCGCTGCCGCCCGCCCCGGGCAGGGAGGCGCCACCGCTGGCGGAGGTCCAGAGCGGGCCGACGACGCTCAGCGGGCCAGCGACAGCCCCAGGATCTGCTCGCGGTGCGATTCGCCCAGCACGCTGAAGGCGAAGTCGACGGCGGCGCGACGAGCCGCCGTGGAGTCGGGGAACGCGGCCGCGCGCATCACGCTGCGGTCGCCGTCGAAGCGGACGCAGAGCGTGTAGCGCCCGGCCGCGTACTGGCGCACCTCGAGCTCGGGACTGCCGTCGCACGCCGGCCCGAAGGCCGCCGTCCACGTCTGATCGACCTGGACCCACTCCGCCACAGTGCACCTCGAGTCAACGCCCCGCGAGGTGCGATGTTACCTTGCCGGGGCGGTTTCGCAACCTCGGCGGCGGCAGGACTCCAAGGCCCACCAGCGCGGCCCGCAGCTCCTCCGCCTTGAACGGCTTCGGCAGGAGCGCGTCCACTCTCGGGAGCGATCCGCGCCGGGTGACCGCGGTCATGAGGATCACGGGGATCTGCGCGAGCCGCGGAATCCGGCGCAGCCTGGCCACCAGGTCGCGGCCTCCCATCCGGGGCATGAGCACATCGAGGAGGATGGCGGCCGGGCGCGGCCCCTTCCCGAGCAGGCTCAGGGCCTCGGCCCCATCGGCGGCGAGCATCGGCGCGAGCCCGTAGCTGGCGACGTGATCCGCCACCGCTTCGCGGAGCACCGGATCGTCGTCCACCACCAGCACGCGCTTGATGATTCGACCAATCATGTCCTTGGGTCAGGTTAGGCAGCCGGGACAGGCACCGGACCTCCCCTAGGCAGGTCGAACGCGGGGTTTCGGCTGCGACGGCGTCACCCGTTCGGTCGGACCGTCGCCCGCTTGGCGCCCTTCCGCCGGAGGGCCTCAATGGGACGGTCTTGGAAATCCACGGGATCGTCGCCATGTTGTGGGCCGAGGACGACATGGAAGCCGAGCCCATCATGCACGACGCAACGCGGCAACCTCCCCTCTCGGCCGTCGAGCCGCCTCGGGTACGGGCAGATCCGCGCATCACGATCCTCCTCGTCGAGGACAACGACGACATCCGCGGCGCGCTCGCCGAGTGGCTCGAGCTCGAGGGCTATCACGTGGTGACCGCGGCGGACGGCAAGGAAGGGCTCGACCGGCTCGAGGAAGGGATCGAGCCGCGCGCCATCGTCCTCGACCTGATGATGCCGCGGATGGACGGGTGGACCTTCCTCGAGCGGCTGCGCGCCGACCCGCGCCACTCCGACCTCGGCGTGATCGTGACCAGCGCGGTGGCGTCGCCCGAGCCGCCCGAGGCCGACAGCTGCCTCGCCAAGCCCTTCGAGCTCGGCGCGCTGCGCCACGCGCTGGCGCGCATCGTCTCCAACTGACGCCGCCCCGGCGGCGGCTCACTGCAGCCCGAGCGTACCGCTCTCCTCCTCGTAGGAGAGGAGGTCGCCGAAGCGCGCCCAGTCCACGAAGACGTCGAACAGCGCGTCGTAGTTCTCGCTCGGCATGTTGAGCGCCAGCAGCTCGAGCACGAACTCCCGGTCGAGCCGGTGCGACGGCTTCCGGTCCAGCGCCTCGTGCACCTGCTTGAAGAGGGCGAGCTGGAGGATGCGCTCGCGCCAGATCGCCTTGCGCGCCTCGGGGCTGGCGGTGACGAAACGCCGCCCTTCGGCGGCGAGCGCCACCATGCGCTTCGGAGTGTCCACGAAGTCGAGCAGCTCGGCGGCGTTGGCCACCGCGATGGTGCGGCCGTACTCGCGCCCGGTGTCGTTGGCGATGCGGAACACCTCCTCGCGCCCGCCGCGGGCGTCGAGGTACTCGAGCAGGCCCACCACCTCGCCGGGGTGGACGCTGGGGATGTGCTCGAAGGCCGGTCCGGCGGCCGCGGCGGCAGGGACGTCGGGCATCTCGGCGCCGGTGATGACGTCGTGGAGCTGGTCCACCAGCCGGAGCAGCTCCGGGGAGCGGTAGTCGCGCGGTCGCGGCAGCCGGTTGTCCACTATCTGCCGTACCCGCCCCGGGTTGGCGCCGAGCACCACGATCCGGTCGGCCATGTAGACCACCTCCTTGATGTCGTGGCTGACCAGCAGGATGGCGGTCGGGTGGCGGCCCCTGGCGGCGAAGATGTCGAGGACCTCGGCCCGGAGGCTCTCGGCGGTGAGCGCGTCCACCTGGCTGAAGGGCTCGTCCATGAAGAGCAGCTCCGGCTCGAGCGAGAAGGCGCGCGCCATGCCGACCCGCTGTTTCATGCCGCCCGAGAGCTCGCGCGGATAGGCCTCCTCGAAGCCGGCCAGCCCCACGGTGCGGATGGCCTTCTCGGCGCGCGCCCGCAGCTCGGCCCGCGGCAGCCCCGCCGCCTCCAGCACCGCCTCCACGTTCTCGCTCACCGTCATCCACGGGTAGAGGGCGAAGCTCTGGAACACGAACCCTATCCCCGGGTTCAGCCCCTGGAGCGGCCGGCCGTGGTCGAGGACCTCGCCGCGCGTGGGACGGGTGAGGCCGGCCAGGATGCGCAGGATGGTCGACTTGCCGCAGCCCGAGGGACCGAGGAGCGCCACCACCTCTCCCGACCCGACGGAGAGGCTCACGTCGTCGAGCACCTTGAGCGGCCGCCCTTGCGGCTGGGGGAACTCCTGGGTCACGTGCACGAGGCCACAGAGCGGCGTCTGGTCCGGGGGGTGCGCGGAGGCGGTCTGGACGGTCATCGGCTCTCTGCTCCTCAGCGAGTCAGGGCGAAGCGGTCCTCGGCGAGCCGGTGCAGCCGGCGCCAGACCAGGCGGTTGAAGGTGACCACCACCAGCGCCATCACCAGCAGGCTGGCAGCCAGCGCCGGGAAGCGCGCCCCGGCCGCGGCCAGGCTCACCCGAGACCCCAGGCCGTCCGTCGCGAGGGAGCGCCCGCCGTAGCTCACGTACTCGGAGACGATGCTGGCGTTCCAGGCCCCGCCGGCGGCGGTGACCCAGCCGGTCACGAGGTACGGGAAGACCGACGGCAGGTAGAGCCGCCGGAAGCGCTGCCAGGGCGAGAAACGGTAGAGGCGCGCCGCCTCGCGCAGGTCGGCGGGGATGGCGCTCGCGCCGGCCACCACGTTGAAGAGGATGTACCACTGGGTGCCGAGCAGCATCAGCACCACGCTCCCGACGCCCAGGGTCACCCCGGCCGCGGCGAGCAGCGCCACTGCGGCAGGGAAGAGCATGGGGGCCGGGAAGGAGGCCACCACCTGGACCACCGGCTGGAGCACGCGCGAGAGGCGGGGGGAGAGGCCGATGGCGATCCCGGCCGGCACCGCCCAGAGCGTGCCGAGGACGGTGGCGCCGAGCACGCGCAACAGGGTGAGCAGCGCCGAGAGCCCGATGCCGCCCCACTCGGCGAGCGGCAGCTGGCGCAGCAGCCCCACCATCTCGAAGGCGCCGAAGAGCAGCAGCGCGAGCAGCGCCGCGAAGAGCGCGGCGGATACGAGCGCCGCTCCGCGCCCGCGCCCGCGGACCGCCGCCGCGGCCTGCGCCGTCGGGTCCACGGGGGCGCGGCGGGCGCCGCGGCGAAGCGCGCGCAGCACGGGCCGCAGCAGCCGAGGCAGCCGCGAGCGCTGCAGGAGCTCCAGGAACCAGGAGCGCATCTCCTCCGCCTGCCCCGACTCCTCGACGCGGAACTTCTGCGCCCAGACCACCACCGGCCGCCACAGGAGCTGGTCGAGGAGCACGATCATGGCGGTCATGGCCAGCACCGCCTGGAGCATGGCGGCCCGGTCGCCGGCCGCGGCGGCGGCGCTCATGTACGAGCCGAGCCCGGGCAGCCTGAAGTCCCGGTCGCCGAGCTGGAAGGCCTCGCTCACCATGAGGAAGAACCAGCCCCCGGCCATGCTCATCATGCTGTTCCAGACCAGGCCGATGGTGGCGAACGGCAACTCCACCTTCCGCAGCCGCTGCCACCAGGAGAAGCGGTAGAGCGTGGCGGCCTCGGAGAGGTCCCGCGGGACGTTCCTGAGCGAGTAGTAGAAGCTGAAGGTCATGTTCCAGGCCTGCCCGGTGAAGATCATCAGCACCGCGGCCAGCTCCAGGCCGACGTTGCGGTGGGGGAAGAGGGCCACCAGCGCCAGGACGAGGCCGGGCATGAAGCCGAGCACCGGGATGCTCTGCAGGATGTCGAGCAGGGGGATGAGCACCCGCTCCGCCACCCGGTCGCGCGCCGCCCAGTAGCCGTAGGCCAGGGTGAAGGCGAGCGAGAGCGCGTAGGCGGCGAGCCCCCGCGAGAGCGACAGCAGGGTGTAGCGCGGGAGCGCCCTCGGCGAGAGGTCGATGGCCGCCGCCGGCTCGAGCGTGCCGGTCCACTGCTGCGCCAGCCGCACCAGCCCGAAGACCGCGCATCCGAGCGCCAGCAGGAGGAGGAGGTCGACCGCGCCGAGCCGCCGGGAGCGGTCGAGGAAGGCGATCGCCTGTCCCCAGAAGGTGGAGCGGCGTCGGGTCACGTCGGGAGGGTCCTCTCCGCGGGCGGACGGCCGCCCGGCTCCATCCTGTGTTGCGGCGGCGGGGAGTCAAGCGGAAGTTGGCCTGCGGAAGGAAATGATCGGACCGCAGCCCATCGAGGACCACGCGCTCATCGGCGACTGCCGCTCCGCCGCGCTGTTGTCCCGGGACGGCACGGTGGAGTGGCTCTGCTGGCCGCGCTTCGACAGCGCGCCGGTGATGGGCTCGCTGCTCGACCCCGGCGCGGGGTGCTGGCGCCTCGGCCCGGAGGGGCGACGCCACACCTCTTGGCGCTATCTCCCGGGCACCAACGTGCTCGAGACGGTGCACCGGACGACGGGCGGGCGGCTGCGCGTCACCGACTGCATGACGGTGGCGAGCGAGGCGGAGAAGCGCACGCTCCTCGTCCCCGAGCACGAGCTCCTGCGGTGCGTCACCTGCGAGGAGGGAGAGGTGCGGGTGGAGGCGATCCTGGACCTCAGGCCCGACCTCGGGCGGGGGACGGGGCGCTGGCGCGACGCCGGCCGGCTCGGGCTGCGCTTCGAATCGGGCGCGGGGCTCTTCGCGCTCCGCTCCGACCGGCCGCTCGAGGCGGACGCCGGCGGGGCGCGCGCCAGCTTCCGCCTGCGCGCCGGCGAGACCGCCCGCTTCTCCCTGGTCTACGCCGGCGAGGGCCCCGCGGTGCTCTCCGCCCTCGGCGCGGAGGCGGACGCCGCGCTGGCGCGGACGGAGCGCTTCTGGCGCCTCTGGTCCGCGCGGGCCCGCTACTCGGGGCCGTTCCGCGAGGCGGTGGTGCGCAGCGCGCTGGCGCTGAAGCTGCTCGCCTATGCCCCCTCCGGCGCCATCGTGGCCGCGCCCACCACCTCCCTGCCGGAGCGCGAGGGGGGCGCGCTCAACTGGGACTACCGCTTCTGCTGGCTGCGCGACGCCGCCTTCACGGCGCGAGCCCTCTTCGGCCTGGGCTACGTCGACGAGGCCGAGTCGTTCGTGTCCTGGCTCATCCACACCACCCGCCTCACGCGGCCCCGGCTCCGCGTCCTCTACGACGTGTTCGGGCGGGACCCGCCGCCGGAGGAGGACCGGCCCGAGCTCGCCGGCTACCGCGGCTCGCGGCCGGTGCGCCTCGGCAACGCGGCGCGCGACCAGCTGCAGCTCGACGTCTACGGCGAGGTGGTGGACGCGGCCTGTCAGTTCGTGCACGCCGGCGGCGGCCTCGACCGCGAGACCGCCCGCATGCTCATCGACTTCGGGCGCCACGTCTGCGAGGTCTGGAGGGAGCCCGACGAGGGGATCTGGGAGCCGCGCGGCGGCCGCGCCCAGAACACCTTCTCGAAGGTGCTCTGCTGGACGGCGCTCGACCGGCTCCTGCACCTCGAGACCCGCGGGCACCTGCCGCGAGTGCCGCGCGAGCGCTTCTGCGCCGCCCGCGCCGACATCCGCGACCTGGTCGATGCGCGGGCCTGGAACCCGGCCCTGCAGAGCTACACTGCCGGGCTCGGCGGCGACCGGCTCGACGCATCGCTCCTGCTCCTCCCCTGGTACGGGTACTGCGCGCCGGACACGCCGCGGATGCGGGCCACCTGGCGCCGGCTCTCCACCGCCCTCTCCGCCGGGGGCGCCCTCCTCTACCGCTACCCTGAGTCGGTCGACGCCGGCGAGGGCGCCTTCGGGATCTGCAGCTTCTGGGCGGTCGAGCACCTGGCGCTCGGTGGAGGCTCACTCGAGGAGGCCGAGCTGCGGATGGAACGGCTCCTCCAGCTCCGCAACGAGCTCGGCCTGCTCGCGGAAGAGGTCGACCCCGCCACCCTCGGCGCGCTGGGCAACTTCCCGCAGGCGTTCACTCACGTCGGGCTGGTGAACGCGGCCCTCTCGCTCGAGACCCGCCGGGCCGCGAGGCCGCATCTCCCGCACCAGCGCGAAGTCCCGCGGGCGGCGCCGCGGCGCGAGGTGGAGGCGCCGCTGTGAACGCCGGCCACTGGGCGGTGTGGGGTTTCGTCGCGACCGTGCTCCTCACGGCGCTGACCGCGGCCAGCCAGGGGCTCGGCTTCACCCGCATGAACCTGCCCTTCATGCTGGGGACGATCTTCACCCCGCACCGCGACCGGGCCAAGGTGGTGGGCGCGCTGGTCCACCTCCTCAACGGCTGGATCTTCGCCCTCTTCTACGCCCTCGCGCTGAGCGCCTGGGGCGGCGCCACCTGGTGGCGCGGCGCGCTCCTGGGCCTGGGCCACGCCGCGGCGGTGCTCACCCTCGTGATGCCGCTCCTCCCCGGGGTCCACCCCCGCATGGCGAGCGAGCAGCACGGTCCGGAGGCCGGGCGGCTGCTCGAGCCCCCGGGCTTCCTCGCGCTCCACTACGGCTGGCAGACGCCGCTCTGGGTGGTCGCCGGTCACGTGCTCTACGGCGCCGTGCTCGGGCACTTCCTGCGGACCTAGGTTTGACCTGGAGGGGGCCGACGCGTGGCGTGGCGCTCGAACGGACGCAGGGCCAGCACCGAACCGCGGCCGCGGCGGAGGGGACCGCCGCGGTGGCTCCTCGTCGCGCTCGGCGTGCTGGCGCTGCTCTTCGCGGCCCTGCGCTTCGCCCTCAACCCGCTCCTCGCGGCGCACGTCCGCAAGGTGCTCTCCGAGGTTCCCGGCATGTCGGTCACCTTCGCGGACCTCTCGGTCTCGGTCTTCCACCTCTCCGGCGAGATCACGGATCTGAAGATCGTGAAGCGCTCCGCGGCGGCCCAGGGCAAGCCCATCTTCTACGCGCGGCGGATGGCGGCCGGGCTCTACTGGCGCGAGCTCTTCCACGGCCACCTGGTGGCGAAGGCGTCCATGGAGCACCCCAAGGGGAACCTCATCGCCTCGCGCAGCAGGTCGGAGCAGCAGACGGAGCTGCCCGACATCGCCGACAAGCTGAAGCGCCTCGCGCCCTTCAAGCTCGACCGGATCGAGGTGAAGGACGGCGAGCTCACCTTCACCGACGCGACCGAGGCCGAGCGCGCCGAGCTCTGGCTGCACGGGGTGGAGGCCACCGTGGAGAACTTCGCCACCCGCCCCGCGCTGCAGCGCGGCGCTCCCACGGTGCTCGCGCTCTCCGGGTCCCTGCAGCGGAGCGGGCGGGTCTCCCTCTACGCCAGCGCCGACCCGCTCGCGAAGGGGCTCACCTTCGCCGGACAGGCGCGCCTCACCGGGCTTCGCCTGGTGGAGCTGGCGTCCTTCCTCTCCGCCAAGAGCGACCTCGAGCCGGCGAGCGGCACGCTCGATCTCTCGGCGCGCTTCGAGGCCCGCCGGGGCCGGATCGACGGGGCGGTGCGGCCGGTCCTGAAGCGGCCCGAGGTCAAGGCCAGGCAGGGCGCCGGCCTCTTCAAGCGGCTCGAGGCGGCGGTGGCGGATCAGGCGCTGCACGTCTTCTCCGACCGCGTCCCGGGACGCGACGCGGTGGCTACCACCATTCCAATCCGAGGGGTGGTGAACGACCCGAAGGCGCAGGTCTGGCCGACGCTCTTCGGGGTGCTCAGGAACGCCTTCGTGGCCGGCCTGATGAACAGCGTCGCCGGCCTGGGGCCGCGCGCGGAGGCGGACCGTTGAGGCGCGCCTTCCTCCTTCCCGCCGCGGCCGTCGCGCTCGCCGCCTGCCTTCACACCCGGCACGTGGGCGAGCCTGCGGCCGGGGGGGACGGCGAACGGGGCGCTCGCACGCCCGCGGCCCGTGGCGCGGGGAGGAGGGTCCCCCCCGCCCCTGGACGGCCGCCGCTCGCGCCCTCCCCGCAGGCCCTCCTCACACCAGGCGCCGCCAGGAAGATCCAGCAGGCGCTCGCGAGCCGCGGGCTGCTGGAGGGGGAGTCGACGACGGGCAAGCTCGACCGGAAGACCAGCGCCGCGCTGCGGCGGTTCCAGGAGCAGGAGGGGCTCGCGGCGACCGGCGCTCCCGACCACGAGACCGTCAGCCGGCTGGGGCTCGATCCGCAGCAGGTCTTCCGGGTCACCCCGGGGGCGGATGAGCAGCGCCTGCCCGAGCTGGAGCGCAAAGGTGAAAAGTAGAGCAATGTAGGCCACTAAGCGCACAGGACCGATTGGGTCGCCGGCCGCCGGACGGGTTGTCACCTGGCTGGCTCGTGCACAGTTTCCTGGCTCGGAGGGGCACACCCGCCTGCCCCCCAGACAAGGAACCGTCCGTGCAAGCAGTCGAGACCGCGCCTTCGGGGGCGCCAAGTCGGTCCCATCCGGTCCGCTGCCCGCTCTGCGGGGAGGAGTTCGAGTTGCTGTCCGCGCCCTGGTGCGGCTGCAGCCGGGGGCACCCCTCCAAGATCTGCCCCCACTGTGGCGACTGCCTCTGCAGCCAGCCCGATTACCAGCAGCCGGCGCTCTGGAGCGACCCCCCGGCGGCGCTGCGCTCGTCCGGCTTCGACAAGCTCTTCCTCTACTATTTGTAAACCGGGGAGACCTCACCATGGCCTGCGACATCGTCCTCGAGCGCGAAGGTGATCGGATGACCCTGCGCGTCTCCGGCGAGCTCGACCGCGGCGGCGCCTGGTCGCTCCGCGAGCTGCTGCAGAAGGAGAAGGCCGCCAGGGTGACCCTCGACTTCAGCCTCGTGCGCGAGTTCTCGGACATCGCGGTGGCGGTGCTGGCCCGGGCGCTCACCGAGGTGACCCGCCCCTGCGCGCTCCGCGGGCTCCGCCAGCACCAGCTGCGGATCTTCAAGTACTGCGGCGTGGAGCTGGGCGACGACTCACCGGCCGATCCCGAGGCCGGGGCGCAGCCGACGGCGCACCGCCACCACGTCTGACGGCGCGCTGCGCTGACGCCAGGTATCACCTGAACTGGGCGTCGCAGTGACCGCGCGTCACCTGCCGGCCGCCGCCGGGCTGCCAGCCGGCGCGCTGGTCGCCGCCGAGCCGTAGCGCTGCTCGAGGTGGGACTTCACCGCGGCGTGCTTCTCCGGATCGCGCTCGGTGCCTCCCAGGTGGTGCTGCTCGATGTACGCGTTGACCCGGGCGATCCGGTCGGGCGTCGCCGGATGGTCGGAGAGGAACGCCAGCGACCTGGGCTGGTTCCCCTCCGTCGCCTTGAGCTTCTCGAAGAAGTGGACGATGCCGTGCGGGTCGAAGCCGGCCGCGCTCGAGTAGCGGGCGCCGTACTCGTCCGCCTCGCTCTCGTCGCCGCGGCTGTTGGCGAGCATGAGCCCCTTGCCGCCGGCGCCGGTCACCAGCTGCGAGGCCAGCGAGGGGTTCTGGCCCAGCGCGAGCGCGGTCACCGCCTGCAGGCCGAAGGCGTCCACCATCTGCCGCGCGGAGTGGCGCGCCACCACGTGCCCCGCCTCGTGCGCCAGCACTCCGGCCACCTGCGACTCGTCGTCGGCCGCGAGCAGCAGACCCGAGTAGACGTAGAGGTGGCCGCCCGGCGTGGCGAAGGCGTTCACCGTCTTGGGGTCGTCGATCACCTTGACGTCCCACTCCTCGCCCGGCCGATCCTTCTTCGCGAAGGGCAGGATGCGATCGGTGATCGACTTCACGTACCCGACGACCTGCGGGTCCTCGAGGTACTTCACGTGCTGCTGCTGCTCCAGCTCTTGCTTGACCTGCAGCCCGAGCTGCTTCTCCTGCTCGTCCGAGACCAGGGCCTTCGCCGCGGCGGTCTCCACCTGCGCCCGTTGCTGGGTGGAGCAGGCGAGGAGCACCGCCGTGGCGAAGGCCACCCGGCGTGACGAACGAGCCTTCATCGGGCCTCAGACCGTGGCCGCACCGCGGCGCATCACGGCGAAGATGAGGCTGATGACGGCGAGGACGAGGAGCAGGTGGATCCACCAGCCCATGGTGGCGCCGCTCACCATGCCGAGCGCCCAGAGCACGAAGAGGATGATCGTGACGGTCCAGAGCATCGCAAGACTCCTTTCTGACGAAAGGCTAGCCATCGGCGGGAGGCGGGGCGACTTCGGGCGCCCGCCGCGCCGCCTCCCCACCGGGCGCGCGCCGGCCCGATCGATGGGTGAGCGGGCAGGCTGGCTCACCGGTTTGCCGCCGGGGCCCGGGGGAAGGATCTTGCGGCGAGGAGGTGCGCATGCCGAGAGCCATCTGGAGCGGCGCGGTCAGCTTCGGGCTGGTGAACATCCCGGTGAAGCTCTTCAGCGCCGTCTCGCACAAGGAGGTGCGTTTCAACATGCTCCACGACGCCGACGGCGCGCGCATCGAGATGCACCGGGTCTGCTCGGCGGAGGGCAAGGAGGTGCCCTACGAGCACGTGGTGAAGGGCTACGAGGTGGGGCCTCACCGTTACGTCACCGTCACCCGGGAAGAGCTGGAGCAGGCCGATCCCAAGGGCAGCCGCACCATCGACATCGAGGAGTTCGTCGGGCTCGAGGAGATCGACCCCATCTACTACGACGCGACCTACCACCTCGGGCCCGACAAGGGGGCCGCGAAGGCCTACGCCCTGCTGCTCGAGACCATGCGCCGCAGCGGCAAGGTGGCGCTGGGCCGGTTCGTCATGCGGACCAAGGAGTCTCTCTGCGTGCTCAGGCCGATGGGCCAGGGCCTCGCGCTCTCCATCATGAACTACGCCGACGAGGTGGTGCCCCAGGACGACCTGGGCCTGCCCGAGCACGCCGCGCCCGCGCCGCGCGAGCTCGCCATGGCGGAGCAGCTGGTGTCCTCGCTGGCGGCGAAGTTCGATCCTCGCAAGTACCACGACCGTTACCGCGAGAAGGTCCTGGCGCTCCTCGAGAAGAAGGCGGCGGGGGAGGAGATCGTGTCGCAGCCGGCCGAGCAGCCGTCGAAGGTGGTGAACCTGGCGGACGCGCTGGCGGCGAGCCTCGCCGCGGCGCGGAATCGGAAGGCAGGTCCGGCACCGGCCGAGGAGGAGGCGGCGCCGGCCGGCGAGCGCCGCCACCGGAGCGCCGAGGCCGCGCACGTCACGCGGCGCAAGGGCGCCAAGAAGCGGGGGGACGGGTGAGCGAGCGCGGCGGCGTGGAGATCGAGGTGGAGGGGCGGCGGCTGCGTCTCTCCAACCTCGACAAGGTGTTCTATCCGGCGACCGGGTTCACCAAGGGGCAGGTGATCGACTACTACACCCGCGTCGCGCCGGTGCTGCTGCCTCACCTGCGCGGGAGACCGCTCACGCTGAAGCGCTATCCGGAAGGCGTGAACGGGCCGTTCTTCTACGAGAAGCGCTGCCCGCCGCACCGGCCGCGCTGGGTGCACACGGAGCCGGTCTGGAGCGAGGGCAACCAGGAGGACATCCACTTCTGCGTCGCCGACGAGGTCGCCACCCTGATCTGGGCCGCCAACATCGCCGACCTCGAGCTGCACACCTCCCTCTCCCTGGCGCGCACCATCGCGCACCCGACCATGATGGTCTTCGACCTCGACCCGGGCCCTCCGGCCGGCCTGCTCGAGTGCTGCGAGGTGGCGCTCCTCTTGCGCGGCCTGTTCGCCGAGCTGGGGCTGGAGGCCTGGCCCAAGACCTCCGGTTCCAAGGGGCTGCAGCTCTACGTGCCCCTCAACGGCCGGGCGATGATCTACGACCGCACCAAGGCCTTCGCGCGCGCCGCGGCGGAGCTGCTCGAGCAGCGGCGCCCGGAGCTGGTGGTCTCCTCGATGAAGAAGTCGCTCCGGACCGGGAAGGTGCTGGTGGACTGGAGCCAGAACGACCCACACAAGACCACGGTCTGCGTCTACTCGCTGCGCGCGCGAGAGCGCCCGACGGTGAGCACCCCGCTCAGCTGGGACGAGGTCGAGGGCGCCTCCCGGGAGCGGCGGCCGGAGTCGCTGGCTTTCGAGGCGGCGGCGGTGCTCTCCCGGGTGGAGGCGCGGGGTGACCTCTTCGCGCCGGTGCTGACGCTGCGGCAGGAGCTGCCGGCCCTCGCGGAGCCACCCGCGCCGAGGCGAGCGCGAAGCCGCCGGCTGCACTGAGAGCCTTTGAAGAAGGCCACTTCGAGGAGTCCCTCACAGGCTCCGACGAGAGACCGCACCGCGGCGCCGCCCGGTCACCCCCGGCGGCGCCGCGGCCCCCCCTTCACCACCCGGCGACATGGGGCCAGGCGGTCCAGATGCAATCTTCGGCGCGCGCCCTCGCGCCGCAACCGGCCGGCGAAGGTCCCGCTTCGAGAGGGAGGCTGGCGGGCTGGCGCCTGCCGCGCACCCGCGACCGGCGCGTGGCTAGCTTGTAGCGGCGGAGGAAGCCATGGCAGAGATCCCCAGCCCCGCCTCGCCGAGGCCTGCGCCTCGCGCCGCCGCGCCCCGCGCCGCCATTCCCCGCCAGCTCCCCCTCCGCGACCTGGTGACGGAGCTTGCGCGCAAGGCGTCCTCCCTCGCGCGCAAGGAGGTGGAGCTCGCCAAGAGCGAGCTGCGCGCGGATCTCAAGACCGAGCTCTCGATGGCGAGCGGCCTCGGCATCGCCGGCGTCTGCGCCCTGCTCGCGCTCGCCCTGCTGCTGATGGCGCTGGTGCTCGGGCTCGCGGAGGCCGGCGTCTGGAGCGGCTGGGCCGGGGCGCTCATCGTGGCCGCGGTGGTGCTGGCCATCGGCACGGTGGCGGGGCTCGTCGGGTGGGCGCGGCGGGTGCGCAGCCCGCTCCAGGCCACGCGGCGCACGCTCGAGGACGACCTGCGCTTCGCCAAGGAGCGGATGCCATGAGCGGCGAGAGCCCGCGGCGGCAGGCGCGCCAGCTGGAAAGTGAGATCGAGATCCTCCGCGGCGACATCGGCGACCTGGTCTCGGAGCTCGACCGGCGACGCCGGGAGCTCTTCGATCTCCGGCTGCAGCTGCAGCGGCACCCGGTCGCGGTCGGGGCGGCCGGGGTGGGCGTGGCGCTGGCGGTGGGAGGGGCGGTGGCGCTGGTGGTCACGGCGCGCCGGCGCCGCCGGCGACCGGTGGAGCGGGCGCGGCGGCTCGGCCGCGCGGTCTCCCGCATGATCGACGCTCCACACAAGGTCGCGCGCGAGCCCTCGGTGGCCGAGAAGGTCCTGGCCGCCGCGGGCGCCGCCGCCGCGTCGATCCTGGTGAAGCGGCTCCTGGAGCGCGCCACCGCGCCGATCGCGCGCGGAGCCCGGGAGGCCCGCGAGCCCCGCGCCCTCCACTGAGTGGAGTCCACTCGGTGGCGCGCCGGACGGCCCCGGCGCTCAGCCTTCCCGGACGCACTCCTCCGGCCGCTTGTCGTCGCGCAGCCCCTGGAACGAGGGGTGCCGCAGCCGGCCGTCGGCGGTCCACTCCGCGAAGGCCACCTGCGCCACCAGCCGCGGCTTCACCCAGCGCGCCTCGCGAAGCCGGGGCGCCCCGGTGGCCGGGGCCGCCTCCAGCCGATCGGGCAGCAGCCGCTTCCAGAGGGCGCGTCGGACCGCGTCGGTGTAGCCGGTGCCCACCTTGCCGGCGTAGCGGAAGCCACGCCCTTCGCGCACCGCGACCAGCAGCGCGCCGATGGCGCGGTCGCCGGTGGTGATGGGGGTGAACCCCACGATCGCCACCTCCTGCGCGCCCGCCACCTTGAGCTTGAGCCAGTCCCGCCCCCGCCCGCCGCGGTAAGGCGAGCCGCGCCGCTTCGCCAGCAGCCCCTCGAAGCCCTCGCGCCGAGCCCGCGCCAGCCCCTCCGCCACGGTGCCGGCGACCGGCTCCGCCAGCACCAGCTCCTCCGGGGCGCCGGCGAGCAGGCTCGCGAGCAGCTCCTGCCGCTCCTCGAGGGGCCGCGCGCGCAGGTCCTCCCCCTCGTGCCAGAGCAGGTCGAAGGCCACGTAGCGGAGCGCGCCCCCGGCGCCCTGCAGGAGCTGGAAGCGCGAGATCCCGGCGCGGTCGAAGGCCACGATCTCGCCATCGATCACCGCCTCGCCCACCACCAGCCGCGAGAGCGCCCGCGCCACGGCTGGGAAGCGGGGCGCGAGGTCGAGCCCGTTGCGGCTCTGCAGCGTGAGCTGCCCACCCGAGAGGCCGGCGAGCGCGCGGAAGCCGTCGTACTTCACCTCGAGCACCCACTCGCCCGGTAGGTCCTTCGCCTTCGCCAGCGTCGCCAGCATGGGCGGCCAGACCCGCAGGAGCAGGTCCATGGGCGGGGGATGATGAGCGCGCAGCGTCCTCGCCGCCACCGGGCCGCGGGTGACGCGGCGCCCGCTCGCGACCGACTCGGGCCGCTCGGCGACCACGTCGAAGGCCGGGTCCGCCACCTCGTCCTTGGCCTTGAACAGGAGCCACTGCTCCTTGCCGCCCGCCTCTCGCGTCCGCACGAGGTGCCAGCGGCCGCGCAGCTTCTCGCCGTGGAGCTCCAGCGCCAGGTGGCCCTTCTCCCGCTGGCGCGCCGCCTGTCCCGGAGGGATGGTGTCGTAGGTCCCCTGGTCCCAGATGAGCGAGTCGCCGGCACCGTACTCGCCGTCGGGGATGCGCCCCTCGAAGGCGCCGTAGGCGAGCGGATGGTCCTCGGTCCGCACCGCCAGCCGCTTCTCCGCGGGGTCGTAGCTCGGCCCCTTCGGCACCGCCCAGCTCGCGAGCGCGCCGCCCATCTCGAGCCGCAGGTCGTAGTGCAGCCGGCGAGCGTGGTGCTTGTGCACCATGTAGCGGGGCGGCCCCTCGCGGCGCGGCGCCGACGCCTCCGGGGGCGGCTCGGGCGTGACGCCGAAGTCGCGCTTGCTGCGGTAGGTGTCGAGCCGTCGCGCCACCTGATCAAAGGTGCGCAGCGAGCCGCCGGGCTGCGCGGGGTGGAGCTAGGCCACGCCGTAGCCGGCGCCGGGGAGCGCCAGCGCCGGGAGCCTGATCTGGAGCGGCTCGAGCTCCTTCTCGCCCGTCACCCGGATGACCCGGTGGCTGCCCGCCGTCGCCAGGAACTTGCGAACGAGCGCCTGGTTCATGGCGTGGCCGCTCTTGCGGGCGGTGAGGGCGCCGATGAGCGGCAGGCCGGCCAGGGTGAGGTCGCCGAGCGCGTCGAGCACCTTGTGGCGCGCGAACTCGTCGGGGAACCGCAGGCCGCCCGGGTTGAGGATCGAGAACTCGTCCACCACGATGGCGTTCTCGAGGCTGCCGCCGCGCGCCAGTCCGCGGGCGCGCATGGCCTCCACGTCGCGCAGCAGGCAGAAGGTGCGCGCGGGCGCGACCTCGCGGGCGAAGCTCCGGTCGGAGAAGGTGAAGTCGAAGACCTGCTCGGTGATGAGCGGATGGCTGAAGTCGGCGGTGAAGCGCAGCGAGAGCTCGCGGGCGGGCTCGAGCCGCACCAGCCGGTCGCCGTCCCTGACCTCGGTGGCCTGCGAGACCACCAGGAAGCGCTTCCCGACCGGCTGGAGCGCCACGCCGCCTTCCTCGATGAGGTAGACGAACGGGGCCGCCGAGCCGTCGAGGATGGGCACCTCGGGACCGTCCACCTCCACCCGGCAGTTGTCGATGCCGAGCCCGGTGAGGGCCGCGAGCACGTGCTCCACCGTCGCCACGCGGGCCGGGCCTGAGCCCAGGGTGGTGCTGAGGGTGGTGTCGACCACCGCGTCGGCGCGGGCCGGGACGTCCATCCCGAGGTCGGTGCGGACGAAGCGGATGCCGGCGTCGGGCGGAGCCGGGGCGAGCGTGAGCCGCGCCGGCGCGCCGGAGTGGAGCCCGACGCCGGTGCAGCTGACGCGCTTGAGGATGGTCCGCTGTTTCCAGTAGCTCATCGAAGGTGTCCCGCTCCTCGAACCCTTCCCACCCGTCCGTGTTGCGCCGACCGCGAGCTTCGCCGTCGCGTCGAAAAAACGCACGCTCAGGACCAGCAATCGACGTGCCACGCGATCCCGAACTGGTCCGTTCCCCCGGGGCGGAGCCTACGGACGGTGCAAGCTGCCGCAACCACGCTATTTTCGCAACGACAAAGGCGCCAGCCCCGACCCGGCGACCTACGCGAGGCTGGCGGGTCGCCGCACACCCCTCTCGGATCTGCGACTTCGCTGTCAGGGAACGCCAGGCCAGACGCAAAATAGACGCAGCGAGTTATACCTCTGTGAGTGGGCGGACTGACGTCGGCTTCCTGCTAACGGTGAGTGGTGATCCCTCTCAAGGACGACATCGAGCTGAGCCGGGCGCCCGTGCTCACGGTGGCGCTCATCGCGGTCAACGTCCTCGCCTTCGCCTGGCAGCTGCTGGGGCCTGGGCTCTACCTCTCCACGCAAGAGGGCGGCGCCATCCCCTACGAGATCCTGACCTTCGCCGACGTCGCGCCGCCCGATCTCGTCCCGCCCCCGCTCACCGTCTTCACGAGCATGTTCCTCCATGGAGGCCTCGCCCACATCGGCGGCAACATGCTCTTCCTCTGGATCTTCGGGCGCGCGGTGGAGGTCGCGCTCGGTCCGGGCCGCTTCCTCGCCTTCTATCTCGCGAGCGGCGTAGCGGCGGCGCTCTCGCAGGCGGTGCTCTCGTCCTTCGCCGGCGATGTGCTCACGCCCATGGTCGGCGCCAGCGGCGCCATCGCCGGTGTGCTCGCGGCCTACGTGGTGCTCTTTCCGCGCGCCCGGGTGCTCACCCTCGTCCCGATCTTCTTCTTCATCCGCCTGTTCTACGTGCCGGCGTTCTTCTTCATCGGCGCCTGGTTCCTGCTGCAGCTGCTGGCGATGGTCTACGGCGGCGGTGGGGGCGGGGTCGCCTTCTTCGCCCACGTGGGCGGGTTCCTGGCCGGCCTCCTGCTGGTGAGGGTCTTCCGCCGCCGCCCGCCCCTGCGCGAGCGGCAGGTGCCGTGGTGAGCCGGCGCGCTGCCCGGAGGCGCCCCGCTCAGAGCAGGTCGCCCTGCTTGCCGCCGGGCTTGGCGCGTCCCAGGTGCTCGTAGGCCGCCGGGAGGGCGATGCGCCCGCGCGGCGTGCGCGCCAGGTAGCCCTCGCGCACCAGGAACGGCTCGTACACGTCCTCGATGGTGTCGCGCTCCTCGCCGACCGCCGCCGCGACCGCCTCGATGCCCACCGGGCCGCCGCCGAAGGTGTCCACCACCACCGTGAGGATGCGCCGGTCCATGGCGTCGAGCCCGCCCCGGTCCACCGCCAGGCGGGAAAGGGTGAGGTCCACGATCTCGCGGGTGAGCTTCCCCTCCCCCTCCACCTGGGCGAAGTCGCGGGCCCGCTGCAGCAGGCGGATGGCGATGCGCGGGGTGCCGCGGGCGCGCCGGGCGAGCTCCTCGGCGCCGTCGGGGTCGACCGGGAGGTCGAGCTTCCGCGCCGCCCGCTCGGCGATCTCGCGCAGCTCCGGCGGCGAGTAGTACTCGAGCCGCTCCTGGATGGGGAAGCGGTCGCGCAGCGGGCTCGCCAGCAGGCCGGTGCGGGTGGTGGCGCCGACGAGGGTGAAGCGCTCGAGCTTCATCTCCATGGTCTGCGCGCCGAGCCCGGCGCCCAGCACCACGTCGAAGCGGAAGTCCTCCATGGCCGGGTAGAGCGCCTCCTCCACCGACGGCGAGAGCCGATGGATCTCGTCGATGAAGAGGATGTCGCGCGGCTGCAGGGCGGTGAGCAGGCCGGCGAGGTCGCCCTTCTTCACCAGGGCCGGGCCGCTGGTGACGTGGAGCGCCACCCCCAGCTCGCGCGAGAGGATGTGGGCGAGCGAGGTCTTGCCGAGGCCGGGGGGGCCGGAGAGGAGCACGTGGTCGAGCGCCTCGCCCCGCTGGCGCGCGGCGCGGGCGTAGACGCGGAAGTTCGCGACCAGCTTCTCCTGGCCGACGTACTCCTCGAAGGTGGCGGGCCGGAGCGACTGCTCGAGCCGTTCCTCGGCGGGGCTCGAGTCGGCGGAGAGCTCGCGGGCGGGGCGGACGGACATGGCGCGACTCTAACCCCTCAGGAGCTTGAGCGCCTCGCGGAGGAGGTCGTCCACCTCTCGCCCCTCCGCCCGGTCGCGCAGCGCGTCCACCGCGCCCTCCGCCTGCTGCGGCCGGAAGCCCAGGCCGAGGAGCGCCTGCGCGACCTGCTCGAGCGGACCGCCGTCGGGCTTCCGCGGCTCCCCCGGGGCGGCGGCGCGGGCCAGGACCTGCAGCTTGTCCTTGAGCTCCACCACCAGCCGCTCCGCGGTCTTCTTGCCGACGCCGGGCACCTTGGTGAGCTTCGCCACCTCGCCGTGCGCCACCGCCTGCGCGAGGTCGCGCGGCGCGATGCCGGAGAGGATCTTGAGGGCGGCCCGGGGGCCCACGCCCTTGACCTCGACGAGCGCGTGGAAGACCCGCTCCTCGTCCTCGCCGGCGAAGCCGATGAGGTGGATGGCGTCCTGGGAGACATGGGTGAAGGTGCGCACCTGGGCCCGCTCGCCGCGGGGCGGCAGCGCCTGCAGCGCGAGATCGGAGAGGAAGACCCGGTAGCCGACGCCGTTCACGTCGACCACCGCGAAGCCGTCGCCCTTCTCGAGCACCGTGCCGGTGAGCTGCGCGATCACGCGGCGCTCCCAGGGCGGCGCACCGAGGGGCGCAGCCTCGAGAGGGCGCGCTCCGCCGACTGGCCGCCCGCGCGCGCCGAGGAGGCGCCGGCCCCGAGCCGCAGCGCACCGGCCCGGCTCGCGAGGTGGCAGACGGCGATGGCGAGCGCGTCGGCCTCGTCGGAGAGGTCGGCGCTGACGCCGAGGATGGTCTGGGCCATGCGGATCATCTGCGCCTTCTCGGCCCGGCCGTTGCCGGCGAAGGCCCGCTTCACCTGGGCGGGCGCGTACTCGAAGACCGGCAGCCCGGCGCGGGCGGCGGCCGCCAGGGCCACCCCGCGCGCCTGTCCGAGCACCAGCGCCGAGCGGGCGGAGAGGCCGAAGAAGGCCGACTCCACCGCCACCTCGGCCGGTCCGGCGCGGGCGATGACCGCCTCCAGCCCGCAGAGGATCTCGCCCAGCCGCTCGCAGAGCGCGCGTCCCCCCCCGGGCGCCAGGACCCCCGACTCCACCACCTCCAGCCGCGAGCCCAGCCGCGCCACCACGCCGTAGCCGCAGCGGCGCGAGCCGGGATCGATTCCGAGCGCGATCACGGCGCGAGTGTGGCACGGGACTGAACCGGCGTCCAGATATCGCGCCCGCGCCGCTCAGAGCCTGTGAGGGAATCCTCGGACCGAGCCAGGCGAGCGAGACGCGAGCAACGCGGCGATGCGACGCGGATCGTTCGCCGCGGCGACGGGAGGGGATTTCTTCACAGGCTCTCAGGGAATCGCCGGCGGGAAGACCGTGGGGTGCTGGGGCAGGACGGTGCGCCGGAACCGCGGGAGGAGGAGGTGGAAGACCAGGCTGGCGGCGCCGAGCGCGCCCGCCCCCACGAGGAAGGTGCGCGGCGCGCCGAAGCGGGCCGCGGCGAACCCACCGGCGAGCGAGCCGAAGGGGGTGAGGCCGACGAAGATGGTCGAGAAGAGCCCCATCACCCGGCCGCGCATCTCGGGCGGCGCGAGCCCCTGCAGCAGCGTGAGCGAGCCGGTGCTCTGGCTGATGAAGCCGAAGCCGGCCACCACCAGGGCGCCCAGCGACAGCGCCGGCGAGCGCGACTGCGAGAAGACCGCCAGCCCGAGGGCCATGCAGGAGGCGCCGATGCCCACCCTCCGGCCCAGGCCGCGCAGCCCGGTGCGGAGCATGAGCAGCACCGCCGCAACCAGCGCGCCGACGCCGGTGGCGGCCTGGAGCGCGCCGAGCATGGCCGGGCCGCCGTGGAGCACGCCCCCGGCGAAGAGCGGCAGGAGGGTGAGGAAGGGCATGGCGAAGAAGCTCTGGAAGGCGAGGAGCGCCAGCAACGCCCGCACCATCGGCGTCCGGCCGGCGTAGGCCAGCCCCTCGAGCAGGTGGGCGCCGCGGCGGGTGGCGGGGCGCGGGGCCTCCGGCGGCAACCTCATCACCAGCAGCGCGTAGATGGTGCCCAGGAACGAGAGCGCGTTGAGGGCGAAGCACCAGCCCTCGCCGATGGCCGCCACCACGTACCCGGCGATGGCCGGCCCGATCACCCGCGCGGCGTTGACGATGCTCGAGTTGAGCGCCAGCGCGTTGGGCATGGCCTCGCCGGCGATGTCGCCGAGTAGCGCCTGGCGCGCCGGGATCTCGAACGCGTAGCTCATGCCCAGCATGAGCGCGAGGGGCATGAGGTGCCAGGGGCGCACCACGCCGGTGAGGGTGAGCGCCGCCATCAGCGCCGCCTGGAACGCGGCGTTCACCTGGGTGACGAGCACCACCCTGCGGCGCGGGTGGCGATCGGCCACCGAGCCGGCGTAGACGCCGAGCAGGAAGACCGGGAGCTGGGAGAGGAAGCCGATCACTCCGAGCAGCTCGGAGGAGCGGGTGAGCCGGTAGACGAGCCAGCCCTGCGCCACGCTCTGCATCCAGGTGCCGGTGAGCGACACCGATTGCCCGGCGAAGAACAGCCGCAGGTTGCGGTGCGACAGCGCGCGCAGGGAGTGGGGCCACCTCATGGGAGCGCTTTAGTCTATCCTGCCGCCCGCCTTGGACCGGACCGAACTCGCAAAGGAGCTGCGCGCCCTGTGGCGCCTCGCGCTGCCGCTCGCCGTCGCCAGCGCCGGGCAGTCGCTCATGGCGGTGGTGGGCTCGGCCGTGGCCGGGCGCGCCGGGGCGGCGGCGCTCGGGGGCGTGGGGCTCGGCAACACCGTCTTCATGGTCGGCTCGGTCTTCGGCATGGGGCTCGTCATGGGGCTCGACGCCCTGGTGGCGCAGGCCATCGGCGCCGGGGATCCCGCCCGCGCCCGACGGCTGGCCCGCAAGGGGACCGCCTTCGCGCTCGCGGCCGGGCTGGTGCTCGCCGGCGCGCTGGCGCTCGCGCCGCTCGCCTTCGGGCTCACCGGCATCGACCCCGCGGTCGCACCGGAGGCGACCCGCTACCTGCGCTGGCGCGCCCTCGGGATGCCCGCGGTCCTGGCGTTCTTCGCGGTGCGCGCCTGGCTGCAGGCGCTCGGCCGCACCCGGCCGCTCGTCACCTCCACCGTCGCCGCCAACCTCGCCAACCTCGCGCTGGCGGTGCCGCTCGCGCTCGGCGGCGGCGCCCTCCCCGCCTGGTGCGGTCCACTGCGCGCCCTCCCGGCCTTCGGCGCCGCCGGCGCCGGCGCCGCGGCCACCCTCGCGAGCGCCCTGCAGGCCGGGTTGATGCTGCTCGCGCTCCGGGACCGGGACGGGCGGCTCGACGCCGCGCCGCGCCGGGGAGAGCTCCGCGCCGCGCTCCGGATCGGCGTGCCGATCGCCTTCCACTTCACCGTGGAGATGGGGCTCTTCACGCTGGTCGGCTTCCTGGCCGGCCGGCTCGGCGAGCTGCCCATGGCGGCGCACCAGGTGGCGCTCACGCTCGTCACCGTGAGCTTCACGGTGGTGGTGGGAGTCGGCAGCGCCGGCTCGGTCCGGGTGGGCCACGCCATCGGCGCCGGCGACGCCCCGGCGGTGCGGCGCGCCGGGTTCGCCACCTTCGCCTCCGGGGCGGCGGTGATGGCCTGCTCGGCGCTGTGCATCTTCCTGTTCCCCCGCGCCCTCTCGCGGCTCGTGACCAGCGACGCGGCGGTGGTGGCCGCGGCGGCGCCGCTCCTGGCGGTGGCGGCGGTGTTCCAGGTCTTCGACGGCGTCCAGGCGGTGGGGGCCGGGCTCCTGCGCGGCGCCGGCGATACCCGCTTCACCTTCCTCGCCAACGTGGCGGGGCACTACCTCGTGGGCCTGCCGGTGACCGTGGGGCTGGGGGTGCTCGCCGCCCGGGGGGTGGTGGGGCTCTGGTGGGGGCTCTGCGCCGGCCTCGTCACCGTGGCCGTGGCGATGTTGCTCCGCTTCCGCGCCCTCTCCGCGCGACCGATCGCCCCCCTGCACTAGGGGCGAGGCGCGGCGCGCCCGGATGATCTTCGCCTCGACGACATCGAGGGTTGGGCGGGTCGCTCGCCCGGCGACCGGTCGTGGAGCGCGCGTTCGCAGGGGTTCCGCCCCGGCGTGGGCGGCCCCAGCTTTCTGGCGCAGGACACCGGAACCCCAAGGAGGAGTGAATGGCGATCGGCGACGACGACAAGGCCCAGGGCGCCTGGGACAAGATGAAGGGCAAGGTCAAGAAGGCCTACGGCGAGATCACCGACGACCCGGCGAAGAAGGCCGAGGGGTCGATCGACAAGGCCAAGGGCAGCTTCGAGGAAAAGAAGGGCGAGGTGAAGGGACGGCTCGCCGACAAGCTCGACGACACCTAGCCGCGCAGGGACGGGATGGGGCGGGCGCCCCACGTTAAGGAGCGCGGATGGAACCGCTCCCAGGCGCCGCCCCCTTCCCCCCCGAACTGCGAGAGCGCCTCGAGGCGGCGCTCCGCGAGCTGGGGCCGGACTACCGGCCGCGTGCCCGCCACCTCGACCCGGCGGGTCGGCCGTGCTTCTCGAACCGGCTTCTCCTGGAGTCGAGCCCGTACCTGCTCCAGCACGCCCACAACCCGGTCTCCTGGCGAGGCTGGGGCGACGCGCCGTTCGAGGACGCGCGCGCCAGCGGACGACCCGTCTTCCTGTCCGTGGGGTACAGCACCTGCCACTGGTGTCACGTGATGGAGGAGGAGTCGTTCGAGGACCTGGAGGTCGCCGAGGCGCTCAACCGCGACTTCGTCTGCGTCAAGGTGGACCGGGAGGAGCGGCCGGACGTGGACGCGGTCTACATGGCCGCGGTGCAGGCGCTGCAAGGTGCCGGCGGCTGGCCCATGAGCGTCTGGCTCACCCCGGACCGAGAGCCCTTCTTCGGCGGCACCTACTTCCCTGCCCGGGACGGAGATCGGGCCGGCGCGCGCGGCCTCCTCTCCATCCTGCGCGAGGTCGCGGCGCTCTACGCGCGCGACCCGTCGCGGATCGGCCGAGCGCGCGAGTCGCTCACCGCGGTGGTGCGCGAGGCCCTCCAGGCGGCGCCGCCCCCGGCCCTGGCGCTCCCCGGCCCGGGCGTCATCGAGCGCGCGGTCAGCCTCTGCCAAGGCGCCTTCGACCCGGTGAACGGCGGCCTGCGCGGCGCCCCCAAGTTTCCCTCGAGTCTCCCCGTGCGGCTCCTCCTGCGCCACCACGCGCGCACCGGCGATCCCGACAGCCTGCGCATGGCCGAGCTCACGCTCACCGGGCTGGCCTCGGGCGGAATCTACGACCAGCTCGGCGGCGGGTTCCACCGCTACTCGACCGACTCGCGCTGGCTCGTGCCCCACTTCGAGAAGATGCTCTACGACAACGCCCTGCTGGCGGTGGCCTACGCCGAGGGGCACCAGGCCACCCAGAGCCAGCTCTTCGCGCGGGTGGCCCGCGAGACCTGCGATTACCTCGTCCGCGAGCTGCGCCTGCCGTCGGGCGGCTTCGCCTCCGCCACCGACGCCGACTCCGAGGGGGAGGAGGGGCGCTTCTTCGTCTGGACCGCGCGCGAGCTGCGAGCGCGGCTCGGCCCCGAGGCGGAGCGCTTCATGGTTCACCACGGCGCCACCGAGGAGGGCAACTTCGAGGGCCGCAACGTGCTCCACGTCCCCCGGCCCGACGAGACGGAGCACGCCGCCCTCGCCGGCGCCCGGGCGCGACTCCTCGCGGCCCGCGCCGAGCGGCCCCCACCGCTCACGGACGACAAGGTGCTCGCCGGGTGGAACGGGCTCGCCCTCTCGGCCCTGGCGATCTGCGGCCGGGTGCTCGCCGAGCCCCGCTGGCTCGAGGCCGCCGAGCGCGCGGCGGACTTCCTGCTGGCCGCGCTCCGGCCCGAGGGTCGGCTGCTCCGGACCTGGCGGGCCGGGCGGGCGTCGGTCCCCGGGACCCTCGACGATCACGCCTTCCTGGCGCAGGGGCTCCTCGATCTCCACGAGGCCACCTTCGCGCCGCGCTGGCTGGAGGAGGCGGCGGCGCTCTGCCGGGAGCTCCGGCGCTTCGCCGACCCGCGCGGCGGCTGGTTCGCGACCAGCGATGACGCCGAGCGGCTCATCGCCCGGGAGAAGCCGTCGCGCGACGGAGCCGAGCCCTCCGGCGCCTCGGTGGCGGCCCACGTCCTGCTGCGGCTCGCCGCCCTGACGAGCCAGGCCGGCCTGCGCGAGGAGGCGGAGCGGGCGCTGCGCGCAGCCGCCCCGGTGCTCGAGGAGCACCCGCTCTCCATGACCGAGATGCTGCTGGCGCTCGACTTCGCGCTCGCGCCGGTGCGAGAGCTGGTGCTGGTGTGGCCCGCCGCCGCTCCTCCTCCGGCGCCGCTCCTCTCCGAGCTGGGGCGCCACTACCTGCCGCACGCGGTGCGCACGGGGGCGGCGGAGGGAGCGCCGCTCGAGCGGCTCGCGCGCGTGGCGGCGGTCGCAACGGACCGCGCCTGCGTGGGCGGAAGGGCGACGGTGTACGTGTGCCGGGGCGGCGCCTGCCAGCTCCCGGTCACCGACGCCGAGGGGCTGCGCGCGCTGCTGGCGTGAAGGGCGAGAGGCACGGCGCGGCGGGAGGCTGCGGCCGAAATCGCCCTGACGGGCGAGCGGAACGTTGACACCCCGGAAAACCGGGGACTAACCTCGCGTCGCCGCTCAGCCCGCTCCGGAGGTTGCATGCGTCGTCCGCTGGCGTTCCTCGCGATCGCCCTCGCCCTGCCCGCCATCGCCCACGCCGATCCGCTCGACCTCGACCTCACCAGGCTGGGAGCGCCCGACGCGGCGGTTCGCCTGCGGCTCCCCACCTCGTCCGGCGGCGCGCTGGACCAGGCCACCGCCGACCGGCTCGCCGGCGACTCGCGCCAGCGCTTCGCCCTGCTGGCCTCGCAGCTCGGCCTCGCGCTCGACGGCTTCGTGCTCGCGCCGGCCCCCACCACCGGCTACTCGGGGGTGGAGCTCTCGGTCGAGACCGGCTACGCGCCGGCCCACGCCACCGCCATCGGCGATCCGGGCGCCACCTCGAACGAGTGGGCGGTGCGGGGGCGCACCCCGACCGGCCTGGTCCTGCCCGCCTTCCACGTGCGCAAGGGGCTCCCCTTCGGCCTCGAGGTGGGCGGCCGCGCCATCTACGTCTCCCAGAGCAGCATGGTCGCCGGACAGGCCGAGGCCAAGTGGGCCTTCCTCGAGGGCGTCTGGTACTGGCCCGAGCTGGCGGTGCGCGTCTCCGCCACGCGGCTGTTCGGGGCGAGCGGGCTGTCCCTCACCACCGCCAGCGGCGACCTCCTCGTCTCGAAGCGCATCCCCCTCGCGGGCGTGATGGCCCTGCAGCCTTACGGCGCCTTCCGCGCCACCATGCTGCGGGCCTCGAGCGATCGGATGGTCTTCGGCCCGGTGACCGCCGGGACCGACCCGGCCACCGCCGACGCCAACCAGGGCGCGAGCTTCCCCACGCTCGCCTTCCACGACCACCTCTTCCTCCGGGCCGCCGCCGGCCTGCGGCTCACCAGCGGCCCCTTCCTCCTCGCCGCCGAGGGCGAGTACCTGCCGGCGCGCACCTTCACCGGCGCCGCCAGCTCGGGCGGCCGGAACTTCACCGTACCCGCCACCTTCTATGGCGCGGGCAAGGTCGGCTTCGAGTTCTGACCCGAGGTCCGCGGGGGCTCTGCCCCCCGCGCCAGCGACCGCCCGCACGGCCGCCGAACGCTCCGGAAGCCCTCTGGCGTACCCGGATGAGGCCGGCTATGCTACGCGCCATGCACATGGGCTTTGGTGAGCTTCTCATCGTCTTCATCGTGGTCATGCTGGTCTTCGGGGCGAACAAGATCCCGCAGCTCGGCGACGCGCTCGGCAAGGGCATCCGCAACTTCAAGAAGGCACAGCACGAGGACGAGATCGACGTCACGCCGCAGAAGTCGGCGGCGCAGCTGAGCCAGAACGCGCCGACGGCGGCCGCGCAGCAGACGTCCGCCGAGGCCAAGAAGGTCTAGCCTCCAGGCAGCATCGCGCGTCTCGCCGCGGCCCCTCGTCGAGGGGCCGCGCCATTTTCGGCATCGGGCTAGCGGGCCGTCTCGGCCCGGACCCGCAGCGCCAGGTGGCGATCGGCGGGCGCGTCGGCGAGCGGCACCAGGAAGGAGAGCCACTCCCCGGCCGACGCCCGCGCCGGCGCCCGGCTCGCGATCCGGCCCAGGAGCTTCTCCGTGTCGGCGGCGCTGCCGATGTCGTACAGCTCTTCCGGAGTCGGCACGGCGCCTGCCAGCCCCTCGACCTCGGCCGCCACCCGCTCGCCGTCGAGCAGCGCCACCTTGACCTTGATGGGACCGCCCGAGCCTTCGTGCCGCTGCACCTCGCCGCGCACGAAGCGCAGGCTCTTGCCGTGGGCGGTCTCGTAGACGCCGTTGGTCACCCGCGCCGCCACGATGAGCGGCTGGCCTGCCGCGCTCACCGGCGTGGCGTCGTCGCGCTGGAAGAGCAGGCCCAGGTCGACCCGCCCCTCTCCGCGCCAGAACATGAAGAAGCCCACCGCGACGCCCAGGAGCGCCGCGAGCGAGAGGACGTTGATCGCCACCGCCCGGACCCGGCTCTGGGCGGGCGCCGCGGGCGCGGCCTCGGCCGGTGGGGCTGGCGCGCGCCCGGCGCTCACGGCCGGCGCCGCAGCGGGCGCGTCGGCGCGGGCGGCGGGCTCGGCCGCGGGTGCCGCGCGCGCCGGCGCGGGCGGCGGCGGGGCGGCCAAGGCCGGCAGATCGAGCTCCAGCCCGCTCACCTCGGCCGCCGGCGCCTGGCCGCCGAGCTCGCCCTCCGAGAAGTCGGCGTCGAAGGGCGCGGAGCTGCCGGGCCGGGCGCTCTCCGGGGAGCCGGGCCCGAGCAGGTCGGAGAGGGAGGTGGCGCCGGCGTGCTCCAGCGAGGCCGGCGCAGGCCGCGGCTCCGGCGCTTCCAGCCCGAGCGGCTCCGGCGCGGAGAAGGGGTCCGCTGGCGCCGCCCCGGCCGGCGGCTGGAGGTCGAGCGGATGCGGAGCGGCGAAGGGGTCTGCTTCCGGCGCGGCGCGCACGGGAGCCGGAGGAGGCGGCGGCTGGGGCGGCAGGGCGGCGAACGGGTCAGCTTCCGGAGCCGCGCGCGCGGGAGCGGAGGTCGGAGGCCGCGGGGCGAACGGGTCCGCGGCTGCCGGGGCGGGGGGCGCCGCGAAGGGATCGACCCTGGGGGCCGCGTCCGCCGCCGCGAACGGGTCCGCGCCCGCGAACGGATCGACCGCCGGCGCCGGCGGCGCCGGCAGCACCAGGAAGACGGTCTGGCACTTGCTGCAGCGGACCTTCACGCCGCGCGGCCCCACCTTGTCGTCGGCGACGCGGAATCGGCTCTGGCAGGCGTTACAGGTGGCGATCATGGCTCGCGCGGAGCGTGGGCTCCGACCCGGGCGAGACTACACCGGGATCTGCTTGACACCAAGCCGAGGCGACGAGAACAATGCCCGCACCTCCCCACCTGGAAAGTTCATGGCCGACGAGCAGATCCCGAGTTCCGACGCCGGCGAGCCGGGCGGCGGGCGCGAGCCGAAGATCATCAAGCGCTACACCAACCGCAAGCTCTACGACACGGTGGAGTCGCGCTACGTCACGCTCGACGAGATCGCGGGCATGGTCAAGGCGGGCGCCGAGGTGCGGGTGCTCGACAACCGCACCAAGGAGGACCTGACCAGCGTCACCCTGGCCCAGATCATCTTCGAGGAGGAGAAGAAGACCTCGAAGGTGGGGCTTCGCATGCTGCGCGAGCTCGTCCGCCACGGCTCCGACCGCGCCCAGCAGTTCGTGGAGGAGACCAAGGGCGAGCTGCGCGGCCGGGTGGAGCTGGTGCGCCACGCGGCGGAGCAGCGGGTCCAGACGCTGCTCTCCAAGGGGCAGCAGACCGGAGACCGCGCCCGTGAGCTGGTGGTCGCCTCGCAGGAGGCGGTGAACCAGTTCCAGCGCAAGGTGGACGAGCGGGTCCGCACCGCGGTGGAGGGGATGAGCAGCCTCTCCGATCTCCGCAAGGAGCTCGCCGACCTGCAGGAGCGCCTCGTCGAGATGGAGCGAAAGCTCTCCGAGCTCGAGAAGAAGCCCTAGCCGGGCGCGCGCTCCGCCAGCTCGGCGGCGATCGTCGCCAGCGCCCCCGCGCCCGACGAGCCGGGAGCGTACTCGAAGATGGTCATGCCGTGGCTCTGGGCCTCGTCGACCTTCACCGACCAGCCCAGCACCGTGCGCGAGACCTCCCCGGGGAAGCGCTCCCGGAGCTTCTCCAGGATCTCGTCGGCGAGCTGCGTCTTGCGGTAGAGCGCCGGGACCACCAGCGCGATCCGCGGCGCCTCGCCGCGCTCGGCCCGGAGCCGCTCCAGGCTCTCGACGATCTCGGCGCAGCCATCGAGGGCCAGGTAGGTGAGCGCCACCGGCACCACCAGCTCGTCCGCGGCGCGGAGCACGTTCTCGGTGACCAGCGACACCGAGGGGGGGGCGTCCACCAGGACGAAGTCGTAGCGGTCCGCGGGCACCCTCGCGAGCGCCTCGCGCAGCTTGTCGGCCCGGTCGGGCGCGCTCGCCACGTCCACCGGGAAGGCCGCGAGGGCCTTGTTGGCCGGGAGGAGCTCCAGCCCAGGCACCGGCGTGGGCCGCACCACCGCCTCGAAGGGGGCGCGGCCCAGCAGCAGGTCGTGGATGGTGGGGGAGAGGCCGCGGACGTCGACGCCGAGCGACTTGCCCGCGTGGCCCTGGGTGTCGAGATCCGCGAGCAGCACGCGGCGGCCGCTCCCGGCCAGCCACGCCGCCACGTTCACGCAGATGGTGGTCTTGCAGGTGCCGCCCTTCTCGTTGATGAAGGCGATGCGGCGCATGAGCGCTACTTCGCGCTCTCGTCGCCGGCGCCCACCTTGGGCTTCTGGTCGACGCGCTCGGCCAGCTGATCGAGCATGCTCTCGAGATCGGAGAGCTTCCGGCGCAGCTCGTCCACGTCCTCGGTGGAGGGCAGGTTCACCGCCTGGAGCGTCCGCTTCACCCCCCGGTCGACGACCGACTTGGCGGTCAGCGCCGAGGCCACCATCGACTGGAGACCGGAGACCACCCTCTCGTTCGAGAGGAGCTGGGTGACGAGCTTGCCCACCCGCTCCTCGCCCGCTTCCAGGGCCTTCTTCACCGTCGGGTTCCGCAGCATCTCGTCGAGCATAATGGTTGGACTTCTTCACCTCTCGCCGCTAGCTTGTCAAGCGCCGTGCCCGGCCCTTCGCTGCTCGACAGGCGGCTCCTCATCGTCACCGGCAAGGGGGGGGTCGGCAAGTCGACCATCTCCGCGGCCCTCGCGCTCGTGGCCGCCCGGCGCGGCAAGCGGGTGCTGGTCTGCGAGGTGAACGCGCAGGAGCGGATCGCGCCGCTGCTCGGCGCCCCCCCCACGGGGAGCACCACGCGCCAGGCCCGCCCCGGCATCTCCACCCTGGTGCTCACCCCCCACGACTCCATGCGGGAGTACGGGCTCATGGTGCTCAAGTTTCGCACCATCTACGAGGCGGTCTTCGAGAACCGGGTGGTGCGCTACTTCCTCAAGGTGATCCCCTCGCTGGCCGAGCTGGTGATGCTGGGCAAGGCGCTGCACGAGGTGCGGGCGCGCGACGGCGGCAGGCCGCGGTGGGACCTGGTGATCCTCGACGCGCCGGCCACCGGCCACGCGGTGCAGCTGCTCCGCGTGCCGGCGGCGCTGCTCGACACCGTGCCCGCCGGGCCGCTCCGCAGCGACGCGCAGTGGATGCAGGACCTCCTGGTGGACCCGGCCGCCACCGCGCTCGCCATCGTCACCCTGCCGGAGGAGATGCCGGTCAACGAGGCCATCGAGCTCGACGCCCAGGTCCGCGGCGTCCTCGGGATCGCGCGCGCGGCGCTCTTCGTGAACGCGATGCCAGAGGCCCGCTTCGCCGAGGCGGAGCGCGAGGCGCTGCTGGCGCTCCAGGGCGAGCCCGCCCCGCTCGGCCCGGCCGCCTGGGCGGCGGTGCTGCAGGCGCGCCGCGCCGAGCAGGCGGAGCGCTACCGCGCGCGCGCCCGCGCCGCCCTCGACCTGCCCACCCACGTGGTGCCGCTCCTGTCGCTGGAGGAGTGGGGCCCGGCGGCGGTGGAGCAGGTGGCCGCGCTGCTGGAGGGGGCGGTCTGATGGGCGCGGTGCTCGACAGCCTCGCCGGGAAGCGCATCGCGGTCTGCGTGGGCTCGGGGGGCGTGGGCAAGACCACCGTGGCCGCGGCGATCGGCCTCTCGCGCGCGCTCGCCGGGGACAAGGTGCTGGTCTGCACCATCGACCCGGCCCGCCGGCTCGCCAACGCCCTCGGGCTGGCGGCGCTCGGCAACGTCGAGTCCCGGGTGCCGGAGCACAAGCTGGCGGAGGCCGGGCTCGAGCCGAGGGGCGAGCTCCACGCCATGATGCTCGACGTGAAGCGCACCTGGGACGACCTCGTCGCCCGCCACGCGCCGGACCGCCAGCGGCAGGAGCGGATCCTGCGCAACCGCATCTACCAGCAGCTCTCCGGGGCGCTCGCCGGCTCGCAGGAGTACATGGCGATGGAGAAGCTGTACGAGCTCGCCACCGAGCGGGACTACGATCTCATCGTGCTCGACACTCCCCCCACCGCCCACGCGCTCGACTTCCTGGAGGCGCCCGAGCGGATCGTCGACTTCCTCGGCAACGAGACGGCGCGGCGGCTGCTCTCCCCGGCGCTCCACGCCGGCAAGGTGGGCCTCAAGCTCTTCCAGCTGGGCGGCAGCTACGTGGCGAAGACCCTGGGGCGCTTCACCGGCGGCGAGGTGCTGCAGGACCTCGCCGAGTTCATGTCCACCTTCCAGGGCATGTACGAGGGGTTCAAGGAGCGGGCGGGGGCGGTGCGGCAGCTCCTCTCCGAGCCGCAGGTCGGCTTCGTGGTGGTGGCCGCCCCCAACCCGCTCTCGGTCGACGAGGCGCTCTTCTTCCACGATCGACTCCACTCCGAGTCGATGCCGGTCGCCGGGCTGGTCATGAACCGCGTCACCCCCGACCTCTGGCCGGCCGCCTCGCCCCTCCCCACGGCGGCGGGGCTGGCGGAGGCGCTGGCGGGGCGCGGGGCGCCCGACCTGCCGTCGCGGCTCGCCCTCACGCTCGCCGAGCACCAGCGCTTCGCCCGCGCCGACGCCGCCGAGACCGCCCGGCTCTTCGGGGCCGCCCGGCTCCCGCACGCGGCGGTGCCGCGGCTGGAGGCCGACGTGCACGACCTCGCCGGGCTGGCGAACCTCGCCGCCTGTCTCTGACCCCCCGCTCCAGGACCGACCGCCATGCCCATCGCCCGCCTCGAGATCGCCACCCACCGCAAGCGCGAGCTGATCGACGTCACCCTCCGCGTGGCCCAGGCCGTGCGCGCCGCCGGGCTGGCCGACGGCGCCGTGCTGGTCTGGTCGCCCCACACCACGGCCGGCGTCACCGTCCAGGAGAACGCCGATCCGGACGTCCAGCACGACGTCCTGCTGGCGCTCGAGAACGCCGTACCGGAGATCGCGCCGCGCGGCGAGTACCGCCACGCCGAGGGTAACGCCGACGCCCACGTGAAGACCGCCCTCACCGGGAACTCGCAGCTGGTGCCGGTGGAGAACGGCAAGCTGGTGCTCGGCACCTGGCAGGCGATCTACCTGTGCGAGTTCGACGGCCCGCGGTCGCGCAAGCTCTTCCTGCAGTTCCTGGGGGCCGCGGAATGAGGGGAGTCCGCTCCCTCGCGACGCTGGGCTTGCTGGCGCTGGCGTGCGCCAGCGCGCCCCCCCCCCGGCCCTCCCCCGCCGTCGCGGGAGAGGGGGAGAAGGGCGCCGCGCGGGGCTCTGCCGCGGCGGAGGGAGACAAGGGGACGGGAAGCCCCTCCGCGGCGGGCGAGAAGGGCGCGGGGCCGGCGCGCGAGCTGCGCATCGAGGAGCCGCTGGTGGTCGAATCCGGGCGGGAGGACCTCGAGCTCGCCGGCAAGAACGACGAGGAGCTCTTCGCGGTGGGCACCGCCGCCTACGCGGCGGGGGATCACCGGCGCGCCGCTGCCGCCTTCGCCCGGCTCGCCGACCTCTTCCCTCGATCGCCGCGGCTCCCCACGGCCCTCTTCGACGCCGGCCTCGCCTACGAGCGCACCTCGGAGTGGCGGCTGGCGCTGGAGCGCTTCCGGGCCCTCGCGGGCGGCTTCACCGGGCCCGACGCCGACGAGGCGGCCTTCAGATCGGCCGAGTGCCTCTACAACCTGCGCCAGCTCGCCGAGGCGCGGGCGCTCCTCGACGGGCTGGCGGCGCGCAAGGATCTGGCGCTCCCCGAGCACCTGCGGGCCCTGGTGCAGCGCGGGGTGGTGGAGCTGGAGGCCGGCGACCGCGAGGCGGCGGAGCGCTCGCTGCGGCTCGCGACCTCGGCGTGGCAGGACGCCAAGGGGCGGGAGGAGCTCGACGACTACTACCCGGCGCAGGCGCAGTTCTACCTGGGCGAGCTCTACCGCGGCCACTTCCAGGCCATCCAGCTGCGGCCCGAGGCGGGCGACGAGGCGCGGCTCGGGCGCGACCTCGAGGCCAAGGCCGAGATGCTGCTCTCCGCACAGGGCCACTACCTGCGCGCCATCAAGGTGGGCAACCCGCAGTGGACGGTGGCCGCCGGCGCCCGCATCGGCGAGCTCTACGACGAGCTGCACGCGCAGCTCACCGGCGCGCCGCTCCCGCCCGGCCTCGACGCCGAGCACGCCCGCGCCTACCGCGCCGAGCTGGCGCGCAAGGTGCGGGTGCTCGTCACCAAGGCCATCGGCATCTACGAGCAGACGCTCGCGGCGGCACGGCGCACCGGGGTGGACAACGAGTGGGTGGAGCGGACCCGCCGCGCGCTGGAGCGGATGCGGGCGGCGGTGGCCGAGGGCTACTCGGGGTCGTAGAGCCGGTCGAGCGCCGCCCGGTGGCGCTCCTCGATGACCCGCCGGCGCAGTTTCTGGGTGCTGGTGACCTCCCCCTCCGCCTCGCTGAAGTCGCGCGGCAGCACGGCGAAGCGCTTCACCGTGGCGTAGCGCGGCAGGGTGGCGTTGAGTCGATCGACCCCGGCCTGGAACAGCGCCAGCGCCTCCGGCCGCCGCAATAGCCCCTCGGCGTCGAGGGCGCCGAGCCCGTGGCGCTCCGCCCAGGCGCGCAGCGCCTCCGGCTCGGGGGTGAGGAGCGCCGTCACGTAGCGGCGCCGGTCGCCGTGCACCAGCACCTGGCTCACGAAGGGGCAGAGCGCCTTGAGCCGCGTCTCCAGCTCCTGGGGCGCCACGTACTTGCCGCCGGAGGTCTTGATGAGGTCCTTCTTGCGATCGGTGAGGGTGAGGTAGCCGTCCTCGTCGAGCCGGCCGACGTCGCCGGTGTGGAGCCAGCCGTCGCGCAGCGCCTCGGCGCTGGCCTCGGGGAGGCCGTGATAGGCCCGCATCAGCCCCGGGCCGCGCACCAGCACCTCGCCGTCCTCGGCGATCCTGAGCTCGGTGCCGGGCAGCGGCGGCCCCACCGTGCCGAGCTTCACCTTCCAGGGCGGGTTGACGGTGACCACCGCGGCCGCCTCGGTGAGCCCCCAGCCCTCGAGGATGGTGACGCCGCAGGCGTCGAAGAACTCGGCGATCTCGAGCGCCAGCGGCGCCGAGCCGGAGACGAAGAACTGCAGGCGGCCGCCGAAGGTCTCGCGGATGCGGCGCAGCGCCAGCCGGTCGGCCACGGCGAGCTGCGCCCCGAGCAGCGGACCCACCGGCCTCCCCGACCGGCGCAGCCGCGCCGCCGCGCGCCCCACTCCCACCGCCCAGCGCAGCGCGGCCAGCCGGGCCCGGCCGCCCTCGCGCGCCCGCGCCAGGATGCGATTGTGCAGCTTCTCGAAGACCCGCGGCACCGCGCACATGAAGGTGGGCCGGACCTGGCCGAGGTTCTCCACCACCCGGTCCAGGCGGCCGTCGAGGGCGGTGGGGAACCCGAGCGCCAGCTGCACCCCGCCGATGGCCTTGCCGAAGGAGTGGGCCAGCGGCAGCCAGAAGAGCTGCACCACCTCCCCGCCGAACCGCGCCGCCTCGGCCACCTGGCGCACCGCCCCCGCCTCGTAGGCCCAGGCCGCGTGGGTGAGCTCCACGCCCTTGGGCTGGCCGGTGGTGCCGCTGGTGTAGATGAGGGTGGCGAGCTGGGCCGACCGGACCGCGCGCGCCTGGCGCTCGAAGGCGGAGGGGTCGGCGCGGTGGCGGGCGCGGCCCGCCTCCCGGAGCGCGTCGAAGGAGAGGACGAAGCCGTCGTCGCTTCCGCGCCCCTCGAGCAGGATCACCTTCTCCAGCGCCGGCAGCCGCTCCCGCTGGGCCAGGAGGCGGGCGGCCAGCTCCTGGTTCTCGGCGAAGGCGAACCGCGCCCCCGCGTCGCGCAGGATGAAGGCCGCCTCCTCGGCGGTGCTGGAGGGGTAGACGGTGGTGGTGGCTCCGCCGGCGCAGAGCACCCCGTAGTCGGCGAGGAGCCACTCGAGCCGGGTGCCGGAGAAGACGGCGCAGCGGTCCTCGGAGCGGAGCCCCAGCGCGAGAAGGCCGTGGGCCACCTCGGCCACCCCCTCGCCCACCTCGGCCCAGTCGAGCGACCGCCAGCCCTGGCCGGCGGGGACGCGGAAGGCCTCGGCGGCGGGGGTGGCGGCGATCCGGTCGAGCAGCAGGTCGCAGAGAGTGCGGTCGGGGTGGCTCAAGTAGGGTGGTCTCCTCTCGCCCGCCACCTTAGCCGAGCGGCGGCCTCCGGGCGGCCGCTTTCGGGCCCGGCGGCCGTCCGCGAAAGCGTCCGCCATAACGGCATGGCCTCCAGGGCCGCACTCGAGGATCGCGCGGAATGGGCCTGGGAAGGGTCATTTACGGAAATCAGAGGCCCGTCCGCTTGACAGGACGAACGTCCGTCATTTAGGATTTCGCTTGCTCACCCCTTCCCCGACCCGGCCGTGCGCGCCGGATGAAAGGCTGAACGAGACATGGCCCTCCCGCCGAACCGCAAGCCCCGCTTCGAGACGCTGCAGGTGCACGCCGGCCAGGAGCCCGCTCCGGGGACCAACTCGCGGGCGGTGCCGATCTACCAGACCACCTCGTACACCTTCGACTCGGCCGAGCACGGCGCCAACCTCTTCGCGCTCAAGCAGTTCGGCAACATCTACACGCGCATCATGAACCCCACCACCGACGTCTTCGAGAAGCGGATCGCCGCGCTCGAGGGCGGCGTGGCGGCGCTCGCGACCGCGTCGGGGCAGGCGGCGCAGTTCCTGGCCATCTCCAACATCGCGCAGGCCGGCGACAACATCGTGTCGGGCAGCACCCTCTACGGCGGCACCTACAACCAGTTCAAGGTCACCCTGCCGCGCCTCGGCATCGGCGTGAAGTTCGTCGACGGCGACAACCTCGGCGACTTCCGCGCCGCCATCGACGCCAGGACCAAGGCCATCTACGTGGAGAGCCTCGGCAACCCGTCGTTCAACGTGCCGGACTTCGACGCGCTGGCGCAGCTGGCGCACGAGAACGGCATCCCGCTCATCGTCGACAACACCTTCGGCGCCGGCGGCTACCTGGTGCGCCCCATCGAGCACGGCGCCGACGTGGTGGTGGAGTCGGCCACCAAGTGGATCGGCGGCCACGGCACCTCCATCGGCGGCGTGATCATCGACTCCGGCAAGTTCGACTGGGCCGCCTCCGGCAAGTTCCCGGTCTTCACCGAGCCCTCGCCCGGCTACCACGGGCTGGTGTTCAACGACGTCTTCGGCACCAAGGGGCCCTTCGGCAACATCCAGTTCATCATCCGCGCCCGCGTCGAGGGGCTGCGCGACCTCGGCCCGGCCATCTCCCCCTTCAACTCCTTCCTGCTGCTGCAGGGGCTCGAGACGCTCTCGCTGCGCGTCCAGCGCCACGTGGACAACACCCTGGCGCTCGCGAAGTGGCTGCAGCAGCACCCGCAGGTGTCGCACGTGAGCTACCCTGGGCTGGAGGATCACCCGTACCACCAGCGCGCCCGCAAGTACCTGCGGCACGGCTTCGGCGGGGTCCTCACCTTCGACATCAAGGGCGGCTTCGAGGCAGGCAAGAAGTTCATCGACTCGGTGAAGCTCTCCTCGCACCTCGCCAACGTGGGCGACGCCAAGACGCTCGTCATCCACCCTGCTTCCACCACGCACCAGCAGCTGTCGGCCGCGGAGCAGAAGGCCGCCGGCGTCACGCCGGAGCAGATCCGGGTCGCGGTGGGCATCGAGCACATCGACGACATCATCGAGGACTTCGCCGAGGCCCTGGCCGCAGCGAAGTAGCGTCCTGCCGGGGGGCGCGGCAGCGGTCCGCGCCCTCCCCTTCCCACCCTCCCGACGTCCTTCGCGCGTCCCTCGCGGCCGCGCCCTGGCCGTCCTGCGCCCCAACGAGCCACCATGTCCGCCTCGTCCGCCGCCCGCGCCCTCACCCACCTCGACTGGCTCGAGGCCGAGGCCATCCACGTGCTCCGCGAGGTGGCCGGCCAGTGCCACAGCCCGGGGCTCCTCTTCTCCGGTGGCAAGGACTCCGTCTGCCTGCTCCGCCTGGCCGAGAAGGCCTTCCGTCCGGGGCGCTTCCCCTTCCCGCTCCTGCACGTCGACACCGGCCACAACTACCCCGAGGTGATCGCCTTCCGCGACCGGCGCGCCGCCGAGCTGGGCGAGCGGCTGGTGGTGCGCTCGGTGGAGGACTCGATCGCGGCGGGCCGGGTGGTGCTCGCCCACCCCGGCGAGTCGCGCAACAAGCACCAGTCGGTGACGCTCCTCGACGCCATCGCCGAGCTGGAGCTCGACGCCTGCATCGGCGGGGCGCGACGCGACGAGGAGAAGGCGCGCGCCAAGGAGCGGGTCTTCTCCTTCCGCGACGAGCTCGGGCAGTGGGACCCGAAGCGCCAGCGGCCGGAGCTCTGGAGCCTCTACAACGCCCGCATCCGGCGCGGCGAGAACATCCGCGCCTTCCCCATCTCCAACTGGACCGAGCTCGACGTCTGGCAGTACATCGCCCGCGAGGGGCTGGAGCTGCCGTCGATCTACTTCGCCCACCCTCGCGAGGTGGTGCGGCGCGGCGGCGCGCTGGTCCCGGTGACGCCGCTCACCCCGCCGCGCCCCGGCGAGCGGGTGGAGACCGTCTCGGTCCGGTTCCGCACCGTCGGCGACATCACCTGCACCGCGCCGGTCGAGTCGACCGCGCGCACGGTGGAGGAGATCGTGGCCGAGACCGCCACCACCACCGTCACCGAGCGCGGGGCCACCCGGCTCGACGACCAGACCTCGGACGCCTCGATGGAGCAGCGCAAGAAGGAGGGATACTTCTGATGTCCGCCGCCGAACAGATCACCGACCCATCCAGCGAGGACGCCGGGCTCCTCCGCTTCCTCACCTGCGGCAGCGTGGACGACGGCAAGAGCACGCTCATCGGGCGGCTTCTCCTCGACAGCCGCTCCATCCTCGCCGACGCGCTCAGCGCGATCGAGCGCACCTCGAAGCGGCGTGGCCTCGCGCGGATCGACCTCTCGCTGCTCACCGACGGCTTGCAGGCAGAGCGCGAGCAGGGGATCACCATCGACGTCGCCTACCGCTACTTCTCCACCGGCCGGCGCAAGTACATCATCGCCGACGCCCCCGGGCACGAGCAGTACACCCGCAACATGGTGACCGCCGCCTCCACCGCCGATCTCGCCATCATCCTGGTGGACGCGCGCAAGGGGCTGCTCACCCAGACCCGGCGTCACTCCACCCTGGCGCACCTGGTGGGCATCCCGGAGCTGGTGGTGGCGGTCAACAAGATGGACCTGGTCGGCTTCTCCCGCGAGGTCTTCGACCGCATCGCCGCCGAGTACCGCGACTTCGCCGGCCGGCTCGGGATCCGCAAGGTGAAGTTCGTCCCCATGTCGGCCCTCGAGGGCGACATGGTGGTGGAGCGCGGCGACCGGCTCGGCTGGTACGAGGGGCCGACCCTGCTCGAGCTCCTCGAGGAGGCCCCCGCCTCCGGCGCGGCGCAGTCGGAGCGGTTCCGCTTCCCGGTCCAGTGGGTCTGCCGCCCGCACACCGCCGAGCACCACGACTTCCGCGGCTACATGGGGCGGGTCGAGTCCGGCCGGATCACCCCCGGCGACCAGGTGGTGGTGCTCCCCTCGGGCTCGGTCAGCCGCGTGCGGCGGATCGAGGTGCACGGCGAGGCCCTCTCCGAGGCGGCCAGCGGCCAGTCGGTCACCCTCCTCCTCGAGGACGACGTGGACGTGGGCCGGGGGGATCTGCTGGTGAAGCTCGGCGAGGCGCCGGCGCCCACCCGCGAGCTCACCGCCACCGTCTGCTGGCTGGGCGAGGCGCCGCTCTCCCGCGCGCGGCGCTACCTCGTGCGCCACGCCACCCGCGAGGTGCGGGCGGTGCTCGCGGGCGTCGCGCACCGGCTCGACGTGAACACCTCGAGCGAGCTGCCGGCCGAGGAGCTCTCGATGAACGACATCGGCCGGGTCACCTTCCGGCTGGCCCAGCCCATCTGCCCCGACCCATACGCCGAGAACCGCGCCACCGGCGCCTTCATCGTGGTCGACGAGGCCACCAACGACACCGTCGGCGCCGGAATGATCGGCTGAGAGGACGTCCATGAGCCTGCCGAGCCCGAGCGAAGCCGCCGCCCTGGAGTCCGCGCCCCCCGAGGAGATCCTGGCCGAGGCGGCCCGCCGCTGGCCGAAGATCGCCTTCGCCACCGGCTTCGGTCCAGAGGGCTGCGTCCTCGTGGACCTGATCGCCCGTCACCGGCTGCCCGTCGAGGTCTTCACCCTCGACACCGGCGAGCTCTTCCCCGAGACCTACGAGCTCTGGCGCCGGCTCGAGCAGCGTTACGGGATCTCCATCCGCGCGGTGCGCCCGGCCTTCACGCTCGACGAGGCGCGCACCGTCTTCCACCGGCTCTGGGAGACCGAGCCCGACCGCTGCTGCGAGGTCCGCAAGGTGCTGCCGCTGCGCGCCGCGCTGCGGGGGCTCGACGCCTGGGTGACCGCCATCCGCCGCGACCAGACGCCCGAGCGGGCCGGCGCCGCGCCGGTCGAGCCCGACCCCAAGTTCGGCCTGGTGAAGGTGAACCCGCTGGTGCGCTGGAGCAGCGCCGACGTCTGGGCGCACCTGGCCCGCCACGACGTGCCGGTGAACCCGCTCCACGCCCAGGGCTATCCCTCCATCGGCTGCGCCCCCTGCACCACCCCGGTCGCCGCCGGAGAGGACCCGCGCGCCGGCCGCTGGCGCGGCCGCGAGAAGACCGAGTGCGGCCTCCACGGCCGCTTCACCGGCGGCGCCCGCAGCGGCGCCGCCGCCAAGGACTGAGCGCACATGACCCAGCAACCCGAGCCCCGCCGCGGCGGCTACGTCCTCTGGTTCACCGGCCTCTCCGGCGCCGGCAAGAGCACCCTCTCCCGCGCGGTGGCGCCCCACCTCGCGCGGGACCGCCACGTCGAGATCCTCGACGGCGACGAGGTGCGCACCCACCTCTCGCGCGGCCTCGGCTTCTCCCGCGAGGACCGCGACGTGAACGTCCAGCGCATCGGCTTCGTGGCGCGGCTGCTGGCCCGGGCCGGCGCCGCCGCGGTCACCGCCGCCATCTCGCCGTACCGCGAGACCCGCGACGAGGTGCGCCGGCGCTGCGAGGCGGAGGGGATCCCCTTCGTCGAGGTGCACGTGCAGGCCCGGCTCGAGACGCTGGTGTCCCGCGACGTGAAGGGGCTCTACAAGAAGGCGCTGGCGGGCGAGATCCCGCACTTCACCGGCGTCTCCGACCCGTACGAGCCGCCGGCCTCGCCCGAGGTGACGGTCTCCTCGGACGGCGAGGAGGTGGCGCGCTCCGCCGAGAAGGTGCTCGAGCACCTGCGCGCGCGCGGGCTGCTGGGCGGCCGCTCGGAGGCGCTGGCGTCATGACCCGCGCGACGAAGTCGGCGCCCGCCGCTGCGCCCGAGCTCTTCCCGGCCTTCCTCAAGCTCGAGGGGCGCGAGGTGCTGGTGGTGGGCGGCGGCGCCGTGGCGGCCGCCAAGGCGACCGCCCTGCTCGCGTCCGGCGCCCGGGTGCGGGTGGTGGCGCCAGAGCTCCGGCCGGAGCTCTCGCGCGACGGCGTCGAGGTGGCGCGCCGCGCCTTCGAGCCGCGCGACCTCGACGGCGCCTGGCTGGTGGTCGCGGCCGCCACCCCGGAGGTGAACCGCGAGGTGGCCCGCTGCGCCGAGGCGCGCCGGGTCTTCGTGAACGCGGCCGACGACCCGGCGAACGCCAGCGTCTACCTGGGCGGCGTGGTGCGGCGTGACGGGGTCACGGTGGCGGTCTCGACCGGCGGCCGCTCTCCCGCGCTGGCCGGGCTGCTGCGCGAGGCGCTCGACGCCCTCCTGCCGGCCGACCTCTCGCGCTGGACCGCCGAGGCCGGGCGGCTGCGCGACCTGTGGCGTCGACCTGGCGCCCCCCCCCTGCCGGAGCGCCGGCCGCTGCTGCTGCAGGCGCTCGAGAAGCTCTACCCGCGAGGCGCCGATCCGGGCCCCGCCGCAGCGACCGAGGTGCAACGATGAGCGGCTTCGTCTCCCTGGTGGGCGCCGGCCCCGGCGATCCCGAGCTCCTGACCCTCAAGGCGGCGCGCCGCCTCGCCGAGGCCGACCTGGTGCTCTACGACGCGCTGGTGAGCGGCGAGGTGCTGCGCCACGCCGGCCGCGCCCACTGCTTCTTCGTCGGGAAGCGCGCCGGCGCCCTCGGCATCCGCCAGGAGGCGATCCACCGGATGATGGTGGACGCGGCCCGGCTCGGCAAGCGGGTGGTGCGGCTCAAGTGCGGCGACCCCTTCGTCCTCGGGCGCGGCGGCGAGGAGGCCCTGGCGCTCGCCGAGGCGGGGATCCCGCACGAGGTGGTGCCGGGCGTGAGCTCGGCGCTGGCGGCCCCGGCGCTGGCCGGCATCCCCCTCACCCATCGCGGCCTCGCCTCCGGCTTCGCGGTCCTCTCCGGCCACAGCCCCTCCTCCTGGCAGCCCATCCTGGCCTCGGTGGCCCCCGGAGCGCTCAGCCTGGTGGTGCTGATGGGGCTGCGCGCCCGCGCCGAGCTGGCCGGCGCCCTGCTGGCGCGGGGCTGGGCTCCGGGCACCCCCGTGGCCCTGCTCTTCGCGGCCAGCACCCCGGCCGCCCGGACCTGGACCGGCACCCTCTCCGAGCTCGCCGAGGCCCGCCTCCCCGCCGAGAGCCAGGGCGCGCCGGCGACGCTGGTGGTGGGTGAGGTGGTAGCGCTCGCCGGGTCCACCGGGATCGCCCCGCAGGTCGACTTCGCGACCGGGAGGGTGGCGTGAGCACCGCGCGCAACCGCCCCGGCTTCTCCCACCCGTCGGACCTCGACTCCTTCCTCGACGTGCTCGGCCGCTACGAGCGCGGCGAGATCGACGCCGACGCCTGGCGCTCCTTCCGGCTCCTGCGCGGCAACTATCCGCAGCGCCAGGGCGGCGAGGAGAACATGCTCAGGGTGAAGCTGCCGCAGGGCATCGCCAGCGGCGACCAGCTCCGCGCCCTGGCGGAGGTCTCGGAGCGCCACTCCCGCGGCTTCGCCCACGTCACCACCCGGGAGAACGTCCAGTTCCACTTCGTGAAGGGGGCCGCGCTGCCGGAGTCGCTGGCGCTCCTCGCCGAGGCCGGGCTGACCACCGCCGAGGCCTGCGGCAACGCCGTGCGCAACGTGGTGGGCTGCCCGCTCTCCGGCGTCTCGGGCAGCGAGCCCTTCGACCCCACCCCGTACGCCGAGGCGGTGTCGCGCCACTTCCTGCGCCACCCGCTCAGCTCGACCCTTCCGCGCAAGTTCAAGATCGCGTTCGAGGGCTGCGCCGAGGACCACGTGCTCACCCCCATCCACGATCTGGGCTTCCGGGCGCGGGTGGAGGGCGGCCGTCGCGGCTTCTCGGTGGCCGCGGCGGGCGGCACCGCCACCCTGTGCGCCTCGGGACAGCTGCTCGTGCCCTTCCTCCCGGCCGGCGAGGTGCTCGATCTCGTCGAGGCCGTGCTGCGCGTCTTCCACCGGCTCGGCGACCGCCAGAACCGGAAACGGAACCGGATGAAGTTCCTCGTCCGGTCGCTCGGCTGGGAGAGGTTCCAGGCCGAGGTCGCGGCCGAGCGCGAGCGCGTCCGCGCGGAGGGCGGGGCGCCCCTGCCCTTCGACCCCGAGGCCCCGGCGGAGGAGCTCGCGCCCGAGCGGCGAGCCGCAGCGCCCACGCCGGGCGACGTGGCCGCGCTGGTCCTCGCCGGCCCGGGCCGCGGCCCGGGACTGCACCCGCCGGCGCTGCCCGTCATTGATCCGCCGGGCGCGGCGTTCCAGGCCTGGCGCGCCACCAACGTGCGCCCGCAGCGGCAGCCCAACTTCGTCACCGCCACCGTGGTGCTGCCGCTCGGCGACGCCACCGCCGGTCAGCTCCGCGCGATCGCCGCGATCGCCGAGGCTTACGGAGACGGCACCGTCCGCTTCACCCGGACCCAGGACGCGGTGCTGCGGTGGGTGCCGGAGGGCGCGCTCACGGACCTCTACCTGCGGCTCGCCGCTGCCGGGCTGGGGCTCGGCGGCGCCGGCACCGCCGCCGACGTGGTCGCCTGCCCGGGCGCCGAGACCTGCCGCATCGCGGTGACGCAGTCGCGCGGCGCGGCCCGGCTCATCGAGGACCACCTGCGCGCCCACCCCTCCCTGGCGGCAGCCGCGCCCGGGCTGGAGGTGAACGTGAGCGGCTGCCCCAACGGCTGCAGCCAGCACCACGTCTCGGGCATCGGGCTGCAGGGCAGCGCGCGCAAGGTCGGGGCCGGCGCGGTGCCGCAGTACTTCCTGCTGGTGGGCGGCGGCGTGGCCGGCGGCGAGGCGCGCTTCGGCCGGCTCGCCGCCAAGATCCCTGCCCGGCGCGTGCCCATCGCCGTGGAGCGGCTCATCGGCCTCTACCAGGCCGAGCGCTCCCCTGGCGAGGGGCCGCAGGCCTTCCTCGCGCGCGTGGAGCTGCCGCGGGTGAAGGAGCTGCTCCGCGACCTCGAGGCGCTCGACGCCAACGGTGCCCGGCCCGAGGACTTCGTCGACCTCGGCGACGACCGGCCGTTCCGGTCCGGGGAAGAGCCGGCGTGAGGCCGCCCTCGCGGACGGAGCGTCGGGGGGCCTGGCCCCGCTCGCGAGACCTGCTGGTCTTCGCGGCGCTGGTGGCGCTCGGGGCCCTGGCCTCGGGCGCCCTCCCCCACCGCGCCGCCGCGGCCGGTGTGGTGGAGCTGCTCAACGCCTCGTACGACCCGACCCGCGAGCTCTACGAGCAGGTGAACGCCGCCTTCGCGCGGAGCTGGAAGCAGCGAACCGGCCAGGAGGTGGCGATCCGGCAGTCCCACGGCGGCTCCGGGAAGCAGGCGCGCGCCGTCCGCGAGGGGCTCCCGGCCGACGTGGTGACGCTGGCGCTCGGGTACGACGTCGACGCGCTCGCCGAGGCCGGCCTGCTCCCGTCCGGCTGGCAGGAGCGGCTGCCCGAGCGCTCCTCGCCATGCACCTCGACCGTGGTCTTCCTGGTGCGCAAGGGAAACCCGAAGAGCATCCGGGACTGGCCCGATCTGGTGCGGCCGGGGGTGGCGGTCGTCACCCCCTCCCCCAAGTCGTCGGGGGGCGCGCGCTGGAACTACCTCGCGGCGTGGGGCCAGGCGCAGCGGCGCGGCGGCGACGCGGCGGCCCGCGATTTCGTGACGCGGCTCTACCGGAACGTGCCGGTGCTCGATCCGGGGGCGCGGGCGGCCACCACCACCTTCGCGCAGCGCGGCATCGGGGACGTTCTCCTCGCCTGGGAGAGCGAGGCGCTCCTGGCAGTGGAGAAGCTCGGCCCGTCGCGCTTCGAGGTGGTGGTCCCCTCGAGCTCCATCCTGGCGGAGCCGCCGGTGGCGCTGGTGGACCAGGTGGTCGATCGCCGGGACACGCGCGCCGCGGCCCAGGGATACCTGGAATTCCTCTACGGCGAGGAGGCGCAGGAGCTCGCGGCCCGCAACCACTACCGCCCGCGCAGCCCCGCCGCCGCGGCGCGCCACCCGTTCCCGAAGCTGAGCCTGTTCACCGTCGACGAGGTCTTCGGCGGCTGGAAGCGGGCGCAGGCCACCCACTTCGCGGAGGGCGGGATCTTCGACCAGATCTACGCCCCGGGGAGCTAGGCCAGGTGCGCGACGCGAAGCGCGGCATCCTCCCCGGGTTCGGCCTCTCCACCGGCGTGACGGTCTTCTGGCTCGGGCTGGTGGTGCTCCTGCCGCTCTCCACGCTCGGGATCCACACCGCCCGGCTCGGCCCGGGCCAGCTCTGGCAGGTCATCGCCAGCCCGCGCGCGCTGGCGTCGTACCGCCTCTCCCTCGGCGCCTCCCTCGGAGCCGCCGGGCTCAACACCGTCTTCGGGCTGCTGGTCGCCTGGGTGCTGGTGCGCTACCGCTTCCCGGGGAAGGCCCTGGTGGACGCGCTGGTGGACCTCCCCTTCGCGCTTCCGACCGCGGTGAGCGGCCTCGCCCTCACCGCCGTCTACTCGCGCCACGGCTGGGTGGGGCGGTTCCTGGAGCCGCTCGGGATCGAGGTGGCCTTCACGCGGCTCGGGATCCTGGTGGCGCTCACCTTCATCGGGCTGCCGTTCGTGATCCGGACGGTGGAGCCGGTGCTGGCCGATCTCGAGCCGGACGTGGAGGAGGCGGCGGCGCTGCTCGGCGCCAGCCGGCTCCAGGTCTTCCGCCGCGTGCTCCTGCCGGCCGTCCTGCCGGCGGCGCTCACCGGGTTCGCCCTGGCCTTCGCCCGCGGGCTCGGCGAGTACGGCTCGGTGGTCTTCATCTCCGGCAACATGCCGATGCGGACCGAGATCACGCCGCTGCTGATCATGACCCGCCTCGAGCAGTTCGACTACGCGGGGGCGACGGCGCTCGCCTCGGTGATGCTCGGGGCCTCGCTGCTCCTCCTCTTCGCCGTGAACCGGCTGCAGCGCTGGGCGCGGGGGCGGGCGGGGATGGCCTAGCGCATGGCGATCACCACCAGAGAGGGCCCCGAAGCAAGGATGGCCGCCCCTCCCCTAGCCCTCCCCGCGCGGCGGGGAAGGGGAAGTCGCGGGACGCTCGCGCCGACCACCGACCCGGCCTGGGTCCGCTACGGCCTCACCACGCTGGCGCTCGGGTTCCTGGTCCTCTTCATCGGGCTCCCCGTGTCCGCCATCCTCTCGGAGGCGTTCTCCAAGGGCGCGGCGCTCTACCTCGCTGCGCTGCGCGAGCCGGACGCGCTCGCGGCGGTCGAGCTCACGCTCCTCACCGCGGCCATCGCCGTGCCGCTCAACGCCGTCTTCGGCCTCGCCGCCGCCTGGTCGGCAACCCGCTTTCGTTACAAGGGCAAGGACCTGCTCCTCTCCCTCATCGACCTGCCCTTCGGCGTCTCGCCGGTCATCGCCGGCATGATCATGGTGCTGCTCTTCGGGTCCCACGGCCTCTTCGGGCCCTGGCTCATCGCGCACGGCTGGCGGGTGGTCTTCGCCGTTCCAGGCATCGTGCTCGCCACCGTCTTCGTCACCTTCCCCTTCGTGGCCCGCGAGCTCATCCCGTTCATGGAGGCGCAGGGCACCGAGGAGGAGGAGGCCGCGCTCACGCTCGGCGCGAGCGGCTGGCAGATCCTCACCCGCGTCACCCTGCCCAACGTGAAGTGGAGCCTGCTCTATGGCCTCGTGCTCTGCAACGCCCGCGCGATGGGCGAGTTCGGCGCGGTGTCGGTGGTGTCGGGCCACATCCGCGGGGTCACCAACACCGTGCCCCTGCAGGTCGAGATCCTCTACAACGAGTACAACTTCGCCGCCGCGTTCGCCGTCGCCTCGCTGCTCCTCCTGCTCGCCCTCGTGACCCTGGCGGCGAAGCAGCTCCTGGAGTGGAAGGCCGGCCTGCGGGGCGCGCACGGGAGCCGATCGTGAGCATCGAGATCCGCGGGCTGCACAAGTCCTTCGGCGCGTTCCAGGCCCTGCGCGGGGTGGACCTCACCGTCGGGAGCGGCGAGCTCACCGCGCTCCTCGGCCCCTCCGGCTGCGGCAAGACCACCCTGCTCCGCATCGTGGCGGGGCTCGAAGCGCCCGACCAGGGCGAGGTGCTCCACCACGGCGAGCCGGTGCAGGACGCCAGCCCGCGCGACCGCAATGTCGGGCTGGTCTTCCAGCACTACGCCCTCTTCCGCCACCTCACCGTCTTCGAGAACGTCGCCTTCGCGCTCAGGGTCCGCAAGCGGCCCCGCGCCGAGGTGGAGGCGCGGGTGCGGGAGCTCATCGGCCTGGTCCAGCTCACGGGGCTCGAGGACCGGCGCCCGGCCCAGCTCTCCGGCGGGCAGCGGCAGCGGGTGGCCCTCGCGCGGGCGCTCGCCACCCGCCCGCGGGTGCTGCTCCTCGACGAGCCCTTCGGCGCCCTCGACGCGCGGGTGCGCCAGGAGCTGCGGCGCTGGCTCAGGCGGCTCCACGACGAGATCGACGTCACCACCCTCTTCGTCACCCACGACCAGGAGGAGGCCTTCGAGGTGGCCGACCGGGTGGTGCTGATGAATCGCGGGCTGGTGGAGCAGGTGGGCACGCCGCGGCAGGTGTTCGAGGAGCCGGCGAGCCCGTTCGTGATCAAGTTCCTCGGCGCCGTGAACGCCTTCAGCGGGCGGGTGGTGGGCGGCCGGGCTCGCGTCGGCGGCCTCGAGTTCGACGCGCCGCCGCGCGAGGGCGGCTGGTCCGAGGAGCCGGCGCACCTCTTCGTGCGGCCGCACGAGCTGGAGCTCTTCCGCACGCCGGCACCGGAGAGCTTCCCGGCGAGGGTCGAGCGGATCACGCCGCTCGGCGGGACCGTGCGGGTGGAGCTCTCGGCCGCGGCGATGGGCGGTGCGCTCGAGGCCGAGCTCGAGCCTCGGCGGGCCGAAGCGCTCTCGCTCTCGCCAGGCGACCAGGTCTACGCGGCGCCGCGGCGGCTCAGGATCTTCCCGGTGGGGCCGGGGGACAGCCTCACCGCCAGCGGCCTGTGACGCGCGCGACCTGACCGAGAGTAGTTGCCGCGACCCGACCCGCGACCTGACCGAGAGTAGTTGCTGACCGGCTCGAGAGCAGTCAGCCTCTGTCGCGTCGGTCGTGCTTCTGTGGCTCGTTGCGACGCACCCGCCCCGCATCAAGGGAGTATGAGACTTCCTCCGGCGGAGCGGCTTAGGCAGCATCCGTCCATTCGGCCCACTCGGAGCTCGCCGGGAGGCTGCCGTCGCGCCTGAGGGGACGTGCTAGGTGCAGAAAGGGCCACGGCTCTCCGGGCCTCCGACGCTCCTGGCCGCAACCGCCTCGAGAATTGTCAAACGACAGGGGAAACTGACCCCCAAACGACAGAACTTCTGACCCCCTCCACCTCGGGGTTCAGTTGGCCTTCTCGGACCTGCCGAGCAGGCCCGTCTTGCGCTTCTGCTTCAGCCTGTAGCTCTCGCCCTGGATCATCAGCGTGAAGCTGTGGTGCAGGAGCCGGTCGAGGATCGCCGCCGCGAGGACCTCGTCGCCGAACACCGTGCCCCACTGGGTGACGACCTGGTTCGTCGTAATGATCATCGCGCCCTTCTCGTAGCGCCGCGCGATGAGTTGGAAGAACAGGTGCGCGCTACGCTTTTCGAACGGCAGGTACCCAAGCTCGTCCACCACGAGCAGCTTCGGCTTCGCGTAGAACGCGAGCCGCTCCGCGAGCTGGCCCTCGGTCTCGGCCTTCGATAGCGCGCCCAGCAGCGCGGTCGCACTCGTGAAGAGCACCGTGTAGCCGGCCTCGACGGCGGCGCGGCCGAGACCGATGGCAAGGTGGGTCTTCCCGACGCCGGGCGGGCCGAACACGAGCACGTTCTCCGCGTTGGCTACGTACCGGCTGACGGCGAGCTCGCGGACGACCTTCTGATCGACGCTCGGCTAGAACTTGAAGTCGAAATCGTCGAGGGTCTTCACCGCGGGGAAGTGCGCGATCTGGATGCCCATCGCGACGCGCTTCCGCTGCTTCGCCCCGACCTCCTCGCGCAGGATCGTGTCGAGGAAGTCGAGATACGTCGGCTCGGCGCGCGCCGCGGCCGAGAGCAGCGCGTCGAGCTGCTCGCTGATGCGCCCGAGGCGGAGCCGGTCGAGGTTCTCGAGGACGCGAGCCCGCGTGATCTCGGTGCTCACGCGGCACCGCCGATCACGGCCGCGTAGTCGTCGAGGGTCCGCCCGAGCGCGGCGAGCGGCTGCGCGATGGGAACGACGTCTTCAACAGCAGGCCGGCGCCATAGGCCGTCGAGGTGGGCTGGGTCGATCACCCGCGCGTGCGGCTCGAACGAGCGCGCGTGAACCGCGACGACGTCGCGGCCGTGGAAGACGCGGACCTCGTCGGTGGTGACGAGCGCCTCGACGCGGTCGCGCACGAGGCGGTGCGGAACGCTGTAGCGGACGGTGTCGACGTCGATGAGCGAGTCGTTCGCGACGCGCCGCTGCAGGCTGTCGCCGCTCACCAAGATCCGCGTGATTCTGGACGCTCTGCCGACGGCGTGAGGATCGGCCGGAAACTGGCCGGGATGTCTGTTCACGGGTAGTCAGCGGTCGGCAGGTCGAACGAGTGAGAGCCCGGAGTTGCAGCTCCGAGCCCTCGGCCGGTTCAAGCAGGGCGCTTGGTCACCAGCGGTTCGGTGATCGCACGTTCGAGCGAGACGGTCCAATTCCTCGTGTCCTCGCTGAGGGCGCTTGGAGTCGTTGCGGTTCCTGTCGTGCGCCCGGCCCCAGTGCGGCCGGGTCTTCTACCTCTGCCGCCACTGCGATCGGGGCCATCGCTACTGCGGCTCAGAGTGCGCTCGGGCGGCGCGGCAGGCCAGCCGCCGCGAGGCGGGGCGACGCTACCAGGCCACCCTCGATGGCCGGCACGCCCACGCCACTCGCCAGCAGCGGTATCGAGATCGGCTTCGCGAAAAAGTGACGCATCACCGTCGCCGCGAGGAGGCCGCAGCGGCGATGTTGCGCACCTCGCCGGTGGTGGTCGCCATGGTGGCGCCCGCCTCGACCGGCATCGAGGTCACGCTTCATGTCACGCATCCCCCTGTCCCCAGGGCCAGCCCCGTCCGCTGCGCTCGCTGCGGCCGGCCCGGCCGGTTCGTTCGTCACGAGACGCTCGCCTGCGTTGGGCGGCCCGAGGCCCACCGCCGCTTCCGCAGCCGACCATCATGACGCAGGAGGGCAGCGGTGATCTCGCCCGAGATGCACGCCAAGATCCGCCGCCTCTTCTTCGCCGAGCACTGGCGCGTGGGCACCATCGCCACCGAGCTCGGAGTCCACCACGACGCCGTCCGCCGTGCCATCGAGGCCGACCGCTTCATCCGCCCCGATGCCCTGGTCCGCCCGTCCATGCTCGACCCGTACAAGGCTTTCATCGCCGAGACGCTGGAGCAGCACCCGCGCTTGCGCGCCACCCGACTCTTCGAGATGGTGCGCGACCGCGGCTACCGAGGCTCGGTCGTTCAGCTGCGCCGGTACGTCCAAGAGGTGCGGCCCGGGCCGCGGACAGAGGCGTTCCTGCGGCTCGCCACCATGCCGGGTGAGCAGGCCCAGGTGGACTGGGGCCACTTCGGCAAGATCCGCGTCGGCCACGCCGAGCGGGCCCTCTCCTGCTTCGTGATGGTGTTGTCCTGGTCGCGCGCCATCTACGCCCGCTTCACCTTCGACCAGACGCTGGAGAGCTTCCTGCGCTGCCATCGTGAGGCGTTCAGCGCCTTGGGCGGGGTCCCGCGATCGATCCTCTACGACAACCTCAAGTCCGTGGTCCTGGAGCGCGCCGGCGACCACGTCCGCTTCAACGAGAGCCTGCTGCTCTGCGCCGGCCACTACCACTTCGCTCCCAAGCCTTGCGCGCCCTACCGCGGCAACGAGAAGGGAAAGGTGGAGCGCACCATCCAGTACCTGCGTCACGGCTTCTTCGCCGCCCGCCGTTTCACGACCATCCAAGACCTCAATGCCCAGCTCGCCGGCTGGATTGAGCGCACCGCCAACTCTCGCAAGGTGCCCGGCGATCCGGCCGGCCGCGTCGTCCGAGACGCCATCGAGGAGGAGCGGCCCCGACTCCTGCCGCTGCCGGAGCACCCCTGGGGCTGCGACACCATCCAGTCGGTCTCCTCTGGCAAGCAGCCCTACGTCCGCTTCGATCGCAACGACTACTCCATTCCCCATCATCTCGTCGGCAAGCCGCTCACCCTCGTCGCCTCCGAGACCCTGGTGCGCATCACCGACAGCGCCGGCCAGGTGCTCGCGAGCCATGCCCGCAGCTACGACCAGAAGCAGGTGATCGAGGCCCCGGAGCACGTGGCCGAGCTGGCCCGCGCGAAGCGTCGCGCCCACGAGTTGCGCGGCCGGGACCGGGTCCGAGCCTCCTGTCCCAGCGCCGATCCCTTCGTGGAGGCGCTGGCCCTGCGCGGCGAGAACCTCGGCGGCCACGTCTCCCGGCTGCTCGTGCTCCTCGCCCGCTACGGCGCCGCCGACCTGGAGGCCGCCATCAAGGAGGCCCTCGCTCGCGGCGCCGTCAGCGCCGCCTCGGTGGCTCACATTCTCGACCAGCGGGCGCGCGCCCGGAAGGTGGCGCCCCCGCTCGACGTGATCCTCCCCGACGACCCGCGCGTCCGTGACCTCCGCGTTACGCCCCACTCCCTCGAAACCTACGACGACCTCTGCCAGCCCAAGAAGGTGATGCCGTGACCACCGACCTCCGCGACCAGCTCCTCACCCTCGGCCTGCGCCACACCGCCGAGACCATCGACGACCTCGTCGCCCTCGCCACCAAGAACCGCTGGGGCGCCCAGCAAGTGCTGGAGCACGTCGCCCGTGGCGAGCTCGAGGATCGAGCCCGCCGCAGCCTCGAGCGCCGCCTCGGCCGCAGCAAGCTCGGTCGCCTCAAGGCGATGGCCGATTTCGACTGGGCCTGGCCCAAACGCATCGACCGCGCGGCGGTGGAGGCGGCCATCCAGCTCGACTTCCTCGAGGAGGCCCGCAACGTCGTCTTGGTGGCGCCGCAGGGACTCGGCAAGACCATGATCGCCCAGAACATCGCCCTCTCCGCCGTCCAGGCCGGCCACTCCGTCCTCTTCACCACTGCCGCCCAGATGCTCCTCGACCTCGGTAGCCAGGACTCCGCGCGCGGCCTCGACCAGCGGCTGCGCCATTACACCAACCGCACCGCACTCTTGGTGATCGACGAGATCGGCTACCTCTCCTACGACAACCGCAACGCCGACTTGCTCTTCCAGGTCGTGAGTCGCCGGTACGAGAAGCGCAGCACCGTCCTCACCACCAATCTCGCCTTTAGCGACTGGACCACCATCTTCCCCAACGCCGCCTGCACCACCGCCCTCATCGACCGCCTCGTCCATCACGCTGAGATCATCACCATCGAGGGCAAGAGCTACCGGGCCAGGGAGGCCGAGCTGCCCAGACCCCGCGGGAAGAAGCCCAGGGCCTGATGACCGGCGGGTTCAGATTTCCGCAGATCTCAGTGAGCGCCAACACAGGCGACGGCCGTGCGTCGGGAGCGGCCGCGCGGGCAGCGCCCTCAGCGCCTCGCGCTCGTCGCGGTCGAAGCGTTCCGCAGGGACCTCGTGCGTCGTCCCGTGCACGCGCCCATCGACGAGAAGCTGCCACGCGGAGAGGTGGTCCTGAAGGTGAGCGAACGACTCGAAGCGCCGGCCGGCGATGGCGTTCCGCTTCACGTACTTCACGCCTGACTCGGTCTTGCCCTTGGTCCGGGCGCGGTACGGCTGGCAAGCGCGCGGCTGCACATCCCAGTCGCGGCAGAATGCGACGTACGCCGGGTGGAAGATCACGGTCTGCGCCTCTCGGTTGCGGCCCACGACGAGGCAGCGCGTGTTGTCGCCGAGAACCTCGAGCGGCACGCCGCCGAAGTGCTGAAACGCCGACGCGATCCCGTCGAGCCACTCGCCCTGACGCTCGTGTAGGAACGCCTTCACGAATATCCGCCGCGAGTAGCTCAGCACCGCGGCCATGAAGTGCACCGTTACGCGCTCGCCGGCGATCCAGACTTGGCGCTCGCCGAAGTCGATCTGCATCTGCCGGCCGGGCGCGGTCTCGAACCGGATGGTCGCGACGTCGGCGGCGCGCTGCTCGCGCCGGCGGTCAGCCACCGCCCGCTGCACGGTCCTCACGCTCGCCTCGATGCCGCGCTCGCCGAGCATCTGCGCGACGACCACGGCGTTGCCCTCAGCCTCGCCGTCGAACAGCGCGACCGCTTCCGCTCGCCGGACCTCGTCGAGTCGCTGCTGTGCAGGGTGCCGTTGCAGCTCGGCCACCGCGCCGCGCAGGTACCGACGCACCGTGTTGCGGGCCACGCCGACCTCGCGCGCGACCCGCTTCGCGCCCCAACCCTTCGCCGCAAGGTCCCGCATCTGCCTGACCGCCTCCGCCTCGACCATCGGCACCTCCGTCGTCGGGGGTGCCACAAACGCCATCTCGCTGACCATCTCCGCCTCCTTCGTTAAGGGCAGAGGGGGGTCAGAAGTCGTGTCGCAAGGGGGTCAGTTATCCTGTCGCTCTACAAGAATCGTGCGAGTGACTGCGGGCAGACCGGTCACGCCGGTGCGCACCGCACGTTGTGCTCGATACGGAGTTGGTACGTGCCAGCGGGGAAGATGGCGTCCCGTACGCCGCATCGCAGCTCTGCCAGGGCCTGGCGGTAGGAGTCGAGGAAGGAGCGCAGCCGCCCAAGGACCTCGATGCGCTTCCACTTGTCGCGTGCGGCGACGCGCGGGCTGAGCTTGCGCTTGGGCTCCGCGCCGGCAGGTCGGCTGAGCGGCCTCTGGGCAAGCACGCGCGCCCGGCCCAGGAATCGCCGCTCGGGCGCATCTTCCCGATACCGCCCCTCCAACTCTTCCATGGCCGCGTCCACCGGGCGCTGCAACTCCTCGGAAGATGAGAATCCTGGCGGCAACGTGAGCTCGAGTTCGGCGCTCTTCGGCATGGCGCCTTCGGGGTTGAAGAAGACCTCCGGGCGAGGCGCTGTGAGGGTGGCGCGGCCGAGCTGCTTCGGCGCCGTCCAGAGCCCTGGCCACTCGCGCCCGGTTCGGACCAGGCCGGCCGCGCTGGGGTTAGCGAGCGTGTAGGCGATCTTCCGGACCACGTCGCCCGAGTCGCCCTGTGCGACCGCGCTGTAGGAGGCGTCCGCGGACCAGAAGCCCTCCCACCGGCCGAGGGATGCGTTCACCGCCCGGGCGACGAGGCCGTCGAGGTACTGCATGAAGGCCGGCAGGCAGCCGTCCGGATCGGTGAGGACGAGGTGGTAGTGGTTGGACATCACGCAGAAGGCGTGAACGCGAACATTGTGAATTCCCGCCGCCACGGCGAGGACGTAGAGAAAGATCGCGTTCGTGAGCTCGGAAGGTCGCAGGAAGAGGCGGCGTTCCGAACAGCGGCGCGTGATGAGGTAGGTGGTTCCCGGCAGGATCTGGCGCGGCGCGGTCATGCGGCATGCCATGGCAGGATGCGTGCCGGAGCCCAGCTCGAATGAAAGCAGCAGCTTGAGGATGGTCGGGAGAAGAGAAAGTGGCCGCGGCCCGGACCAGGGTCCGCGTCACAGTTCTCTCGGTCAGGCAATCGCGAAGACCGCCGCTACTTCTGCGCCGGCGCGGCGGCCGGCGCCTCCTCGAAGAGCCACGTCGACAGGTACCGCTCGCCGGTGTCGGGCAGCACCACCACGATGAGCTTGCCCTGGCTCTCGGGCCGCTTCGCCACCTCGAGCGCCGCCCAGAGCGCGCCGCCGCAGCTGATGCCGGAGAGGATGCCCTCCTCCTTGCAGAGCCGCCGCGCCAGGTCCCCGGCGTCCTCGTTCTTCACCACGATGGTCTCGTCGATGAGCTCGGTCCGGAGCACCTTCGGGATGAACCCCGGGCCCCAGCCCTGGATCTTGTGCGGGCCGGGCTTGCCGCCGGAGATGACCGCCGAGTCGGCCGGCTCGGCGGCGATGATCTTCACCGAGGGCTTGCGGGCCTTGATCACCTCGGCCACCCCGGTGATGGTGCCGCCGGTGCCGGTGCCGCCCACGAAGACGTCGATCTTGCCGTCGGTGTCGCGCCAGATCTCCTCGGCGGTGGTCTTGCGGTGGATCTCGGGGTTGGCCGGGTTGTCGAACTGCTGCAGGATGAGGTAGCGGGGATCCTCGGCCGCCAGCTGCTGGGCCTTGGCGATGGCGCCCTTCATGCCCTCCGCGCCGGGGGTGAGGATCAGCTTCGCCCCGAGCGCGGCGAGCAGCTTGCGGCGCTCCATGCTCATGGTGTCGGGCATGGTGACGGCGAAGGGGTAGCCGCGGGAGGCCGCCGCGAAGGCGATGCCGATGCCGGTGTTGCCGCTGGTCGGCTCGAGCAGGATGGTGTCGGGCTTGATCTTGCCGTCGCGCTCGGCGGCCTCGATCATCGCCACGCCGATGCGGTCCTTCACGCTGGAGCAGGGGTTGAAGGACTCGAGCTTCGCCACCACGGTGCCCGGCAGCCCCTTGCCGAGCCGCGGCAGGCGCACCAGCGGCGTGTTCCCGATCAGCTTCGTGATGTCGTCTGCGATCCGCATTCCCTGCTCCCGTTGGCCGCGTCCCGCGCGTGACCGGCGCGATTGCCGGCGACGGCGTGCGGCCTGCTGGCGCCCTCCCTCCTTAACGGCCCGGCGGCTGCCCGGCAATCCGTGATGGCGGAGTGGCCTGGAAACCTGCCTCCCAGCGAGTTCCGTCAAAGTGACTCCGCGGCGTCCGTTTTACAAGATGTTTTTCCGTCATCAAGGAGCCGAGCGCAGGCGCGCCCTCCGGGGCAGGGTCCCCTTCCTCGCCGGGCCTCACCCGGCTACGCTCCTCGGCCGATGGCCCGCCCTCCCGGAGACGTCCTGCGCAACGCGGTGCTGGTGATCCTCCTCGCCGCCTGCTCGGCCATCGTCGCCGGCCTCTGGCTGCTCCACTCGCACGACTCCATCGCCAGCGGCGCCCTGCTCGTCGCCATCGGCTTCGCCGCCTCCGCCGCCGCCCTGCTCCTCGTCCTGGGCCGGCTGGCCGAGGCGCTGGAGCAGGCGAGGGCAGCCGAGCTGGAGCGCGGCGCCACCGCCACCCGGCTCCAGGCCATCATCGACTCGATGGCCGACGGGGTGATCTTCGTGGACGCCGACGACCGGGTGGCGCTGGTGAACGAGGCCGGCCGGGCCGTGCGCAACCTCAAGGAGGGGCCGGGACGGGCGGTCAGGGACTGCCACCCCGAGGCCACCTACGGCATGCTCGAGCGGGTCCTCTCCTGGTTCAAGGAGGGCTCCGACACCGGCCCCGCCCACTCGATCATCAAGGAGAAGGAGGGTCGCTACGAGACCACCTACGCGCCGGTCCGCGCGCCCGACGGCGCCTACCTCGGGATCGTGATGGTCATCCGCGACATCGCCGAGCGGCGCGGCCTCGAGCGCCGGCTGCTGGACACCGAGCGGCTGGCGGCGGTCGGCCAGATGTCGGCGCAGGTGGCCCACGAGCTCCGCAATCCGCTCAACGCCATCGACGGCGCCGCCCAGTACCTGCGGCGGGTGCTGCCCGACTCGCCGGAGGTGGCCGAGTACGGGGCGCTCATCGCCGAGGAGGTGCAGCGGGTGAACGGCTTCGTGGGCGACCTGCTGCACGTGGCCCGGCCGGCCAACCCGAGCTTTGCTCCGTCGGCGGTGAACCGGGTGGTCACCGAGGCCGCCCGGCGGGCGGCGCTGGCGCGCGGTCTCGACGCCGGGGCGGTGCGGCTCGACCTCGCCAGGGGGCTGCCGCCGCTGGACCTCGACGCCCCCATGATCCTGGAGGCCCTGGTCAACCTGCTCCAGAACGCCTTCGAGGCCGGCGGGCCGGAGGCGCCGGAGCTCTCGAGCCGCTTCGAGGCCTCCGGCGGCGAGGGCGAGGTGGTGGTGGAGGTGCGCGACCGCGGCTGCGGCATCCCGGCCGAGCAGCTCGACGAGGTCACCCGCCCCTTCGTCACCACTAAGGCGCGCGGCACCGGGCTCGGGCTGGTGGTGGTGACGCGGGCGGTGGAGCAGCACCGGGCCCGCTTCGCGCTCGCGGCGCGCCCTGGCGGTGGCACCGTGGCCACCCTCCGCTTCCCGGTGCGGATCGCCCGCGCCTCGAAGGGCGAGGCGACGGAGGGCGCGGCGTGACGCCCGAGTCGCTGATCCTGCTCGTCGACGACGACCCCGGCACGCGCAAGGTGGCGCGGGCCAACCTCTCGCTCGAGGGGTTCGAGGTGCTCCCCGCCTCCTGCGCGGCCGAGGCCCTCTCCCGGCTGGCCGACGCGGACCCGCTGGCGATGGTCTCCGACCTGAAGATGCCCGACCTCGACGGCATCGCCCTCATGGAGCGGGTGCACGCCCTCCGGCCCCACCTTCCGGTGGTGCTGGTCACCGCCCACGCCACCGTGGAGACGGCGGTGCTGGCGATGCGCAAGGGCGCCCTCCACTACCTCACCAAGCCCATCCGCTTCGACGAACTGGCGCTGGTGCTGCGCCACGCCGTGGCCTCGGAGCGGGCCCGCCGCGACGTGCTCTCGCTGCGCGGCGAGCTGGAGCGGGCAGCCGGCTTCGACGAGATGGTGGGCGGCTCGCCGGAGATGCAGCAGGTGCTGGCGATGGTGGAGCAGGTGGCCCCGGCCACCGCCACCGTGCTCCTGCGCGGCGAGACCGGCACCGGCAAGGAGCTGGTTGCGCGCGCGCTCCACCGCCGCTCGCCGCGGCGCGACCGGCCCTTCGTGGCGCTCAACTGCTCGGCGGTGCCGCAGGGGCTCATGGAGAGCGAGCTCTTCGGCCACGAGAAGGGGGCCTTCACCGGGGCCGCGGCGCGGCGCATCGGCCGGTTCGAGCAGGCCGACGGCTCGACGCTGTTCCTCGACGAGGTGGGCGAGCTCGACCTCGCGGTGCAGGCCAAGCTCCTGCGCGTGCTGCAGGAGCGCGAGCTCAGCCGCGTCGGCTCCGCCCTGCCGGTGCGGGTGGACGTGCGGATCGTCGCCGCCACCAACCGCGACCTCGAGGCGATGGTGAAGGACGGGCGCTTCCGCGAGGACCTCTACTACCGGCTCAACGTCATCCCCATCCAGCTGCCACCCCTGCGCGACCGGCCCGGCGACCTCCCCGCGCTCATGGGCCACTTCCTCGGCGAGTTCGCCCGGCGCTACGGCCGGGAGCCCGCCGCGGCGCCGCCCGAGCTGCTGGCCGCGGCGCGCGCCTGGCCCTGGCCCGGCAACGTGCGCGAGCTGCGCAACCTCTGCGAGCGGGCGGTGGTGATGGGCTGGGGCGCGGTGGCGCCGATGCTCGGCGGCGGCGGCCCGCCGGCGCCCCCCTCCGCCGAGGCGCTCGTCGACTTCGCGCTGCCGCTCCTCGAGGCTCGCCAGCAGCTGGTGGAGCGCTTCGAGCGCGAGTACCTGTCGCGCCTGCTGGAGCGCCACCGCGGCAGGGTGGGCGAGGTGGCGCGCGCGGCCGGCATCGCGGAGCGGAACCTCTACGAGAAGCTGAAGCAATACGGCATGAGCCGCGAAGACTATCGGTGAACGTCCCCCGGCGGATCGGATGCGCCCATCCGATTCGACCGGACCCTGGCATCCGACCTCCCCCGCTTCGTACAGTCCAGCCCTCGGAATTCCGCGACCTTGTCGCCCCGGCGCCGCTGGCCCCGGTCTTGCTCACGGTGGGTGGACCCGGCGCGCCGCACCGCGCCCGGCGAGGAGAACACATGCCGGCCGGCCTCACCGCCCTCACAGCCCCCGCCCTGCTCGCCACGGCCGCGCTCGGCCTCGTCGCGGGCGTGGGCGGCTACGCCTTCGTCTACGCGAAGGGCTACTCCTACCTGACCAACGACCCCGCCGCCTGCGCCAACTGCCACGTGATGCAGGGCTACTACGACACCTGGCGGCAGTCGCCGCACCACCAGGCGGCCGTCTGCAACGACTGCCACACGCCGGCCGGCAAGGTGGCGAAGTACGTGGTCAAGGCCGAGAACGGCTTCCACCACTCGCTGGCGTTCACGCTGGGCGACTTCCCCGACCAGATCGCGGCGCGGGCGTCGAGCCGGGAAGTGGTGAACGCGCAGTGCAAGCACTGCCACGCCGAGATCACCCACGACATGACCGACTTCGGCAAGGACGAGCCGCTCGACTGCGTCCGCTGCCACGCATCGGTGGGCCACCTGCGGTAGCCCACGGGAGAACCGACCATGACCCAGACCAACCCGAAGCCCTCCTCGCGCCCGGCCCTGCTGGTCGCGCTCGCCGCCGCCTTCGCCGTCATCGCCGTGCTGGTGGTGGCGCTGGTGGCCAACATCGCCGAGCACAAGCGCGAGGCGAAGGTCCCCACCGTCCGCGTGGTGGAGCTCACCGAGGAGACCGACGACCCGGCGCTCTGGGGCAAGAACTTCCCGGTCGAGTACGACCAGTACAAGAAGACCGCGGAGATGACCCCCACCCGCTACGGCGGCAGCGAGGCGGTCCCGCGCATCCCCACCACCGACGACCCGCGCGAGAAGGTGTCGCGCTCGAAGATCGACGCCGATCCGCGGCTCAAGATCATGTGGGCCGGCTACGCCTTCGCCGCCGACTTCCGCGAGCGGCGCGGCCACATGTACGTGCTCGAGGACCAGCTCTACACGAAGCGCCAGCAGGTGGTGAAGCAGCCCGGCACCTGCGCCCAGTGCCACGCCTCCACCTGGACCGCCTACCACAAGCTCGGGGACGGCGACCTCATCAAGGGCTTCGAGAAGATGAACCAGATGCCCTACTCCGAGGCGAAGAACCTCCTCAAGCACCCGGTGGCCTGCATCGACTGCCACGAGCCGAAGACCATGGCGCTGCGGGTGACCAAGCCGGGCTTCCTCGAGGGCATCAAGGCGCTCAAGGCCTCGCAGGGCGTCCCCAACTACGACCCGAACACCATGGCCACGCGGCAGGAGATGCGCGCCTTCGTCTGCGGCCAGTGCCACGTCGAGTACTACTTCAAGGGCCCGGAGAAGCGGCTCGTCTACCCGTGGTCCAAGGGGCTCAAGATCGACGACATCATGGGCTTCTACGACGAGGTGAAGTTCAAGGACTGGACGCACAAGGAGACCGGCGCCCCGGTGCTCAAGGCCCAGCACCCCGAGTTCGAGATGTGGAACCAGGGCATCCACGCCCGCTCCGGCGTGACCTGCTCCGACTGCCACATGCCCTACATGCGCGTGGGCGGCACCAAGGTGGCCGATCACCACGTGCGCAGCCCGCTCCTCAACATCAACCGCGCCTGCCAGCAGTGCCACAAGTGGTCGGACGCCGAGCTGAAGGACCGGGTGGAGACCATCCAGATCCGCTTCCACAAGCTGCGCGACGAGGCGATGGACTCGCTGGTGAGCCTCATCGGCGACATCAAGGCGGCCAAGGAGGCCGGCAAGAGCGACGCCGAGCTCGCCACCGCCCGTTATCTGCAGCGGCGCGCCCAGTTCTACCTGGACTTCGTCGAGGCCGAGAACTCGAACGGCTTCCACGCGCCGGACGAGGAGGTCCGGGTGCTGGGCGACTCGATCAACTACTCGCGACAGGGGCAGATCGCGATCCGCGACCCCAAGTTCAAGCCCACGGTGTCGGTGGTGGAGATCCCCTCCACGCCGCCCGCCCCCGCCGCGCCGGCGGTTGTCCCGGCCGCGGCTCCCGCCAGCCACTAGCTTGCCCCGGAGGGCCCGACGATGCGCCACCGTCATCCGTTCGCAACCCTGATCGCAGCCGCCCTGGTCGGGCTCGCCCCAGCGGCCGCGGCCCTCGCCGCGCCGATCCGACCTCACCCGCAGGTGACGATGGCCGGCGCCGACACCTGCGCCTCCTGCCACGCCGATGCCACCCCCGAGGTGGCGAAGGCCTGGTCGGCGAGCCGCCACGGGATCGACCAGGTGAAGTGCTTCGCCTGCCACGGGTCGACCGGCGCCGACTTCCAGGCGCGGCCCGCGCCGCTGCGCTGCCAGGCCTGCCATGCCCGCGAGGTGGAGTCGGTGACGCAGGGAGCGAGCGTGCGCGACTGCTTCGGCTGCCACCCCTCTCACGCGCTCCTGCCGGCCAAGGGCAAGAGCCCGCACCCGCCCCTCCAGCAGGGAAGGAGCCAACCGTGACCATCTCCCGGCGAGACTTCCTCAAGACCACCGCCGCCGCCTCCGCCCTCGCCGCCCTCGGCCGTCCCGGCGAGGCGCTCGCCTCGACCGGCGGCACCCGCTGGGTGAAGAGCGTCTGCCGCTACTGCGGCACCGGCTGCGGGCTCTACGTGGGCGTCGAGGGCGGCAAGGTCACCGCCGTCCGCGGCGACGTCCAGGACCACAACGCCGGCTTCCTGTGCGTGAAGGGAGCGGCGCTGCCGCAGATCCTGGGCGCGAAGGACCGGTGCCTCCACCCGCTCGTCCGCAAGGGCGACAAGCTGGTCCGGGCGAGCTGGGACGAGGCGCTGGGGCTCGTCGCCTCTCGGTTCCAGGAGGCGCTGCAGAAGTTCGGCCCGGACGCGGTCGGCTTCTACGGCTCGGGCCAGGGGCTCACCGAGGAGACCTACGTCGCCAACAAGCTCTTCAAGGCCGGCTTCCGCACCAACAACGTGGACGGCAACCCGCGCCTCTGCATGGCGAGCGCCACCGCCGGCTACGTCGGCACCTACGGCAAGGACGAGCCGATGGGGTGCTACGAAGACCTCGACCACGCCGACGTCTTCTTCATCACCGGCTCGAACACCGCCGAGTGCCACCCGGTGCTCTTCCGGCGCATCGTGCGGCGCAAGGAGCAGGGCCAGGACGTGAAGGTGATCGTCCTCGACCCGCGCCGCACCCCCACCTCGCGGATCGCCGACCTCCACCTCTCCTGCACGCCCGGCACCGACCTCGCCATCTTCAACGCCATGGCGAACGTGCTCTTCGCAGAGGGGCTGGTCGACCGCGACTTCATCCGGGACCACGTCGCCTTCGGCGAGGGCGCCGAGGTGAACCGGGCCCTCGCCGACTACGAGAAGTTCCTGGCCGCGTGGACGCCGGCGGAGGCGGCGCGGATCGCCGGCTGCAAGGCCGAGGACATCGTCACCGCGGCGCGCTGGTTCGGCGCCAGGGGGCGGCGCACCACCTCGCTCTGGACCATGGGGCTCAACCAGCGCAGCCGCGGCACCTGGGCCAACCAGCTCGTCCACAACCTGCACCTCGTCACTGGCAAGATCGGCGAGCCCGGCTCCACCCCCCTCTCGCTCACCGGCCAGCCCAACGCCTGCGGCGGCGTCCGCGACGGCGGCGCCCTCTCGCACCTGCTCCCCTACGGTCGGCTGGTCGCCAACGAGCAGCACCGCGGGCAGATGGAGAAGCTCTGGAACGTGCCGGCCGGCACGCTCTCGCCCAAGCCCGGACCCGCGGCGGTGGACCTCTTCCGCTCGCTCGAGGAGGGCAAGCTGAAGTGCCTCTACGTGATGTGCACCAACCCGGGACAATCGCTCCCCAACGTGGAGCGCTATCGCAAGGCGATGCGGCGCGAGGGGGCCTTCCTGGTGGTGTCGGAGGCCTTCCACCCCACCCGCACCTCCGAGCTCGCCGACGTGGTGCTCCCGGCGGCGCTCTGGGCCGAGAAGGAGGGCGTGTACGGCTGCACCGAGCGGCGCTACCAGCTCCTCGCGCAGGCAGTCGAGCCGGCCGGCGAGGCCCGCCCCGACTTCCAGATCCTCTGCGAGCTGGCGCGGCGGACCGGCCACCAGAAGCTCGTCCCCTTCCGCACGCCGGACGAGGCCTGGGAGGAGATCCTCACCCTCGCCAAGGGGACCGCCTACGACTTCACCGGCATGACCCGCGCGCGGCTGCGCGAGTCCCACGGGCTGCTCTGGCCGCTGCCCTCCCCCGGCCACCCCGGCACGAAGCGCCGCTACGTGAAGGGGGACGACCCGCTCGTCCCCGCCGATCACCCGCAGCGGCTCAAGTTCTACGGCCGCCCCGACGGCCGGGCGGTGGTCTGGCTCCGACCGTACCAGCCGCCGGCCGAGGTGGTGGACGCCGAGTACCCGCTCTGGTTCAACACCGGCCGGGTGCTCGAGCACTGGCACACCGGCACCATGACCCGCAACTGCGCCGAACTGGCGCAGTCGAGGGCGGAGGCGGTGGCCGAGCTCAACCCGGCGGACGCGAAGCGGCTCGGCGTGGCCGATGGCGACCGCGCCAAGATCACCTCCCGCCGCGGCAGCGAGACCTTCCGGGTGTCGGTGCAGGACGGCCAGCGCCCGGGCTCGGTCTTCACCCACATGCACGACGATCAGCGGCTCTGCAACCGCCTCACCATCGACGCCGTGGACCCGGTCTCCAAGGAGCCCGAGTACAAGATCTGCGCGGTCAAGCTGGAGAAGGCCTGACCGTGCTCGTCGCCGGGCTGGTCATCGAGACGGTGGAGGGCGCCGCCGCGCGCGTCTCGGCGCGGCTCCTCCAGGTGCCCTCCCTCGAGGTCGAGGGCGGCGATGGGGTCCGCCGCATCGCCGCCGTGGTGACCGCCCCCGACGCCGCCGCGCTCGAGGCCCTGGGAGAAAGGCTCGTCGCCGGCGACGAGGAGATCCTCGGCGTCTTCCCGACCTACGTCGGAGAGGACGCCGAGCCCTGAGCGGGTGCGGCCCCGCGCCCTCCCGGGCGTGGCACCGGCCGCCCCGCCGCAGCACCAAGCCGCAGCAGCCCGTAACAGACCCGCACCCCCCTCATCGGGAGGATCCATGAAGATGACGTTCCGCGCAGTGCTCGCCACCCTCCTTGCCTGCGCCGCCACCGCGGCCTGGGCCGCAGCCGACGCCTCCGCCGGCTGCGTCGAGTGCCACCAGAAGCGCACCCCCACCATCGTCTCCGACTGGAAGCTGTCGAAGCACTCGGAGATGGGCATCGGCTGCGACAGCTGCCACGGCACCGGCCACGCCTCCGCGACCGACGTCGCCAAGGTGAAGATCCCGACCCCCGACACCTGCGCGCAGTGCCACGAGACGCAGGTGAAGCAGTTCAAGGGCTCGAAGCACGCCTTCGCCTGGGCGGCGATGAAGGCCATGCCCACCTTCCACTACCAGCCCATGGCGCTCATGGAGGGCCAGAAGGGCTGCGGCGGCTGCCACAAGCTCGGCCTCAAGAGCGAGCAGGAGGTGAAGGACATCAAGAAGGCCGGCGGGGCCGCCAACGCCTTCGGCCTCGCCTCCTGCGACGCCTGCCACACCCGCCACACCTTCTCCAAGAAGGAGGCGCAGCAGCCGCAGGCCTGCCAGACCTGCCACATGGGCTTCGACCACCCGCAGTGGGAGATGTACTCGGCCTCCAAGCACGGCGTCCGCCAGGACCTCAAGAGCCGCGGGGTGCTCCCCAAGGACGCCGGCGCCCCCACCTGCCAGACCTGCCACATGCAGCACGGCGACCACGGCGTGACCACCGGCTGGGGCTTCCTGGCGGTGCGGCTGCCCATGCCGGAGGACAAGCAGTGGGCCGCCGACCGGGCGACCATCCTGCAGGGCCTGGGCGTGCTCGACCCCGACGGCAAGCCGACCGCGCGGCTCGAGGTGGTGAAGGCGGCGCAGGTGGCGCGGCTCGACGCCAAGAGCTTCGACGACCAGCGCGCCAAGATGCTCGCCACCTGCAACCAGTGCCACTCCGGGAACTTCGCCAGGTCCGAGCTCGAGAAGGGCGACCAGCTGATCAAGGAGGCCGACCACCTCATGGCGGAGGGCATCCGCACGGTGGCGGCGCTCTACAAGGACGGCGTGCTGCCCAAGCCCAAGGACTACGCCTACGCCTTCCCGGACCTGCTCACCTTCCACGATGCGCCCACGGTGGTGGAGCAGAAGCTCTTCGTGATGTTCCTCGAGCACCGCATGCGCACCTTCCAGGGGTCGTTCCACAACAACCCGGACTACGCGCTCTGGTACGGCTGGAGCGAGATGGTGCGCGACCTCGCCGAGATCAAGGCCGGGGCGGCGGAGCTCCGAGAGAAGGCGAAGCGCAAGTGATCGAGGCGCCGCGAGGCGCCGGAGCTCGACTCACGGGGAGCGAGTCGCCGTGAGCTGAGCCAGGAAGCTCGTGCCCACCTGCGCCGGGACGCCGAAGAGCCCGGCGCAGGTGGCGCCGAGATCGCTGAACGAGCCGCGCACGCCGAGCGGGCCGCCGCGCCCGCCGGCGTGAACGAGCAGCGGCACGTGCTCGCGGGTGTGGTCGGTGCCGGCGTGGGTCGGGTCGCAGCCGTGGTCGGCGGTGATCGCCAGCACGTCGCCGGGCCGAAGCCGCGCCAGGAGCCGCGGCAGGGCGCGGTCGAGCTCCTCCAGCGCCCGCGCGTAGCCCTTCACGTCGCGGCGGTGGCCGTAGAGCATGTCGAAGTCGACCAGGTTCACGAAGAGCAGCCCTTGCTCCAGCTCGCCGAGCAGCGCCTCGGTGCGGGCCAGCCCGTCGGCGTTGCCGGCGGTGTGCACCTCGCGGGAGATGCCCTGGCGGTCGTAGATGTCGGGGATCTTGCCCACCCCCACCACCGGCACGCCGGCCGCCGCCAGCGCCTGGAGCACGGTGGGCGCGGGGGCCGGGAGCGAGAAGTCCTTGCGGTCGTAGGTGCGGGTGTACGCGCCGGGCGCGCCGACGAAGGGGCGGGCGATGACGCGCGCCACCCGGTACGGGTCGAGCTGGCGGCGGGCGACCTCGCACCAGCGGTAGAGCGTCTCGAGCGGCACGGTGTCCGTGTGCGCGGCCACCTGGAAGACCGAGTCGGCCGAGGTGTAGACGATGGGCTTGCCGGTGCGCTGGTGCTCCGCCCCGAGCCGCTGGATGATCTCGGTGCCGCTCGCCACCTCGTTGCCGAGCACGCCGGGGGCGCCGGTCGAGGCGAGCCACGGCTCCAGGATCTCGCGCGGGAAGCCGCGCGGGAAGAGCGCCAGCGGCTCGCGCAGCACCACCCCCATCATCTCCCAGTGGCCGGTGGTGGTGTCCTTGCCCGGGGAGCGCTCCGCCATCTTGCCCCAGAAGCCGGCCGGGGCCGGGTCGGGAGGCACGCCCTGCACAGCCAGGACTTTGCCGAGCCCGAGCCGCCCCAGGTTGGGGAGCGCGAGCCCGCCCACCGCCCGGGCGACGTGACCGATGGTGTCGGCGCCGGCGTCGCCGTAGGCGGCGGCGTCGGGGAGCGCGCCGCATCCGGCGCTGTCGGCCACGAGGATCACGAAGCGGCGCTGGTCCATGCCGCGATCATAAGCCGCCGGAGCGCCGCGGTGCGACCGAACCGCTAAAGGGGCTCTGCCCCTCCCCGCGGTGGGTCCCCTCCCCGTCTCGCGCTCGAGAATCGCGCCCGCTCGGGCTAGAACGCCGCGGCGGTGACGATGGCGACGGAGGCGCTGGCCCCGATGCGGCTCGCGCCGGCCTCCACCAGCGCGCGCGCCTGGGCGGCGGTGCGGACGCCGCCGGAGGCCTTCACGCCGAGGCGGTCGCCCACCACCGCGCGCAGGAGCGCGACGTCCTCGGCGGTGGCGCCGCCCGGCCCGTAGCCGGTGGAGGTCTTCACGAAGGCGGCTCCGGCCGCCGCGCAGAGCGCCGCCGCCGCGACCTTCTCCTCGTGCGACAGCGCCGCGGTCTCCAGGATCACCTTCAGCGGCACCCCGGCGATCGACTTCACCACCGCCTCCAGATCGAGGAGCAGGGCGCGGTGGTCGCGGGCCCTCAGGAGCGCCAGCGGGAGCACCACGTCCACCTCGCGCGCGCCGTCGGCCACCACCCGGCGGGCGGCGCCCACGCGCTCGAGGGTGGTCCCCTCCCCGCACGGGAAGTCCACCACGGCGATGGGCAAGGCGCCGCTCCCCTCCAGCAGCCGCGCCGCCTCTGCCACGTGGTGGCCGCGGACGCAGACGGTGGCGAAGCCGTGCTCCCGCGCCTCGGCGCAGGTGCGCGCGAGGTCGTCGGGGCCGGCGTCCTCGCGGAGCAGGGTGTGGTCGATGAGCGGCGCGAGGTCGCGCGGCGAGCAGATCGACCCTGGCGGCAGCCGCGCGAGCCCGTCCACCGGCACCTCAGCGGCGAAGCTGAACCGGCACCCGCACCCGCACCACGTCGCCCTCGAACTTCTGCACCGGCGTGCGCGACACCACGCCCTTGATGCACGCGCCCAGGTCGGAGACGTTGAGCGGCGCGTCGTCGAGGGTCGGGTAGACGATCTTGCCGGCCGGGTTGACGGTGGCGATCACCAGCGCGGTGGCGGGCAGGTCGAAGGAGGGATCGCGCGCCAGCGTGGCGGCCACGCAGGCGTCGATGGCGCGCTGGCTGCGGGCGAGCGCGTGGGTCACGGCCGCTTGATCCGGCCGAGGGCCGATGGTGTCGGGCAAGGGCGGCGGGGCCGGAGCCGCCGCAACCTGGCGGGCCGGGGCGGGGGGAGCCCGCTTCGCGGCGGCCGGCTTCGGCTCGGCCTTGGCCGGCTTCGCGGCCTTGGCGGCGGCCTTGGAGGGCGGCGCGGCGGGGGACGGCTCGGGAGCTGCGTCCTTGCGCGGCAGGACCTCCGCGGCCGGCTCGGGCTGCGGCGCGGCGACTGCCGGCTCGGGGGCAGGAGTGGGCTTCGGGGCGACGGGCGCCGCTGCCGGGGCAGCGACCGGGGCGGGGGCGCTCTGGGGCCGCGCGGGAGAGGCCGACTCGGGCGATGTGCTCGAGGGCGTCGAGCCCCCGCCAAAGACCGCGAACGCGCCCGCGCCCACCATCCCGATCGCCGCCAGCGCTCCCACGACCATGCCCGCCCCGCCCTTCTTCCGGGCGGCAGGGAACGCGCTCGCGGGCGGCACGGCCCGCGGCGACGGGGTCCTCGCGGGCTGGGGGGCGGGGGTCTTCGCGGGCCCCGCGGCCGCGGGTGGCGGCGCGAGCGGCATCCCGACCGAGGGCGTCTTCTCGTCCTCGTCGAGCTTGAGGTCGATGTATCCGCCCGGCCCGGGCCCGGCGAACGGGTCGGACGCCTCGGGACTGCCGTCCGGGCGCGGGGCGAAGGGATCGTCGGGAGAGATCGGTTCGGAAGCCGGCTCGGGGGACGGCTCGCTGGCGGCCACCAGCCCGGCCGGGAGCGGCGTCGGCGTCGGCGTGTGCACCTCCGCCACGCTGCCCAGGTCGGCGGTGAGGTCGGGGACCGGGTCCGGAGCGGTCTGCTCCACGCTCGCGGGCGGGACCGGCTCGCTCGCCGGCGGCGCGCCCAAGGAGAAGGTCCCCACCACCTCCTCGCGGGGCTTCTGCTCCGCGGGAGCCTTCCCGCGCACCAAGATGACGTGCCCGCACTGCTTGCACTTCATCTTGAAAGTGCGCCCCTCTACCTTCGGGTCCGCGACGTAGACCCGACCGCACTTGTCACAAGAGAATTTCACGTCCGGATCCTACGCAACAAATGTCAAGGGTGGCAAGGGAAGTGTGAGCGGAAGTGGGCACTTAGCGCCCGACCACGCCTGGGCTAGCATGGTGCGTACCTTGAACGCGATACTCCGCCCGCTCGCCGCCCTGGCAGTCGCCGCCCTCTCGTCCCTCCCCTCGGCGGCGTGGGCCGCCCAGCCCCTCGAGGTCACCTTTCTCTCCGTAGGACAGGGCGATGCCGCCTTCGCGGTCACGCCGTCGGGGCGCACCCTGCTCGTCGATGCCGGGCCGCCCGAGTCGGCCGCGGCCCTGGAGCGCTTCCTCCTCTCCCGGCTCCGGGGCCCCATCGACGCGGTGGTGGCGACCCACCCGCACGCCGACCACATCGGGGGGCTCCCGGCGGCGCTCTCGATCGCCGGCGCGCGCCACTTCTACGACCCGGTGCTCGACCACCCGTCCCCGCTCCTCGACCGCGTCTACCGCATCGTCTCGCAGCGGACGCGCGCCGGAGAGATGACCGCCCACCGCGTCCGGGCCGGCGAGACCGCGCCGCTCGAGCTCGGGGACGGGGTGCGCCTCACCTTCCTCGCGCCCTCGGAGCCGCTCATCGAGCGGAGCCGCTCGGACGTGAACGCCAACTCGATCGTGTTCCGGCTCGACTACCGCCAGGTCTCGTTCCTCTTCGAGGGGGACGCCGAGCCGGCCACCGAGGAGCGGCTGCTGCGCGGCGGCCGCGGCCGGCTGCGGGCCCGGGTGCTCAAGGTGGCGCACCACGGGAGCCGCTACGGCTCGAAGGCGGCGCTCCTGCGCGCGGTGGGCCCCGAGTACGCCGTGGTGAGCTGCGGCGAGGGCAACTCCTACGGCCATCCGCACGCGGCGACGGTGAGGCGGCTGGAGCGCGCCGGGGCCCGGGTGTTCCGGACCGACCGCGACGGCGACGTGGTGGTGCGGACGGACGGGCGGAGCGTCGAGATGACCACCGTACGCCGGTGAGGTCGGGCCCTCAGCTCCGCTTCCAGTCGATGTCCGGCGCCGGCGCCGGCCGCCGCTTCAGCTTCTTCGCGGAGAGCTCCACCGAGTCGCCCTCGCCGGTCCCCGCCGGCAGCAGCGCCGCCGGCAGGTTCCACTGCCGCTCGCCGATGAGGAGCACCGCCACCTCGCCCTCGATCCGGTCCACGAACGCTTCCATCCGTCCCCCCTCCGGCGGCTAGCGCCGCCCCAGCGTGAGGAGCGCCCGGGCCTCCGGCGGCAGCTCGCCGCAGGCCTCGTCCTCCTCGTCGATCCACGGATCCGGTCCGCCCGCCTCGGCCAGCCGCGCCTGCAGCCCGCGGTCGAGCAGGTGCGACGGCACCACCGTCGCGAGGGCGTTGAGCAGGTTCCCCTTCACCGCCGGGTGCTCGGCCGCGAGGCTGGCGATGAGCTCCTTCACCTTGCGGCGGCGCAGGTTGGGCTGGCTGCCGCAGAGGTCGCAGGGGACGATGGGGAAGCCCATCAGCTCGGCGAAGCGGGCGATGTCCTCCTCGTGGGCGTAGCAGAGCGGCCGGATCACCACGTTCCGCCCGTCGTCGGAGCGGAGCTTCGCCGGCATGCTCTTGAGCCGCCCGGAGTAGAGGGCGCTGAGGAGCAGCGTCTCGATGAGGTCGTCGCGGTGGTGGCCGAGCGCGATCTTGTTGCAGCGGTGCTCGACGGCCGCGTTGTAGAGGATGCCGCGCCGCAGCCGCGAGCAGACCGGGCAGGTGGTCTTCCCCTCCGGCACGAGCCGCTTCACGATCGAGTAGGTGTCCTCGGAGAGCATCACGTGGGGCACGCCCACCGCCTCGAAGTGGCGGCGCAGCACGTCGGCCGGGAAGCCGGGCTGCCCCTGGTCGAGGTTCGTCGCCAGGAGTTCGAAGTGGACCGGCGCCCGCTCCTGCAGCCGCTGGAGCAGGTGGAGCAGCGTGTAGCTGTCCTTGCCGCCGGAGACGGCCACCAGGATGCGGTCGCCGCTCTCGATGAGGCCGAAGTCAAAGATGGCCTGGGAGGCGGCGCGCAGGAGCCGCCGCTCCAGGCGCGTGATTTCCTGCTGCATGTCTCTCCTCGCGCCCTCTATACCACCCCGGCGGTCCGCCGCGCCTCCGCGCCATTTTCCTTTGACCGGCCCGGCGGTCCTGGGATAAAGGCGCGTCTCCGGACGTTCCAGGAGCGTGCATGCCCGGCAAGGATCTCGGCACCAAGCACACGTGCTTCAAGTGCGGCGCCAAATTTTACGACCTCAAGAAGCCCCAACCCATCTGCCCGAAGTGCGGCGCGGATCAGCGGCAGCAACCGCCGGCGAAGAGCCCGGCGGCCGAGCGGCGGAGCCGCGCGCCGGTGCGTGAGCCGGTCGAGACCACCTCGGAGGACCTCGCCGAAGAGGGCGACCTCGAGGATGATCTCGAGGCCGAAGAGGCGGTGGAAGAAGCGGACGACGAGTAGCCGGGCGGTCCCTCTCCAGGGACCGCCTCACTCGAAGCGGAAGCTCGCGGTCGCCGCCCCGTCGGCCGGCACGGTGACCTGCGCGGTCCGCTCGCCCAGCCGCTCGTGCCAGGCGGTCACCGTCCAGGTGCCCGGCGGCAGCCCCTTGATGGCGAAGGAACCGTCGGCGGCCGTCACCGCCGTGGGCCCCTCCGCGACCAGGACCAGGGCGCTCATCCAGCCGTGGACGTCGCACCGCACCCGCACCACGCCGGGGCGGTCGAGCTTGCGCGCCGCGCTGCGCCGACCCTGCTGCGGCATGGCCACGTTGAAGGCGGTGGCCCGCCCGCGATAGCCGTGCACGTTGTGCAGCAGCGGATCGCCGTTGTCGAAGGCGAGCGTGCTCCCCACGGGCGCTGCGAGGACGTGCGGCCGGTACCGGCAGCGCTCCTGGCCGAGGACCAGCGCGGCAGGAGCGGACGGCGCTCCCTTCACCTGCACCACCACGTTGGCGAGCCGGCCGTTCGCCACCAGGAGCGACTCGTCCGGCTGGCTCTCGCCGCAGGCCGCCTTGTCCTTGGTGACCGGCTCCGGCGCCGGGCGGGGCGCGGGCCCCGCGTACGTCGCCGTGCCGCGCAGCTCGCCCCCTCGCGCCGGAGTGGCGATCGCCGCCAGCGCCAGCGCGAGGCACCTCGTCGTCCATCTGCTCATGCGGCCTCTGTACGCCAGGTTCGGGCGCGGGGGCGCGATCCCAAGGGGGGCCTGCCGGGCTGGCCACCGAAACGGGGCCTGCCTCCCCTCCCGCGGGCCCTTAGAAAGACGTCAGCCATGCGTGAACATCGGTTTGCCCTCGCCACCGCGGCCGCGACCTTCGCCCTGCTCGTCGTGGGCGGCCTGGTCCACGCCACCGGTTCCTCGCTCGCCTGCCCCGACTGGCCCCTCTGCTACGGCCAGTTCTTCCCGCCGATGAGGGGCGGCGTCCTCTTCGAGCACGGCCACCGGCTGGTGGCGCTCACGGTGCTGGTCCTCACCGTCAGCCTCGCCGGGCTCGTCTGGCGGCTCCGCCGCGAGCCTGGGCTGCGCCGGCTCGCCGGGCTGGCGGTGGCCCTGGTGCTGGTACAGGCCTCGCTGGGCGCGATCACGGTGCTGTTCAAGCTCCCGCTGCTCGTCTCCTCGGGCCACCTCGCCACCTCCATGGCCTTCTTCTCGCTCCTCATCTACCTCGCCTGGCGGCTCGACCCGCGCCCCTCCGCGGCCGAGCCGGCGCCGCGGGCGCTGGTCGGGGGGGCAGCCCTCGCGGTCTATGCCCAGATCGTCCTCGGGGCGTTCGTCCGCCACACCGGCGCCGGGCTCGCCTGCAACGTGGAACTCCCGCTCTGCGCCGGTGGGCAGCTCTGGCCGGCGTGGGGCCCGGCGCAGCTCCACATGGCCCACCGGGTCGCGGGGCTGCTGGTGGGGCTCCTCGTCTTCGCCGCGGCGGCCAGGCCGCTCCGGACCGCGGCGCGCGACGGACGGCGCGGGAGGCTGCTCCTGGCCGCCGCCGCCCCGGCGCTGGTGCTGCTCCAGATCGCCATCGGCGCCTGGACCGTGGCGAGCTACGTCTCCATCCCGGTGGTCACCCTGCACCTCGCCGCCGGCGCCGCCCTCCTTGCCGACCAGGTCGCCCTCTTCCTCGCCTTGGGCGGGCGGCCGGCGGCCTCGCCGGCGCGCGCGACCGCGGGGACCCGCACCCTCGCTCCCGCCCCCGGATAGCCCGTGCTCACCCAGATCAGCGCCGTCGCCCGCCCCTCACCGCTCGCCATCGCCAGGGACCTCGCCCTCCTCGCCAAGCCGCGCCTCTCGTCGCTGGTGATCTGCACCACCGCCGGGGGCATCTGGCTCGCACCGGGGCGCGTCGAGCTCCCCCGCGCGCTCGCCACCCTGGTCGGGACCACCGCGGTGGTGGGGGCCGCCAATGCCCTCAACAACTGGCTCGAGCGCGACACCGACGCGCTGATGCGCCGCACCCGCGACCGGCCCCTGCCCTCCGGGCGCATCGATCCCTGGGTGGCGGTGGCGCTCGGGCTGGCGGTGCCGGCGGTGGCCATCCCGGCGCTCGCCCTCTTCGCCGGGCCACTCACCGCCTTCCTGGCGGCGCTGGCGCTCTTCACCTACGTCTGCATCTACACACCGCTCAAGCTGCGCACTCCGCTGGCGCTCTTCGTGGGGGCGGTGCCGGGGGCCATCCCGCCGCTCATCGGCTGGACCAGCGTCACCGGCCGGCTCGAGGCCGGCGGGCTCGCCCTCTTCGCGCTCCTCTTCTGCTGGCAGCTGCCCCACTTCCTGGCGGTGTCGATCTACCTCGAGGAGGACTACCGCCGCGGAGGGCTCCAGGTGTTCTCGCTGGTCCACGGCGAGCGGGCCGCGCAGGGGTGGGCGCTCGCCACCACGCTGCTGCTGGTGCCGGTGTCGCTGATCCTGCTGCCGCTCGGGCTCGCCGGCGCGGGCTACGCGGCGGTGGCGCTCCTCGCCGGCTCCCTGCTCGCCGGCTACGCGCTCTACGGGCTCACCCTGCCCAAGCCGGTGACGCGCTGGGCGCGCAACTTCTTCCTCGGCACGCTGGTGTACCTCACCGTCGTCTTCGCCGCCCTCTTCGCCTGGTCGCGCGCGCCGTGATCGCCTCCGCCCCTCGCCTGCCGGCAGCGCCCGCCGCGGCGCCGCGCCTCGCCGCCCGCGGGCTCGCCTTCCGCTACCGAGAGCGCGAGGTGCTGCGCGGGCTCTCGTTCGAGGTGGCGGCGGGCGAGATCTTCGGCGTGCTCGGCCCCAACGGCGCCGGCAAGAGCACCCTCTTCTCGATCCTGACCGGCCTCGCCCGCCCGCGGGCCGGGACGCTCCTCCTCGACGGGGCGCCGGTGGCGTTCGGCGCCCGGGCGCTGCGGGCGCGGCTCGGGGTGGTGTTCCAGGAGCCGAGCCTCGACGCCAGGCTCACCGCCGAGGAGAACCTCCTCCTCGGCGCGGCCCTCTTCGCCGTACCGCGGGCGGAGGCCCGCTCCCGGGCGCGCTCGCTCCTCGCGCGCGCCGGCCTCGCAGAGCGGGCGCGCGAGCCGGTGGCGAAGCTCTCTGGCGGCATGCGGCGGCGGCTGGAGCTCGCCCGCGCGGTCATCCACCGCCCCTCGATCCTGGTGCTCGACGAGCCGACCAGCGGCCTCGACGCCGCCGCCTTCCGCGCCGCCTGGGAGGCCATCCAGTCGCTGCGGCGCGAGGAGGGGCTCACGGTGCTGCTCAACACCCACCGCCCGGACGAGGCGGAGCAGTGCGATCGGCTGGCGGTGATGGCCGAGGGGCGCATCGTCGCCTGCGAGCCGCCCGAGGCGCTGCGCGCGCGGGTGGCGGGCGACGTGGTGGTGGTGGAGGCCGATGGCGCGGAGTCGCTGGCGGCCGAGATCGCGCTCCGGTTCCAGCTCCCGGCGCGGGCCGTCGAGGGCGCGGTGGTGGTGGAGCGCGAGGAGGGCCACACGCTCGTGCCGCGCCTCGTCGAGGCCTTCCCCCCGGGGCGCTTCCGCTCGGTGGCGGTGCGCCGCCCCACCCTCGCCGACGCTTTCCTGGAGATCACCGGGCGCGGGCTCGACGCCGGGGAGGCCCCGTGACCTCTCCCCTCCGCTACGACCTCGCCACGGTGGAGGTGCTCTGGCGGCGCGACCTCACCCGCTTCTTCCGCCAGCCCTCGCGCCTCGCCGGCGCGCTCGGGCAGCCCATCATCTTCTGGCTGGTGATCGGGTCCGGGATGGCCGCCACCTTCCGCATGCCCGGCTCCGGGGTGGGCTACCTGCAGTTCTTCTACCCGGGGGTGGTGCTGATGGTGGTGCTCTTCGCCGCCATCTTCACCACCGTGAGCGTCATCGAGGACCGGCACGCCGGCTTCCTCCAGGCGGTGCTGGCGGGGCCGGGGTCGCGCGGCGCGCTGGTGGCCGGAAAGTCGCTCGGCTCCGCCTCGGTGGCCCTGTCGCAGGCGGCGCTCTTCCTGCTGCTCATGCCGGCCGCCGGTTTCTCGCCCCTGCGGGTGAGCTGGCCGCTCCTCCTCGCCGCCCTCTCGCTCGCGGCGCTGGGGCTCGCGGCGCTCGGCTTCGCCGTGGCCTGGGCGGTCGACAACGTCCAGGGCTACCACGCCATCCAGATGACCCTGCTCGTGCCGCTGTGGGTGGTCTCCGGCGCCATGTTCCCAGCCTCGCCGGAGCACCCGGCCTTCGCGGCGGTGATGCGCGCCAACCCGGTGGCCTACGCGGTGTCGGCGACGCGGCGCGCGCTCTCGGGGCCCGACGCGCCCGGCGCGCTGCCGGGCGGCGCGGCGCTGGACCTCGGCGTGCTGGCCCTGTTCGCCGCGGCGGCGCTCGGGCTGGCGGCGCTGGCGGCGCGGCGCCGGGGGGGCGCGCGGTGACGCTCGGCGCCCTGCTCCCCTCGGTCAACGCCACCCTCAACGCCACCAGCGCGGTGCTCCTGTTCGCCGGCTGGCGGGCCATCCGCGCCCGCCGGCGCGAGCGGCACATGGCCCTCATGCTCGCCGCCTGCGCCAGCTCGGTGCTCTTCCTGGCGGGCTACTTCACCCGCATCGCCCTCACCGGGACCCATCGCTTCCCCGGCACCGGCGCCGCCCGCGCGCTCTACCTGGCGGTGCTACTCTCCCACACCGTCCTCGCCGCGGTGGTCCTGCCGCTGGCGCTGCGGACGCTCTACCTCTCGCTGAACCGCCGCTTCGCCGAGCACCGGCGGGTGGCGCGCGTCACCTTCCCGGTCTGGCTCTACGTCTCGGTGACGGGGGTGGTGGTGTACGTGATGCTGTACCGGCTGTGAGGCCGGCCTAGCCTCCGCCGGTCGCCAGCGCCCGGGCGTCGGCCGCGGCGTGCTCCACCACGTCCGCCTCGTCGCTGTCGTAGTAGCCGCGGATGCGCCCCTCGCTGTCCACCAGGACCAGGTGGCTGCCGTGGAAGATCCCCTCCAGCCGGCCGTCCTCCTTGCGCTCCTTCTCCATCATCACCTTGAGCCCGCTCACCACCGTCTGCTTCACCGCCTCCTCCGGGCCGGTGAGGAAGCTCCAGCGGCCGGGCAGCGCCCCGTGCTCCCGGGCGTAGGCGGCGAGCCGCGCCGGCGTGTCGTGCTCGGGGTCGACGCTGATGGAGACGAGCTGTAGCCTTGGCGCGAGCCGCGCGGTGGCGTCCTGCACCCGCTTCATCTTGGCGGTGATGGCCGGGCAGATGGTGTCGCAGCGGGTGTAGATGAAGCTCGCCAGCCAGACCTTGCCCCGCAACTCCCGCGTGCCGAAGGCGTGGCCGTCCTGGTCGGTGAGCTGGAAGGCCGGGAGCTGGGCCAGCACCGGCAGCTCCGGCGGGCGCGGGTGGTTCAGGTTCCAGGCGAACGGCGCCAGCGCGGCGGCGATGACGCCGAGCCAGAGGGCGGCGCCGGTGAGGTAGAGCGCGCGCTTCCCCTCCCAGAACGAGGGGCGCGCCTGCTCGGCGACGGTGGTCATGGCGCGCTCTTAACGGGAGCGCGACGCCGCGGCCAACCCCGCCTAGAATCCCTCTTGAGTCGTGCCGATCTCGTCCCCCACCCGGGCCACCCCGCTCCGGAGCGCCGCCGCCCTGGCGGCGCTGCTCGTGACCGCCTGTGAAGGGAACCTGCCGCGCCCCTTCCCCGCGCCGCTCACGCTCGGGGGCGTGGTGGTCCCAGCGGAGCGGCTCGACGCCGGGGAGCGGGCCTACCTGCGCTACTGCCGGAACTGCCACGGCATGGACGGCGACGGGCGCGGGCCGATGGGAGTGCACCTCTCGCCGCCGCCGCGCGACCTCCGGCTCGGGATCATCAAGTTCGCCTCGGTGCCGGCGGGAGAGCTGCCCACCGACGAGGATCTGGCGCGCGTGGTCCGCTCCGGGCTCCGCGGCACCGCCATGCTGGCCTGGTACGGCGTCTCCGACCGGGAGCTGGTGGACATCATCCAGTACGTGAAGAGCTACTCCCCGCGCTGGCGCGAGGAGCGGGCCGGCGAGCCGGTGGCGCCCTCCCCCGACCCCTGGACCGGGCGCGAGCAGCTCGCCGCCGCGCGGGGGCGCAAGGTCTACCACGGCCTCGCGCGCTGCTCTGCCTGCCACCCGGCCTACGAGGGCCGGGAGGAGGTGCTGCGCGACGCGGCCGAGCTGGGGGCGCCGCCGCCCGAGCCGAGGCCCGATCCCGGCACCGGGCTGGTGCAGCGCTCGATCGACTTCGGCCTGGACCTGCGCGCGCCCGACTTCGCCCGCGACGAGCTCCGCTCGGTGCGGACGGGGAAGCGGCTGGAGGACCTCTACCGCGTGGTGGCAGCCGGCGTGGGTGGGACCAGCATGCCCGCCTGGAAGGGCGCGCTTCCGGAGGAGGACCTCTGGGCGCTGGCGCACTACCTCGACCGGATCTCCCGCCAGTGAGCCTCACCGCGAGGGGGAGGTCGGCGCGGGCGGGTTGCCGCCGCGCAGCGCCTCCTGCAGCGCCGCGTCGCGCTCGCGCGCTCGGTGGGCGTTGTTGAGGGCCTGGGCGAAGGTCAGGGCAAGGAGCACCGCGGCGATGAGCGCGAGGGTCAGGGTGCCGAGGAGCTGGCGGCGCGAGGGGCCGGGGGTGGGGTCGCGCCCGGAGTCGGAGGAGAGGTCCCGGGCGCGCGGGGAGTCGGCGGCGGGGTCGGGGGAGCGTTCACGGGCGCGCGAGCCATCCCGCTCGGGCGCCGAGACCTCGGCGGCGACGCTGCTCTCCCCTCCCGCCGCGCGGGAGGTGGCGGGGGAGGGCGGCCACGAGGGTTGCCCGGCCGCCCCTCCCTGACCCTCCCCGCGCAGCGGGGAGGGAGCGGGTGTGGCGGGAGTGAATCCGGCGGGAAAGGGCGCGGCGGGCTCGGTATCGCCCCATGGCGCCAGCCGGGCCGCCTCGGCGAGCTCCCGCTGCGCGTCGGGCTGGTGGCCGCGGGCGAGGTGCACGCGGGCCAGGAGGGCGTGCGCCGCGGCGTCCTCGGGGTGCAGCCGCACCCGGCGACGAGCCACCACCAGCGCCTCGACCACCCTCCCCTCCGCCAGATACGCCTCGGCGAGCCTCACCGCGGCGGGAGAATCGGGCGCGCCGGCGAAGGCGCGCTCCAGCGAGGCGAGGTCGGCGGGTGTGAGGGTTCCGGGCATGGTCGAGCCGCCGCTCCGGTGCGACGTTGGGGGCGCGCGGGCGAAGTGGCGACCGCCCAGGCGGAGGGTGCTTGACACCAAGGGGGTCAAACCGTTAACTAAGCCCCCTCTCGCGACCTCGAGAGGTTTGTCGCACGGGGCTGTAGCTCAGTTGGGAGAGCGCTAGAATCGCACTCTAGAGGTCGTCGGTTCGATCCCGTCCAGCTCCACAAAGAAGGGCCCGGTCACTCCGACCGGGCCCTTCTCATTTCTGCGCCTCGCCGTCCGGCCGGCCCTCGAGCCGGACCGTCTGCGTGGGATAGGCGAGCGCCGCCCCCGACCGCTCCACCACCTCCAGGAAGCCGAGCAGCAGCCGCTCGCGGGCGATCAGGAAGTCGTCCCAGCCGACCTCGAGCCAGGCGCTCACCTCCACGTCGAGCGACGAGGTGGAGAGACCGGTGAGGCGCACCATCACCCCCTCCGGCCAGAGGTGCGGCTCCGCGCGGAGGAGCGCCTCGACCCCGCTCAGCACCTCGCGCAGCTGCGCCGCCCGGGTATCCAGCACCAGCGGCAGCTTCGCCTGGAGCCGGATGCGGTCGCGCGGGGCGAAGCTCTCGATGCGAAGCTCGGAGAGCTTGCCGTTGGGCACGGTGATCACCGTCCGGTCCAGGGTGCGCAGGCGGGTGGAGCGGAGCCCGATCGACTCCACGGTGCCGCTCACGCCGCCCTCGACGGTGACGCCGTCGCCCACCCGGAACGGCTGGTCGAGGCTGATGGCCACCGAGCCGAAGAGGTTCTCGACGGTCTTCTGCGCCGCCAGCGCGAGGGCGATGCCGCCGATGCCGAGGCCGGCGATGAGGCTCTCCACGTGGTAGCCGAGCTCGGTGAGGAAGCTGATGACGGCGAGCGAGACCACCGCGATCTTGACCACCTTGCGGCCGATGGGCAGGAGCGAGCTGGTGACCGGGCGGGCCCGGCTCCAGGGGGTCTGGCCCAGGAACTGGAACCCGACCTCCACCGCGCGCAGCGCTCCCCAGAAGAGCACCAGGAAGGTGGCCGCGTGCAGCAGCCGGTCGATGAAGCCGGTCGCCTCCTCGTCCAGGCCGACGCCGCGGGTGAGGACGTAGGCGACGAAGAGCGCGCAGAGCGCCGAGAGCGGTCCGGCCACCCGCTCCAGGAGCAGGTCGTCCCAGACGCTGTGGGTCCGCCTGGCGAGCCGCTCCAGGAACTTGCCGAGGAGGTACCCGAGCAGCCGGCCCGCCCCCACCGCCAGCAGCGCCACCAGCGGCAGCGCCAGCCACTGCCACCAGGGGAGCCCGCGCGGCCCCTCGCGCATGAGCGGCTCGGGAAAGTGCGGCGTGAACCAGGGGCGGACGATGGCGTTCATGGGCACCTCCCTTCGCCTACTCTCCCGCGAGGCGCGCGTCGAGCGCGCCCTTCACCCCAGTGGCGACCTTCTTCCCGAGCCCGGCCAGGGCGCGCCGCAGCGCCTCCTGGTATTGGCCCGAGAGCTGCCGCTCGCTCACCTCGAACCGCTGCAGCACCTGACCGGTGCGGCCGTCGGCGAGGGTCACGGTGGCCGTGGCGCGGGCCTCCTTCCAGGGGCCGTTGCGGGGATCGGCCTCCGGCTCGGCCACGGCGGCGCTGCCGGTCACCGAGAGGTCCGGCTGGGCCCCGCTCGGAGGTGCGGCGGCGAGGTGCAGCTCCGCGAGCGCGCTCACCGCGCCCGTGGTCACCGCCTCGCCGGCGGCGCCGTCGATGGCGAGCGTCACCACCAGCTCGGAGAGCGCCTGCTCCGCGGCGGCCTGCCGCGCCGGCCAGTCCAGCGCCGAGCGCGCCGGCTCGCCGGGGTCGACGACCCGGAGGTCGTCCAGCAGCGGCTCTCGGCTTCGCGCCAGGGCGGCGAGCCGCCCGGCGGCCGCGGCGCGGGCGAGCCTGGTCCCGGCGGCGGCGAGTCGCGCGAGCTGCGGCCCCGCCGCGGCGTCCACTGCCGCCAGGCGCGACAGGAGGAGCTCGCGCGCCCTGGCGCGGTCCAGCACCGCCAGCGCGTGGACGCGGCGCGTCTCCGGGTCCTGCCACACCTCCGCGATCTCGACCCCCACCAGCGTCTTGCGGGTGGTGGCCTCAACCTCCTGGCTCGCGCTCTGGCGCCGCGCGAGCTGCGCCGGGCCGCTGTCCTGCGAGGCCGCGGTCTCGACCTGGAGCGACGTCGAGCGCGCGGCGACGTCGGTGCGGAAGACCTGGGCCACCTTGGCGCGAGCCCGGTCCTCCGCGGTGGTGCGGTCGTCGCCCTCCCCCACCCCGCTGAGATAGCGGCTCGATGGGTAGAGGAGCACCGGGCCGTTCATCCAGTCCGGCCGGGAGCCGGGGGCCGCGGTCCCGGCGCGGGTGCCGGGCGAGGCGCCCGGGCCGGCGCAGGCGGCGAGGGCCAGGACCAGGAGGAGCGGAGCGGAGCGGGGCATCGGGTCTCCTGGGGCGGCCTCAGCCTGGCGCCCGGCCGGACTAGAAGGCGCTGCGGACGTGGACCCAGGTGCGGCGTCCCTCGGCCACGTCGACCTCGAGGGCCTCCTGCTTGAGCGGCGCGCCGTCCTGGGACAGGTACTCCACGGTGAGCTGGTGGTGCCCGGCCGGGAGCGCCAGGCGGGCCATGCGGATCTCGGCCGGCACGGTGCTCCAGGCGCGCGTGTCGGCGACCTCGCTGCCGGCCGCCACCGAGCGGGCCACCATGCCGGCGAGCATGCCGAGCCCGTTGCCGGCCTTCTTCTTGATCGCCTCCTCCGTCACCTTGGCGAGGACGAACTTGATCGTGGCGCGGGCGATGGCGCGGGCGCGGATGGCGCCGACGCGGTCGGCGAGCGCCTTGCGGGCGATGGCGGAGACGTCCTCGACGAGCTGCGTCTCGGCGGCGACGTCGCCGGCCCGCACCCGGGAGCCCCGGACGCGGAAGGGATCCTGGACGTAGTCCGGGAAGGCGACCGTGATCGCGTTGGCCATCAGCCCGGCGCGCAGCGCGTCGTTCACCTGCTGGTTGGTGCGCCCCTCCTCGTCGGCGCCCACCAGCGCGACGGCGTCGTTCCAGGCCACCTGGACGCTCTTGCTGACCTTGCGCGGGGCGAGGCCATTGAGGTGGAGGAGCACCAGCTCCCCCTGGCCGGGTGGGAGCGGATCGGTGGAGAAGCTCGGCGCGGCGGTGCGGTAGTCGGCGGCGTACCACTCCCACGCCTTGAGGGCCGCGTCGCGCGAGATGCGCGCGTCGTCCTGCTTGCCCGCCTCGTCGTAGAGCAGGGCCGAAAGGTACTGCGCGAAGGCGTCGTCGCGGTAGATCTGCCGGCCGGCCAGCTTTTCGTTGAGCTCGGCCAGGAAGGCCGACACCTTGCGGGCCTCCACCAGCGCCTCGTCGAGCCGGTGCAGGTAGACTTGGTTGAGCGCCCGCAGCACGTGCAGCAGCGCCCGCTCGAAGGGCTCGCCGCGGTAGTCGTCGGTGCCGTCGTTCCAGAGGAAGGTGCCGGCCGCCTTGGAGACGCTCTGGGTGTAGAGCTCGTCGAGGCGGAGCTCGGCCTGGTCGAGCAGCCTGTCGCTCTCGGCGTACCTGCCGACGTCGTGGAGCACCGCCGCCTTGTCGAGCCAGTACAGCACGGCGTTGCGCTGGCCGTACTCCGACTCGCGCAGCTCGTCGATGCGGGCCGCCGCCGCCTCGTACTGGCCGGCGGCGAGCTTCCGATGGAGGTCGAGCTTGTAGGCGGCCGAGGGGCCGGCGCAGCCGGTCAGGGCGGTCAGCAGGACCGCCGCCGCCCAGGCGCTCGACCCTCGCGCGCTCACGTCGCCCCCCCCCCCCCCGCGGGCTACCAGCCCGCCGCCGGCCGCTGGATGTCCTTCTTGATCTTCTTCTGGCCGTTCCAGACGATCTGGTTCGACTTGAGGTCGGTGAGCTTCAGGTTCACCTGATAGAGCATCACCACCTCGCCGCCCTCGCGGTCCTGCACGGCGTTGATGACGCCGTTGAGGGAGAAGTCTGCGCCGGTCTCCTGGCCCTGGGCCTTGCGCGTCTCCTCCGAGGCGTTGGCGTCCTGGTCGAGCCGCTCCTCGCGCAGCTGCCCGCGCTCGGACTTGCTGGCGACGAAGCTCACCCGCCCCGAGTTGATGAGCGCGCGCTGCAGGTCCTCGACGAAGGTGTCGGTGTTGATGTGCTCCAGGCTCTGGTTGCGCACCTTCTGCACGATCACCGCCGGCTGCTTCCCGGCGACCGAGGCCCGCTGCAGCCACGGGCGCGACAGGCTGTCGGCGATCAGCTCCTCGGCGACGAGGCGCGAGTCGGTGTCGTTCCAGCGGCCGGAGAGGTCCTTCACCTCGTTCACGTCCATGCGGCGCACCGAGGTGCCGCCGCTGGCGCATCCGGCGAGGGTGGCGAGCAGGGCGAGGGCGCAGAGGGGGCGGTTCACGTGGCGGACCCTCGCGCTCACTGCGCCTGGGCGGCCTTGACCGCCTGCCAGTCGGAGACCACGTTCTCGGCCCGCTGGTTGATCTCCTGCTTCATGGCGTCGGAGAGCCCCTTCGCCTCCTTCATGCCCTTGAGCGCGGAGGCGAAGGCCTGCGGGTCGATGGTGGCGAGGGCGTAGAACACCTTGGTCTGCTTGTTCTGCCAGGTGCGCTGGATGGAGACGCCGGAGAGGGTCTGCTCGACCACGTTCTGGGCCATGCTGCCGACCTTCTGGATCGAGTCCTCGCCCGCGCCCTGCTTCGAGAGGCTGTCCTGGGTGGCCCGGGTGAAGCCGTCGACCTGGCTCTTGATGACCGCGCCCATCTCCACCCGCGCCCGCGTCGAGGCGGTCTCGATCCCCAGGCTCTGCGAGGTGATGTTCTCGGCGATGCCGGTGGCGCAGAGGTTGCCCTTGAGCTCGGCCACGGGGCACGGCCCCGACTTGAAGCAGGTCCAGCTGGGGCCTTCGCACTCGCGGAACTCCTCGCGCACGGCCTCCTTCTGGCCGCCGGCGCAGGCGGACAGCGTGGCGGCGAGGGCGAAGGGAAGCGCGAAGCGGATGCGGTGGATCATGACCCCTCCAAGGGTGATGGTTCGAACGAGTGTGCCAAGCCGGGGCTGGCTCCACAAGGGACGTTTCTTGGCACTCGCCGTGACGGCGGCGGTCGTCAGGCGTTCATGCGACATCCTGCGCGGCGAGCCGGGCCAGAGGCTCGCCGGCGAGTCGCATCGTCACCCACTCCGGGTGCCGCTTCGCTCCCAGCCCCTCGTAGAACGCGATGGACGGCGCGTTCCAGTCGAGCACCTGCCAGACGAAGCGGCCACAGCGGTTCTCCACCGCGAGCCGGGCCAGCCGGGCGAAGAGCGCCTTGCCGAGGCCGCGGCCGCGGAGCTCCGGCTTCACGAAGAGGTCCTCGAGGTAGAGCCCGCCCCGGCCCTGGAAGGTGGAGTAGTTGAAGAACCAGAGGGCGAAGCCCGCGGGGGCGCCGTCGCTCAGGGCCACCAGCGCCCGAAACCGCCGCTCGGGGCCGAAGCCGTCGCGGAGCAGATCGGCCTCGGTGGCCACCACCTCGTGGCGCAGCTTCTCGTACTCGGCGAGATCGCGGATGAGCTGCAGGAGCAGGGGGACGTCGGCGGCGGTCGCTTCCCGGATCTCGATCATCCCCGCAGTCTACCCGCGGACGCGCGAGACGAGCGTGAGCTGCGTGCCGGCCGGCACCGCCGCCTGGAGCTGCTCGAGCCGCGGCCTCACCGCCGGGCGCGGTCGCCTGGCCTCCAGCGGCGCCCGTTGCCGGACCGCGAGCCGCGCCTCCAGGGCGCGGTTCGCGGCGTCGAGGTCCTCCTGCTCGCGCCGGGTGGCGGCGAGCTCGAGGTAGACGTCCCAGAAGAGGAAGCCGAGGCCGAGGAGCGCGAGCAGGAGGCCGCAGTCGAGGATCGTCATGGAGCGAGTCTGCACCGCGGGTCTGACAGCGCGCCGCGCCGTCCCCGACCCAAGGGATACCCAGGGTACGCGTGCCGCATTCGTGCCGAAGCGGTAAGATGCCCTCCTTCGCGGCGCTTCGGGGGGGGGCTTGGACCACGACGACCATCAGGACGGCTCGCGGGCTCCGCTGACCTTGCGGGCGGGCGATGCCGGGGCGAAGCAGCTCGCCGAGCTGGTCGAGCAGCTCTGTGGCGCGGGCTGCTTCGTCGAGACCGCGCGCAGCTTCGCGGTGGGGGAACGGATCCGGCTGGTGCTCACGGCGCGCGGCGGCGCGGAGGCCCCCTGCGATCTCGTGGCCGAGGTGCTCCGGCAGCTGGACGGCGCGGACGGCTCGCGCCGCGGCGTCGAGGTCAGGATCCCGCCCGACCGGGAGCAGGACCGCGCCCGGCTGCGGCAGCTGGCTCGCGACGGCTCGAGCCCCGCGCACCGCGTCTGCCGCGTGCTGGTGGTGGAGGACAACTCCCTGGTGCGCCGCCTCTACGCCCAGGCGTTCGAGGCGATCGCCGCGTCGGCCCGCCCGGTGGAGGTGCTCACCGAGTTCGTGGGCGACGGGGCGCAGGCCTACGCGAGGCTCACGCACCGCCCCATGATCGACCTGGTGCTCGCTGACCTGTTCATGCCGGTCATGGACGGCTTCGAGCTCCTGCGGCGCATCCGCGCCGAGGCCGGGCTCGAGAGCACGCCGGTGGTGGTGCTCACCGCAGGCGGCTCCGAGGCGGTGGAGCGGGCGCACCAGCTCGGGGCGCAGCTGGTGCTGCAGAAGCCGGTCCGGACCGCCGCCATCACCGAGGCGGTGCGGAAGCTGCTGGAGCTGCCGGGGGGCTGAGGGGGCGGCCCAGCGCACCCTCCCCTCCGCGCGGCTCGGCCGAGCTCACGGAAACGCGTCGACCGTGGGTACCGGCGCCGTGGCAGGCGCCAGGGCGAGGTCGGGCCGGGCATAGAGCGCGAAACCCGGATCCTGGTACACGCGCCGCCAGGGGATGCTCGCGCTCGCCAGCGCGCTCTCTCGCGGCACCAGCAGCACGTCCGGCTTGTAGTCGGAGAGCACCTCCTGCAGCCCGCGGCCGGTCTGGTAGAGCCGGATGAGCCGCTCGGCCAGGTCGTACGGGTAGGCGGCCTCGAAGCGGCTGTCGAGCGACACCTTCACCTTGGGATGCAGCTTCCAGGAGACGTAGGACCCGGCGCCGAACGAGGTCAGGGCCGCGCCGTGGAAGTCGCGGCTCCGCAGGAAGTTCACCGCGCCGACGGGGTAGTGGAGGGTGGCGTTGGCGTCGGGGGAGAGCGGCTCGTTCGGAACCCGCAGCTCCCATGGCCGCGCGTCCACCAGGAGCGCCGCGGCCGCGACCCCCAGCGCACCGGTGGCCGCGGCCGCGGTCGCCGGCCAGCGCGCGAGCGTGCGCCGCGCCGACTCTGACAGGAGCGAGCCTCGCAGCAGCGCCGGCGTGTAGGCCATCCAGACCATCCCGTAGAACGGGAGCATGCGGGCGTGCTGGAGCGCGAGCACCCCCATCGCCGCGAGGTGCAGCAACCCCCGGCGCGGGCGTGCCCGGCCGAAGGCCAGCCCGTAACCGAGGAAGAGCAGGGAGAGCAGGAACGCCCACCGCTGGTTGAGGATCACCGAGGCCGACCAGATCGGGTCCCACTCCATGATGAGGTGTCGATCCTGTGACAGCGAGCGCGCGAGGTGGCGGTAGTACGCGAAGCCGTAGGGGTTCAGGGCCACCGCCCCCACCAGCACTCCGACCAGCGCCAGGACGTGCCTGGCCGGCCGCCGCTCCAGGAAGAGCTCCGCCGAGTGGATCAGGAGCAGCAGCAAGCCGATCACGAAGCCGGCGTGCAGGTTGACCCACACGACGAACAGCGGCGGCAGGAGGAGCAGCCAGCGCCGCTCGCCGCGACGGTCGCGCTCGCAGCACCAGAGGGTGACGCCCGCGAAGAGGAAGGAGTACGCCTGCGCCCGGATCGGCCCGTACCCGGCGCCGACCAGAAGCACGGCGATGGGCCCGAGCGCCAGCACCGTCGCCGCCCTGCCGCCCATCCGCAGCGCCAGACGCACACACAGCGCGGCGAAGAGCAGACCCACGGCGTACTTGAGGGCCATGAGCCCGGTGCCGCCCAGCGTCCCGGTGACCGCGTAGGCGATGACGCCGGCACCCCACTCGTGATGCATCAGCGGGCGGACGGTGGGAGTGAACGCGAAGGAGTCGACGCGCGGGAACTGGCCCGTCGCGAACCACTCCCGTGCCAGCGCCATCTGGTGAAAGAGGTCGAGGTCCACGACCGGCGAGGAGATCCGGAAGGCGAAGAGCGCGGCCAGCGCGAACCACGGCACCGCGCGCCAACCCCCGGCCCCGACCCGCCCGCGGGGTCCCCCTAGAAGACGTAGGGCAGCAGGCGCCACCGCGTCGCGCTCCGGTACCGCTGGTAGTCCTCGTACTGCGACAGGAACGCCTCCTCGTTGAGGAGCCGCAGCACCTGGCAGGCGGTCGCGATCGCCAGGATCGCCGCGTTGGCGAGGCTCGGGTTGCTCGCGGCGTAGCCGAGGTAGAGGATCAGGTAGGCGCCGTAGAGCGGATGCCGCACCCAGCGGTAGAGCCCCTGCGAGCGGATGCCGCGCTTCGCCGGCAGGAGCCCGAAGCTGCGGTTGAGCGAGAGGACCCCGAGCAGGGCCAGCGTCGCGCCGGCCACCTGGAGCGCGTCGCCCGCCAGGACGTCGCGGGCCCCGGGGACTGGCCGGAGCAGGAGCGGGCCCAGCGTTCCGCCGAGCGTGGTGACCCAGGCGCGGAGAGAGAAGGAGGTTCGCTCGGCCGGCGCCCGCAGCACCACGATGGCAGCGAGCAGGGCCTCCATGACCACGATGATGACCAGGCTCGCCCGGGGGGCCTGGCGGTAGGCGATCAGGTGGCGGTAGACGAAGGAGGCGTAGAACAGCGCCACCGCGAGGTTGCTGGCGCCGCGTTCCCACCGGCTGGTCGCATTTCGATCCATGCTCGCCTCCACCTTCAACGCACCAGCCCGGTCTGCGACGAGGTCCCCATCCACGGCCCGCCGGCGGTCGCGCTGCTGCTCGCGCAGTGGATCTGTCCCTTGAGCTCGAACTTGGGCGTCGCCCCGCCGCTCCAGGGCTGGAGCGTGACGGTCACGGTGGCGAAGGCCGCCAGGGTGGCGGTCTGGTTGAACGTGGGACTGGGGCAGCCGGTCATGGTGGCGACCGGCACCTCGCCCTGGTTGTTGTGTGCAGCCAGCCAGTTGGTCAGGTCGTCATAGAACGGCTTGTTGAAGTTGTTGCCATTCTGGATGGTGATGGTCGAGCCGACGGTTCCCTGGGGGCAGGAGTTGGGGTCCGCCACCATGGCGCGGAAGGCGGCGTTGTTGGCCGACCCGGACGTCAAGGCTGTGAGCCCGATGGTGTCGACGTTGTTGTTGGCGAACTGAGACTGCAGGACGAAGTCGACCGGCGTGTCGCACGGGCTGGTGGTCCCCGGCGGAGGGGGACTGGCAGCGCAGCAGGCGAGGAAGGTGGGATCGATGGCGCAGCTCGGAATGACGAACGGCAGCGCGCACTTGGAGTTGGTCTTCGGCCCGGCGCCCACTGCGACCGCCTCCGCCGTCACGTCCATTCCCGAGGCGGTGGTGAGAAACGGGGCCATCCAGACGGGGACGGCGTTGCTGCGGCTCGCCTGCCGGCCCGCGATCACCCGGACGGCGACCATGTAGGGCAGGTCCGCCGCCGAGCCGGTCAGGGGCGTGAACGCCGCGTCCTTGCTCTTTGTGAAGTCCCAGAATCCGACCTGCACGTCGGCGTCCGGGTCGATGACGACGGAGGTGTTCACGTCCGTCACGTTCAGCCCGGCGTACGCCACCGCGGCGGCCCGCGCCGCCGACACCCCGGCGCTGGTCCCGTTCAGCTTGACGGCCCCCGCGAGCGCAGCGGCGTCGACCGCGTTCTGGAGCTGGCCTCGCACCATGCGCGAGTGGCCCACGTTCATCACCAGCCCGGCGAAGGCGACGAGCACGGTGAGCAGGATGGCCACCACCACGGCGACCGCGCCGCGCTCGGGCCGACGGCCACGAGAGCCCCGGCACATGGCATCACTCCTTCGGGACCGACGGGGGCGGCGTCGAGTACCCCGGCTGCCCCTGCTGCGGCGGGGCGACGAACAGGACGGACTGCTCGTTCACGTTACCCTGCTTCGGCGCCAGGCTGTGGCGGTAACTGGCCGCGATGATAGCGGCCTCCTGCGAGTCGAGGCCCACGACCGCCTCCGCGCCCTTGCCGCCGGGAGGAGGGGCCGAGTGCTGGACGGCGAAGCCCGCCTGGTAGGCGCGGCCGCGCGCGTCCCAGAGGTGCTGGGAACCCGAGCAGGCGCCGAGGAGCAGCAGGACGGCGGCGAGTGCACGACGAGCGATGGTCACGGGGAGCCTCCCACGGTTGGAGCCGGGTTGTGGCGCTTCGCAAGATCCGACAGGGCGGGCGCGGCCGCGATGGGCGCCACGGGCGCCCGGCGCGCGGCCAGCCGGTCCAGGCCCTCCTGCGCCCGCCGCATGCCTGGGTCGAGCCTCAGGGCCGCGCGGTAATGGTCCTCTGCCTGGGCCAGGTTGCCCGTTCGCTCGTAGGCGACCGCAAGGTTGAACTTCGCCTCCGAGGGCGAGCCCGCGAACGCGAACTGCTGCCCCGCGCGCGCGAAGTCCCCCGTGGCCGCGTAGGCGAAGCCGAGGTTGTTGCGCGCGCGGGGGCTCATCGGACTGGCGCGGACGGCCTGGAGCAGCACGCCCATCGCCTCCCGGTGCTTGCCGTGGACCAGGAGCGCGTAGCCGAGGTTGTTCAGGTAGCGCGCGTTCCCGGGCGCGAGCTCCAGGGCCCGGCGGTGCTCGCCTTCGGCGTCCTGCGGCTTGTGCTGGCGCTCGTACAGCACGGCCAGCGCCGAGTGGGCGTGGGCCGAGCCCGGCGCGACCCGCAGCGCCTCGCGCAGGTCGCCCTCGGACTCGTCGAGGAGCCCCTGCTCCCGCAGGATGACGGCTCGCAGCGTCAGCACGTCCGGGTCGGCAGGGGCCGACTGGCGCGCGCCCTCGATGGCATCGAGCGCACCGGCCCACTCTCCCCGGTCCACCAGCTGCTGCGCCAGCCCCAGCCGGACACGCACCATCTCGGGCTTGGTGGCGCCTGTGCCGGTGGCGCAGCCCGCGAGCAGCAGCAGCATCGGGATCGTTCGCCGAAGGCGCATGTTCAGTGCCTCCCCAGGACGGGGAAGAGGGTGGTGGAGATGTTGACGATGGCCGGGCCGATGATGACCGCGATGAGCGACGGGAGCACGCAGACCACCAGCGGGATCATGAGCTTCACCGAGATCACCGCCGCCTTCTCCTCGGCTCGCTGCATGCGCTGGATCCGCATCGACTCCGCCTGGACGCGCAGGGCGCCGCCGACGCTCGTCCCGAACGTCTCGGTCTGGTTGAGGGTCGCCGCCAGCGACTTCAGATCCGCGACGCCGGTGCGCTCCGCCAGCCGCCGCATGGCCTCCACCCGGCGGATGCCGGCGTTCACCTCGAGGTGGGTCAAGCGGAGCTCCTGCGACAGGATCGGCCAGGCGGGCCCCAGCTCCACGGCGACGCGCTGCATCGCCTGATCCAGCCCGAGCCCGGCCTCGACGCAGGTGACGAGCAGGTCGAGAGCGTCGGGGAGCCCGCGCCGGATGTCGAGCTGCCGGGAGCCGATCCGCTGCCCGAGCCAGGCGTTGGGGAGGTAGTAGCCGAGGGAGAACGCCAGCACGGCCAGCCCCGGCGCGAACGGCAGGGGATCGGCCCGCTCGGCGCTCGCCCAGGCGAAGGCGCCGAGGCCGGCGATCGCCAGCAGCACCTTGGATGCGAGGAAGATCGTGGGGGCCGACTCGCCGCGCAGGCCGCCCTGGGCGAGCCGCAGCCGCAGCCGCCCTTCCTCCCGCCCCTTGGGCTTCGCCAGGACCGCCACGGGGGTCAGCAGGCGCGCCATCCGGACCCCGACCCGCACCCGGAGCGGCATGGGGCCCGCCACCGCCTCCGCCGCCATGTAGGGCCTGAGGCGCCGGAGGAGCTGTTCCCCGCCGCGCGCCGCGATCTCCCGGAGACCGGTCGCGAAGAGCGCCACCGCCGCGACCGAGAGGCTGGCGACCACGACTGCGATGAGGTCTGCGTTCACGTGCCGCCCCCTGCGCTCAGACCTCGAGCCGCGTCATGTTGTACATCCAGGCGAAACCCACCACCCAGCTCACGATGCCGTAGGCCAGGATCATCTGCCCCTGCGTGTTGTCGAAGAGCTTCTGGAAGTACTCCGGGTTCATGAAGCTCATCAGCACCGCGACCAGGAACGGCAGGGCGCCGAGGATGTACCCGGACGCCCGGCCCTCCGCCGTCAGCGCGCGCAGCTTGCCGTAGAAGCGATAGCGATCTCGGATGGTGGCGGCGATGTTGTCGAGGATCTCGGCCAGGTTGCCGCCGGTCTCCTTCTGGATGATGGTCGACACCGCGAAGATCTTGAGGTCGCCGTTGCCCGGCGCCCGATCCGACATGTTCATCACGGCGTGATCGAACGACAGCCCGAGCCGCTGCTCCTCGAACGCGCGCGCGAACTCCAGGCTGATCGGCTGCGGCATGTCGGTCGCGACCACCTCGAAGGAGGTCGACAGCGCGTGGCCGGCCCGCAGGGATCGCGCCACCATCCCCAGCGCGTCCGGGAGCTGCTCGCTCAACCGCCGGCTACGCCGCTCCCGCGCCACGAGCAGGAAGGCGAAGGGGCTCGCGGCCGCGAGCAGGCCCGCGGGGACCACCATCAAGAGCGGCCGACCGGCCAGCGAGAGCGCGGCCGCGGCGACGATCGCGAGCGCGGCGGCCGCGACGACGACCTGCGCCACGGTGAGGCGCGACTCGGACTGCTCCAGCAACCGCTCCACCGCCCTGGCCGGCTGCAGCATCCGCAGGGCGGCGTCGAGCCAGACGGTGTGGGCGAAGCGCCCGCGGCGGAGGATGTCGGTCGCGCCGCGCGGACCCGTACCGAGGGAGCTCAGGCGCCGCTTCAGCTCCTCGGCCCGCCGATCCGCGAAGTAACGCCTGGCGTACAGCAGCCCCTCCAGGCTCGCGACCACCGCGACGGCGCAGAGGATGGCGAAGGTGATGGTCATGGCGTCTCCATGATCTCCGCGGCGATCCGCGCCGGATCGACGGCGGCGCGCTCGATGCGCTCGAGCACCCTCGGGCGGATCCCGGTCGGGACCAGCGCGCCGAGGATCTGGCCCTGGGCGTCGACGCCGCGCTGATCGAACCGGTAGATCTCCTGCATGGTGATGACCGCGCCCTCGGTGCCGGTGATCTCGGCCACGCTGGTGACCCGGCGCCGGCCATCGGAGCCGCGGCTGAGCTGGACGATGACGTTGAGCGCACGCGAGATGAGCTGGCGCACCGAGGCCTCGGTGAGCGGGACTCCGCTCATCCCCACCATGGCCTCCAGGCGGGCCAGCGCGTCCCGGGTGGCGTTGGCGTGCACCGTGGTCATCGAGCCCTCGTGGCCGGTGTTCATCGCCTGCAGCATGTCGAGGACCTCCTCGGCCCGAACCTCGCCGACCACGATCCGGTCGGGGCGCATGCGGAGGCTGTTGCGGACCAGATCACGGGTGGTGATCTCGCCCTTGCCCTCGATGTTGGGTGGCCGGGTCTCCAGCCGGACCACGTGCTGCTGCTGGAGCTTCAGCTCCGCCGAGTCCTCGATGGTGACGATGCGCTCGCTCTCCGGGATGAACGCCGAGAGCGCGTTCAGGAGCGTCGTCTTGCCGGTGCCGGTGCCGCCGCTGATGAGCACGTTCAGCTTCGCCCGCACCGTCGCGCCCAGGAAGCCCATGGCCGCCGGGGTGCAGCTCCCGATGTCGATCAGATCCCTGGCGCGGATGCCGGCCGTTCCGAAACGACGGATGGAGAGGATCGGCCCGTCGATGGCGAGCGGCGGGATGATGGCGTTCACGCGCGAGCCGTCCGGGAGCCGCGCGTCCACCATCGGCGAGGTCTCGTCGACGCGTCGGCCCACCCGAGACACGATGCGCCCGATCACCCGCATCAGGTGGTCGTTGTCGTCGAAGCGGATGCGGGTGGGCTCGAGCTTGCCCGCGCGCTCGATGTAGACCGAGCTGTAGGTGTTCACCAGGATGTCGGAGATGGTGCCGTCCCGGAGCAGGGGCTCGAGCGGGCCGAGCCCGGTGAGCTCGTCGAGCAGCTCCTGCACCATCCGCTCGCGCTCGAGGTGGTTCAGCGAGGCGCGCGCGGAGGCGACCACGCCGGCCAGCGCCGCCCGGAGCTCCTCCCGCAGCCGCTCGGGCGGGAGCGCCTGCAGGGTCTGGAGGTCGAGCTTGTCCACCAGGCGGCGGTGCAGCTCGCCCTTGAGGACCAGGAAGGCCTCGGTGAGCGTCTCGGGATCCGACGTCGCGGCCGACGCGTCCGTGCCGCGGCGCAGCCTCTCGCTAAGTGCCATGGGCCACCGCGCGCGGCATGAACAGTCGCTTCAGGAGGGACTTCGACTCGGCGCCGGCCGGCTGCTCGGCGCCGGCTGGCTCCTCGACGCCCAGCAGGCGGGTCATTCGCTCGATGTCTCGCGTGGCGGGAGATCGCGGGGCGACGTCCGCTAGCAGCGCGCCCCGGTGGATCGCCTCGGAGGCGGCGCTGAAGTCGTTCGCCACGCTGGCGGCGATGGGGAGGCCGGTGGTCTCGGCGATGGCGTCGTCCGGGATCCGGGCGTGCTCCTGGTGGCGGTTGACCACCAGCTGCACCCGGCCGTCTCGTGCCAGGCCTTCCTGCACCCGACCGTCCGCGTAGCCCAGCCGCCTGAAGATCTCGACGCAGCGGTGGGCGTTGCGGACCGCCGGGATCTCCTGGGTCAACGCCAGCAACACGTGCTCGCTCACGTCCAGCGCGGCGAGCGGGAGCGGGTCGAAGGAGCGCGCGCCGTCGACGACCACCCAGTCGTACTGGTGACGCAGGAACTCCAGGATGTCGGAGATGACCGGCCCGTCGACCCGATCCGCCTCCTCGAGGTTCCCGCTCTGGGCCAGGACGTGGATCCCCGAGCGGTGGCGCGGCAGCGAGCTGTCGAGCAGGTCGCGGTCGAGCCGGTGCAGGTTCGCGGCCACGTCGCTCATCGAGTAGGAGCCGACGAGGTCGAGGAAGGCGAGCACGTCTCCGAGGTTGACGTCGAGGTCGAGGACGCACACCCGCTGCCCACGCCGCTGCAGGTTGCCGGCCAGGTTCACCGCGATGGTGGTGGAGCCGACGCCACCCTTGGCGGCGAACACGGTGACGACGGAGCCCAGGTGCGAGACGATGATGGGCTGCAGCTGGGCGCGCACCGCCTTCGCGATCTCGGCCGCGTCGCTCGCCAGCACGAACTCGCTGGCGCCGGCGCGCATGGCCTGGAGGATGAGGTCCGCGTCCTTCGGCCCGAGCGCCACCACCTTGGTCCCGCTCGCCACCAGCCGCGCCATGTACCGGAGCACCGCCGGCGCCTCCTGCTCGAGCGAGAGCGCGGCGACCGCCGGCTTCCGCTGCGAGGCGTCTCCCTCGGCGGGGACGCGCGGCAGCCCCTGGCATTCGGTCTCGGCCGCGAGCGAGGCGGTGAGGAGGTTCTGCACTTCGGGCCTGAGGCCGACCAGCAGCACGGGTTCACGATCCACGGTCTGTTCCTCCGATCGTCACTTCTCGAAGCCCGACTGCCCTGCCGGCCGGCCGCCCTTCTCACCCGCCGCCGCGCCGGCCGCCGCCACGGTGTCGAGTCCCATCAGGAACAGCGCGCCGTCGCTCGGCTCCTCGCCGGCGTAGTCGGTCGGCAGCGGCCGCACCTCCTCGGGCGCGACGGGCTGCGCGAGCCTGGCGGTCACCACCACCAGGAGCTCCGTCTCCTCGCGCCGGTACTGGGTCGACCGGAAGAGCGCGCCGAGGATGGGGATGCTCCCCAGGCCCGGGATTCGATCGATCTGCGAGCGGGTCTTGTCGGTGAGCAGCCCCGCGATGGCAAAGCTCTGGCCGTCGCCGAGCCGCACCGTCGTCTCGCTCTGCCGGCTCGACAGGCCGGGGATGGTGGTGCCGCCCACGGTGACCGAGGAGGTCGGGTCGAGGTCGCTCACCTCGGCGGCGAGCTTGAGGTGGATGGTCCCTCCACCGATGACCGTCGGCGTGAAGTTGAGGATGATGCCGAACTTCTTCCAGGTCACCGAGATGGAGCCGAAGCTGGACGACAGCGGGATCGGGATCTCGCCGCCCGCCAGGAACTTCGCCTCCTGGCCGGAGAGCGTCACCAGGGTCGGCTCGGCCAGGACCTTCGCGAGCCCGTTCGTCTCGAGGAGGCTGAGCATGCCGCTGAACGGCAGCCCGTAGTACCCGGAGAAGAAGAGGTTGAAGGCGTTGTTGAAGGCCGGGTTCGGCACGTCCGGAGGGATGCCGCGGGGACCGGTGCCCGGGATCGCCGGGTTCGAGGTCGCGTTCAAGAAGTCGCCCGGGAAGGTGCGCGATCCGAACATGCCGCCCACGCCCCGACCGTCCTTGGTCTTGAAGAAGCCGTTCACGCCCATCTCGCGCAGGCCGCTCCTGGAGACCTCGGCGAACCGGACCTCCAGCTGCACCTGCTGGTTCCCGCTCACCCGCACCAGGTTCGCCACCTGCTTGCTGTGCAGCCGGGCGACCTCGGCCACCCGCTCCGGAAGCCGGAGATCCGAGACTTGACCGGAGAGGACCACCAGGTCACCCGCGGCGGAGACGGAGATGTCCTCGCCCGGGAACAGCTCCTTGAGCTGCTTGCGCAACGCTTCGAGGTTGCGCGTCACCTGCAGCGCCACCACCAGCGGCTGGTTCTGCCGGTTCCAGAGGGTGAGGTCGGTGCTGCCGGTCCCCTTGGCGGTGAGCAGCACCTGGGTCGGGGTCACGACCTTGAGATCGGCGACGTTGGGATCGGCGACCGAGACCCGCGCGATCTCCTCGGAGAGGAGCAGGAGCCTGTTCTGCCCCACCTCGAGCGACAGGTCGCGCGCGGACCCGAGCTCCCGGTCGATGCGCAGCGTGGGGTGGGCCGGGGGCGTCTCAGCCAGCCCGAGGCCGAGGGGGCAGATCGCCAGGACCAGGAGTAGCGCTCTCGCCATGGCTCTCATCGCTTGGTCCCCTTGTCGAAGTCGCGCCGCTCGAAGAGGTCGCCGCGGAGGATCTCCACGACGTGCTCCGGCTTGGGGGGCTGGACCTCCTGCGGTGGTGGAGCGGCAGCCTTCTTCGCCAGGCGGACGCGCTCGCCGCGGGAGCGGCGCGGCGGCGGCTCGCTGCGGTTCGGCGCGGGCGCGGGAGCCGGCGCGGCCCAGGAGGCGGCGCTGCCGAGCAGCCCGGGCGGCGCGACGCCGGTCGTCTCCACGAGCTCGGAGTCGACGCTGCCGCGGAGCGCCAGGAGCAGCTGCCCTTTCGACGCGCCCAGCGCCAGCCGCTCGGCCTCCTCGGAGTCGACCATCAGGGTAGCGACCGTGGCGGCCAGCACCCGATCGCCCTTCCGATCATTGGCGTCGAGCTCCTTGCCGACCGCGAGGACCTTGACGTTCTGCAGGATGACCTTCGAGACCGGCACGGACGCCGGCCCGACGTTGGACATGGTCACGATCACGTCGACGGAGTCGCCCGGGTGGATGAAGCCGGCGACGCCGACGACGTCGTCGACGCGCACCGACACGGCCCGCTTGCCGCCCGGGACCAGCGCCGCCAGGCCTGCGCCCGCCTGCGCTCCGGCGAGCTTCTCGGCCAGCACGGGCTCGCTCTTGTAGATGTGGGTCGACACCACCCGGCCCACCAGGTCGGCCGGGTTGGCGACCGCCGAGGGCGGGCGCGCCGCCGACGGCCAGTCGATCGCCGTGAGGTTGTCGGCCCGGAGCTGGGTGCCCAGCGGCAGGTCCACGGCCGCCACCACCACCTTGACGGTGGAGAGCGAGGCGGCCGACGTCCGGAAGTTCACCCACCTCGTCAGCAGCACGGCGCCGGCGCCGGCGGCGGCGAGCGCCAGGGCGATGAACACCGCCGCCTTCACCGCCGAGCGGCTCGCGGGGCGCTCCGGGCCGGTCCTTCCGTGTTCCTGCTCGACTCCGTTCGGCATGTGTCGCTCCCCTCCGGCCTCGGGCCGGCTCACCTTGCCATCTGCGCTGTCGCGGTCGCCTGGGTCGGCACGAACGTCTTCGCGAAGCCCGTCAGCGAACCCGAGCTGTACGAGGCCTGAACCGTGACGTTGCCGGCCGTCACCGTCGCGGTGCACGGGGCAGCCGTCGCCGCGAGGCTCAGGGAGGCCTGCGTGATGAAGTTCCGGCAGGTCGCGACGGCGTCGCTCTGCGCGCCGGACGCATTGGTCGCCCAGAGTTGCAGCGAGCCGGCCCGGGCGCCCTCGCGCGCCGCGTTCACGATCACCTGCTCGACGAAGAAGTAGTACCCCCAGTCCATGGCCCCGAGGACGAGGAGCAGCAGCACCGGGAGGAGGATGGCGAACTCGACCGCTGCCGCTCCGCGCTCACGCCGCCGCTCCCTGCGCGTGGAAGACATGATCAGCTCCTCCAGAGGACGGTCAGGGCGCCGGCCGCGATCGCGACGCCGTAGGGCACCGGGACCATCTTCCTGTCAGGCGACACCCCGACCGATCCCAGGCCGAGCGCGACCGCCGTCAGGTTCGACCTCACGCGGGACCGAGCCTCCGGCGAGCTCGCGAAGTAGCAGACCAGCGACGCCACTCCCCCCGCCAGCGCGGTCGCCAGCAGATAGACCGGGACCCGGAACCAGCCGACGCAGACGGCGGCGGCCACCGCCAGCTTCACGTCCCCGCCGCCCACGAGCCTCGCCGCCCAGAGGAGGCTCAGCACGATGCCCACCAGGAACCCGGCCAGGATCGCGAGGGCGGCCTCTCGAGGCCCCTTCGCGAACTGCGCCCCGATCCCTGCGAGCAGCACCCCGCCGCTCACGGCGTTCGGCACCCGGCGGCGGAGGAGATCCCACGCCGCTCCGACCAGGAGCAGGACGACGGCGAGGACGATGGGCAGGAAGGCGATCATGATGAGCTCGACTTGCATTTCCTCTGGGCCGCCGGGGTCGAACGCGCGCACCTACCCCCCAGGCACCTGGGAGGCAGCCTGATTGAACGTCGCCTGGAGGTTCGTGCCCAGCGCCGTGACGCCGACGATGATCACCAGCGCGATGAGGGCGACCATGATGCCGTACTCGACGGCCGTCGCCCCCTGTTCGTCTCTCAACAGCTTCTCGACCAGTTCCCTCATTTGAGCCTCCGGAGAAAAAAATTAAATCCCCGAGCGCCTGACGGGCCGCTCATGCTGCGAGTAAGCTTGCTACCGCCTGCCACTCTGTTAAGCGGGGGCCTGCAAGGGCAACCCAACAAGGCCCGCTCACGCGCGACGAAGCTTCACCAAAAGGCGAGAAGCAGTCGGCGCGGGTCGGCCCGGCGGGCGCCGCATCGCTGCGGCGCCCGCCGAGCCAGGTACACGCCCTACCCCCCCGGAACCTGGGCGGCGGCGTTGTTGAACGTCGTCCTGAGGTTCGTGCCCAGCGCCGTGACGCCAACGATGATCACCAGCGCGATGAGGGCGACCATGATGCCGTACTCGACGGCCGTCGCGCCTTCCTCGTCTCTCCACAGCTTCTCGATGACTCCCATTCTTCCTCCTCTTGCCACTTTCGCGGCATCCAACGAGCTTGGTCGCTCGCAGTACGAGGGGAAGCTTGGTACTGAACTTCAGATTGGAAGTCGCATGCGTGTGGACACACCCAACTGAGCGCTGGAGCGTTTCCGCACGAGCATCAGCAGCAGATCAATCGGGCCCTGCAATCGGGGCAGCCTCAGCCTCGATCGCGCTCGCGAGCGACCGCTCGGGGTCCCCGGTCGAGCGCCGGCCTCTCTCGGGGCCCGACTCACCGCCGCCGCCGGGACACCGTCACCTTCTTCCTCCGCCGCTTCCGCTCCTCCTCCGGCAGCTCCCGCGGGGTCGCGGGCTCGAGGCCGGTGAGCCGCTGGATCACCGCCCCCGCCGCCGCCAGGCCGAAGACGCCGGTCACGAAGGCGGCGCTGCCGAAGCACTTCGGCTCGCGCCGCCGCTCCCCGTCGAGCCGAAGCCGCACCCCCGGGACGCCCAGCTCGTCGTCCCACGGCAGCGCCAGGCTCTCGCGCGGCGGCTCGCGCGACCAGACCGCCAGCACGCCGGTGGGCGCGGTCGCCGGGATGCCGTGGTGCCGCCGCAGGTACTTGCGGACGTCCTTGGCGAGCTGGTCGGTGTGGGTCTCGCAGAGGTCGGTCACCTCCACCGCGGTGGGGTCGATGCGGCGGGCCGCGCCCATGGAGGTCACGAGCGGGATCTTCCGGGTCACGCAGCGGGCGATGAGGTGGAGCTTCGCCACCACCGTGTCGGCCGCGTCGACGGCGAAGCTGACCCCCTCCGGCACGATCCGTTCGGCGGTCTCCTCGCCGTAGCGCTCGCAGACCGGCTCGATGACCGCGGCGGGGTTGACCCGGCGGTAGCGCTCGGCCAGCACCTCCGCCTTGTAGCGCCCCACCTCGCCCTCCAGGGCGTGGAGCTGCCGGTTCACGTTGGTCTCGTCGATGCGCTCGCCGTCGCAGAGGGTGAGCCGGCCCACGCCGGCGCGGGCCAGCGCCTCGGCGGCGAAGGAGCCGACGCCGCCGAGCCCGATCACCACCACGTGGGCGCGGGCCAGCTTCTCCATGGCGGTGAGGCCCAGTAGCCGGGCGGTGCGGTCGAGGCGGGGCGAGAGGGGGGCGGGCATGAGGGGGCGCATGGTAGCGCAAGGTGGGTGGGGAGCGCCGCCGGCCAGCCACTCACGGCAACCGGAAGAGCGAGCGCGCCGCGGCGCTGGTCTGCGCGGCGACCTCCGCCTCGGGGCGGCCGAGCGCGACCGCGGCGGCCCGGAGCACCTCGGCGAGGTAGGCCGGCTCGCAGCGGCCGCGGTGCGGGCGCGGGGTCTGATCGGGAGCGTCGGTCTCGAGGAGGAGCCGGCCCGGCGGCACGGCGCGCAGGGCCGCCAGCGGCTTGCGGGCCCCGTCGTAGGTGAGCGGGCCGCCGAAGGAGAAGTGGAGCCCGAGCGCGGCGAAGGGCGCCACCATCTCCGCGCCGCCGCTGTAGCTGTGCAGCGCCCCGCCGGCCGGGAGCGGACCTTCCTCGCGGAGCAGCGCCAGCAGCTCGTGCTGCGCGCGGAGCAGGTGCAGGATCACCGGCAGCCGGAAGCGGCGCGCGAGGGCGAGCTGCGCCCGCAGCAGCGCCGCCTGACGCTCGAGCGGCGCCGCGGCGAGGCTGCCGCCGTCGAGCCCGCACTCGCCCACGGCCACCGCGCCGCCCCGCGCGAGGGCCGCCTCCAGCTCCGCCAGCATCCGCTCGTCCTCGCGCGCGGGCACCTCGGGGAGGAGCTGCGGGTGGATACCGAAGGCCACGTGGACGCCCGGGTTCGCCGAGGCGAAGCGGGCCGAGGCCTCCCAGCGGCCGGGCGCGACGCCGGGGATGACGAGCGCGGTCACCCCGGCCGCCCGGGCGCGGGCGAGCGCCGCCTCGCGGTCCTCGTCGAAGGCCGGCGCGTCGAGGTGGCAGTGGGTGTCGATCATGGGCGCGCCGACGCCCGCATGTTACCCCGGCGCGCCCCCTCCCCGCCCGCCCGCCGCACCGCGCGCCGCGACCGCTGCAGGGCGCCCCAGCCGCCGGCGGCGAAGAGCCCCGCCACCAGCCACATGAAGGGGTAGCCGTGGGAGCCGGGCAACGCCAGCGCGCCCAGGTCCACCGCCCCGCCCACCAGCAGCGGCGCCAGGATCCGCCCCAGGCTGTAGGAGACCACGTAGATGCCGGTGTGCTCGCCGCCGGTGTCCTCCCCCATCAGCTCGGCGAAGAGCGGGTACGGCAGGGCGAGCTCGGCCGCGGCCCCCAGCCCGGCCACGGCCAGCACCGCCAGCGCCACCGGGAACGAGCGCGCGAAGAACCCGGCCGCCATCCCGGCCGCCAGCAGGGCCGAGCCGGCGGAGAGGACGCGCGCGCGCCCGTACCGGTCCGCGAGCCGGCCGGCGTAGACCGAGCCGAGGGCCAGGCCGGCGACCAGGAGCGCCAGGCCGAGCGAGGTCTCGGCAACCGAGGCCCCGAGCACGTTCTTCGTGTAGAGGAAGAGGTAGGGCCGGATGCCGTCGATGGCGGCGTTCCAGAGCGCCTCGGCGAGGAGCAGCGCCGCCGCGCCCGGGCGCGCCGCCACCTCCTTCCAGGCGTCGAGGAGCCGCTCGCGCCGGGTGGGCTCCTCGGCGGCGCGGAAGGAGCGCTCGGCGCGCGCGGTGGCGGCGGTGGTGGCGAGGACCAGCGCCGCCGCGAGCAGGAAGGGCAGCGGCCGCCAGATCGAGTAGAGCAGCCCGGCGGCCACGAGCCCGTAGGCGAGCCCGGCCGCGCGGAAGAAGCCGCGCACCCCCTGCACCCGCCCCCGCCGCTCCTCGGGCACCGCGTCGACGAGCAGCGTCCAGAAGGGCGTCAGGTAGGCGTGCAGGGCGGCGAAGCAGACGAAGGCCGCCCCGGCGAGCGGCCAGTAGCCGTGCAGCCAGGGGACGACGACCAGCGCGCCGGCGATGAGCGGGGCGGCGATGAGCAGGAAGAAGGTGCGGCGGCCGAAGCGGCGCGCGACGCGCTTCGGCAGCCGATCCGAGAGCGCGCCCACCCAGAACGGCAGCAGCAGCGCGAAGATCCCCTCGCCGCCGATGGCGAACCCGATCCAGACGGCCGAGGGGGCGAAGGGGGCGAGGAGCACCGGCAGGAGCGCCACCATCACAGTCTGCGCCGCCGCGGCCCCCAGCTCGCCGGCGGTCAAGGCGTACTCGCGCCGGCGGCGCCTGGGGGTCGACTCCACGCCCCTAGAAGCTAGTCCCGGCGCCCGGAGCGGTGGCTCCCTTGCGGGGCACGATTCGTCCGGGCGAGCGCCCGCCAGCGATCGCGCCTCTCTCCGTCGCTACAGCTCGTACAGCGAGCTGCCCTTGCGCTGATAGCCGCGCTCGCGGGCGAGGACGTCGAGGTGCAGCGTGGTCCAGTCGGCGAGGAGGAGCGAGGGATCGCCCTCTCCGGCGAAGGTCTTGAGGTACCCCTTGCACCCGTCGCAGAGGTCGAGCCGGACGCCGCCCTCCCCCTCCGGCACGAGGATGGAGAGGTGGGCCGGATCGGCGTTGCCGCAGAAGGCACAGCCGACGCGCTGGAACGCCCAGCGGGTACCGCAGCAGCCGCAGGCGAGCCGCCGCTCGCGCACGTCGTCACCCGGCGTGAGCCAGGCCGTCACCGGCAGCGCGCCACAGGTGGGGCAGTGGCCGTGGCCCCAGTTGCCTTCGTCGCGCCACTCGGCGAAGGCGGCCACGAGCGGCGCGAGCGCCCGGGCCGCGGCCCGCCAGGCGAGGTACTGCACGAGGCCAGGGCGCTCCGGCGGCGCCCCCTCCGCGCCGCCCGACAGGGCCCAGCGCGTCGCGCGCGGGCACGCCTGCGGATCGGCCTCGAAGGCCGCCGAGAGCGCCCGGCAGTCCTCGCGCAGCTTCTCGGGCACGTCGGCGGCGGCGAGGCACGAGACGGCCGCCCCGAGGAGCGGGGCGACGGCCGCAGCGGCGTCGAGCTTCGCCGCGGCGCTGCGCAGGAGCGGGACGCCCTCCTGGAAGTCCGCCAGGTAGGCCTGCCAGTCGGGCTCCGGCAGGGAGGGCGCGGCCGTCGCGTCGAGCGCCGCCTCGAGCCGCTCGTCCACCCGCGCCACGGGTTCGAGGTACGGGTGGGCTTCGAGCCAGCGCTGCCGGGCTGCGTCCATGGGTGTCCCTCGCTCGTCGGTTCAAAAAAATGGGCTCCCGGCGGCCGCGGCCGGGAGCCCGTACTTACCCGCGGCGGAGCGCGGGGGCCAGCCTAGTGCGACCGCTCCTCGGCAGGGAGCACCGGCATGAGCCGCGCCCCGAGCCCGAAGAGGAAGATGGTCGCCGCGATGAGGCCGACGGAGACGCCCCACTCGAAGATGCTCGGCGAGTAGCTCGCCGCCTGGAGCTGCGGCATGGGGCCCTTGAGCGTCATCGCGAACAGGACCACGCTCATGCGGTTGAGCACCACGCCGCCGGTGGTGAGGAGGGCGGCCAGGGCCAGCGTGCCCGGCTTCTCGCGCAGGCTCCGCCGCGACAGGAGCGCCAGCGGCGCGAGGCCGCCCAGCACCACCTCGACCAGGAAGAGCGTGCCCTTCGGGCTCGCCCCCAGCTTCGCCAGCTCGCCGCGGACCGCGACGTCGGCGAAGCGGGCGACGAGGTACACGAGCAGCGCCCAGAAGGTGACCTGGCCCAGCGCGGCGAGCTGCTTGACGCGGAGGGTGCGGTCCCAGGCCTTGGCGATCCACATCTCCACCAGGACGACGAGGCCGAGGCCGGCCGCGATGGAGGAGAGGAAGAACAGCACCGGCAGGACCGGCGACCACCAGAGGTGATCGAGCTTGTCGGGCATGAGCAGCATCAGCGAGCCGAGCGAGCTCTGGTGCATGGTGGAGAAGGTCACCGCGGCGATGGCCAGCATGATGGGCTCGGGCTTCCGGCCCTTGGGCTGGCGGAAGGCGTAGGCGAGCAGGCCGAAGACCACCAGCGCCAGCGCCGACCAGATCACCTTGCGGGAGAGCAGGTAGACGAAGAGCCCCATGGCGCCGACCACGTACGCCGGCGCGTACCTGCGCCAGGTCTCTGCCGCCTTCGCGAGGCCCCACCGCTCGAACGGCACCGGCAGGAACTCGAGCAGGAGGATGGTGACGTAGAGCCCCACGCACCAGGAGACCTCGAACATCGCCGAGTGCTCCGGCGCCTGCAGGCCGAGCTGGTAGAAGTGCCACGGCAGGCCGAGGTCGGCGAGCAGCGTCACGGTCACGAAGGAGTAGCTCAACAGGCCCATCAGCACCGCCGAGCGGCCGATCGAGTAGAGGTCCTTGCGCTGGAGCACGTAGATGAGGCCGGCGGTGGCGAAGGCGCCCGCCGCCACGGCGATCCAGACCAGGTCGAAGACGATCCAGAGGCCCCAGGCGTAGGTGTCGGAGAGGTGGGTCGCCTTGCCCAGGCCGAGCGCGAAGCGGGCCAGGAAGGAGAGCCCGCCGAACGCCATCAGCGCGGCCAGGACCAGGTTCGCCGGGGTCCAGAGCTTCTTCTGGAGCGGCTCGAAGTGCGGGTGGTGCTCGGCCGCCGCGGGCGCGGCCGGCTTCGCCGCCAGCGCGGCCTCCTTGGCCACCTCCGCCTTCCGCTTCTGGAAGGCGTAGGCCCCGCCGAGCACCGCGCCGACGCCGATCACGGCCGGCGGCACGGCCCCGAGGGCGATCTTGCTGTACTTGGGGTACGGCTCGGTCCCGACCTCGGGGAAGCCGAGCTTCGCGAAAGGCACCGACGCGAGGTAGAGGACGTTGGTGCCGCCCGCCTCGTGCTCGCCGTAGACGTGGTCCACGTACTTGCCGGGGCTCTGGCGGATGCGCTCCTTCGCCTCCTTGAGGAGCTCCTCGCGCTCGCCGAACTTGAGCGCGCCGGCCGGGCAGGTCTTCACGCAGGCCGGGATGGAGTTCAGGGCCGCGAGCTGCTTCGCGTCACCGGCCGAGAGGGCCTGGCCGTTGAGCTCCGAGGGAGCCTCGAACTGGAAGCGCTCGTGGCACATGTCGCACTTCTTGATCTTCGGCGCGAGCGAGTCCCACTCCGCCATGGGCACGCCCCACGGGCAGGCCCACATGCAGTAGCGGCAGCCGATGCACTTCTTCTCGTCGTAGGCGACCGCGCCCTCCGCCGTCTTGTGGATGGCGGTGACCGGGCAGGCCGAGGCGCAGGCCGGCTCCTCGCAGTGCATGCACTGGCGCTTGGCGAAGAGGTAGCGGAGCCCGCCCGGCGCCTGGTCGTCCTCGAGCTCGTGGAACTGCACCACGGTGAGGGTCTTGGCCGAGAGGGTGGTCGGGTTCTGGAGGTTGTTCGTCTTCCGGTTGAGCTCGGTCTGCTCGCCCGGAAGGTCCTTCCACTGCTTGCAGGCCGTCTGGCAGGCGCGGCACCCGACGCAGTGGGTGGTGTCGATGAGGTAGCTCTTGCTCATGGTCGTGTCCTCGAGCGGGATCGCCTCAGGCGTTCCGCTGGGCCTCCACCTTCTTGAGGTTGACGAGGCACGCCTTGGTCTCCTGCGTCCCGGCGCCCGGGTCGACGGCGTCGATGGTCAGGTAGTTGGTCGAAGGACCGGTCGAGAGCCCCTTGAAGCCCCAGTTGTAGGGCATCCAGACGGTGGTGACCTCCTTGCCGTTGATCATGAGCGGCTGCATGCGCTTGGTGACCACCGCCTTCACCACCACCTCGCCGCGGGCGCTCCAGACCTTCACCTTGTCGTTGCTCTGGATGGCGAGCTGCTTCGCGAGCTTCTCGGGCAGCTCCACCACCGGCTCGGGCACGAGCTCGTTGAGCCACGGGACGTTGCGGGTCACCGACCCGGCGCACCAGTGCTCGGCGATGCTCGAGGTCATGAGCACGTAGGGGAACTCGCCCGAGGTGCCGATGGGCTGCCTCCCCTTGACGCGCGGGTACTTCACGCAGGGGTTCACGGACACCTTGGGGTGGAGCACGTTGACGGTCGGGCTCTCCACCGGCTCGTACATCTCCGGCATCGGGCCGTCCTTCGGCACGTAGCTCGAGTCGCGCGGCAGGTCCTCGGGCTTCGCGCCCGGGTCCTTGTAGACGCCGGCGAAGAGCCGGCCCACGCCCTCGGCGTTCATGCGGAACGCCTTCTGGCCGTTCGGCGTGTCGGGGCCGTCGGTCGCCACCGGGACGTCCGGCGTGTCGTTGCCCTTCCACTTCTTCTCGGCCTCGTCCCACCAGATGAGAGGCTTCGTGCCGGGCCAGGGCTTGCCGTTGGCGTCACAGGAGGCCCGGTTGTAGAGCACCTTCATGTTGCCGGGCCAGGTCCAGGCGAAGCCGGGGTACATCCCGAGCCCGGTCGGATCCTTCAGGTCGCGCCGCTTCGAGAGGTTCTTGCCGCCGCCGAAGACGCCGGCGTAGATCCAGACGCCCGAGGAGGTGGAGCCGTCGGCCTGGAGGTCGGGGATCTTCTTGATGAGCTCCCCGGTCTTGAGGTTCTTGCCGCTGATCTCCTTCAGCACGTCCTCGCTGCCGGCGTAGTCCCAGGCCGCCTTGAGGATGGGCTGGTCCTTGGGATCGGTGGAGCCCTTGTAGAGCTCGCGCACCTTCTTGAAGACGGTGTCGACGATCTCGTAGTCGGTCTTGGCCTGCCCCGGGGGCCGGACGCCCGCGTAGCGCCACTGCACCAGGCGGCCGGAGCCGGTGATGGTGCCCTCCTTCTCCATGAAGTAGGCGGCAGGGAGGAGGATGACCTCGGTCTTGATCGACTTCGGGTCGACGCCGGGCCGCTGCCAGAAGGCGGCGGTCTCGGTCTCCCAGAGCTCCTGCACCACCAGCGTGTCGAGGGCCGCGAGCCCCTCCTGCACCATGGTGAGGTTGGCGTTGGTGACCATCGGGTTCTGCCCGATGGTCCAGAGCATCCTCATCTTGCCGGCGATGGCCGCCTCGAAGATGCCGTAGATCGTGTAGTCCTTGGCCGCGTCCTTCTTCGGCAGGAACCCGAAGCCGAAGTCGTTCTCCTTCTGCGCGTTCTCGCCGAACCAGGCCTTGAGGCCGTTCACCGTCATCTTGGCGCGGAAGGTGCCGTTGTCCTTGGTCCAGGCCTCGAGCGTCGGCTGGGTGTGCACCGGGTAGTTGAGGTACCCGAACATGTAGCCGTGCAGCACCGACATGTCGCAAGCGCCCTGCACGTTCGGCTCGCCGCGCAGCGCGTTCACGCCGCCGCCCATCTTGCCCATGTTGCCGAGCAGCATCTGGAGGATGCCGTAGCAGCGGATGTTCTGGATGCCCACCGTGTGCTGGGTCATGCCGAGCGCGTACAGGATGGTGCCCGGCTTGTGCTTCGCCATGGTCTCGGCGATGAGCTTCACCTGCGCCGCGGGGACGCCGGAGATCTGCTCGGCCAGCTCGGGCGTGTAGCGCGCGAAGTGGGCCTTCAGCTTGCCGAAGGCGCAGCGCGGGTCGTCCAGGCTCTCGGCCTTCTGCGGCTTGTGGGTCTTCTTGTCGAGGTCGTAGCTCCAGGAGGCCTGGTCGTACTTGTGCTTGTCCTCGTGGAAGCCGCTGAAGAGGCCGTCGGCGAAGCCGAACTCGTCGCTCACCGTGTAGAGGGCGTTGGTGTGCAGCTTCACGTACTCCTCGTCGTAGAGCTTGTTGACGAGGATGTGGTTGATGACCGCCGAGAGGAACGCGATGTCCGCGCCGGGCCGGATGCGGGCGTAGATGTCCGCCATCGACGAGGTGCGGTTGAAGCGCGGGTCGACGTGGATGACGACGGCGCCGTTCTCCTGCGCCTTGCGCATCCACTTGAGCGCCATCACGTGGTTCTCGGCGCAGTTGCTACCCTCGATGAGGAACACCCTGGCGTGCTGGAGATCCGCCCAGTTGTTCGTCATCGCGCCACGGCCGAACGATGCCCCCAGACTGGGGACGGTGGGGCTGTGTCAAAGTCGGGCCTGATGCTCGATGAAGCTCGTGCCGAAGAGCCGCCCCATCTTGTTGACGAGGTAGCACTCCTCGTTGGTGTTCTGGGCGCCGCCGAGGAAGGCGAGGGCGTCGGTCCGGTTCACCGGGTACTCGACGTCGCCGTCCTTCTGCGTGGCGATCCAGTTCTGATCGCGGGTGTCCTTGATCCTCTTCGCGATCTTCTCGTAGGCCTGCTCCCAGCTGATCTCCTGCCACTTGTCGGAGCCCGGCGCCCGGTACATCGGCACCTTCACCCGGCGCGGCGACTCGTGGGTGGCGCGCATGGCGGCGCCCTTGGTGCAGAGCGCGCCCTGGTTGATGGCGTGGCCGGGGTCGCCCTCGAGGCTCACCAGCTTGCCGTCCTGGACGTGGCCGACCATGCCGCAGCCGCACGAGCAGAAGTTGCAGGCGGTGGTGTACTCCTTCGCGCCCGCCAGCTTCATGGTGCGGGTCGCCGCCAGGGCTTCCTTCTCGCTGAACCCGAGCTCGCCGAGGGCGAGGCCGGTGCCCACACCCGCGGTGACCTTCAACCACTGCCTTCTGCCGATGCTCATGCTGGGTGTTCCTCTCTGGTTCGAGCGCACAGGGCGCACGATTTGCGAATCGAACGAGCCGCGGGCGAGGGCTGGCGCAGCTTTTACCAGCGCCAAACACCTCCGAACGGGGTGATCGGGGACAATGCTTGAAGCGGGCCAGCGCGGACACAGGGTACCTGACCCCGGCTTACCCGGATCAAGGTGGACTCGTGGAGTCCCGTTCCCGTGGCGCTGGCGGCGAGGCGGCGCCCCTACGCGCCGGCTAGCCGCCGATGCCCGCGAGGTTCCAGGCGAGTCCGGCGCGACCCTCGGCCAGGCGGTGTGCCCGAGGCTTCTCCCCGACGAGCTCGCCGAGCAGGCCCTGCAGCTCCGGCGACTGGTCGTCGCGCTGGAGCAGCGGCCGGAGCGGCACGTCGGTCTCGCCGAACAGGCAGAGCCGGAGCGCCCCGCGGCTCGAGACCCTGAGCCGGTTGCAGCTCTCGCAGAAGTGGACGGCGCTGGGGGCGATGACCCCGACGCGCCCGGCGTGCTCGGGGTGGCGGTACTCGATCGCCGGCCCGTCGGAGTGGCCCCGCGGCGCGGCGGCGAAGCCGCGGCCGGCGAGGGCCTCCTCCACCCAGGCCACCGGCCGGTGGTTGGCCTCGAAGAAGCCCCGGTCGCAGCCGGTCCGCATGAGCTCGATGAACCGGACCGCGAGCGGCGTCCGCCGCGTCCACTCGACGAAGCGGTCGAGCTCGGCGGCCTCGAGCCCCCGCAGGAGCACCGCGTTCACCTTCACCGCCGCGAAGCCCTCGGCGAGGGCGGCGTCGACCCCCGCCAGCACCTGGCGCAGCAGCGGGCGGCCGGTGACCTCCTCGAAGCGGCGCTCGTCGAGGCTGTCCACGCTGACGTTCAACGCGGTGAGCCCGGCCTGGCGCAGCGGCCGCGCCAGCCGCGCGAGATCCTGGCCGTTGGTGGTGAGCGCCACCTGCTTCACGCCGGGGGTCCGCGCCACCGCGGCGACCACCTCGAGGAGGTCCTTGCGCGCGGTCGGCTCGCCGCCGGTGAGCCGCACCTTCTCGACGCCGAGCGCGGCGAAGGCGGCGACGAGGCGTCCGATCTCGGCGGGGGTGAGGGGTGCGGGCGCGCCCGGCGAAGGGCGGTAGCCGTCGGGCAGGCAGTAGGCGCAGCGGAAGCCGCAGGCCTCGGTCACCGACAGCCGCAGATACGTGAAGCGCCGCCCGAAGGCGTCTTGAAGGCGAAGCACGATGCCCCTTTCCAGGTCCGGGGAGGCGAGGTCGTTTCCGCTCTCGCCCCGGTGGGCGGCTCGAAGCCGTCCACGGCCCAGGTTCCATGCCCTCGTCGAGAGGGTTTAGGAGCCGGGGCTCGGAGTCATCTATCGACTACAAGGTACACGGCCCGGCGCGGCGCGGGAAGAGGGATCAGCGCCAGCGCAGGTTGTGGGAGAGCATGCTGCGGCGGACTGCCTCCAGCTCGGCATCCTCGACCAGCCCGCGCTCCACGAAGAACTGGCCGATGGGGCGCTGCAGACGGAGCTGCCGGCCGAGGACGGCGAGGAGCTGGAACGGCGTGAGCAGCCCCTCGCGGACCGCGTACTCTCCGAAGGGCACCCGGTACGCGGCCTCGGCGAGCCGGCGGGAGAGGAGCTCGGCCACCTCGCCGGGGGTGAGGAAGCCGAAGCCGACCGCGATGGCGCCGAGCGCGGGGCGCTGCCGGCGCTGCCAGGCGATCGCCTCGACCAGCGCCGGCCAGGGCACGCGGCCGGTGTAGTAGAGGAACTCGGCCAGCCTGAGCCGGCGCCGCGGGACGACGGCGGGCGGCCGGATCGACGCCCACGGGCTCGCGACCCGAGTGGCGGCGGCGCGGGGGTCGGGCGGGCGCGCCGGGGAGGCGCCCGGCGCGGACGGCGGCGCGCCGGGTGAGGCGGCCGCAGCCCTGCCCCGCTCCGGCTGAGCGCGTCTGGTGCGGCGGGCCGAGGGCGGACGCGGCTGCGCCCGGCGGGGCTGGGGCTGGCGCGGCGGGGCCTGCCGCGGTGCCGCGCGGTGCTGCGGCGCGGGCACGGCGCGCAGCTCGGAGAGGGCGCGGTAGGCCTCGGAGACGGCGCGGAACTCGCGCGCCAGCTCGCCGGCGTCGCGCCCCAGCGCCAGGGCGCGGTCGGGGTGGGTCTCGAGGGCGCGGCGGCGGAAGGTGCCGCGGAGCTGATCCCGCCAGCGGCCGTGCGCGACGAAGGCGGGGCCGAAGAGCACCCGGCCCGCCGCCACCACCTCGTCTAAGGTCAGCTCCAGCGCCTCGGCCAAGACCGCTCCCGTCTGAAGCGATATCTACCGCTTTCCCGGGTGAGGCCGCCAATTTCCAGCGTGCGCCGGAGCCAACACGAGCGGGGTTCCCCTTGAGGGCTGGTGAGAAGCCTTCGCTTACTGCACATGAGGAGCTGCGCTTGATCCTGCGCAACTTCTCCAGATCGATCGCCAGGCAACCCTGGATCCGAAAGGCGGCCGTGAGCACGCCCCTGATCCGGGACCTGGCCTGGCGCTTCATCGGCGGAGAGACGCTGGAGGCCGGGATCGCGACCGCGCGCGCGCTCCGGGCGCGCGGCATCTCGACGACCATCAACCACGTCGGCACCCACGTCCGCTCCGCCTCCGCGGCGGTCGCCGCCACCGAGGTGGCCATCGCGTCGGTCCGCCGCATCGCCGGCGAGCGGCTCGACTGCTATCTCTCCCTCAAGCTCACCCAGCTCGGGCTCGACGTGGACGAGGCGCTCTGCGCCGCGCAGCTGCACCGGGTGCTCGACGCCGCCGCGCACGCGGCGGTCTTCGTTCGCCTCGACATGGAGGAGTCCCGATACGTGGAGCCGACGCTGCGGTTGTTCGACGCCGTGCGCGCCGCCTACGGCGCCGACGCGGTCGGCATCGTGCTCCAGTCCTATCTCCGCCACCGCCCCGACGACCTGGCGCGGGAGGCGGCCGCCGGCTCTCGCATCCGCCTGGTGAAGGGAGGCTACTGGGAGCCGGCGGAGGTGGTCTGGAGACGCCGCGACGAGGTGGACGGCGCCTTCCTGGCCCAGGCCGGATACCTGCTCCGCCACGGCCGTCGGCCCGCGCTCGCCACGCACGACCCGCGGGCGATCGCGCGCATCCGCTCGATCGCCGCGGCGCTCGGCCTCGAGCAGGACGCCTTCGAATTCCAGCTGCTCCATGGCGTTCGCGAGGACCTGCAGGACGCGCTGGTGCGCGAAGGGTACCGCGTGCGCAGCTACGTGCCCTTCGGGGAGCAGTGGTACGAGTACGCGCTGGGGTGCATCCGTCGGCTGCCGGGCGGCGCGCTGGATCGGCTCACCGAGCGGTTCCGCGGGAGCGAGGCCCCATGAGCCCCTCGAGCGAGCCCGGCGGGCCCGAGGTGCTCACCACCGCCGACGGTGAGCGGTGGCGGGCGCTCGTCCCGGCGAGCGCCTGCGTCACGGGGAGCCTGGAGTACGCGCGGATCCTGGAGGCCCAGACCGGCTGCGCCGCGCGGCTCTTCGCGACGGGCGGCCCGCGCGCGGGCGCGGCTTACCCGCACCTGCTGCGCCCCGTCGAGGCGCTGCCCTTCGCCGCCCGGCTCGGGGCCGGCCGCTTCGACACCTTCACGCCGGAGTACACGGGGCCGCTGCGGCTCGGGAGCGGCCCACCCGCCGCCGCCGGCCCGAGCTTCGTGGACCTCTTCGCCGGCTACTGCCGGAAGCAGGGGATCGTGGCCGAGTTCGCGCACCTCCACCCCTGGGGTCCCGACGGCGAGGGGCTGCTCGACCCGGCCTGCGCCGAGGTGAACCGCGAGATCGTGTACCTCGATCTGACCTGGGGCGCGGAGCGGCTCTGGTCGCGCTCCTACTCGACCGACGTGCGCCGCAGCCTCCGGATCGCCGACGAGGTGGGGATCCAGGTCCGCCGCGTCGAGAGCGCCGGCGATCTCGGCGAGTTCCACCGACTGCACGCGCTCACCATGCAGCGCCGCCAGGCCGGCGCGCGGTACCGGTACCCACTCGACGCCTTCCGGGCGCTCTTCGAGACGATGCCGGACAACGCGCTCTTCCTGCTCGCCTCCATCGGGCAGCAAGCGGTCGCCGGAGGGTTGTTCCTCCACGACGACCAGGAGGTGATCTGGCACCTCTCCGCCCTCGACAAGCAGTTCGCGCGCTCCCGCGCCGTGACCGCCCTCGTCCACCACGCCGTCCGCTGGGGCGTCGAGGCCGGGAAGCGGCGGCTCCTCTGCGGCGGCGCGTACGACCCCGGGGACGGCGTGTTCCGCTTCAAGGCCTCGTTCTCACCGCTCAGGGCGCAGTTCAGGATCTATCGCCGGATCCACGACGCCGGTCGCTACCAGGCGCTGGCGCGCGCCTGGTCGGCGGCGAACGACCGGGTCGCCGCGGAGAACGGCTTCTTCCCCGCCTACCGCACGCCGGCGGCGGAGGAGGAGGACGGCGCGGCGGCCTCGTGAGCCAGAGCTACCGCGTGCTCCGGTAGAGGATGTCGTAGCTCTGCCAGATGGTCTGCACGGTGGGCATGATCTGGGCGAGCGAGCGGTTCCAGCGGGCGATGCCCGAGGTGGCCACGAAGACCACGTCCCGCGGCTTCAGGCGGAAGCGGGTGGCGAGGAGCATGGCGTCGGCCTGGCTGGCGTCGAGCCGATAGATCTGCGGAGCCTCGTAGGCGCCGCGCAGCACGAAGATCTGGGCCGGGTTGGAGGCGAGGGGATCGAGCCAGCCGGTGCTGGAGAGCGACTCGGCCAGGGTCATCCGGCCCTTCACCATCTGCAGCGACTGCGGCAGGCGGACCTCGCCCACCACGAAGATCTTGTTGCGGCTGCGGTCGGGGACGTGGAGCACGTCGCCGTTCTGGATGAGCCAGTTCTGCGACTGATCTCCCGCCTCCTGCAGCTGCTGCACGTCGAGGAGGTAGCGCTTGCCGTCACGGGAGAGGACCACGTGCTCGAGGTCGGCCTCCGGCCCCGGCCCGCGCGCCAGCCCGAGCGCGTCCTGCACCCGCACCGGCACGTCGGTGATGGGGAAGGTGCCCGCGCCGAGCACCTCGCCCGAGACCTGGAAGCGCTTGCCGCGGTAGGAGGCGACGAGGATCTGGAGCTGCGGGTAGTGGACCGCGCTCGCCAGCCGCTCGGTGAGGGCGCGCCGCGCCTCCTCCAGCGTGAGGCCGCCCACCTTCAGCCTGCCCACGTGAGGGAAGTAGATGAACCCGTCGGAGGTGACCGGATAGCCGGTGGCCTCGGCCGCGCGGTACTGGCCGGCCGGGATGGTCAGCTCGGGGTGGTCGTAGACGATGACCGTGAGGACGTCGTACGGCGTGATCCGGTACTCGTAGGACTGCGCCGCCGGGCCGCTCGGGTCGGGCGCCGCCGGGTGGCGGGCCGCCAGCGAGGCGCGGGTCAGCTCGCCGATGAGGGGCGGATCGATCTCCTGGACGCGAAAGGCCGCCGGCTGCTCCGGGTGCTTCCCCTCCCCTCGCTGCTCCAGCGGCCCCGGATCGAGCCGGGTGGTCGGCAGGAGGCAGCCCGACAGCGAGGAGAGCGCGAGCGCGGCGGCGAGGGCGCGGGAGGTCATGGACGATGTGGTTCTAGCAGATGGGGGCGGCGGCGGGGACGCCAAGGTGGGCGCTCGAGGGGGTCAGGCCGGCGCGGCGCGAAGGGTGAGGAGCGTGACCTCCGGTGGTGCGTTGACCCGGAGCGGAAACCAGCTGTTGCCGAGACCGCGGCTCACGTAGAGCTGGACGTCGCCGAGGCGATACAGCCCCGAGTTGTAGGGCTGCAGCATGGAGAAAGGCGGGAAGTTGAGCTGCCCGCCGTGGGTGTGGCCGGAGAGGACCAGCAGGGGGTGACGCTCGCACTGCAGCATCCGGGCGGTGACCGGGACGTGCGCCAGGTAGAGCCGTGAGCCCGGCGCGGCGCCCCTCACGGCGCGGGCCGGCTCGGCGTGGTGCGTCGAGAGGTCGTCGATCCCCACCACAGTGAAGGGAGCGCCCCGCAGGGTGAGCGTGGTGTTCTCGTTGCGGAGCACGCCGTAGCCGAGCCGCTCCAGGGCCGTCACCGCGCCGGCCGCGTCCGAGTAGTAGTCGTGGTTGCCGAGGATCGCGACGACGGGGGCGTGGAGCCCGTCCAGCTGCTCGGTGATGAGCCGCGGGCTCGAGTGCCGCCGGAGCCGGTAGTAGTAGCTGAGGTAGTCGCCGGTGAGCACGACCAGGTCGGGCGCGAAGCCGTTCGCCGCCTCGATGGCGGCCCGGATCCGCTCGGGCGGGGTGAGCGGCCCCACGTGGACGTCGGAGAGCTGGGCGACGCGCAGCCCGTCGTGTGAGGGATCGAGCCCCGGCAGGCTCAGCGCGACGCGCTCGACCTTCAGCTCCTCGCTCGCGGCGACGAGCCCGCAACCCGCCGTCGACGCCGCGAGCAGCGCCGCCGCCTTGAGAAAGTCGCGCCGCCCGAACGGGGTCATGCAGGCGAGAACGTAATCCTCGCGGGCGCTCGCCGCCCCGCCTCGGACGGGACTTCGGGCCGGCTTCGCGGCCGCGCGCCCGGGCCGTGCGTCCGTCGCAGCGCGTTTTGGCGCCCGATCGAGCTTCGGCCCGGGTTCACCATCCGGAAATGGATCCGGAGCAGGCGGATGAGGGTCCGGGTCGGCCCCGGAGCACCTCCACGCAGCTCTGCCCACACTCGCCGCCCCGCTAACCTGCCGTCCCAACTTAGGTAGGCTCTACGACCACGCGAAAGAGCGCTCGCTCGCTCGCCTGCAGTCCGAGCGCTGGTGGGACATTTCACCTCACTTTCGACCCTTATGGGTGTCGTTTGACTCCCCACTCAGGTGTCCTGTAGTCGTGTGACACCAAACCGGCGGCGGCTGTGCGGCAGGGCGACCAGACGGTCGTGCACCGAGCAAGCAGCCCTGGGTTGGGGAGGGGTCGCACGGGCACCCAAGCCCAGGAGGAATGGACTTGAAGAGAGCAATGGCACTGATGATCGCGTCCGCGCTGTTCCAGTTCGGCTGCGGCGGGAGCGACACCACCAGCACCAGCGACGAGGGCCCCGGCCCCTTCGCCACCGCGCAGTACGCGCTCGTGAACAACGGCGGCATCGTCGCGGTGACGGCGAGCTCCGCGCAGTCCGGCTATCCCGCCTCTTCCGCCGTCGACGGGAACTTCGCGACCCGCTGGTCCACCAACGGACAGGGCCAGTGGATCGCCGCCGACCTGGGCACCGTGCAGAACATCCAGGGCCTCCAGGTCGCCTGGTACCGCGGCAGCATGCGGCAGTACTATTTCACGATCGGCGTCAGCACCGACGGCAGCGCCTACAGCACCGTGTACAGCGGGACGTCCTCGGGGGCGACGCTGCAGTTCGAGCCGTACACCTTCGCCGCCGTCAGCGCCCGGTACGTGAAGCTGACGGTGAACGGAAACAACAAGAACTCCTGGGACTCCGTCACCGAGCTCGCCGTCACGCTCGCGCCCGGCTCCACGCCCGCCGCCACCCCGGTCATGGTGGCGGTGACCCCTCAGGCGACGTCGGTCTCGACCGGCGCCACCGCGCAGTTCGCGGCCAGCGTCACCGGCAACACCAACACCGCCGTGAGCTGGAGCGTTCAGGAGGGCGCGGCCGGCGGGGCGATCGACGCGACCGGCCTCTACACCGCGCCGGCGACCGCGGGGACCTATCACGTGGTGGCGACGAGCCAGGCGGACGCGACGCAGAGTAGCAGCGGCACCGTGACGGTGGCCGCGGCGGCGCCGGCGGTGACCGCGACGCCCACGCCCACCCCGACCGCCACCTCCACCCCGACTGCCACCTCCGCTCCGACCACGACCCTCCCGGCTGGCGTCGTGCCGGCCTTCCCGGGCGCGGGCGGCGGCGGGGCAGCGTCGAAGGGCGGGCGCGGCGGTCAGGTCTTCACGGTGACGAAGCTCACCGACGACGGCTCCGCCGGCACCCTGCGCGCCTGTGTCCTCGCGAGCGGCCCGCGCACCTGCGTCTTCGCCGTGTCGGGCGTCATCAACGTGACCTCCAACATGAACATCACCAACCCCTACCTGACGATCGCGGGCCAGACCGCGCCCGGCGCCGGCATCGCGCTCAGGACCCAGCCCGGCGTGACGCCCGGCGGCACCTGGGTGTTCGACGTGCAGACCCATGACGTCGTCATCCGATACCTGAAGTTCTGGGGTGACTACATCGCCGGGGAGCCGTCCGGCGGCGGCGGCGGATTCGGCATCGCGGTGCACGATCCGACGCAGAACCTGATCGTCGATCACGTCGATCTGCTCTGGTACACCGGCGAGGGCTACGACCACTGGGGCACGGCCATCGCCAACACCACCCTGCAGTGGAGCATCATCGGCGAGAACGTGAACGGCACGGGCAGCGGCCAGTCGACGCCCGTCAAGATGACCTCCTCGACCTACAACCCGGCGCAGATGCACAACGCCGACCTGCACCACAACCTCATCACCACCGGTGACGAGCGGAACCCGCTCCTCTGCACCGACTCCTCGCGCGTGGTCAACAACGCCATCTACAACTGGATGTTCTTCGCCTCCGGCGTGGACAACGGCGGATCGGCCGACTTCATCGGGAACTACTGGAAGCCCGGTCCGTCCGGCAAGAACAGCCTGCGCGAGATCCTGATGAGCCGCACCGGCCACGGCGGCACCCTGTACCTCTCGAACAACAAGAGCGACTGGACGGGGGCCCACCCCGCCGCGACCGGCGCCGAGAGTGACGGTGGGTGGTCGCTCCTCACGTGTGGCAGCTCGCTCTACGAGGCCCCGAGCGGCAGCTGCGATCAGGTCCCGCTCAGCACCAGCTATCAGCGGAGCACGCCGTTCTGCGCCCAGGGCCAGACCTCCGGCTGCACCCCGCCCCCAGGCACTCCGGGGCTCGCCATCCAGACCGATCCGGCCGCGAACCTCCAGAGCATCCTCGCTGCCTCGGGCGGGGTCGGCGCCTCGGCGCGCCTCGACTGCTCGGGCAACTGGGTAGACCAGCGAGACGCCACGGAGACGCGCATCATCGGCAACTTCGTGAATGGGACCGGGATGAGCTCCGAGCCCACGAGCGCCACCAGCGCCAACGGGGGGGCCCTCCCCACCCTCGGCGGCGGGACTCCCTGCGTGGACAGCGACGGCGACGGCATCCCGGACACCTACGAGATCGCGCACGGGCTGAACCCCAACTACGCGGGGGACGCGCAGCTCGTACAGCCGGACGGCTACACGAACCTCGAGCACTACCTGAACGGCCAGTAATCCCCGGGCGGACCGCCCGGAAGCAACCGGCACCCTCCTGCGAGGCGCCCGCGACTCTCCCCGAAGGGTCGCGGGCGCCGTCCTTTGCGGGGATGCGCGGGCTCGCTCGTGCCGCTGACGTCGTCCGCCGATAGTATCTTCGGCGGCGATCCGCGGCGACGACCATGCGCATCCTGTTTGTCTCTAGATCGATGGAGATTGGGGGAGCCGAGCGGCAGGTGGTCGCGCTCGCGCGAGGGCTGCGCCGCGGCGGCCATGAGGTCGCGGTGGCCGTCTTCTACACCGGCGGCGCGTTCGAGGAAGAGCTCCGGGCCGCCGGCGTCCCCATCCACGACCTCGAGAAGCGGGGCCGCTGGGACCTGCTGGGCTTCATGCTCCGGCTCGGCGCGCTGGTCCGCAAGGAGCGCCCGGACGTCCTCCACTCCTACCTGGGAGGGCCGAACGTCTTCGCGGCGCTGCTGAAGCCGCTCTTCCCTTCGCTGAAGGTGGTCTGGGGCATCCGCTCCGCGATGAGCGATCTGAGCGCGTACGACCGGGTGACCAGGATGAGCCCCCGGCTCGAGGTCCTGGCCTCGGCGGGCGCCGACGCCATCATCGCGAACTCGGATGCGGCGCGCCGCCAGGCCGCGGCGGCGGGCATGGAGGAGCGCAAGATCGAGGTGATCTCCAACGGCATCGACACCACCCTGTTCTCTCCCGACCTCGACGGTCGAGCGCGCCTGCGAGGGGAGTGGGGGGTGCCGGAGGGCGCGCCGCTGATCGGGATGGTCGCCCGGCTCGACCCGGTCAAGAACCACTCGCTCTTCCTGAAAGCCGCAGCGCTGGCGGCGGGGGCCTGCCCCTCCGCTCGCTTCGTCTGCGTGGGCGACGGCGCGCCCGAGTATCGGCGCGCGCTCGAGCGGCTCGGGCTCGAGCTCGGCCTCGCCGAGCGGCTGATCTGGGCCGGGCGGCGCAAGGCGACGAGCGCGGTGTACAGCGCCCTCGAGGTCGCGGTCCTCTCTTCGGACTCGGAGAGCTTCCCGAACGTGGTCGCGGAGGCCATGGCGTGCGGAACGCCGGTCGTGGTCACGGACACGGGCGACGCTTCCGTCATCGTGGGAGACACCGGCGCGGTCGTTCCCCGCCAGGATCCCGCGGCGCTGTCCGCCGGGATCCTGGGGCTCCTGGGGCGGGGCCGGGAGCAGGCCTCCGCCCGGGCTCGCAGCCGCATCGAGCAGGCCTACTCCGAGGAGCTGCTGGTGGAACGGACCGAGCGAGTGCTGCAGCGGGTGCTGCAGGGCGAGCTCTCCCCCTGCTGAACGATGCGCGTCCTGCACGTCATCACGGGCCTGAACCTCGGCGGGGCCGAGGTGATGCTGCACCGCCTGCTCCAGGCGTCCGCGCGCGTCGACGGCGCACAAGAGGTCGTCTCGCTCACCGATCTCGGCCCGGTCGCCGAGCGGATCAAGCAACTCGGGATCCCGACCCTGGCCGTGGGCATGCGCCGGGCGCCGACGCCCGCGCGGCTGATGGAGCTGACGAGGCTCATCCGCGCCTTCCAGCCCGACGTGGTCCAGACCTGGATGTACCACGCCGACCTGCTGGGCGGCCTCTGCGCGCGCGCGGCCGGGCGCGCGCCGATCGCGTGGGGAATCCACAACAACGCGCTCGATCCGGGGAGCAGCCGGCGCACCACCTACTGGACCGTGGCGGCCTGCGCGCGCCTGTCGCGCTCGCTCCCGGATCGCATCGTGTGCGTCTCCCGGGCCGCGCGCGACCTGCACGTGGCGAAGGGCTATGACGCCGGAAAGATGGTGGTGATCCCGAACGGCTTCGACCTGGAGCAGTTCCGCCCGGACCAGGGGGAGCGGGAGGCGCTCCGGACCGAGCTCGGGGTCGAGCCCTCGCAGCTCCTCGTCGGCCTGATCGCCCGGGTGGACCCGCAGAAGGATCACCTCACGTTCATACGGGCGGCGGCGCTCCTCGCCCGGCGCCGGCGCGAGGCGCGATTCCTGCTGTGCGGCGAGGGCACCGCCGCGACCTCCGGCGCCCTGGCCGACGCCATCGCCGAGGCGGGGCTCGCGGACCGCTTCCACCTGCTCGGGCGGCGGGAAGACGTCCGCCGGGTCCTCAACGCGCTCGACCTCTGCACCCTCTGCTCCACCTCCGAGGCCTTCCCGCTCGTGCTCGGCGAGGCGATGGCCTGCGGCCTGCCCTGCGTGGCCACCGAGGTCGGCGACTGTGCCTATCTCCTCGGCGACGCCGGCCGCGTGGTGCCGCCCCGAGACCCGGCGGCGCTGGCTCGCGGCTGGGAGGAGCTGCTCGCCCTCGGCGCGGCGGGGCGGCGCCGCCTGGGGCTCGCCGCGCGGGCTCGCATCGAGGCCGGCTTCGGCATCTCCCGGATCGCCGCCCTCTACCTCGAGCTGTACCGCGGGCTCGCGGCGTCGCACCCGGGCCGCCCGCTGGCGGGCGCGCCCACCGGCTGATTCCCAACCACGGAGCGCACGATGTGTGGCATCGCCGGATCCTTCCTGCACCCGCTCGTCCCCCCGGACGGCGTCCCGCCAGGCATGGCGCGCGCCCTCGCCCACCGGGGCCCCGACCACTTCGGCGCCTGGCAGGAGGGGCCGGCCGCGCTGCTCCACTGGCGCCTGTCGATCATCGACCTCAGCCCGGCCGGGGCCCAGCCGATGGTCTCGAGCGACGGGCGCTACGTCATCTGCTTCAACGGGGAGATCTACAACTTCGAGGAGCTTCGGCAGGCGGTCGATCGGGCTTCCGCGACGCGGCGCGGCTGGCGCGGCCACTCCGACACCGAGGTCCTCCTGGAGGGCTTCGCCCTGTGGGGCACGGAGCTCCTCGGGCGCCTGAACGGGATGTTCGCGCTGGCCCTCTACGACCGGGAGCGCCAGGTCCTTCACCTGGCCCGCGATCGGGCCGGCATCAAGCCGCTCTACTGCTGGGAGCACGACGGCGGGCTACTGTTCGCCTCCGAGGCGAAGTTCTTCTTCCAGGCGCCCGGCTTCGACCCCCCGGTCGATGCCGCCGGGCTGGCCGCCTTCTTCACCTACGCGCACTGCCATGGCGACGCCCACGTCCTCGGCGGCGTGCGGCAGCTTTCGCCCGGCGAGCTCCTGACCTGTGCGGTGCCGGCCGGCGGAGGGCCGCTCGAGCTGACGCGCCAGCGGTTCTGCCCGGCACCGGAGCGGCGGCCGCGCCACCGGAGCGACGAGGAGGCGGCGCGCGACCTCCGGGCGATCCTGACGGCGGCGGTGGGGCGCCAGCTCGTCGCGGACGTTCCGGTGGGGGTGCTCCTCAGCGGCGGAGTCGACTCCTCGATCCTCTCGGCGCTGGCGGCCGAGCGGATGGGGCCCGAGAGCACGATGGCGTTCACCCTCGGGTATCCAGGGATGGGCGCGGACTTCGACGAGATCGATCACGCCCGCCGCGTGGCCAGGCACCTCGGCGTCCGGCATTTCGTGTGCGAGGCCACTCGAGACGACCTGATCAGCGACATCGAGCGGCTCGTCTGGCACTACGACGAGCCCTTCGCGGACGCGGCGGCGCTCAACGTCTTCCTCCTCAGTCGGATGATCCGCTCACAGGTGACGGTGGCGCTCGCCGGCGAGGGCTCCGACGAGCTCTTCGGCGGCTACCGCCGCTACCAGCTCGAGCAGGCGCTCCGGCGGCTGGGACCGGTGGGGCGCGCCCTCTGCTTCGTGGCGGCGACCGCGGGCCTGGATCGGCTGGGGTTCCTTCCGCGGCGGGGTGCGGTGCTGCTGCGGGCCATGGCGCGGAAGGGCTCCGCGGCCCGGTACTCCTCCTACCTCCAAGGAGAGCTGCCGATCGACCTCATCCTCAAGTCCGAATGGTGCCGGCCGCTGCCGGTCCACCCGGCGATCGAGTCCGGCTATCCGGACGCCCCGGACTCGGATCCGGTCGGCCGGCTCTGCCTGGTGGACCAACAGTTCTGGCTCCCCACGACCTACCTCGAGAAGTCCGACAAGGGCGCGATGGCGCACGGGCTCGAGATCCGGGTCCCCTTCCTGGACAACGAGGTCGTCGCCTTCGCCAACTCGCTGCCGGACCGGCAGCGCATTCGAGGCGGCAGTCGCAAGTGGATCCTGAAGGAGGCCTTCAGGGAGCGGCTCCCGGCCGAGGTGTTCCAGCGCTTCAAGCGCGGGTTCGGGGTCCCGATGGGCCGATGGCTGAGGAGGGAGCTGCGCGACTACTACGCCGAGCAGGTGCTGTCGCATGGATCGCGGGTGGCGACCTACCTTCGGATGGACACCGTGGAGCGGTGCTTCCGGGAGCACGTGCGCGGGGCGCGCGACTACTCGGGCCTGCTGTGGGAGAGCCTCGTGCTCGAGGTCTGGCTCCGCCATCGCGAGCGGCGGTTCGAGCGCGATGTGTCGGGATCGCCGGCCAGCCAGGTCCCCTCCGCGCCCGGGGACTCCGTCCGCCTCCGCGTTCCAGCCGCCTGACCCCGCCGGCCGGGGCATCGGCCGGCTAGTAGCCGGCCAGCCGGAAGACGTGCTTGAGCGTCCGGAGCGAGCGCAGGTGGAACGCCAGCTTGAGGAGGTTCGCGCTCATCCGGACGTAGTCGCCGGACGCCCGGGCTCGCTTGGCATAGCTCCACGCCATCGCCGCGAGCGCGCCGTGCCACTCGCGCGAGCCCGGCTGGAAGTGCTTCCGGATGAGCTCGGTCGAGGACCGCCGGATCCGCTCGCCGTCGTGGTGCGCCTGCCTCGGGTGCGTGCGGTAGACCCCCACCGGCCCCGGGAGATAGCCGAACGTCCCGGCGCGGGACGCCCGCAACCAGAAGTCCCAGTCCTCCGACGTCCTGAGCTCCTCGTCGAACGGCCCCACCCGGGCGAGCAGACCGGCGCGGAGCAGCGGGGAGAAGGGGGCGAACCAGCAGCAGTAGGCGAACAGCTCCTGCATGGGAAGATCGGGAGGGCTCCGGGACCAGAGGGCCACCGGCGTCAGCCGGTCGTCCCCGACGTAGAAATCCGAGTAGACGAGGTCGCACGCCGGGAAGAGCCTGAGAAAGGCAAGCTGCCGCTCCAGCTTGTCGGGCAGGAACACGTCGTCGGCGTCGAGGAAGCAGACCAGCTCGCCGCGGGCCGCGGCGATCCCGGCGTTCCTCGCGGAGCTGGGGCCGCCGTTCTCCTTGCGGACGAGGCGCACCCGGGAGTCCTCAGCCCCCAGGCGCTCAGCCAGTGCGGCGGTGTCGTCGGTCGAGCCGTCGTCCACGATGACGACCTCGAGGTCGGCGAAGGTCTGCCGGAGCGCGCTCCGGACGGCCTCCCCCATGAACTCCGCCGCGTCGTACGCGGGCATGATGACCGAGACGGTCGGCGAGGACGGCACGCTCATCTCCCGAGGCGGCGGCGCAACCCGCTCAAGAGCCCGCTGCTGCGGGCGTGATGGAACGAGTACGCGAAGAGGACCGCGAGTCCGGCGAGGGTGAGGGCGACCGGCGTCCGGGCGCTCGCGCCGAGCACCGAAGCCCCCGCGACCAGCGCGAGGCCGCCGAGCAGCCTCCAGACGTGCCTCGCCGGGAGGCGGAGCCGGTAACGGAAGAAGTAGACGCCGAGGTTGAGCAGCGCGTGCAGTCCCACCCCGGCGAGATAGCCGACGACCACCGCGTGGCCCGAGAGCCGGGGCATGAGCGCCAGCGCCACCGCCCAGCGCGATCCGGCGAAGACGAGGTCGAGCGCCAGCCAGATGGTCCGGTCGCCGTACGCGAGCAGCGGCGCGCCGATCACCCAGACGAAGACCAGCAGGAGGTCGGCGCAGAGGACGTACGGGAAGAAGCCGGCGCCGGGTATGAAGGCCTTCGAGTACAGCAGCGTCATCGCGAGACTTCCGAAGAGGCCGAGGAGCGCGAGCGCCGCCGTGCCCACCGGGATGACCACGCTGAGCAGCCGATCCACCGACGACGAGATCTCGCCGGGATCGTCCTTCGGGGCGATGGTGGCGAGTGAGACGCTGCCGATGCTCGCGAGCACGATGGTCTTCAGGCTCATCGCCAGCACGTAGGGGGCCTGCACCAGGCCATTGGCGGTCGCCCCGAAGGACTCGATGAGCCGGCTGCGCACCGAGGTGTCGGCCAGCACCTGCGCGAACGAGCTCGCCATCGACATCAGCCCGAACGAGCCGAGGAGGATCACCTCGCTCCGGCGGAGGCGCGCGCGGAGCGGAGAGTAACCGAGCGCGCGGCAGCGCCAGCCGAGCAGGGCCGTGACCAGCACGCTCAGGATGAGGTACTGGAGGGCCGCCCCCACGAAGCCAAAGAACCAGACGACCGGGACGGCGAAGACGGTGGCGAGCAGCACCCCCACGCTCCGCCCCACCGCCAGCCCCTTCACGTCCAGGATGCCCTGGAGCAAGGCCAGGTAGTTCGTCTTCAGGCCCTCGAATGGGATCGCCAGCAGGAAGAGGGCCGCCGCCCACTCGGTGGCGCGAGAGGTCGTGAGGCCCGCCATCGGGAGCAGCCGCCCCGAGAGCAGGAGCCCGCCCAGCGCCAGCACCGCGAGCGCCGAGAGCCCCAGCACGATGCCGTTGGCGTTCTCGAGCTGCTCCGCGCGCTGCTCCAGCGTCCTGGCCTTGGCGGCGTTGCGGCTCAGGCCCACCGACATGCCGAAGGAGACCAGGGTCGCGGCCACCGCCACCACCGCGCCGATCTGCGAGATCTCGCCGAAGGCGCCCGGCCCCAGCCTGAGGGCCACGACCTTGTTCCGGACCAGCCCGGAGAGCGCCAGCACGACCTGCATGACCGCGTACTGGCCCAGCACCGCCAGGATGGCCGACTCCGACGCGGCATTCTCCGTCGCGCCGGCGCCGCCACCGGCGGTGCCCCCCGGCGGTGCGGCGGCGGGCCCCGCGAGGCTGGACGCTCGCGCTTCAGGAGCCATTCACGGCCCCCCGCCGACCTCGCGGCGGCACCGGCTCGAGGCGCTTCCCATCGAGCACCTCCACCTCGCCGCAGCGGTTGTAGGTGTGGGTGCCCGCCAGTCCGCCCCATGGCGGGATCGTCGAGAGGAGCACCTCGCGGTAGCGGTCCGGGTCGAGGGCGACGATCTGATGGAAGTGCAGCTGACGGCCGTAGGTCCCGCTGCAGTCCTGGCTCGGCCGGATGAGGCGTCCGCCATCGGTGAAGATGGCGCCGCCCGAGCGACAGTAGCGGACGTCCGCGCTGATGGGGTTGCCCGGATGGAAGCAAAGCGCTCCGGTCAAGGACTCCGAGTGGAACAGGAGCAGCTGCTCCCCCGCGCCCTCGGGCTCTCGGACGGTGACGAAGAACCAGTAGCGCCCGCCGTGACGGAGGACCGTGGTGTCCAGCCCCGGCCCTCGCAGCAAGGTCCGGACCTGCTCCCACCGATCGGGGAACCGCGTGGCCCGGAAGAGGTCTACCGTCCCGTTCCTGCGGCTTTCCGGCACCATGTACACCCGCTCTCCCTCCTGGAACACGCAGGGGTAGGACAGGTGGTAGGGCCGCTCCAGGGCCGGGCGCGGGTCGACGAGCTCACCGTCCGGGCTCACACGGGCGCAGGCGATGATCCCCTTGCCGGTCGCGTGGTCCAGGTCCTCGAAGAAGCAGTACACTTGCCCCTGCCGCCGCAGGAGGAAGGGGTCCGCGAAGAGGTGGCCGGGTGGTGCCTCGATGAAGCGGAAACCGGTGGTGTTGAAGTCGCCGTTCGCCTGAAAGCTCGGGGCGCCGTCCATCCGGACGGCCACGCGCCACTGGACCCGGCGCGGGACGTCGAGCAGGCGCTCACGCGCCTTCGCGACGAGGCGCGGCGCGAGGAACCTCAGCATCTCGAGATTCGAAGGATTCGTGCGCCGGGGCGGCCGGGGCGGGAGCGGCGCCGCGGCGCTCGGATCGCCGCGTACCGCGCCGGCCTCGTGCAGCTCCTTGAGCTTTCGGATGACGAAGCTGCTCCCGAGCATCCTGGGCTTGACCCGGTTGCGGGTGAGGCACCCGTCCGGATCGGTGCTGGCGAGCCCCCTGGCGAGCAGGACCGCGTCCGCTGGCCGCCGCCCAAGCGCCAGCAGGGACACGCCCGAGACCGGGCTCCTCTCGGCCAGCTCCCAGAACCCGCTGGGCCCGCCGTCGTAGGCCTCGACGTCGGACCAGCGATAGGACCAGACGCCGTGGCGCGAGACCTCCGGGGCCAGCGACTCGAGGCGGCGAGCGCCAAGGTGGACGATCACGTCCAGCTCGAGGCTGCGGAGCCGGGCCGCCGCGTCCTCGGGCACGCGGATCGCGTCCCCTTCAGTGCTGGCGCCGAGGTCGAGCGACGGGATCCCGGCGAGCTGGCCCGAGAGGTCCTCGCAGGCCAGCAGCTCGCTGGCTGGGCCGGACCTCCTCCGCTCCAGCGCGGCGTAGAGGCTGAACAGGAGCGCCTTGGCCCGGCGTGGCGCGGCCTCCTCGCCCCGGCGGAGCAGCACCACGATCTCCGCGAAGTCACAGCTCCGCAGGTGCTCCACGACCAAGGCCTCGGGCCGCGGGAGGCGGGGCTGGTCGAGGAGCAGCCCCACCCGCAGAGCCGGTCCGCGGCCCTCGGAGTGCAGCAGCTGCTCGAGCAGCAGCCCGCGACTCCGCTCCGAGCCTTTCGCCGCTGGGGCTCGCGTGGTGCTACTCGCCATTGAGGTAATGCTCCAGGTTGGTGTAGCCGTCCCGGCTCATCTTCCGGCCGTCGAGCGGGTCGCGAGGATCGAGGCCGTGCGCCCTCTCCCACTCATCCGGGATGCCGTCGTGGTCGGCGTCCGCGCAGGGCGCGCGAGGCTTCAGCGAGGGCAACGGCCCGCGGTTCGCCTCCTCCGCGCTCCTCGGCGTCCGGACGGGACCAGCGCCGGACGCGAGGTCCTGCAGGATCCGTCGCTCGGTGGGGTCGCGCGCAGGTACCCATCCGCCGACGCAATCGAGGCGGCGGGAGGCGCCGGAGCCTCCCGCCGCCGCCAGGACCGAGGGCAGGGAGGCGACCGGGTCGATCCGGATGGGGATCCCCTCCGACGGCAGCGGCGCCCAGGGCGCGCGCTTGAAGGAAGCGGGGAGCGGGGTCAGCTCCGGATCGTCGCCGCCGCTCGCGCTCCCCTGGTATCGAGCGCTGCCGCCCGTCAGCAGGGCCCAGCCGCCGTCGGGCTCGTGGCCGGATGCCGGCACCCGCCGCCCGAAGTCGGTCGAGCAACGCGCACCGGGGCCGCCCCAGTCGCTCCGGTTGTTGGCCAGATAGAGGGTGCCCCTCCGCGCGGCCCGGCTCACCAGGACCTCCCGGATGCAGCTCTTGGGCCCTGGACCCGGCTTCCAGTGGTTGCCGATGATGTCGGCCGAACCTCCGTTGTCGACCCCGACGGCGAAGTACCTCCAGTTGTAGATGACGTTGTTGACGATGCGCGCGGAGTCGGAGCAGACGAGCGGGTTCCGCTCGTCGCCGCTCGCGATGAGGTTGTGGTGGAGGTCGACGCCGTGGACGCGGTCCGGATCGAAGGTGCTGCTGCTCACGAGGATGGGGGTCGACTGACCTCCCTGGCCGCCCGAGACGTTCTCTCCGACGATGCTCCACTGCAGGGTCAGGTCGCCGAACGAGTTTCCCCAGCCCGCGAAGGCCTTGCCGGTGAACCAGAGCAGATCGCAGTGGTCGACGATCACCCGGGAGGCGGGGTCGTGGAGGACCACCCCGTAGCTTCCGTTCCCGCGATCCGGACGGTCACCCGGGACGTAGTCGCCCCAGAAGCGGAGGTACCGAACCACCACGTCGTGCGTCTTGACGTCGAGGATCCAGGTGTTGGGGCGCGAGACCGCTCGCCGGATGGCCAGGGCGACGCCGCCCGGCGCGGTCTGCCCGGCGATGGTCAGGAACGGGTGATCGACCGTCATGCTCCGCTCGACCTGGATGACGCCTCCCACCCTGAACACGCAGGTCCGTGGTCCGCTCGCCTCGACGCACTCGCGCAGCGATCCCGGCCCCGAGTCCCGCAGGGTGGTCACCTCGAAGACCTCCCCGCCGCGCCCGCCCCTCGCCCAGGCGCCGCTGCCCTGCGCGCCGGGGAAGGCGGGCGCAGCGGGCGGGCTCCCCGCGCCCTCCCGCGCCGCCGCGGTCCCGACGCCGAGCAGGGCCGCCAGCCCGACCACCACCACTCGGCAGCGGCGCACGAACCGGCGCCTCGAGACGGGCCGTGCGGCGACCCTCATTCGGTCGCCTCCCTGGCCTTCGCGCCGATGGAGGCGTACCAGGACGCGGTGAGGACCAGGCCTTCCCGCACCGAGTGCGTCGGCTCGTAATCGAGGATGCGCCTCGCCTTCCCGACGTCCGCGAGAGAATGGCGCACGTCGCCGGGGCGGAACTCCCGGTGGACCGGCTGGACTCCCCCGGCGTCCGGCCGGCAGCGGGCCACCTGCTCGCGGATGAGCCGGAAGAGCTCGTTGAGCGTCGTGCGCTCACCGTAGGCGACGTTGAAGACCTGCCCGAGCGCCTCGGCGCGGCCGGTGGTCGCGGCGAGCAGGTTCGCCTGGACCACGTTCTCCACGAAGCAGAAGTCCCGGCTGGTCTCACCGTCACCATTGATCGAGATCTCGTCGCCGCGGAGCAGTCCGGCGAACCACCGGGGCATGACGGCGGCGTAAGGCCCCTCCGGGTCCTGCCGTGGGCCGAACACGTTGAAGTAACGCAGCCCAACGGTCTCGAGGCCGTGGCAGGCGCCGAAGACCTTCGCGTAGAGCTCGTCCGCATACTTGCTCACGGCGTAAGGCGACAGCTGCTGCCCTATGGCCTCCTCCACCTTCGGCAGGCCAGGGTGGTCGCCATACACCGAGCTCGAGCTGGCGTACACGACCCGGCGGATGCCGGCCGAGCGCGCGGCGGACAGCACGCGGATGAACCCGGTGACGTTCACGTCGTTCGTCTGCTCCGGGTCCTTGATGGAGCGCGGCACGGAGCCGAGCGCCGCCTGGTGCAGCACCAGGTCGACGCCCTCGCAGGCGCGCCTGCAGGCCTCCGGGTCCCTGATGTCCCCCTCCCGGAAGCTGAAGCGCTCCCGCTGCGAGGGGGAGACGCGCTCCAGCAGGGCCGCTAGGTTCCGCCTGCTCCCGGTCGCGAAGTTGTCGAGCCCGGACACGCGCTGATCGAGCGTCAGGAGGTGCTCGACGAGGTGCGAGCCGATGAACCCCGCCGCGCCGGTCACGAGCCAGCTCCGCGGCTCCTCCCGCAGCTCCCGCTTGACGCGCTCGAAGGTCGTCGGAGCATTCGTCGTCATGAGATCTCCGCTCGAGCCAATGCTCGATCAGCCCATACCGTCTTCGTCACGGAATGGACCGGATACGATGGGGACTCCCGCGCGTTTGCGGGAGCGCGGGGGCCGGCTTCGCCTGCGCCTCCAGCCAGGACTCGAACATCAAGGCGCTCCACAGTGGCCACTCCCAGTCACCCCGCCCGCGGAGGTGATCCGCGAGCCGGCCCTCGACCAGCCCGGCATCCAGGAAGCCCTCGCGCCGGAGCCGGGGCCCGTCGAGCAGATCGACGGCCCAGGGGCGCAGCTCACCGCGCATCCAGGCGCCGATGGGGGCCGAGAAGCCGCGCTTGGGCCTCTCGACGAGCCGCCGCGGGACGTAGCGATCCAGCACCTGGCGCAGGATCCACTTGGTGACTCCCCCCCTCCGCTTCAGCTCGGCCGGCAGGCGCAGCGCGAAGCGGACGAGCCGGGGATCGAGGAGCGGCACGCGGGACTCGAGGCTCACCGCCATGCTCGCCCGGTCGACCTTGGTGAGGATGTCCTCCGGCAGGTAGGTGAGGAGATCGAGCAGCACCGGCTGGTCGGGCGAGGAGCGGGGCCAGCCCTCCGGCGCCTCCGTGAACGGGGTCGGCGGCTCCTCCCCGCCGACGACCACGCGCTCCCGCCAGCGGGAGACGAGGCCACGGTACAGGGACCGGAAGTCGGGCGCCGGCGCGAGCTCGACGACGGCCCGCCAACCCCACCGCGCCGGGGCGCGTCGCAGCACGGCGCTGGCGGCCCGGCTGCGGCCGAGGAGGCCGACCATGGCCCGCGCTCCACCGGGGATCCTTTGGAGCCGTTCCCAGATCGAGAGCGCGTGAGCGTAACGGTCGTAGCCCCAGAACAGCTCGTCGCCACCGTCTCCGGAGAGGCTGACCGTCACACGGGTCCTCGTGAACCGCGCCAGGAGATAGGTGGGGATCTGGGATGGATCCGAGAAGGGCTCGTCGTAGATCTGCGCCATGTCGGGGACGGCGTCGAGCGCGTCGCGAGCGGTCAGGTACAGCTCGTGATGGTTCGTGCCGAGGTGCTGCGCGACGGCCCTGGCGTAGCTGGCTTCGTCGAAGTCCCTCTCCTGGAAGCCGATCGCGAAGGTCTCGACCGGCCGGGGGCTCTGAGCTTGCATCATCGCGACCACCGTCGACGAGTCGATCCCCCCCGAGAGAAAGGCCCCCAGCGGCACGTCGGCGCACATCCGCAGATGGACGGCGTCGCGCAGCAGCGCGTCGAGCTCGTCGACGGCCTCCCGCTCATCGCCACGGAAGGGGGCGGCCAGGCCCTCCGCGCACAGCGCCCCGACGGACCAGTAGCGGCGCGGGGCGGTCGCGGCGGCGTCCGCGCCGGCGGGCACCGTCAAGAAGGTCCCCGGGGGCAGCTTCTGGATCCCGCGGTAGATGGTGAACGGCTCGGGGACGTAGCCGTAGCGCATGTACAGGGCCAGCGAGCCACGGTCGATCTCGGCCTCGAACGCCGGGTGCGCGCGGATCGCCTTGAGCTCGGAGGCGAAGGCGAAGCCTCCCCCGAACCAGCCGTAGTAGAGCGGCTTCTCCCCCATTCGATCCCGGGCCAGGTGGAGCCGGCGCTCGACCCGGTCGTACAGCGCGAAGGCGAACATCCCGTTGAGCCGTTCGAGCGTCCGCTCCAGCCCCCACTCGCAGACGGACTCCAGCAGCACCTCGGTGTCGGAGCGCCCGCGGAACGCGCGCCCGGCCCGCTCGAGCTCGGAGCGGAGCGACAGGTGGTTGTAGATCTCGCCGTTGTAGGAGACCAGGTAGCGCCCGTCCGCGGAGCGCATGGGCTGCGCCCCGTCCTGCGACAGGTCGATGATCGACAGGCGCCGGTGCGCGAGGACGACTCCCGCGCGCTCGTCGCGCCAGACGCCCGCGTCGTCCGGACCCCGATGGGCCAGCCTCGCGGCCATGGCCCACCCGAGCTCCTCCAGATCCGACGCGCCGGTCTGGACCCGAGCGTCCAGCGCTCCTGCGATGCCGCACATCAGGGACCTCCCGAGATCGCTTCCGATTCCGCTCACCGCGCCAGCGCCGCGGGCTCCTCCTCCTCCATCGCCTCGGCCGGACGCTCCTCGAGCGGCGAGCCGTAGAACCCGGATGCGAGGCTTATCGCCAGCAGCGTGCCCCGGTCCTCGAGCAGGTTGTGGCTGATGAGGCCTGCCAGCATCAGCACCAGCGCCAGCGGAACCGCCGACGGATTGTTCCAGCAGAGCGCGAGCCCCAGCGCCGGAAGGAGCAGCAGGCCGACGATCCCGTGCTCGGCGGCGAGGCCCAGGTACTGGTTGTGGGAGGAGACCGAGGCGCCCCAGTCGATGGTCGAGGCGAGCCCCTTTCCGATCAAGGGGGAGTCGAGAAACATCCTCCAGGCCATGTGCGCCAGCTCGGTGCGGCCGCTGTCGTCGGCTTCCAGGCGCAGGCGGCCGAGCGTGTTGTCGTTGAGGACGCCGCGGCGCTCGAAGAACTCGAACAGGCTGCTCCCCTCATAGGCGATGAAGAGCGCGACGGCGGCGCCCGACATCGCGAGCGGCCACATGGGCACGACCTTGCGCAGCGCGAGCCAGAGGAGGAGGCAGAGGAAGCAGAGCTGGGCTCCGCGAGAGAAGGTGGCGGCCACCCCCGCCGCCCCCAACAGGAGCAAGGCGACGCGCGCTGCGCGCGGGATGCGAGGGACCGCCACCGCCAAGCCCAGCACGATGGCGATGCCGGCCACGTTCGAGTTGATGAAGAAGCCGGCCGCTCGACCGGGCACGCGTCCGGTGACGTCGCCGTCCATGGCGGCGAAGTCGATCACCCCCAAGGACTCCGAGAGGTTGAGGAGCGCGTTCACCGCAGTGGCGACCGCGACGGCGAGGACGCCGGAGCGCCGCGCTCTCGCGTCGCTGAAGATGATGAGGAGCGCCACCGCCAGCGCGACGGATCGGTACCGGTCGTAGAGCGCCTGCTGCACCTTGGGCGCGCTCCGCATCGCGACGCCCCAGAGCGTCGAGACGAGGAAGTAGCCGGCGAACCAGAGCAGCACCGGCGAGCGGAGCATCGCCGACGGCGAGCGCATCGAAATGATCGACGAGGCCCCGGCGGCGGCGATGACGGCCAGCACCCAGTACAACGGCGGCGGCGCTCCCCAAACGTCGAAGCCGTAGTTGTCGATGCCGGTCGAGAACAGGAGGATGGCGAGGACGGCCACGCAGCTCGACAGGAGCGGGCCGCGCTGGCCCGAACCCGGCCCCGGCTCTGAGAGGGTGGCGGCGTTCATCACCTCGCCTCCAGGAGCGCATCCCAGGCGAGGCCCACGCGTTCCGGTGAGAGGCGCACCGCGATGTCGCGCGCGTTCCGGCCCAGGCGCTCTCGTTCCGCCGGGTTTGACATGAGCTCATCGAGCGCCGAGGCGAACCCGGCGACGTCGCCGGCTTGCACGAGCAGCCCGTCGCGTCCGTGGGCGATGATCTCGGCGGGGCCGCTCTGGCAGTCGAACGCCACGGTGGGCAGGCCGCAGGCCATCGCCTCCAGCAGCGCGTTCGGGAACCCCTCGCGTCGCGAGGAGAGCGCGAAGGCGTGGGCCGCCGCCAGGTGCGGCACCGGGTCCGCGACGCGCCCCGGCATCCACACCCGCGGCCCCAGCCCGAGCCGGTCCACGAGGGACGTCAGCCTCGCGCGCTCGCTGCCCTCTCCGAGGATGACGAGCGACCAGTCCGGGTGGCCGGGGGCCACGCGGGCGAAGGCTTCGATCAGCAGGTCGAAGCCCTTCTCGGGCCCCAGGCGCCCGACGGAGATGAGTCGCCTGGGGCCCCGACGGGCACCAGGGACGGCGGTGGCCGACGGGAGCTCGACGAAGTTCGGGATGACGTGCACGCGGGCGCAGAAGCTCCGGGCCCAGCACGCCAGGCTCTCCGTCTGGACCACCACCCCCTCGGCCCTTGGATAGAGCGCCCGCCGCAACATCGACCAGATGCCGCCTTCGCGCTGCGCGCGCGGGTCGGTGCGCTCGCACACGAAGACCGGCAGCCCGGTCCGGGCGGTGGCCATGAGGCTGAGCACGTTGGTCGCCCCCATGAAGCTGACGACCGCGGCGGGTCTGAGCCTCAGCAGCGCGCGCCGCAGCGCGACCACCCTGCGGGCGGACTGTGTCAACCCCTCCGCCCACCCCCGGGAAGGTCGGAGCAGCCCGAGCGCCACGCGCCCCGTCGCGGGGTGCAGCGGGTAGACGTCCGACTGCGTGGAGTCGAGGGTGATGAGCGTCACCGGGCGACCTGCGCGGGCCCATCGATTGGCCAGCCCGCTCAGGATCCGCTCCGCCCCGCCGCCAGACAGGCTCGAGATGACGCACGCGATCGGCCGCTGGGCGGCGCCCGGCTGGGCGAGCGCGGCGCGTGGCGCTTCAGCCGTCGACCGGGGGATCATCGGTCCGGCTCGAAGTCCACGGTTGGGGCGCGAGCAACTCCCGGTACTCGCCCCGGACGGCCTCCCAGATCGCCTCCCGCCCGAACTGCGCCAGCGCACGCGAGCGACCGGCCTCCCCGTGCCGGGTCCTGATCGTGGGGTCAGCCAGGTATCGCGAGAGCGCGCTCGCGAGCGCGCCCGCGTCCTGCGCGGGCACCAGCGTCCCGGTGATCCCGTCCTCCACCGCGTCCACGCACCCCGGCACGCGCGTGGCGACGATGGGCAGCCCCATCGCCGCCGCCTCCAGCGCCACGTTGGGGAAGCCCTCCCGGTAGGTCGGGAGCGCCACCACGTCCATGGACGCGTACTGCCGGGCGACGTCGCGAACCTCTCCCGCGAAGTGGACCCGCTCGTCCGACCGCAGGCGCTGCTCGACGCGGGGGTCCACGCCCGCCATCTCGCGGGGTCCCAGGATGAGCAGGTGGAGGCGCGCGTCCTCCCGCAGGCGCCCCCACGCCTCCGCCAACTCGACCACCCCCTTGTCGCGCGACAGCCGACCCACGAAGCCGATGACCAGCGCGTCGCGCGGGATGCCGTGTTCCCGCCTCACCTCGGCGCGCACCGAGGGTGGCAGCGGCAGGAAGCGGCCGCGCGCGTCGACTCCGTTCCCGCTGCCTCCGCACAGCACCGCGACCTTCTCGGCTGGGCAGAGCCCCTCCTCGATGGCGATGGCTCGCATGGAGTGGCTCACCGCCAGCACCCGATGGGCCAAGGCACAGGCGACCTTCTCGGTGGCCCGCAGCAGCCGGCGGCGGGCGCCCGCCGCGGTGACGAAGGGCAGCCCGCGGATGTGGTAGACGCGCACGGGAGTCCGGGCGAGCCACGCCGCGATCATGCCCAACAGCCCACCCTTGGGGGTGTGCGAGTGGACGATCGTGGGGCGGATGCGCCGGATGGTCCTCCAGAGGCGGTACAGGGCCACCAGATCGCGCGCCGGGGTGATGGCCCTGACCATCGGGACGGCGTGGACCTCTACCCCCTCGCTCCGGCCGAACGTCTGCAGCGCCTCACCCGGCGAGGCGATGACGTGCACCTCGAAGCCCTGCTGGCACAGGTAGCGGACCTGCCCCCCGAGGTGCGTCGAGAGCGACATCGGGACCGTGGTGACGTGGACCACGGTCGCGACGGGCCGCGCCGCCTCCGGGCCGGGCTGCTCGAGCGCGCGCGGCCCCGCCCTCGCCGGTTCGCTGCCCGCTGCCGCGCTGACGCCGCTGCGGCTGTGCTCCGCTGTCCCCGATTCCATTGGCTCCGTCCCGCCGCGCCGAGTCCCACCCGGGGCGACGCCCTTTGCGCCGTGAGGGATTGTATGCACCGTGTCGGGCGGAGAGCCGCGCCCGGGAGGCGCTCGCCCCAAGGGGATGCGAGCGCACCCCTTCGCGCGTCATTGACCTCCGGTACGCTCACGTCGATCCCCTATCGGAGAGGCGAAGGAGGCGACGGCGGGGGCTACTGTCACCCAATCACTCACTCTCGTCGGGGGACGACATGGTCAAGGATCTTCTGTCTCGGATCGCCGCGCGCACTGCCCGCGTCGGCGTCGTTGGCCAGGGCTACGTCGGGCTCCCGCTCGCCCTGGTCTTCCGCGAGGCGGGCTTTCCGGTGCTCGGGCTCGACCTCGATCCGCGCAAGGTCGAGGCGCTCGGCCGCGGCGAGTCGTACATCAAGCACATCGGGCCGGAACGCGTGGCGGCGGCGGTGGCGAGCGGCCACTACTCCGCCACCACCGACTTCGGCCGCCTCGGCGAGTGCGACGCGGTGATCATCTGCGTGCCCACGCCGCTCGGGCCGCACCGCGAGCCGGACAACTCGGCCATCCACGCCACCGCCCGCCAGATCGCGACCCGGCTGCGGCCGGGGCAGCTTGTGGTCCTCGAGTCGACCACCTACCCGGGCACCACCGACGAGGAGGTGCTGCCCATCCTGCGCGAGAGCGGCCTCGAGTGTCCCCGCGACTTCCTCCTCGCGTTCTCGCCCGAGCGCGAGGACCCGGGCCGCAGCGACTTCACCACGAAGACCATCCCCAAGGTGGTGGGCGGCGTCGATCCCGCCTCCACCGAGGCGGCGGCGGCGCTCTACGGGGCGGCGCTCGAGCGCGTGGTGCCGGTCTCGAGCGCGCGGGTGGCCGAGAGCGCCAAGCTGCTCGAGAACGTCTTCCGCTCCGTGAACATCGCGCTCGTCAACGAGCTCAAGATGATCTTCTCGCGGATGGGCATCGACCTGTGGGAGGTCATCCGGGCCGCCGAGACCAAGCCGTTCGGCTTCATGCCCTTCTATCCGGGGCCGGGGCTGGGCGGGCACTGCATCCCGCTCGACCCGTTCTACCTCTCCTGGAAGGCGGCCGAGCACGGCGAGTGGGCCCGCTTCATCGAGCTCGCCGGCGAGATCAACACCCGTATGCCCAGGTACGTCGTGGATCGGCTGGCGGACGCCCTCAACGAGGACGGCAAGCCGCTCAAGGGCTCGCGGGTGCTGCTGCTCGGGCTCGCCTACAAGGCCAACATCGACGACGACCGGGAGTCGCCCTCCTACGAGATCCTCGAGCTCCTGCAGGAGCACGGCGCCCGCGCCGACTACTGCGACCCCTTCTTCCGGGCCACGCGCAAGGGGCGCAAGCACGATCTGGCGCTCGAGTCGGTGGCCTGCTCGCCGGAGGTCTTCGGCCGTTACGACGCGGTGCTGGTCGCGACCGCGCACGAGGCCTTCAAGGACCGGGCGCTCTACCGCGACGTCCCGCTGGTGCTCGACACGCGCAACCTGATCGCCTCCCTGCCGGCCGGTCCGGGCCCGCGACGCTTGGTGAAGGCCTGAGCGGTCGCCCGCTCGCCAGGGGGGAAGCCATGCCGCGCCTGTACCTGTCCGTGCCGCACATGGGCACCAGCGAGGAGCGCTACGTCCGCGAGGCCTTCGCCTCCAACTGGCTCTCCACGGTCGGCCCCCACCTCGACGCCTTCGAGCGCTCCTTCTCCGAGCGGCTCGGCCGTCCGGCGCTTGCGCTCGGCAGCGGCACCGCGGCGATGCACCTCGGCCTGCGGCTCCTCGGGGTCGGCCCTGGCGACGAGGTGCTGGTCTCGGATCTCACCTTCGTCGCCAGCGTGAACCCCATCCGTTACCTCGGCGCCGAGCCGGCCTTCGTCGACAGCGACCGGGAGACCTGGATGATGAGCCCGGCCCTCCTCGCCGAGGCGCTCGAGGAGCGCGCCCGCCGCGGCCGGCTGCCGCGGGCGGTGGTGGTGGTCCACCTCTATGGCCAATGCGCCGACCTCGATCCGATCCTGGCGGCCTGCCGGCGCTACGACGTGCCGGTGCTCGAGGACGCGGCGGAGGCGCTGGGGGCGCTCTACAAGGGCCGGCCGGCGGGCTCGTTCGGAGCGGTGGCGGCGTTCTCGTTCAACGGCAACAAGATCATCACCACCACCGGCGGCGGCATGCTGGTCGCGGAGCGCCGCGAGCAGGTGGAGCGGGCGCGCTTCTGGTCCACGCAGGCGCGGGATCCGGGCGTCGCCTACTCGCACACCGACATGGGCTACAACTACCGGCTCTCGAACGTCCTCGCCGGCATCGGCCGCGGACAGCTCGAGGTGCTCGAGGAGCGGGTCCGGCAGCGCCGCGCCGTCGCCTTCCGCTACCGCGACGCCTTCGCCGACCTGCCCGGCCTCACGCTCATGCCGCAGGCGCCCTACGGGCTCCACACCAACTGGCTCTCCTGCTTCCTCGTCGACCGCGCCGCGCTCGGCGTCTCGCGAGACGAGCTCCTCGCCGCGCTCGCCGCCGAGGACGTGGAGGCGCGCCCGGTCTGGAAGCCCATGCACCTGCAGCCTCTTTACGAAAAGTGTACCTGCCACGGCGGCGCGGTCTCGGCGGACCTCTTCGAGCGCGGCCTCTGCCTTCCGAGCTCGAGCAACCTCTCCGAGGCCGATCAGGCACGAGTGATCGGGATCATTCGCGCCGCGGCGGGACACGCAAATGGGTTGTAGTCAGCTCGGCGGATCGTGCAGCGGCACGGGCGTGTCCAGCGGACATGCGACACCGGCGCCGACCCTTGGCTCCCTCGCGGGGGGACACTCACATTGGCGCCGCTGTAGGTGGAATGGAGCGCCATCTTGGTTGGGCCGCGTCTCCGCTGAAGCGGCGATCTCGGGGTGAGCAGATGGATTCCAAGGCGGCCAACGACTCCTTCGCGCGCGCGACCTCGCCAGGCGCTCCGCTGTCCTGGAAGGACGGCCTCGCGGCCGTGCTGGGAGCCGGGCCGGCGCTGTCGCAGGCCTTCATCAGCACCCCGCGGCGGCTGGCGCTGCTCGCGGCCGACGCCGTGGCGACGGTGTTCGCGCTGCAGCTCGCGCTCTGGCTCCGGTTCGAGGGCCAGATCCCGCCGCAGTACCTCGCGGCCCTGCCGGCGGCGCTCGGGCTCGTGGTGCTGACGCGCGTCGTATGCAACTTCTCCGCCTCGCTCCACCGCTGGTCCTTCCGGCTGTCGGGGCTCACCGACGCCGTGCGGGTCGCGGTCGCCTCCCTCGCCGGGAGCGCCCTCTTCGTGGTCCTCTGCCCGGCGCTGATACCGGGAGGGATGCCTCGAAGCGTGTACGCCCTCGAGCTCTTCCTCGCGGCCAGCGCCTTCGGCGCCATCCGCTTCGGGCCCCGCTTCGGCGTCGGCTGGCTCGGGGAGCGGACCCGCAGCTGGTCGGGCGCGGCGCGGACCATCGTGGTCGGCTCCGGCAACGAGGCCGAGCTGCTCGCCCGCGACCTCCAGCGCCACCCGGAGAGCCGGTTCCTGCTGCTCGGCTTCGCCAGCGAGGACCCGGCCATGGTCGGGTGCCGGATCGACGGCCACCCGGTCCTGGGGGTCCTGCGCGACCTGCCCGAGCTCATCCGGCGGCACCGCGCGCAGATGGTGCTCCTCGCCGACCCCGACCTGCCGGCGGCGCGCATCCGCCAGACGCTCGACCTCTGCGCCGGCAGCCGGGTGCGCTTCAAGATCATCCCCACCCGGCAGCAGCTGGAGCGGCTCTCGGTGGCCATGCTCGAGGACGTCTCCCCGGAGGATCTGCTCCCGCGCGAGAGCGTCGCCTTCGAGGAGGACGAGCTTCGCGCCCTGGTGCGGGGGCGGCGGGCGCTGGTGACCGGGGCGGGCGGCTCCATCGGCTCGGAGCTCTGCCGCCAGCTGGCGCGGCACGGCGTCGCGCAGCTCGTCATGGTCGACATGAACGAGAACTCGCTTTACCTCAACAGCCGCCGCCTCTCCGAGCTCTACCCGGAGCTCGACCTCCGGGTCGAGGTCGCCGACGTCCGCGAGCTGCAGCCGCTCCTCCGCCTCGGCGCGCGCTATCGCCCGCAGGACGTGTTCCACGCCGCCGCGCACAAGCACGTGCCGCTGATGGAGATGGCCCCGGCGGAGGCGGTCAAGAACAACGTCTTCGGCACCCTGCACGTGGCGCGCATGGCGCAGGCCTGCGCGGCCGAGCGCTTCGTGCTCATCTCCACCGACAAGGCGGTGAACCCGAGCTCGGTGATGGGAGTCACCAAGCGCGTCGCCGAGCAGGTGATGCTCGACCTGGCCGGCCGGTCGCGCACCCATATGACCGCGGTGCGCTTCGGGAACGTGCTCGGCTCGGCGGGCAGCGTCATCCCCATCTTCAAGCAGCAGATCGCCAATGGCGGCCCGGTGACGGTGACCCACCCCGACTGCACGCGCTACTTCATGACCATCCCGGAGGCGGTCGGGCTGGTGCTCATCGCCGGGCTCGGCCGCTACGGCCAGCTCTGCATCCTCGACATGGGCGAGCCGATCCGGATCGCGGAGCTGGCGCGGAACCTCATCGCCATGGCCGGCCACGTCCCCGACGAGGAGATCCCCATCGTCTACACCGGGCTCCGCCGCGGCGAGAAGCTGCACGAGGAGCTGCTCACGGAACAGGAGGAGAGCACGCAGGCGGTCCGCAACCGGATCAAGGTGGCGCGCTGCGCGGCGCCCCCGCGCGACCTCGCGACGCGGCTCGCGGTCCTGCGCCACCTCGCCGACGAAGGCGAGCGCGAGCCGCTCATCGAGGCCCTGCGAGAGCTCGTGCCCACCTATCGCCCCCACCCCAGGCCCCTGGAAGACATGGAGCGCGAGGCGGAGGCAGAGCGTCCCGCGGCCTCCCGCGCCACCCCCACCCTGCGCCGCGCCGTGTGGCCGGCCCCCGAGCTGACCGGGACGGCGCCGTCCCCCGGCACGCCGTCCTGAAGGACCGCTCATGGAGCTCCCCAAGAACGTCGCCAGCGGCAGCGCCAACGACCGGGACCGCCCGAGCGCCGTTCGCCGCGTCGCGCCGGCCCCGGAGGTCCAGGGCGTGCGCGGCGCGTTCCGCAACGCGGAGCCCACCCTGGCGGAGTATGCCTGGACCCTCGCCCAGGGGCGCGGGACCATCGCGCTGGTCCTGCTCCTCACGCTGCTGGGTGGGGCTGCCTACCTGTTCGTGACACCGCCCGTCTATCTGGCGCGGAGCATGGTGCAGGTCGAGCACCGGCAGCGCACGCTCGCCGGGATCGAGGAGCTGTCGGAGGCCCTGGGGGAGAAGCCGCCCGCCGACGCGGAGATCGAGGTGCTCCACTCGCGGATGCTGCTCGGCGCGGTGGTGGACCAGCTCCAGCTCGACCTCGCGGTCTCGCCCCGCTACTTCCCGCTCATCGGACACGCCTTCGCGCGGCGCTTCCCCGGACCCGGCCTGTCGGAGCCTCGGCTCGGACCGGAGCGGTACGCCTGGGGAGGCGAGCGGATCCACGTCCAGCGCCTGGAGGTGGGAGACGAGCTCCTCGACCAGCCGCTCCTGCTCACGGCCGGCGAGGCGGGCAAGTTCCGGCTCACCCGCGACGGGCTCGTGCTCCTCGAAGGGACGGTCGGGAAGGCCGCCTCGAGCCCGGCCGGAGCGGCCCACGTCGAGCTCTTCCTGTCGGAGCTGGTCGCCCGCCCCGGGACCGAGTTCTCGATCACGAAGAAGCGGCGCGAGGACGTCATCGACGCCCTGCAGGCGGAGGTCAAGGTCCAGGAGCGCGGCAAGAAGTCGGGCATGCTGGTGCTGGAGCTGGAAGGCACCGACCCGGTCCGCCTCGCCGCGATCCTCAACGCCGCCACCACCACCTACCTGCGGCAGAACGTGGAGCAGAAGTCGGCCGAGGCCTCCAAGACGCTCGAGTTCCTGGAGTCGCAGCTGCCGACCCTCAAGGCCAACGTCAACGGCGCCGAGTCGGCCTTCAACGCCTTCCGCCTCAAGAACGGGACGGTGGACCTGTCGGCCGAGACCAAGGGGATGCTGGATCGTTCGGCGGCGCTGGAGAAGGACATCTCGGAGCTCGAGCTGAAGCGCTCCGAGCTGCGCCAGGGGTTCACCGACAACCACCCCAACGTCATCGCCGTCGCCAAGAAGCTCGCCCTGCTCCGGGCCGAGCAGGCGCAGGTGAACGCCAGGATGCGGACGCTCCCGGCCGCCGAGGTGAGCTCTGGCCGCCTCACCCGCGACGTCAAGGTCGCCTCGGAGCTGTACGTCGCGCTCCTCAACCGCTCCCAGGAGCTGCGAGTCGCCAAGTCGGGCACCGTGGGCGACGTCCGGATCATCGACCGCGCCTACCCTCCCCATCACCGCTCCGGCCCCAAGTCCGCGGCGGTGATGACCCTCGCCTCCCTGCTCGGCCTCGGCCTCGGAATCGTCCTGGTCCTGGCCCGCCGTGCCCTCGACCAGCGCGCCGAGGACGCCGAGGAGATCGAGAGCGCCACCGGCCTCGCGGTCTACGTCAGCGTCCCCCACAGCGAGTCCGAGGCCCGCCTGCCGCGCGGCCACGGCCACGGCCGCGGCGCCCTGCCCTTCCTCGCCGCCGAGGATCCCGGCGACGGCGCCGTCGAGACCATGCGCAGCCTGCGCACCAGCCTCCAGTTCGCGCTGCTCGAGGCCCCCAACAACGTGGTGGCCCTCACCGGCCCGGCCCCGGGGGTCGGGAAGTCGTTCGTGGCGGTCAACCTGGCCTACGTGCTCGCCTCCGCCGACCGGCGCGTGCTCCTGGTGGACGGCGACCTCCGCCGCGGCCACCTCCACCGTTACTTCGGGATCGAGCGCAAGCCGGGCCTCTCCGACGTGGTGAGCGGCGCCGCCAGCCTCGACGACAGCCTGCACGCGGCGCACGGCGGGCAGCTCTACATCCTCCCCACCGGGCGCATCCCGCCCAACCCCGCCGAGCTGCTGTCGAGCCACCGCTTCGAGACCTTGATGAAGGAGCTGTCGCGCCTCTTCGACCTGGTGATCGTGGACACGCCGCCGCTGCTGGCGGTCACCGACTCGCTGCTGGTCGCCCGGCTCGCCGGCGTCAACCTGCTCGTGCTCCGTGCCCGCCAGCACACCATGCGCGAGATCGCCCTCTCGGCGAAGCAGTTCGCGCAGAACGGGGCCCGGCTGCACGGCGCGGTGCTGAACGACGTGCACGCGAGCCACGGGCGCTACGGCCGCCACGGCCGCTACGTCAGGTACGAGTACCGCTCGAAGGGCTCCGACTGAGCTGCGCGCCGTCCAGGGTCCGGCCGGCTCCGCCGGGCGCCGTCAGCTCGAGGATCTCCCGGAACGAGCGCGCCAAGTGGCGCGCGCCGCCGGGATCGGCCCGCCGGTACAGGTTCTCCGGGTGGTCGAGCAGCACCGTGGACCATCCCATCCCGTCCGGCGCCTCGAAGTCCTTGGCCGGGTTGTCGCCGACGTAGGCGAACCCCTCCGCGTCGCGGTGCGCCGCCATCACCTGCTGGTAGCCCCAGGGGTGCGGCTTCCAGAACGGGCGGCCGCGCTCGTCGGTGAAGACCACCGGCGCGAACGGGAGCGCCAGCGCCAGCGCCTCCCACTTGCGGCGCTGCACCTCGAGCCAGCCGTCGGAGAGGAGCGCCAGCCGGTCGCCGCGCGCGACGATGGCCCCGAGCGCCTCGACCGCGCCGGGCCGCGGGGCGAGGACCGGCCGGTGCTCGCGGTAGGCCGCCACCAGGCGCGGGAGCCAGCGGGTCTCGTCGGCCCTCCGCTCGGCCAGCCACCGCTGGAACAGGTCGCGCGCCCGGGTGCGGCGCCAGCGCTCCACCAGCCACGGCCCCGAAGGCTCCGGGCCAGGCAGCTCGCGATCGAGCAGCGCGCCCACGGCGTGGAGCCCCGACTCCACGTAGTCCGACTCCGAGACCAGGGTGTCGTCGAGGTCGAAGCAGACCACCAGCGGCCGCGTCACCCGAGCCCCGGCACGAAGACCGCGTCGTCGTAGCGCAGCATCACCAGCCCGTCCTCCCAGCCGTCGAGGCGCGGCACGCGCTCGCCGGCCAGCATCCGCAGGATCCAGCCCGGGTAGTTGGCGCCGGCCGCGTCGGAGAGCGGATAGCCGCCGCCGAAGCGCGCGTTGACCTCGAAGAACGAGACCCGCTCGTCCGGCCCGAGGAAGCACTGCAAGGTGATGCACCCCTGGCAGCCGCCGAGCGCCTCCACCAGGCGCAGCGACTCCCGGATGATGCGCGGGTGCTTCACGGTGCGCCCCTTGGAGATCTCGCCGCCCCGCACCTCGAGCCGCCGGCGAGGCACGGCGCAGCAGGCGCGGCCCTGCAGATCCGCCAGCACGTCGACGGTGAACTCCTCGCCTGCCTCCAGGCTCTCCACCACGGCGTGGCGCGTGCGCGGGAGGTGGAAGCGGAGCTCGTCGGCGTCCTGGATGGCGAGGGCGCCGACGCTGCTGCTGCCGTCCGCGGGCTTGAGGAAGAGCGGATAGCTGAGCGCCTCCGGCCGTTCGAGCTCCTCCGCCCCCAGGACCCGCGGCGCGTCGAAGCCGAGCTCGCGGAAGCGCTCGGCGCTCCGGCGCTTGTCCCGCGAGGTGGCGATGGTCGCGGCGTCGCTGACCAGCGGGTGGCAGCCCTCGCGGAGGAACAGCTCGCGAGCCCTCGCCAGGACCTCGAGCTCCGGGTCGATGAGCGGCACGAGCAGCCCGACCCGCTCGCGCCGGACGAGGTCGAGGAGCGCCGGGACGTAGTCGGGGCTGGTGCACGGGGGGACCAGGAACCCACCGTCCGCGTCCTGGAACCCGGCGCTCAAGGCAGAGGCGTCGGCGGCCAGGACGCGCCCCGGGCCGAGCGCGGCCAGCTCTCGACGGAAGGAGCGGAGCAGTGCGACGCGCCGGCCGACGCTGGTGAGGAGGACGTTCATGGCGACGTCTCAAATCCTAGATCGGTCCGCCCCGCCGCGCCTCCCCTGGTTGCGTCTCGCAGGGGTGCGCGACTACCCCCGGTACCGCGGACAGTACCCCTCGGCAGGCGACCACTCGCGCCCGGCGCGTCGCGCATTGCTCGCGCGCTGCCCGACCAGCTCCGCGCAGGCGCGCTCGTCGTGCACGAGGCAGGCGACCCGGAACGGGACCACTCCGTGCGGCGCGAAGGCGCGCTTGTGCCGGAACACGCCGTCGTCCTCGCCGTGACCGCCGCCGAGGACGTAGCGCAGCATTCCGCGCGCCGCGGCCCACTCCACCACCTCGTGGCGCAGCAGGTCGTTCGGCCTGGCGTGGAAGCCCTCTTCGAGCGTGCCCCCGAGAAAGGCGTAGACGTTCTCCTTCGAGCAGAGGACCAGCTCCGAGGAGACGATCTCGTCCCCCAGGCGCGCGTGGAAGAACGCGTACTGCCCCGCCAGCCGCGCCTGGATGCGCTCGAAGAGCTCCCGCGGGAGGAAGTACCAGGCGGCCGCGCCGCGGCGGGACATGGTCCGTCGGTAGATCGCGAGGAACGCGTCGAGCCGGGCGCCGGTCTCGTCGACCTCCACCGACACGCCGGCCTTGCGGGCGTGCCGCACGTTGTTCCGGGCGCTGTGGCGGTAGCGCGCCCACGCGGCCGCCGGCCCGCCCTCGAGCGAACAGATCACGTTCTGCAGAGGGGTGGTCACGACCGGCGGCACCGAGGCGAGCTGGCCGGGCACCACCGAGAGGCGCGCGAAGGTGGACACCACCCGCTCCTCGGCGCACCAGGCGGCGTGCGCCGCCCAGAAGGCCTCGTCCCGCTGCGCGCCGCCACCCCATGTGAACGGCCCCCCATAGCCGTAGGGCGTGGCGGCGTCCCAGTGATCCTCGCCCGGGCGCGCCCAAGGCTCGGCCGCCAGCGGCCGGAGAAGCAGCGGAAAGAAGACGACCCGCCCGTCGCTCTCGCCCACCGCGCAGACCACTCGATCGCAGGGGCGGGCGAAGAGCCGGACGTATTCGACGTGGGCCATCACCTCCCGGTCGGGCCAGCCGCGCCACAGCTCCATCCAGGCCGCCGCGCCCTCCGCGGTGGCGGCGTCGAGCACCCGGTATGTCATCCCCTCGCCTCGCCGGAGAGAGGGCCGTGCGGCGCTGCCCTGGCGCGGCGTCCTGCCATTCGAGACCCCCGCCATGGCCAGGGCCGCCCGGTCAGCTGGCTCGCGCCCAGGCAGGAGCACCGCAGGGTCACCGCCGTTCATGTTCCCCCCCCTCGGATCGCGCAACCGGAGGTTGCCCGGAGGGAGGTTACGATCTCACACGGAAGGACCAGCCTTCCCTGAAGGGCACCCCACCGAAAGGGATTCCCGGATCGGGCTCAGGCGAGCTCGAGCCACTCGAACCAGACCGGGTGGTTGGCCTTGTACCACTCCAGCACCTTGCGGATGGCGGCCTGCTTGTCCTTCGGCATGACCTTCTCGTCCACCCGGTCGAAGTGGACGCGGATGTGATCGCCGTCGTGCTCGAGCGCCTGCGAGAGCATGGTCTGCAGCTCATTGCGGATGCGGCCGGAGTCGGAGATCTTCACCGCGCGCCGCGTGTGATCGACCCCGGAGAGGAAGCGCACCAGCAGCGGGCTGAAGACGTGCCGGGCCTCGGCGAGCGGCTCCATGAGCCGGAAGGTGAAGGTGATGAGGCTCGAGGCGCTGCGGGTCGCGAGCCGCGTCGTCACCTTGTAGACCGTCTCCGAGACCTGCTCCACGCCCGGCGCCCCGGTGTACGGGTCGTCGCACATGTAGCCGGTGGAGGCGAGCACCCTCCAGCTCTTCTCCGGCAGGAAGTCGTCGGCGCGGAGCACGCGCTTGCCGAGCGGCATGTTGGACATCTCGGCGTCCTCGATCGCCTCGGCGTAGCTCTTCGCCTTGCCGGCCTCGAGCTCCTTCACTCCCAGCACCTCGGCGAGCCGCGCCGCGAAGTCCGGCGCGCGCCGGTCGAGCTGCATGAGCCGCCGCTCGGAGTCGCAGGGGAGCACGAAGGTGGGCGAGAAGATGGCCATGGTGCAGTCGACGTCGAGCACCTCGGAGAGGCTGGCGGCCTGCATCGCCTCGGCGCTGGCGGCGTACCCGTCGCAGAGGAAGACGTGGGTCGCGCCGGCGGCGTCCTTCCAGCTGCCGACCAGGAACGTGGGGGCGTAGGTGCCGGAGTCGGTGAAGACCTCGATGCCCGACGGCGCCTTCCAGCCGTCCTCCACCAGGTGCGCCCCGAGCCCCTGCCACTCCTCCCAGAGCTTGCCGAGCCGGCCCACGCGGCTCTTCCCGCGCAGCGTCCAGACGTGGATGTTGCCGCGCTGGACGCCCGGATAGGCGGCCTCGATGGCCTCCACCACCCTCGCGCGCGGGGTGCGGTAGTCGAGCAGCACCGCCGCCTCCTCCGCTGCGTGCGCCACCGGGCGCGGCACGGTCAGGCAGCCCATGTACGACTCGTAGGGGCGAGACACGGTGAGCGGCGAGTCGAAGAGGTGGAACACCGACATCGGGCCGGTGGGCTTCCCCTCGGCGAAGCGCGAGGTGTTCTCGAGGGTGTCGACCGCGGCGCCCCACAGCGTGATCCCCCGCTTCTGCAGGGCGCCGTAGAACTCGTCGTAGGAGTGCTTCGGATCGTTGAGGAGCCGGTGCACCGCCCGGTCGACCACCTTCGCCACCTCCGGCCGGCCGTAGACGCGGCCGAAGCCGAGGAGCGGGTTCGCGCCCATCTCCGGCGTCTCGCCCGCCTTGGGCATGAGCCCCTCGCCCAGCGAGACCATGATGGCGTGGTTCTCGGGGATGGTGCGGGTGAGCGACCAGAGCCCCTCGCTCATCACGTAGGCGCTGATGGCGTCGGCGGACTTCTTCACCTGGTTGTAGGCCGACTTGTCCTGCCCGGCGCCACCGCCGTAGCCGCCGAAGAGGCGCGTGCCGAGGGCGGTCGCGGCCGAGGTCATGGCAATGCAGCGGGCGATGCCGCGCGGCGTGAAGGTGAAGTTCGACACCGGCTCGGCCTGGGAGCGCTCCACCTGGACGTCATCGAGCCAGAGGTGGAATCGGAGCAGCACCGGCCGCGTGTCGAAAGCCCACTGCGCGACGAGGTTCCGCTTCTCGAGTTCGGTCATGAGGTGCTCCGGAGGGTGGGCGCTGGTGCGAGCCGCGCGCATTGTAGAGCAAACGATGTCAGAATCCACGGGAATGCTGGTCGCTTACGTCACGGGGCACGGGTACGGCCACCTGGTGCGCCTCTGCGAGGTGCTGCGGCAGGTGCGGGCGCGGGCGCCCGGGCTCGCGCTCACCCTGGTCGGGGAGGTGCCGGAGCGGCTCGTCCGGGACGAGCTCCCCGGACCGGTCGCCATCCGGCGGGTCGCCTGCGACGCGGGGCTGGCCCAGCGCGACGCGCTCCACATCGACGAGGAGGAGAGCGCCCGCCGCTGCCGCGAGCTCGATGCCCGCTTCGACGAGCGGGTCCGTGAGGAGTCCGAGCTCCTGCGCGCCGCCGGGGCGCGCGCAGTGCTCGGCGACATCCCGCCGCTCGCCTTCGCCGCCGCGGCGCGGGCCGGCGTCCCGAGCCTCGCCCTCGGCAACTTTTCCTGGGACTGGATCTACCGGCACCTCTCCGTGCGGCAGCCGTCGCTGGCCGGGTCGGCGGCGCGCGCCGCGGCCGCCTACGCCGAGGCCGGGCTGCTCCTCGCCCTCCCCTTCGCGGGCGACCTCTCCTCCTTCCCGCGCCGGGTCGAGGTGGGGCTGGTGGCGCGGCGGCCGCGGCTCGCGCGCGAGGAGGCGCGGCGCCTTCTCGGGCTCGACGGGCGCCCGGCGGTGCTCCTCTCCTTCGGCGGGCTCGGCCTGCCGGGGCTCTCGCGATCGCTCCTCTCGCGCGAGCGGGACCTCGCCTTCCTCCTGCCGGAGGACGCCGGCGGAGAGCGGCTCGCGGCCCTGGGCCTCGCCTACCCCGACCTCGTCCAGGCCGCCGACGTGGTGGTGACGAAGCCCGGCTACGGGATCGTCTCCGACGCCATCGCCGCCGGCACGAGGCTCGTCTACACCGAGCGCGGCGACTTCCCCGAGTACGAGGTGATGGTGCGCGAGCTGCCGGCCTGGCTCGCCTGCGCCCACGTCTCCAACGCGGAGCTCTTCGCCGGCCGGCTCGCCGGACCGGTGGAGCGCGTGCTCTCGCTCCCCATGCCGCCGCGGCCCGACCTCGACGGCGCCGCCCGCGCGGCGGAGCAGGTGCTCGCGGCGATCGGGTAGCGCAGCCTTCACCGGAAGGGGTCCCACCGCAGGCGGGGCGGGGCGGAGCCCCCCGTCAGACCGTCGGCTGCTCCGGGCTGGCCACGTCGAGCACGCTCCAGTCCTGCTCCAGCGCCCACTGCGCGAAGCTGTGCCAACCCACCTCCGGCCAGAAGCGGCGCAGCCCAGCCACGTCGGCGTGGTAGCCGACCTGGTCCAGCCACTCGTACATGCTCGCGAGGTCCTCGCTGCGCTCGCGGAGCTCCTCGAGCGGAAGCTCGAGGTAGTCGATCTGCTGGCGCGTCACTCGCGAGAGCAGGCGCGCCAGATCCAGGCCGCTGAGCTCGTCGGACGCCACCTCCATGCGCACGCCGCGGAACCCGGTGGGGCGCTCGATGATGGTCCGCACCAGCCCGGCGAGGTCCGCGAGCGCGATGAGCTGGAGCCGGCGCGAGGCCGGGAGCGGCATCGCCAGCCGGCCCGCGCGCAGCCCGCCCAGGAACGCCGGGCCGTTGAGGTTCTCCATGAAGAAGACCGGCGCGACGATGGTGTAGGGGATCCCCAGGTTGGCGACGCGCAGCTCGATCTCGTGCTTGCTCTCGAAGTGCGGGATGCCGGTCTGCCGATCGGCGCCGGCGACCGAGGAGTAGACGAGGTGCTTCACCCCCGCCGCGCGGGCCGCCTCCGCGGCGCGCAGCCCCTGACGAATCTCGGCGGCGGGTCCCTCCTCGAACGGGGTCGCCACCAGGAAGAAGGCGTCCGCGTCGGCGGCCGCCGAGCGGATGGAGGCCCCCTCCTCGAGGTCGCCCTGGACGATCTCGGCGCCCAGCGCGCGCAGCCGCGCCGCGGCCGGGGCGCCCGGGTGGCGCGTGAGGGCGCGCACCCTGTGCCCCTTCTCGAGCAGCAGCCGGGCGACCGCGCCCCCCTGCTGGCCGGTGGCGCCGGCGACGAGGACCTCGATGGGCTTCGGCATGGCACCCTCCCTCGGATGAAATGCTAGCGCCGGCCTGGGCGCGCCGCAGCGCGAGGGGAGCGACGTGCGGCCGCTCAGCCGCCCGGGTGCGCCAAAAGCCCGGTCCAGCGGCGGCCGTCGCGGAGCAGGAGCTCATCCGCCTCCGCCGGCCCCGCGCTGCCCGGCTCGTAGACGGCCGGAGGGTCTCCGTCCGCGAGCAGCGGCGCCACGAACCGCCACGCCTCCTCCACCCAGTCCCGCCGCGCGTAGAGCGTCGCGTCCCCGCGCATGCAGTCGAGGAGCAGCCGCTCGTAGGCGTCGCGCAGCAGCCCTCCGAAGGCGCCGGCGTAGCTCATGTCCATGTGGACGTCGCCGACCGAGAGGTGATCTCCGGGCACCTTGGCGACGAAGCGCAGGGAGATCCCCTCCTGCGGCTGGATGCGCAGCGTCAGCACGTTGGGCGAGAGGCCGCCCTGCTGCTGCGGGAACAGGCTGAGCGGGATGGGCTGGAAGTGCACGCGCACCTCGGTGAGGCGCTGCGCGAGCCGCTTCCCGGCGCGGAGGTAGAACGGCACGCCCTGCCAGCGCCAGTTGTGGACCAGGAGCCGGGCGGCGAGGTAGGTGGGCACGCGCGAGTCGGGGGCCACGCCCGGCTCCTCCCGGTAGCCGCGGTACTGGCCGCGCACGACGCTCGCCCGGAGGGCGTCGCCGTCGCCGAGGGGCTGGAGCGACCGCAGCAGGCGCAGCTTGGCGTCGCGGACGTCGTCCGCGCCGAAGGTGAGCGGCGGCTCCATGGCGCAGAGCGCCAGGACTTGAAGGAGGTGGTTCTGCACCACGTCCCGCACCAGCCCGGTCTGCTCGTAGAAGCGCCCCCGCCCCTCCACCCCGATCGACTCGGCGGCGGTGATCTCCACGTGGTCCACGTAGCGGCGGTTCCAGAGCGGCTCGAAGATGGAGTTGCCGAAGCGGAGGACCAGGATGTTCTGGACCGTCTCCTTTCCCAGGTAGTGGTCGATCCGGTAGGTCTGGCTCTCGTCGAGCCAGCGCGCCAGGAGCCGATCGAGCGCCTGCGCCGACTCGAGGTCCCTGCCGAAGGGCTTCTCGAGCACCACCCGCGCCCACGGGCCGGCGCCGTGCCGGGCGGAGGCGAGCAGCCCTGCGGCGTGCAAGTTGCGGACGATCACCGGAGCCAGGTCCGGCGGCGTGGCGAGGTAGAAGAGGTGGTTGCCGCAGGTCCCCTTTGAGCCCTCGAGCCGCCCGAGCCGCTCCTTCAACGCGGCGTAGGTGGCCGGGTCCTCGAAGTTCCCGCCGAGGTAGTCGAGCGCCTCGGAGAAGCGGGTCCAGACCGGCTCGTCCAATGGGAGTCGGCGCGAGAAGCTCTCCAGCCCCGCCCGGATCCTGGCGCGAAGCTCGGCGGCGGAGAGCTGGGAGCTGCCCGTCCCCAGGATCGCCATGCCTTCTGGAAGCGCCCCGTCGAGCGCCAGATTGTAGAGGGCCGGCGCGAGCTTTCTCCTGGCCAGGTCTCCCGTGGCGCCGAAGATCACGAGCGCGCACGGGGACGGCGCCGGCTCGCGCAGGAGCTCCCGCCCTTCGACCGCGCACGGCACCCCGACCCTCGCCTGCGGCTTGGCTGCGCTCATGCTCGGCTCCTCGCGTCAGGTGGGTCCGGGGGACCGAGGCGAGCCGCGGCGGCCTCGTCCACGAGCCAGGTCACGCGCTCCAGCTCGTCTTCGAGGAGCTGCGCCGGGAGCCGGCGCGACTCGCGCGGCCCCTCGCGCACCCGGGCCAGCGCCTCCGCCTTCCTGCTCCCCGCGACCAGCACCAGCACGCGCCGCGCGGCGTTCAGAACCGGGAGGGTGAGCGTGACGCGCGCCGGCCAGGGAGGGGGGCCCTCCGCCGGCACCGCCCAGCGCCGCCGCTCCTCGAGCGCGGGGCTGCCCGGGAAGAGCGAGGCGACGTGCCCGTCGGGCCCCATCCCGAGGAGCACCAGGTCGAAGGCCGGCGGCGGTCCGCCGGGAGCGACGCCGAAGGCTCGCGCCAGCTCGCGCTCGTAGCGCGCGGCCGCGGCCTCCGCGGCCTCCGCGCCCTCCTCGGCCTGGATCCGGTGCACGAGCCGCTCCGGCAGCGCCAGCGGCCCGAGCAGCGCCTCGGCGGCGAGGCGGTAGTTGGAGCCCGGGTCGCCGGGCGGCACGGCGCGCTCGTCGCCCCAGAACAGCTCCGCCCGCGACCAGTCGACGCGCGCCCGGTAGGGCGGCGAGGCGAGGAGCCGGTAGAGCCCGCGGGGCGTCTCCCCGCCGGCGAGCGCCAGCGTGAACCGGCCGCGCGCCGCCACCGCGTCGCCGGCGGCGCGCACCACCTCCTCGGCCGCCGCTCGCCCGAGCTCGTCGAGGCTCCCGTAACGGCGCAGCACCGCTACCCCTTCCAGCCCCGGCCCGGCGGCTGCTCGAGGTGGCCCCCGAAGCCGCGCCGCATCGCCGACAGCGCCTTCTCTCCGAAGCCGTGGCCGTGCTGCGAGCGGAAGCGGGCGTAGAGCGCGGCGCTGATCACCGGCGCCGGGACGCCCTCCTCCACCGCCGCGGCGACCGTCCAGCGCCCCTCGCCCGAGTCGGCCACCACGCCCTCGAAGCCGGCGAGGGCCGGGTCGCGCGCCAGCGCGGCCGCGGTCAGGTCGAGGAGCCACGAGCCGACGACGCTGCCGCGCCGCCAGGCCTCGGCCACCTCGGCGACCGGGATCGCGAAGCGCAGCTCGTCGGCCAGTAGCGGCGCCGAGGCCCGCTCCAGGATCTCGAGCCCCTCGGCGTAGGCCTGCATGAGCCCGTACTCGATGCCGTTGTGCACCATCTTGACGAAGTGCCCGGCGCCAGGCGGCCCGCAGTGGACGTAGCCCTCCTCCGCCGGGCTCGGCGGACCCTCGCGCCCGGGAGTGCGGCCGGCGGCCTCCCGGCCCGGCGCCAGCGCCCGGAAGATGGGGTCGAGCCGCCGCACCGGCTCGGCGTCGCCGCCGATCATCAGGCAGTAGCCGCGCTCGAGCCCCCAGACGCCGCCGCTGGTGCCGACGTCCAGGAAGTGGATGCCGCGGGCGCGCAGCAGTCCGGCGCGGCGCACGCTGTCCTTGAACCAGGAGTTGCCGCCGTCGACCACCGCGTCCCCGGGCGCGAGGCGCTGCCCCAGCGCCGCCACCGCCTCCTCGGTGGCCCGGCCCGCCGGGACCATGAGCCAGACCACCCGCGGCGGCGAGAGCTGCGCCACCAGCTCGTCGAGCGTGGCGGCGCCGGCCGCGCCTTCTCCCCGCAAGCGGGCCACGGCCGCCGGGTCGAGGTCCTGGACCACGCAGGCGTGCCCCGCCTTCATGAGCCGCCGCACCATGTTCGAGCCCATCCGGCCGAGTCCGATCATCCCGAGCTGCACGTCGCGCTCCTTTCAGCCTCGCTCCCGCAGGGTCACGTCCCCGTCGGCGTCCTCGAGGAAGACGGCGTCCGCCAGCCCCAGGAAGAGCCCGGTGCCGACCACGCCCGGGATGGCCCGGAGCTGCAGCTCCAGCCCGGCCGGATCGGCGATGGGCCGCACCGCGCAGTCGAGGAGCTGGTTGCCGTTGTCGGTGACGAAAGGCGCGCCTCCCTCGACGCGGCGCCGCGGGTCGAGCCCCAGGGCGGCGATGCGGGCGGCGCAGAGGGACCAGCCGAACGGGACCACCTCGACCGGCAGCCTCCCGCGCGCGCCCAGGGCCGGGACGAGCTTCTCCGGCTCCGCCAGGATCACCAGGCGCCGCGAGGCCTCGGCCACGATCCGCTCGCGGACCAGCGCGCCGCCGTACCCCTTCACGAGATCGAGCCCCGGCCCGACCTCGTCGGCGCCGTCGACCGCGAGGTCGAGCTGGCCCGCCTCCTCGAGCTCCACCAGCGAAAGACCGAGGGCCCGGGCCGCGGCCTCGGTGGCGCGCGAGGTGGGGACGCAGCGGACCCGCAGGCCGCGTCGGGCGCGCTCCGCCAGGGCCCGCACGAACGCGCCGGCCGCGCGCCCCGTCCCGAGCCCCACCGCGTCGCCGTCCCGCACCAGCTCGGCCGCCCGGCGGGCCATGGCCTCGCCGCGTCGCTCCAGCGGGATCACGCCGACCCCCGCGCGGCGCCGCTCCTCGCGCGCGCGAGCTGCTCGCGCGCGGCGGCGAGGACGTGCTCGGGCTCGAACCCGTACCTGCCCTGCAGCGCCGCGAGCGGCGCCGACGCGCCGAAGGTCTTCATCCCGACCACGGCGCCGCCCAGGCCCACGTACCGCTCCCAGCCGAAGGTCGAGGCCTGCTCGACCGCGACCCGGGCCACCACCGCGGGCGGGAGCACCGCGTCGCGGTAGGCCTCGTCCTGCTGCTCGAAGAGCTCCCAGGACGGCATGCTCACCACCCTCGCCCGCACCCCGTCGCGGCGGAGCTGCTCCCAGGCCTCCAGGCAGAGCCCGAGCTCGCTCCCGGTGCCGAGCAGCAGCACCTCCGGCGTCCCGCCGCCGTCGGCGAGCACGTAGGCCCCTCGCGCGAGGCCGGCGGCCGGGGCGTAGCGCGCGCGGTCGAGGGTCGGCACCGCCTGGCGCGTCAGCACCAGCGCCGCCGGCTGCCGGCGGAGCTGCATCACCACGCGCCAGGCCTCCACCACCTCGGCGGCGTCGGCCGGGCGGATGGTGACGAGGCCGGGGATGGCTCGAAGCGAGGCCAGGTGCTCCACCGGCTGGTGGGTGGGGCCGTCCTCCCCGAGCCCGATCGAGTCGTGGGTGAAGACGTAGATGACCGGGATCTCCATGATCGCGCTGAGCCGCAGCGAGGGGCGCAGGTAGTCGCTGAAGACCAGGAAGGTGGCCGCGAAGGGGCGGAGCTTGGTGAGCGCCAGGCCGTTCGACGCCGCCGCCATGGCGTGCTCGCGGATCCCGAAGTGCAGGTTGCGACCGCCCGGCTCGCCCGGCTCGAGGTCCCCCGCGCCGTCGAAGGTGAGCCGGGTGCCGGTCGACGGTCCGAGGTCGCCGGCGCCCCCGAGCAGCCAGGGGACGTTCCTCGCCAGCGCTCCCAGGACCTTGCCCGAGGCGGCCCGGGTGGCGAGCCCCTTGGGATCGGGCGGAAACTCCGGCAGGCCGCGGTCCCATCCTTCCGGCAGCTCCCGCCGCTGGATGCGGTCGAGCTCGCCGGCGAGGTCCGGGTAGCGGCCGCGGTACTCGTCGAGCCGCGCCACCCAGGCCTGGTGCAGCGCCCGGCCGCGCGCTCCCATCCCCGCGCGCAGGTGCGCCGGAGCCTCCGGCGGCACGAGGAAGCTCGAGTCCTCCGGCCAGCCGTAGCCGCGCTTGGTGAGCCGCACCTCCTCGACCCCGAGCGGCTCGCCGTGCGCGGCGCTGGTGTCGTGCTTGTTGGGCGAGCCCCAGGCGATGTGGCTGTCCACGATGATGAGCGTGGGGCGGTCCTCTGTGCGCTTGAAGATCCCCAGGGCGCCCTCGAGCAGCTCCAGGTCGTTGGCGTCGCCGACCCGGGTGACGTTCCAGCCGTAGGCCAGGAAGCGGCTCGCCACGTCCTCGTCGAAGGCGAGCGCGGTGCTCCCCTCGATGGTGATGTGATTGTTGTCGTAGATCCAGCAGAGGTTCGAGAGCCGCTGGTGGCCGGCCAGCGAGGCGGCCTCCCCGCTCACCCCCTCCATGAGATCGCCGTCGCTGCAGACGGCGTAGACGTCGTAGTCGAAGAGCCCGAGCCCGGGCCGGTCGTAGCGGGCCGAGAGCCAGCGCGCGCCGAGCGCCATCCCGACGCTCGTCGCCACCCCCTGGCCGAGCGGGCCGGTGGTGGCCTCGACGCCGGAGGTGAACCGGTACTCGGGGTGGCCTGGGCACTTGCTGTCGAGCTGCCGGAAGCGGCGGATGTCCTCGAGCGACACCGCCGGGCCGCCGGTGCGCTGGTAGCGCGCGTCGACGGCCTTCACGCCCGCGAGGTGCAGCAGGGCGTAGAGCAGCATCGAGGCGTGGCCGTTCGAGAGAACGAAGCGGTCCCGGTTCGGCCAGGTCGGGTCCTCGGGGTCGTACCGGAGGAAGCGCTGCCACAGGCAGTAGGCCACCGGCGCCAGCGCCATGGGCGTGCCGGGGTGGCCGGAGCGCGCGGCCTGGACGGCGTCCATCGCCAGCGTCCGGATGGTGTCGATGCACAGCTGGTCGAGCCGCTGGGCCTCGGTGGCCGGGGCGCGGATCACGGGGTCGCGCCCTCGCCCGCCGCGCCGCGCAGCGCGTCCCGCTTCCGCTCGATCACCGCCAGGAGCTCGTCGTAGGAGCGGGCGAACTTCTCCACCCCCTGATCGAGCAGGAGGTCCGTCACGCGATCGAGCGAGACCCCGGCCTCGGCGAGCTCGCGCAGCACCTGCTCCGCCTCGTCCAGCCCCTCGGCCAGGGTGGGCCGAACGCGGCCGTGCGCCTGGAACTCGCGGAAGGTCTCCTCCGGCAGGGTGTCGACGGTGTCGGGGCCGATGAGCGACTCCGCGTACATGAGCTCGGGGTAGCGCGGGTTCTTGGTGCTGGTGCTGGCCCAGAGGAGCCGCTGCGGGGTGGCGCCGCGCGCCGCCAGCGCCGCCCAGCGCGGGCTCCCGATGAGCGCCTGGTAGCGCCCCCAGGCCACCTTGGCGCTGGCGATGCCGGCCCTGCCGAGCAGCGCCTCCAGCCGCCCCCGTTCGGCCGCGTCCGGCGCGCGGGCCGCCAGCGCCGCGAGCCGCTCGTCCACCACCGTGTCGATGCGGGAGAGGAAGAAGCTGGCGACGCCGTGCACCGACGCGAGCTCGCGCCCGGCGGCGGCGCGCCGCTCGAGGCCGGTGAGCCAGGCCTCGGCCGCCGCCGCGTAGGCGTCGAGGGCGAAGAGCAGGGTCACGTTGACGTTGACGCCGGCCGCGACCAGGCGCGCGATGGCCGGCACGCCCTCCGGGGTGCCCGGCACCTTGATCATGACGTTGGGGCGGCCGATGGAGGCGAAGAGGCGCAGCGCCTCCCTCACCGTGCCCTCGGTGTCGTGAGCCAGGCGCGGAGAGACCTCGTAGCTCACGAACCCGTCCCGCCCGCCGGTGCGGCGGTGCGCCGGCTCGAAGGCCCGCGCGGCGGCGCGGATGTCGTCGAGCGCCAGGTGCTCGAAGATGGCGGCCGGATCGGAGGCGCCGCGGGACACGAGCGCGCGCAGGTCGGCGTCGTAGTCGGGGCTGTCGGCGATGGCCTTCTCGAAGATGGACGGGTTCGAGGTGAGACCGAGCAGCCCCTCGCGCTCGATGAGCCCCGCCAGCGCGCCGGAGGTGATCGTGCCTCGCCGGATGTAGTCCTGCCAGATGCTCTGACCGAGCGCCTGCACCTCGACCGCGGAGTTTCGCATCGCTTCCCCCGCCGGAGCACGTAAGCGGCGCGGGGATGCACCGCAAGAACCAGACGGACCCGGACCGAGCCCCGCCGCAAGGCCTCGCCCGCCGAGCGCCTGGACGCCCAGCGCGCCGCGCGCTCCGCGCCTCCCTTGACTTTTCGTGGCCTGGGACTATTTTTCGCCCTCCCGGATAAATCCAACTTTGGACTATTGTCACCCATCCCGGCGCGGCCGCGCGGCCGCCGCCCTGCTCCTCGCCGTCGCTCTCGGGGCCGGCTCCGGCTGCGCCAGCACCGGGCCCGGCACCCCCGCGGCGGCCAGGCTCCTCGACCCGGGCGACCTCGCGCCGGGGCGCGACCTCGCCGAGGCCGAGCTCTCCGGCCGCTGGCCCGACGCGGAGTGGTGGAGGGACTACCGCGACCCCCAGCTCGACGCGCTCGTCGGCGAGGCGCTGGCGCGCAGCCCCCGGCTCGCTGTGGCGGCCGCCCGCATCCGGCAGGCGGAGTCGCTGGCCGGAGTGGCGCGGGCCGCCACGCTGCCCTCGGCGCAGCTCGCCGGCGCCGCCACCAGGACCCGCCTCTCCGCGGCCCACGGCGTGCCGCCGCCGGTGGGGGGCTCCTGGCAGTGGAACGCCGCGCTCGACGTCGGCCTCTCCTACGAGCTCGACCTGTGGGGGCGCCACCGGAGCGCGCTCGCGGGCGCGCTCGACGGCGTGCAGGTCGCCGCCTACGAGGCCCGGGCGGCGCGGCTGGCGCTGGTGGGCGCCCTGGTGCGGGCCTACTCCGAGCTGGCGCTGCAGCTCGAGCTGCGCGGCTCGGCCGAGGCCGTCCTCGCGGACCACGAGCGGACGCGCGAGGTGGCGCGCCGGCGCGTCGCGGCCGGGATCGGGACCGAGCTCGCCGTCCGGCAGTCCGAGACCGAGATCGCGACCACCCGCGCGGAGCTGGAGCGGCTCGACGCGCGCGCCACCGCCCTGCGGCACCAGCTCGCCGCGCTCACCGGCGCCGGACCGGGCGCGGGCGACGGGATCCGCCGCCCCGCCCTGCGGCTCGAGGGCGTCGAGGCACTGCCGAGCCGGCTCCCGGCGGAGCTGGTGGGACGCCGGCCCGACGTCCTCGCCAGCCGCTGGCGCGTGGAGGGCGCCGCGCGCGGGATCGACGTGGCGCGCGCGGCCTTCTATCCCAACGTGGACCTGGCCGCCTTCGCCGGACTTCTCTCCTTCGGCTTCAGCAGGCTCTTCACCGCCGACGCGGTCGAGGCCGGCGCCGGCCCCGCGCTCTCCCTGCCGCTCTTCGAGGGCGGCCGGCTGCGCGCCGGGCTCGAGGGCAGCACCGCCGATTACGACGCCGCCGTGGGCGAGTACGACGCGACGGTCGTCGACGCGGTCGCCGACGTCGTGGACCAGATCGCCGCGCTCCGGTCGCTCCGGCGGGAGCAGGCGGAGCGCCAGGTGGCGGTCGCCTCCGCGGAGCGAGCCCACGCGCTCGCCCAGGAGGCCTACCGGGCCGGTATCGGCGACTACCTCGACACCCTCCAGACCGAGGTGGCGCTCCAGGCCCAGCGCGACGTCATAGCCCGCATCCGCTTCGCCCAGCTGGCGACCCGGGCGGCCCTCAACCAGGCGCTCGGCGGCGGCGCGCCGGATGCGGCACCGCCCCTCGCCGCCGCGCTGCCCGCGCGCGAGGGACCGCGGGCGAGGAGGCCCCACCCGTGAGCCACCGCCCCGCGCTCGAGCTGCTCGAGCAGCACCTCGGCCAGATGGCCGTCCTCATCCACGGCTACCCTCGCGAGCTCGCCCTCCTCACCCGCATCTCGGCGCTGGTCGAGCGTCGCACGGTCGAGGCGGGGAGCGCGCTGCTCAAGCCGCACGGCCTCACCTACCCCATGTACCAGGCGCTGGCGATGGCGCTCGCGAGCGGCGCCGGCGGCCTCACGCCGGGAGAGGTCGCGATCTCGACCGGCGAGCGCCCCACCAACGTCACCCACCTCTGCGACGAGCTCGTCGACCGCGGCTGGCTCACCCGCCGCAGGGACCCGGCCGACCGCCGCCGCATCCAGCTCGAGCTCACCGCGGCCGGCCGGCGGCTCCTCGAAGAGCTCCAGCCGCAGATGTGGGGCGTCTGGCGGCGGCGCATGGCGGGGACGAGCCCGGGCGAGCGCCGCCTGCTCCTCGACCTCCTGCGCCGCCAGCACGCCAACCTCGCCGAGGAGGACTGAGTGGCGCGGTGGGTGAGCTGGACCTCCGAGCTCCGCGCGGCCGCCCTGCGAGCGTGGGGCGAGCTCGCGCGCGAGGAGGCGCGGAGCTGGGGATACGCGCTGCGCTGCCTGCTCGCCTGCCTGCTCGCGCTCTGGATCGCCCTGCGGCTCGATCTCGCCGCCCCCTCCACGGCGGCCCTCACGGCCCTCATCGTCTCCAACCCCCGCGCCAGCCTCTCCCTGGAGAAGAGCCTCTACCGGCTCCTCGGCACCCTGGTGGGCGGCGCCTTCGGGCTGCTCATGATGGTGCTCTTCGCCCAGCAGCGCGACCTCTTCGTGCTCGGCCTGGCGCTCTGGGTGGGCGTCTGCGTCGCCGGCTCCACCCGCTTCCGCAACTCGCAGGCCTACGGCTGGGCGCTCTCGGGCTACCACCGCGTGCATCGTCGCGTTCGCCGCGTACCAGCAGCCCGACCAGACCTTCGACATCCTCGTCGACCGGCTGAGCGCCATCTCGCTCGGGGTGATCTGCGGCGGCGTGGCCAACGCAGTGGCGTTCCCGCGCGCCTCGCGGTCGGACGTGATCCAGATCGTGCGCGGCAGCGTGCGCGACTTCACCGCCTACGCCACCGCCTGCTTCACCGGCGTCTGGCGGCGCGGCGAGGCCGAGGTGGTCGAGCAGCACTTCGTGCGCGACGCCATGCGCCTCGAGACCGCCAGGGTCTGGAGCGCCTTCGAGGATCCCGATCCCGCCGGGACGCGGCGGCTCGAGGGGTTCATCAGCCACTTCATGATCGCCTCCACCACCGCGCGCGCGGTGGAGCAGGTGCGGTCCGACCTCGCCGCGCGCGGCCTGCGCGAGGTGCAGTCGGCCCTCCGGCCCTTGACCGACCTACTCCTCTCGGTGCTTCGCGGCCCCGAGCTTCGCCCGCCCGGCGGCGCGGTGCAGGCCCAGCCGATAGCGGATCAGCTCGCGGACCTGGCGAGGCGCTGGGGGACGCACGCGGACCAGGCGCGCGCCCGGCTCTCACCCGGCGCCTCGACCGTCGAGCTCGACAGCGCGCTGGCGCTCCTCCGCCAGTTCCTGCGCGACGCGCGTGAGCTCTTCCGCCACTGCGCCGAGCTCGAGCACCCGCCCGCGAGCCCGGACCGGCTCCCGCACCGGTCCATCCCGCGCCGCGCCGAGCCGCTGAGCGCGGCCGCCGCGGGGGTCCGGGCCGGCGCGACCTTCCTCGCGGTCTGCGCCTTCTGGATCCTCACCGGCTGGCAGGACGGAAACTACGCGGCGGTGGCCGCCGCGGTGGGCTGCGGGATCTTCGCGGCCGCCCCCATGCCGCTCCACGCCGCCGGCCGCGAGCTGGCCGGGTACGCGCTGGGCCTCGCCGCCGCCTTCGTCTGCTCGACCTTCGTGCTCCCCTCCATGCAGGGCTTCCCGCTCCTCGCCGCCGGCCTCGCCCCGTTCATCCTCCTCGCCGGATACCTGACCTCGCGCCCCTCCACGGCGCCCATCGGCTGGCCCTACCAGGCCATGCTCTTCGTCTCCATCCGGATCACCGGCGTCACCGAGTACGACATCGGCGCGGTCGTCAACAGCGTCCTCGCCAACATGGTCGGGATGGTGGCCGTGCTGATCGGCTTCGCGGTGCTCCTGCCCACCGACAGCCGTTGGCGCGCCGCCCTGATGGAGCGGGCGCTGGTCCGGGAGCTCCGCTTCGCCCTCACCGCCTCGCGCTCGCACCTGCGCCACCGCTTCGAGGCGGGGGTGCGCGACCTCACGCTGCAGCTCGCCGACCTGCCGGGCGCGGACCCGGCGGAGCGGCGGCGGCGGGTCCTCCTCGGGGCCCGCGTGCTGGAGGCCGGCCACGCGGTGCTCGCGCTCCGGGCCCAGCGCGCACGCGCCGCCCTCCGCGGCTGGGCGCCGGAGATCGACGCCTGCCTGGAGCAGGCGACGCGGGCGCTCGAGTCGAGGGCGCCGGAGGAGGCCGGCCGCGCGGTGACCGGGCTGCTCCGCCTCCGCGGGCGCGTGGACGCCGCCCTCGCCGCCGAGCCGCGGGCGAGCCTGGTCGCGCTCCGCACCAGCCTCTGGCTGCTGCAGCTCCCGCTGGCGGAGCAAGCCGCCGGCCTGGCCGCGCCCTCCCTGGCACCGCTCGGAGCGGAGGTGAGCCATGCCGCGTGAGCTCGAGCTCTTCGGGCTGCTCTTCCCGACGCTCCTCCTCGCCTTCCACGTCGCCGCCGCGGCCTTCTGGCTGCTCGACCGGGCGCTGGCCCGGGCCGGGCTCTACCGCTTCGTCTGGCACCCGGGGCTCTTCCGGGTCTCGCTGCTGGTGGCCCTCTTCGGCGCCCTCGGCCTCGCCATCCACCGCTGACCCCCGGAACCTCGCACCATGTGGAAGACCCTGCTCCGTCCCGCCCTCACCCTCGCGATCCTGGCCCTGGCCTCGTTCGCCGGCTACGCCCTCTGGGCCCGCTACATGTACGCCCCCTGGACCCGGGACGCCCGCGTTCGCGCCGACGTCATCGAGGTGGCGCCGGACGTGGGCGGGCCGGTGATCGAGCTCGACACGGCGGACAACCAGCCGGTCCACCAGGGCGACGTCCTGTTCGTCGTCGACCCGGCCCGCTACCGGCTCGCAGTGAAGCAGGCCCGGGCCACGCTCGCGGCGGCGCGCACCGAGCGGGACCTGAAGCGCGCCGAGGCCCGCCGGCGCGCCTCCCTCGACAGCACGGTGATCTCGAGCGAGAACCGGCAGTCGGCCCAGGCGGCCGCCGAGGCCGCCGACGCGCACGCCCGGCAGGCCGAGGCGACGCTGGAGGCCGCCGAGCTCGACCTCGAGCGCACCCGGGTCCGCGCACCGGCCGACGGCTACGTGACCAACCTGAACGTCCACCGGGGGAGCTACGCGGTGGCCGGCCATCCCATGCTCGCGATGGTGGACGGACGCTCGTTCCGCGTGGAGGGCTACTTCGAGGAGACCAAGCTCGCCGGCCTGCGCGCCGGGGCGCCGGTCGACATCCACCTGATGAGCGGCGGCAGGCACCTCCGCGGCCGGGTGACCGGCGTGGCCCGCGCCATCGCCGAGCCCGACGTCGAGGGGCTCCTCTCCAACGTGAACCCGACCTTTCACTGGGTCCGGCTCGCCCAGCGCATCCCGGTGCGCATCGCCGTGGAGAGCACGCCCGAGGGGGTGGTGCTCGCCGCCGGCATGACCTGCACGGTCACGGTCCTCCCCGACGACGGTCCCCGCGCCCTGGCCCGGGGGGCCGCGGGGAGCCCTGAGGCGGTCTCGTGGTAGCATGCCGCTCCCGTGATCTCCCCGAGGTGGCGCGCCGCGAGAGGCGAAAGCCCGCGACGAGCCCCGACCCTGCTGGCGCTGGCGACCGCCGCGCTGGCCTGCGCCGGCAGCCCGGTCGCGCCCGGCGCCCAGGTCCTCGCCCGGCTCGACGCCGCCGCGCCAGCCGGCCCCGGCCAGCTCGCCTGGTCGCCCGATGGGGAGCAGCTCGCCCTGGCGCGCCCGGACGGCCTCCTGCTGCTCGACGTGGAGCGGGGCTCGACCCGGCTGCTCCCCGGGGCCCCGGCCCTCACGGTCGACTGGGCCCCGGCCGCCGAGCTCCTGCTGGTCGAGCGCGAAGGGGCGGCGACGCGCGCCGTCGCCCTCGACCCCGCGACCGGCCAGCGGCGCACGCTCCACGCCGACCCGGCGCTCGCCTCGGCGCGCTGGCTCCACGGCGGCCCCGAGTGGCTGGCCGTCACCGCGCGGCGAGAGGTGGTCTCCTTCGGCACCGAGGTGCGCCTCGGGCTGCTGCGCGGAGCCGGCGGGAAGGTCGCGACGCTCCACTCGTGGGACGACACGCTGCCCACCCGCGATCCCTCGGTGGATGCGACGGGCGGCTGGCTCGCCGCGGTCCCGAACCCGGTCGATCACCGCCTGGTGGTTCCGGTCTTCCACAAACCGCCGATCTTCTCGCCCCACCTGCGCTTCGTGTCGATCGATCCCTTCGACCCGGCGCCGGTCGAGCTCGGGCGGGTGGAGGCGGGGCTCTGGACCGCCGCGGCGAGCTGGGCGCCGGACGGGAGGAGGCTCGCCTTCGCCGCCGCCGACGGCAGCCTGCGCCTGCTCCACCTCGACGGCAGGATCGAGGCGCCGGCGGGCCCGGCCCGCGGGCGCCACCCGAGCTTCGGCCCCCGTGACGACGTCCTCTTCCTGGGCGGCTGGCTGGTGACCGCCCGCGGCGAGCCGCTCCGTCAGCTCCTCGCCGGCGCGCCCGGCGCCTCCGGCCTCTGGTCGCCCGACGGGCACCGGCTCGCGGTGGTGGACGGCGGACGGATCTTCGTCTTCGGCGGCCTGGGGGGCGCGGCTCCCGCCGAGGCGGCGGCGCGCCGGGAGCGGGCGCGCGAGGCGCTCTGGCGGCTCGGAGAGCTCAGGCGGGCGGAGCTCCTGGAGCGCCGCCCATACCGGCAGCAGCGCGAGCTGCTCCTGCGACAGCTCGTGGAGGTGGTCGAGTGATCGGTTCGTCCTGGCTGGTGGTGGCACTGGTGATGGCGGGCGCGAGCCCGCGGGACCTCGGCGGCGCCGAGCGGTGCTTGCCCTGCCACGAGAAGGAGACGCCCGGCGCGGTGGCGACCTGGCGCGCCTCGGCGCACGCCCGCGCCAAGGTCCCGGTGGGCTGCGCCGGGTGCCACGGCGCCGACGGCCCCTCGAACCACCCCGCTCCCGGCGCGCGCACCCGCCCGGCGGTGGACGCGGCGGTCTGCGCGAAGTGTCACGCCGGCCGGGCCGCCGAGCACGCCCGCGGCCCGCACGGCACCAGCCTGCGCTCCGGCCGCGGCTGCACCCGCAACGTGGAGAAGCCCGGCCCGGGGTGCAGCCTCTGCCATCAGCCCGGGAGCACCGACCTCGCCACCCAGTCCGAGTGCGCCCGGTTCCTCACCCAGTCGCCGGCGATGCAGCGGCAGGGGTGCAGCGCCTGCCACGAGGTCGAGCGGCGCTGCGACGCCTGCCACGGAACGCACGGCACCGCAGCGGCGCTGGCGCGCGACCCGGCGACCTGCGGCACCTGCCACATGGGCCCGGACCACCCCCAGTACGAGATGTGGAAGTCCTCGCGCCACGGCGTCCGGCAGGCGCTGGAGGGACGCGCCGCGGCGCCCGACTGCGCCACCTGCCACATGCCGGCCGGCGCGCACGACGTGGGGCGCGGGATCACCATGGGGCTCGCCGGCCAGCCCTTCCCCGAGGCGCGCCGCAAGGCGGAGCGCGAGCGGATGCTCGATGTCTGCGCGAAGTGCCACGCCCGCGGGCTCGCGGCCCGGCAGCTCGCCGACGGCGACGCCGTCCAGCGCGAGAGCAAGGCCCTCCTCGAAGAGGCCGCCGCCATCGTGAAGCGGCTCGACGACCAGGGGCTCCTCGAGCCCTCGCCGTCGGCCCGGCCGGCGCACCCGCTCGCCGGCAAGCGGCTCGAGCTCGGGGCGCAGATGCTCTACGAGGACCTCTCGCGGGCCGAGGCCATCTTCTTCCGCATGAAGAAGTACGCCTACGTCACCGCCTACAAGGGCGTCTTCCACCAGAACCCGGACTACGCCCACTGGTACGGCAACGCCGCGCTCAAGCTGGGGCTCTCGGAGCTCAAGAGCGAGGCGGCCCTGCTCCAGCGCATCCGGCGCCTGGAGCAGCGGCTCGACGCGGCGCCCCCGAGCTCCGCCGCGACCGCCGCCCGCGACCCGGTGGAGCGGGAGCTGCGCGAGCTGCGGGAGAAGCGGCTCCGCGGAGAGCTCGACGACGCCGCGCTGGAGCGGCGGCAGCTCGAGGCCCTGGAGCGGCCCCGCTAGACGAAGCGCGGCTTCCCTTCCACGTACCCGCCCATGGTCTGCACGCCCACCACCGCCTTCTGGTGGAAGGTGGCCGGGTCGGCGGCGCCCACGTAGGTGAAGGCCGACTGCACGCCGGTGATCACGTCCACCAGGATGGCGCCCACGCTCTCCCGCCCCTCGGCGATGTAGATGCGGGAGGTGGAGATCCCCTCGCGGAAGAAGCCCTTCTTGGCCTGCTCGAAGGCGTCGAGCCCGGCGGTGCGGTCGCTCACCGCCCGCGCGCTCGCCATGCCGTAGTTCTCCTTGTAGGGGCGGCCGTCGCGGTCCTCCTTCACGTCCCCCGGGCTCTCGTAAGTTCCCGAGAGCGCGGTGCCGATCATCACCCGCGAGGCGCCGGCGGCGAGGTAGAGGGCCACGTCGCGGGGGTCGCGCACGCCGCCGTCGGCCCAGACGTGCTTGCCGAGCTCGCGCGCCGCCCGCGCGCACGCCAGCACCGCCGAGAAGGTCGGCCGGCCGGCGCCGGTCTGCATGCGGGTGGTGCACATGGCGCCCGGCCCCACGTTCACCTTGGCGACGTCGGCGCCGGCCTCGAACAGGTCGCGCGTGCCCTCGGCGGTGCAGACGTTGCCCGCCACCAGCGGCAGCTTCCCGATGGCGCGCCGCACCTCGCGGATGGCCTCCATCATGCGCCGCTGGTGCCCGTGCGCGGTGTCGAGCACGATGGCGGAGACGCCCAGCTCGGCGAGGCGGGCCGCGGTGTCCGGCGCCGAGGCCGAGATGCCGACCGCGGCCGCCACCATGAGCGCCCCGCGGGCGTCGAGCGAGGGCTTCAGCAGCTCGAGCCGCACCGCGTCGTCGCGGGTCAGCACCCCGGCGAGCCGCCCCCCGGCGTCGAGCACCGGGACCGCCTTCACCCGCTGCGCCTCCATGAGGAGGAAGGCCTCGCGGTTGGGCGTGCCGGCCGCGACGGTCACCAGCCGCGGCGACATGAGCGCGCCGGCCGGCGTGTACTGGTCGCGATCGCGCAGGTCGGCGTGGGTGATGATGCCGAGCGGGCGCCGCTCGTCGTCCACCACCACCACCAGGTCGTGGGCGCGCTTGCGGATGATGCCCTGGACGTCGCGCAGGGTGGCGCGCGGCGACACCGCCAGCGGCGTGTCGTAGCGCGGATCGGCCGCCTTGATGTGCCTGACGATGCGCGCCGCCGTGTCGAGATCCATGTCCTGCGGCAGGACGCCCAGGCCGCCGAAGCGGGCCATGGTCTCGGCCATCCGCTTGCCGGTGACCGCGTTCATGTTCGCCGAGACGATGGGGTGCGCGCCGCCCGCGAAGTCCGCGGGGCGCAGGTCCACGTCGAGGCGCGAGCTGCCGTCGAAGTAGCCGGGGACGAGGAAGACGTCGTCGAGCGAGAGCTCGAGCGCCTCCTCCCGCTCTGGATGGAGGAATCGCATGCCCCCCGGTATAGCCCGAAGCCGCGCCGGGGACAGCGCCCGCGCGCCCCGAGTTGGGAGGGGTCCCAAGGGCCCCGCCGAGCGGAGGGTGGGGCCCCGACGGCTCTGCCGGCGGGGCGGGACAGCATGTCCCGATGAAAGGACGCCCCCGAGGTCTCGCGACCCGGGGGCGTCCATGTTCCAGGCCGGGCGGGAGCTTGCGGCCCCTGCCCGGCGCGCTTCGCTACTTGAGGGTGGCCACCAGGCTCTTCACCGCCGCCACCGACTTGTCCATCATCGCCTGCTCCTCGGCGTTGAGCTTGAGCTGGAGGACGCGCTCCGCGCCGCCCGCGCCGATCACCACCGGCACGCCGACGTAGAGGCCGTCGACGCCGAACTCGCCCTTGAGGAAGGCGCAGGTCGGGAGGACGCGCTTCGAGTCCTTGAGGAACGCCTCGGCCATGGCGATGGCGCTCGAGGCCGGCGAGTAGAAGGCGCTGCCGGTCTTGAGGAGGGCGACCACCTCGCCGCCCGCGCCGCGGGTGCGCTTCACCATGGCGGCCATGACCTCGGCGGCCTTGGCGGCGCCGTACTTCTGCTCCAGGAGCTCCATCACCGGGACGCCGCAGACGCTGGTGTAGCGGACGAGCGGCACCATGTCGTCGCCGTGGCCGCCGAGGGTGACGGCGGTGACGTCCTTCACGGAGACGCCGAGCTCCCAGGCGATGAAGGCGGCGAAGCGGGCCGAGTCGAGCACGCCGGCCTGGCCGACCACGCGGTGGTGCGGGAACCCGGTGATGCGCTGGCAGAGGGTCACCATCGCGTCGAGCGGGTTCGAGATCACGATCACGAAGGCGTTGGGGGCGTACTGCTTGATGCCCTCGGCCACGCTCGTCATGATCTTGGAGTTGACGGCGATGAGGTCGTCGCGGCTCATGCCCGGCTTGCGGGGCAGGCCGGCGGTGACGATCACCACGTCGGAGCCCTTGATGTCCTCGTAGGTGTTCGTGCCCTTGAGGCTCACGTCGAAGCCGTCGACCGGCGCCGCCTCGGCGATGTCGAGGGTCTTGCCCTGGGGCAGCCCCTCCACGATGTCGAAGAGGACCACGTCACCCAGCTCGCGCAGCGCCGCGAGCTGAGCCAGGACGCCACCGATCTGCCCGCCGCCGATGAGTGCAATCTTGGACCTAGCCATAGTGTGTACCTCCGGTGTTTGGGTGATAGAGCTGCTGCAGTCTACGCGATCGCGTCCACGATGGCGTTGAGCGTCGCGCTCGGGCGCATCGCCGCCGCCGTCTTCACCGGATCCGGGCGGTAGTAGCCGCCCGTGTCGACCGGCTTCCCCTGCGCGGCGATGAGCTCGCCGGCGATCTTCGCCTCGGCGTCGCCCAGATGCTTCGCCACCTTGGCGAAGCGGACCTGGAGCTCCTGGTCCTTGGACTGCGCGGCCAGCGCCTCGGCCCAGTAGAGGGCGAGGTAGAAGTGGCTGCCGCGGTTGTCGATCTGGCCGACCTTGCGGGCCGGGGACTTGTTGTTGTCGAGGAACTTGCCGATGGCCTGGTCGAGCGTCTCGGCGAGGAGCTGGGCCTTGGGGTTCTCGAAGTTCCGGCCGATGTGCTCGAGGGAGGCCGAGAGCGCGGAGAACTCGCCGAGCGAGTCCCAGCGGAGGTAGCCCTCCTTCACGAACTGCTGCACGTGCTTGGGGGCGGAGCCGCCGGCCCCGGTCTCGAAGAGCCCGCCGCCGGCCAGCAGCGGCACGATCGACAGCATCTTGGCGCTGGTGCCGATCTCGAGGATCGGGAACAGGTCGGTCAGGTAGTCGCGCAGCGCGTTGCCGGTGACCGAGATGGTGTCCTTGCCCTCGCGGATGCGCTCGAGCGAGAAGCGCATCGCCTCCACCGGGGCGAGGACGCGGATGTCGAGGCCCTTGGTGTCGTGGTCGCCGAGGTACTTCTCGACCTTGGCGATGACCTGGGCGTCGTGCGCCCGCTTCCGGTCGAGCCAGAAGACGGCCGGGGCGTTGGTGGCGCGGGCGCGGTTGACCGCCAGCTTCACCCAGTCCTTGATGGCCACGTCCTTCGCCTGGCACATGCGGAAGATGTCACCCTCCTCGACCTTCTGCTCGAGGAGCGTCGCGCCCGAGGCGTCGACCACGCGCATGGTGCCGGGGGCGGCGGCCATGAAGGTCTTGTCGTGCGACCCGTACTCCTCCGCCTGCTGGGCCATGAGGCCGACGTTGGGGACGCTGCCCATGGTGGCCGGGTTGAGGGCGCCGTGCTTCTTGCAGTCCTCGACCACCTCCTCGTAGATGGTGGCGTAGCAGCGATCCGGGATCACCGCCTTGGCGTCGTGGAGCTTGCCGTCCGGGCCCCACATCTTGCCGGACTCGCGGACCACCACCGGCATCGAGGCGTCGATGATGATGTCGTTCGGCGCGTGCAGGTTGGTGATGCCCTTGTCCGAGTCGACCATCGCGAGCGGCGGGCGCTTCGCGTAGACCGCCTTGATGTCGGCCTCGATCTCGGCCTTCTCGGCGGCCGGGAGCGACTGGATCTTCTTGTAGAGGTCGCCGAGGCCGAGGTTCGGGTTGACGCCCGCCTGCTTGAGCGCGGCCCCGTGCTTCTCGAAGACGTCCTTGAAGAAGACCGTCACCGCGTGGCCGAACATGACGGGGTCGGAGACCTTCATCATGGTGGCCTTGAGGTGGAGCGAGAAGAGCACGCCCTTCTGCTTCGCGTCCTCGAGCTGCTCCTCGTAGAACTTGCGGAGCGCGCGGACGCTCATCACCGTCGAGTCGATGATCTCGCCGTCCTTGAGGGGCGCGTTCTTCTTGAGGACGGTGGCCTTCCCGTCGGCGCCGACGAACTCGATGCGGTACTCGGTCGCCTTGGGGATGGTGGTGGAGGTCTCGTGGCCGTAGAAGTCGTCGGCGTTCATGTGCGCGACGTGGGCCTTCGACTCGGGGTTCCAGGCGCCGAGCTTGTGCGGGTTCTTCTTCGAGAACGCCTTCACCGAGAGCGGCGAGCGGCGGTCGGAGTTGCCCTCGCGGAGCACCGGGTTGACGGCGCTGCCGAGCACCTTGGCGTAGCGCGCCTGGATGGCCTTCTCGGCCTCGTCCTTGGGGCTCTCGGGGTAGCTCGGGACGTCGTACCCCTGCTCCTGCAGCTCCTTGATGGCGTCCTTGAGCTGGGGCAGCGAGGCGCTGACGTTCGGCAGCTTGATGATGTTGGCCTCGGCCTTGAGCGTGAGCGCGCCGAGCTGGGCCAGGTAGTCCGGGATGCGCTGGGCCTCGGTCAGCTTCTCCGGGAAGTTCGCGATGATCCGGCCGGAGAGGGAGATGTCCCTCGTCTCGACCGACACGCCGGTGCCCTTCGTGAATGCCTGGACGATGGGGAGCAGCGAGTAGGTCGCCAGCGCGGGCGCCTCGTCAATTTCCGTCCAGATGATCGTGGAAGTCTTCGTGGTCATGTCCTCTTCCTGGGTTCCTGGAGTTTTCACTCAAAGCAACGCTTGCGAACGTACTCGGCGCACCAGCCTCCCGGAGGAGGCCGCACTTCGACACACTGAAACTGAGGCTCGGGCACCGGCCTGGAATGCACCCTGGCCTTTCGAGCCGGCGCATTGTCGCACAAATGGTGGAAACTGGCGACCCGGGCCGTGCGATTTCGCGGCCGACCCGGCCGGCCAGCCTCACGGTGCGGGCACGGAGAGCCGGATCACCACCTCCGGCTTCACCTTCAGCGCCCCCAACATGGCGGTGTACGGACGTATTCCGAAGTCCGGCTGCCGCAGCGGCACCTCGGCCGCCAGTCCGGCGCCGCTCCGCCGGACCACGAAGGAGATGGCCCGGGCCGTGCCGCACAGCGTCAGCTCACCTTGCACCTCGTAGCCGTCGGCCCGCGCCTTGACGGAGGTGGAGGCGAAGGTGACGCGAGGGTACCGGCTCGCCTGCAGCACCTCCGACAGCGCCGTGCGCTGGATCTCCTTCAGATCCGGCTCCCGGAGCACGCCGGGCGCGGGCCGGCCCCCGCGCATGGCGGCGACCACCTCCAGGGAAGCGCTCTCGAACCAGGCCCGCACCGAGGGCGGCGTCTCCGCGACGGTGAGCTCGAACCGGGTGATGCGGAGCAGCAGATCGTGCGCCACCGACGAGAGGAGCCCCTCCTTGAAGGTGAGGATCTCGCAGGAGGCGCGGTCCGGGCCGAAGGTCGGCATGCGCTCGTCCTAGCGCAGATCGGCGGGCGCCGCACCCGGACCACTCGGGGGCGGTCCCGGTTCCCCCGGCGGCTACTTGATCCAGACGGTCTTGGTGTTCACGAAGGCCCGGATGCCCTCGAGCCCCAGCTCGCGCCCGTAACCCGAGGTCTTCACCCCGCCGAAGGGCAGGCGGGGGTCGCTCTTCACCATGCCGTTCACGAACACGGCGCCGGCCTCGATGCGCGGGACGAGCCGCTCGATGTCGGCCTGGCTGCGGGTCCAGAGCGAGGCGCCCAGGCCGAACCTCGAGTCGTTGGCGATCTCCACCGCCTCGTCGGCGGACCCGGCGCGCATCACCACCGCCACAGGGCCGAACAGCTCCTCGCGGGCGGCGAGGTTGCCCCGCGGCACGTCGGCGAGGATGCTGGGCGGGTAGAAGGCGCCCGGCCCCGGCGGGACCTCGCAGCCCAGCACCTTGCGGGCGCCGCCCTCGATCGCCTGCGTCACCTGGGACTGGAGCTCGTCGCGGAGCTCGAGCCGCGCCTGCGGGCCGATGTCGCTGGTGGGGTCGAGCGGATCGCCCATCCGGATGGCCTTCATGGCGGCGGTCAGCTTCTCGAGGAAGGCCTCGTACACCGGCGCCTCGACGATGAACCGCTTGGCGCAGATGCAGCTCTGGCCGGCGTTGATGGTCCGCGCGACCGCCGCGGTCCTGGCGGCCTGCTCGAGGTCGGCGTCGGCGAGCACGATGAACGGATCGGAGCCGCCGAGCTCGAGGACCGAGGGCTTGAGCGCCTCGCCGGCCGCCGCCGCCACCGAGCGGCCCGCGGGCTCGCTGCCGGTGATGGTCGCCGCCGCGATCCGGTCGTCGAGGATGAGGTTGCGGACCGCCTTCGACCCGACCAGCAGGGTCCGGAAGAGATCCTTCGGGAAGCCGGCGTCGTGCATCACCCGCTCGATGGAGAGGGCGCACTGCGGCACGTTGGAGGCGTGCTTGAGGAGGCCGCCGTTGCCCGCCATGAGGTGCGGCGCGATGAACCGGAACACCTGCCAGTACGGGAAGTTCCAGGGCATGACCGCCAACACCACGCCGAGCGGATCGAAGCGGACGTAGCTCCGCCCGGCGTCGCTCGCCTCCTCGCGCGGCGCGAGGTGGCGCTCGGCGTGGTCGGCGTAGTACTCGCAGACCAGGCCGCACTTCGTGACCTCGGCCGCGCCGTCCTTGAGCGGCTTGCCCATCTCGAGCGCCATCAGCTTCGCGTACTCCTGCGCCCGTTCCCGCAGCAGCGCGGCGACGCGCCGCATGGGCACCGCGCGCTCGGCGAAGGGCGTCCGCGCCCAGGCGCGCTGGGCCCGCACCGCCGCGGTGAGGATGCGGTCCACCTCGGCGGCGGGGGTCTCCTCGAAGGTGGCGAGGCGCTCGCCGGTCGCGGGGCTCAGGGATTCGATGGTCATGGCGTCCTCCGGTAGACGGGTTCGGGATCAGGAATGTGGGAGCAGCACCTGGCGCACCGCGGCCCCCGCGGCCAGCTGCTCGAAGGCCTCGTTGATCTTATCCAGCGGCAGGGTCGCGCTCTGGAGCCGATCGACCGGCATCTTGCCCGCCTTCCACAGCGCCAGGTAGCGCGGAATGTCGCGCTGCGGGGCGGCGGAGCCCATGTAGGACCCGAGCAGGGACTGGCCCAGCCCCGCGAAGGCGAGCGCCGGCAGGGTCAGGGTCCGCGAGGGGTGCGGGAGCCCCATGGCGACCGTGAGGCCGCCGCGCCGGGCCGCCCGGAAGGCCGCCTCGAGCACCGCCGGCACGCCGGCCGCCTCGAAGGTGACCTCGGCGCCCCCCCGCGTCAGGTCCTTGATGGCCTGCTCGGCCTGCTCCGGCGCGAAGGCCGCGGTGGCACCGAGCTCGAGCGCCAGCTTGCGCTTCGCCTCCACCGGGTCGACGGCGATGATGGGCCAGGCGCTCGCGACCACCGCGCCGAGGACCGTGGCGAGGCCCACGCCGCCCAGGCCGAAGATGGCGACCGACTGTCCCGGCTTCACCGCGGCGGTGTTGAGGACCGCTCCGGTGCCGGTGAGCACCGCGCAGCCGAAGAGCGCCGCGGTGGCGATGGGCACGTCCTGCGGGACCACCACCGCCGACTCCCGCGCCACCACCGCGTGGCGGGCGAACCCCGACACCCCCAGGTGGTGGTTCACCGTCGCGCCGGAGGCGTCCTTCAGCAGCGAGGGACCGTGCAGGAGCGTGCCGGCGCCGTTGGCGACCGCGCCCGGGCCGCAGAGGGCGGGCCGGCCGGAGGCGCACTCGGGGCAGATGCCGCAGCTCGGCACGAAGGTGAGGACCACGTGGTCGCCCGGCTTCACGTCGCGGCAACCTGGCCCGACCTCCTCCACCACGCCCGCGGCCTCGTGGCCGAGCGCCATCGGCAGCGGCCGCACCCGCGAGCCGTCCACCACCGAGAGGTCGGAGTGGCAGACGCCCGCCGCCTCGATGCGCACCAGCAGCTCCCCGGCGCGCGGCGCGCCCAGCTCCACCTCCTCGAGCTGCATCGGCCGCGAGGCGCCGTAGGGGCGGCGGTCGGTGACGGCGCGGAGCACGGCGGCAACGGTCTTCATGGCGAGGCCTCCTCCGCGGAGACCGCCCGGGCGGGGGCGACCTGACCGCGGTCGATGTGAAAGACGACGTCGAGCAGCTTCTTCGAGAGCGAGAGGTCCGACTCCGAGATGACCACCGACAGCCCCTCGTTGCGGAGCTGGCCGACCACCTCGGCGAGCCGCTGGGCGAGCACCGGCGCCACGCCCTCGAACGGCTCGTCGAGGAGCAGCAGCCGCGTCCCGGTCATGAGGGCGCGCCCCAGGGCGGCGAGCTTCTGCTGCCCGCCCGAGAGCTGCAGCCCCCGCCGCTCGCGCAGCGCCTCGAGCTCCGGGATCATCCGGTAGATGCGCGCCAGCCGGCCCGCCGCATCCTTGGCGCCGGTGGCCCAGGCCGGCACGAGCAGGTTCTCCTCGATGGTGAGCTGGGGGATGATCCGCCGATCCTCCGGCATGTACCCCACCCCGAGCCGCGCGCGCCCGTGCGCCGGCACGCTCCGCAGCGACCTCCCGGCGAGCGAGATCTCGCCGGAGGTCGGCGCGAGCGCGCCCATGATGGTCCGCATCAGCGTGGTCTTCCCGGCGCCGTTGCGGCCGATGAGCCCGGCGAGCTGCCCCTCCTCGAGGCGGAGCTCGACGCCGCGGAGGATGCGCACCGACTTGATCGAGACGTCGAGGGACTCCACCGTCAGCACGTGGCCTCCTTCGGCGCGGGGGCGCTCCCGCCCACGATGAGGCGCCGGACGTCGGCGCTCGCGAGCACCTCCTCCGGGTCCCCGTCGGCGATGACGCGGCCGTCGTAGAAGGCGAGGATGCGCTCGGTGTAGCGGCGCACGATCTCCATGTCGTGCTCGACGAAGAGCACCGTCACCTGCTCGGCGCGGATGGCGCCGAGGACCAGGTCCATGAGCGCGAACTTCTCGTCGGCCGAGACGCTGCTGGTCGGCTCGTCGAGGAGCAGGATGCGCGGCTTCACCGCGAGCGCCATGGCGATGTCGAGGAGCTTGCGCACGCCCTCGGGCAGGACGCCGGCCGGCTGGTCGCGGTAGGGACCGAGGCGGAAGCGCTCGAGCATCTCGTCCGCCACCTCCTCCGGCCGGCGCGCACCGAGCTGGCTGCCGATGAACGCGCGGCGCCCCATGGAGACGATCCCCAGCCCGACGAGCAGGTTCTCCCAGGTGGTGAGGGAGTCGAACACCTGCGGGATCTGGAACGAGCGGCAGACGCCGAGGCGGGTGATCCGCCGGGGCGGCAGCCCGGTCACGTCCTGGCCGTCGAAGCGGATGGTGCCGGCGGTGGGCTTGAGGTAGCCGGTGACGAGGTTGATGAAGGTGGTCTTGCCGGCGCCGTTGCCGCCGATGAGGCCGACCACGCTGTGCTCGGCGATGCGGACGTTGAGGTCGTTGGCGGCGGTGACCGCGCCGAAGCTCTTGGTGAGCCCCTGCGTCTCGAGGATGGCGCTCACGCGACGGCCCTCCGGCGGCGGCGGAAGAGCGACCAGAGCCCCTCCGGCAGGAACAGGATCACGGCCAGCATGGCGCTGCCCACCACCAGCTGCCAGGTGTTGGGCGCGTGCTCGTAGGCGTAGCTCTTGAGCAGCTCGAGCGCGACCGCGCCCACGAACGGCGCCGCCACGCTCCCGGTGCCCGAGAGGATGGCGATGAAGACGAACTCGCCGGAGGTGGTCCAGTAGGCCATCTCCGGGTCGATGTGCCCCACCGTGAGCGCGGTGACGGCGCCCCCCGCCCCCGAGAGGGCGGCGGCGAGGACCAGGTTCAGGTGGACCACGTTCCGGGCCGAGGCGCCCATGTACTCGACGCGCAGCTCGTTGTCCCGGACCGCCGGGCTCAGCCGCCCGAGCCGGGAGCGGAGGAAGGCGTCGAGCAGGAGCGCGCCGGCGCAGGCGAGCACGGCGGCGGCGACGAACACGCCGTAGCGCCCCACCCCGTCGCCCGCGGCGAACCCGAGCACGGTGCGGGCGCTGACGTTGAAGCCGTCGGTGGAGCCGAGCGCGGGCGTCTTCACCAGCAGCCCGTAAAGGATCATCGAGAAGGCGAGGCTCAGCATGGCGAAGAAGATGGTGCGGTAGCGGGCGAGCAGCAGGCCGAGCACCGCCGCCGTGGCCGCCGCGGCCAGGGCGCCCACCAGGATCATGGGCACCGCGTCGGTGAGGTGGAGCGCGCTCGCCGCGAGCCCGGCCGCGTAGGCGCCCGTGGCGTAGTAGAGCCCCTGCCCGAAGGAGACCAGCCCGGTGCGCATGAGGAGCAGGAGCCCCAGCACCACCAGCCCCTTGGCGACCGAGAGCGTGCCGAGGAAGAGGGCCCACTTGGGCAGGAGCGGCGGGAGGAGCGCCGCCGCCCCGGCGAGCGCCGCCCCGAGGGCCAGCTTGCGCGCGGTGGTCATATTTTCCTCGCCTCCGCCGCCACGAAGAGCCCGCGCGGCCGGAAGGCCAGCACCAGCGCCATGACCAGGTAGATGCTGAACAGCTCGAGCTGCGGCAGCAGGTGGACCGCGGCGGAGCGCACCAGGCCCACGATGAGCGCGCCGAGCGCCGCGCCCGGCATGCTGCCCAGCCCGCCGATCACCACCACCGCGAAGGCGAGCACGATCACCTCCACCCCCATCCCCGGCACCACCGACACCGTGGGCGCGGTGAGCGCGCCGCCGATGGCCGCGAGCGTGGCGCCCAGCGTGAAGGTGACGAGGAACATCCGGTTGACGTCGATGCCGAGCGCGCCGCTCACCTCGCGGTCGTGGATCACGGCGATGAGGAGCTTGCCGTAGCGGGTGTTGTAGATGCCGAAGCGGAGGGCCAGCCCCACCGCCACGGCCACCGCCACCAGCACCGCGCTGTAGATCGGGTACGAGAGCGGCCCCACCTCCACGTTGCCGAGCAGCCCGTAGGGCTCCGAGACCACGTAGGACTCGACGCCCCAGATCAGCTTCACCACGTCCTCGAGGATGAGGAACAGGGCGTAGGTGATGAGCACCAGCACCACCTCGTCCCGGCCGTAGGCGAACCGCAAGAGCCCACGCTCGATGAGCGGCCCCACGACCAGTCCCACCAGCACCGCCGCCAGCACCAGCATGGCGTAGCTGCCGAGCGGCGGCAGCCCGCCCCGGAGCCACGCCCCCGCCAGCGAGGCGGCGGCGTAGGCTCCGAGGGCGTACAGGCTCCCGTGCGCCATGTTGAGGATGCGCATCACCCCGTAGACCATGGTCAGGCCGGCGGCGATGACGAACAGCCAGGAGGCGTAGATGACGCCGTCGATGGCGATGGCGAGGAGGTCGGTCATGGCGCGGTGAGCCCGCTCGAACGCGGCGGGGTCACTTGCCGGCGGGCTTGAACGAGGACTTGATCCAGTCGGCGCTCTTCATGCCCTCGGGCGGGTTCACGCGCTCCGCCGGGTAGTGCTTCACGTCGACGAAGGTGAGCTTGCCGTTCACCGTCTTGGCCACGCCGTAGACCGTGCCCTCGACCGCCTGGTGGCCCTTGCCGAGCGCCATCTTGATGGTGCCGCTGGGCGTCTCGAACGAGAGGTGCTCGAAGGCGGCGACCACCTGATCCTGGCCGGGCGCGCCGGCGCCCGCGCCCTGCGCCTTCTCGTAGGCGGCCTTGAGGCCGAGGATGGCCTGCGCCATGTGGTAGGCGGGGTAGTTGGGCGTGAGGGTGAAGCGGTCCTGGTAGACGTTGCGGTAGAAGCGGTTGAGCTCGTTGTCGGGGGCGAAGGCGCCGTGCGGCCCGCGGGCGCCGATGATGGTGCCGTCGGGGATCTGGCCGGCCAGCTTGTGGGTGGCGGTCTCGCCGCAGGTGAGGACCGCCTTGCTCTTCTTGAGCGCGCCGCGCGGCACCGCCTGGAGCACGAAGGCGTCGAGGTCGCCACCCCAGAAGCTCGAGTGGATCACGTCCGGGGTGCCCGACATGAGCGCCGAGATCTCGGCGCCGTACTGGCCGGCGAGGAGCTTCGGCATCTGCGAGGTGGTCACCTTGACGTCGGGGCGGAGCGCCTTCATGGTCGCCTCGAAGTCCGACCAGGAGTCCTGACCCCAGGAGTAGTTCTGGTTGATGCCGGCGACCTTCTTCACGCCGGGCAGCGCCTCGCTCACGTAGAGGGCGGCCGCCACGTTGTCCATGGTGGCGTGGGACGAGGCGCGGAAGACGTACTTGTACGAGCCGTCCTCGAAGATGCGCGGGGTGCCGCAGTCGAAGAAGATGGTGAGCTTCTTCAGCTCCTCGGCCACCGGCGCCACCGCCAGGCAGTCGCCGCTCGAGATGTAGCCGATGACCGCGTCGACGTTCTGCCGCTGCACCAGGTCGCGGAACTCCGAGACCTGCTTGGTGGTGCCGCCGGCCTCGTCGATGAAGACCAGCTCGATGGGCCGGCCGCCGAGCCCCTTCTTCGCGTAGGGAGCCGGCGCCTTGCCGGCGTTGAGCGCCTCGACCAGGACCTCGGCGCCGTTGCGGGCGGGCACGCCGAACGGACCGGCGGCGGCGCCGGAGAGGAAGGTGACGACGCCCACCCGGAACGGCTTCGCCTCGGCGCCCTGCGCCAGGGCGGGCGGGGCGAAGGCGACCGCGGAGAGAGCCAGGAGCGACGACAGGAGCCGGTGCAGCCTCGGGAGCGACATTTTGACCTCGCGTGGTTGGCGGTGCGGCGGTTTCGGGTGCGTGTTCGAGCTACCAGCTGACGTGCTGCGCCTGCGTGGAGCCTGCGCGGCGCGACCGCAGCAGGTCCGGTGGGGGGCTCAACTCGTCGGCGCCGTAGACCACCCAGCGCCCCAGCATCACGCGCGCCGGAGGGAAGCGCGCGTCGGCGACCACTTCGCCCACCGCCTGCACCTGCCTCACCTGGTGGGTCTCGGGGTCGATGGTGGAGGCGAAGCCGGGCGGGTCCTCGGGGAGCTCGAGGCGCATGCCCTCGAGGGCGCGCACCAGGGCCTCGACGTCCTTCGCGCCTCCGGTCCGGCGCACCGCCTCGCCGATGGCGACGATCCCGCTGTAGGCCCCCTCGGCGGCGTAGGTGGGGTAGCGCCCCTCGAGCTGGTGGAAGGTGTCGACGAACCACCGGTTGAGCGGGGTCTCCGGCCAGTTGTCGTGGTGGCGCGCGGAGAGGATGAGCCCCGGCGGCGGCTCGGCGCCGAGCGAGACCATCACGTCGTAGTTGCCGCCGGTGTCGAAGTTGGCGAGCCGGGCGCGGGCCGGGAGATCGGCCGCGGCGGCCTGGCGCAGGAAGGCCACGAAGTCGCCGCCCCAGAGCGCGGCGACGACGACGTCGGGCTTCGTCCGCAGGATGGCCTGGATGTAGGTGGAGTAGTCGGGCTCGTAGAGCTTGGGCCAGAACTCCCCCACCAGCTCGTAGCGCGTGCCCAGCCGGTCGAGGCTCGCGCGCAGGTCGGCGAGCGAGACGTGGCCGTAGTCGTAGTCGGAGCCGATGAAGGCCACCCGCCGCCACGGGCTGCGGCGCTGGAGCGCCGTGAGGTAGCGGGCGCCCGCGGCCATCGAGGAGAAGGTGTCGTTCGAGAGCCGGAAGTAGTGGCGGTGCGACCTCTCGATGGTGAGCCGCGACGAGGCGTGGTCGGTGCCCACCAGGATGACCTCGCGCCGGGCGGCGACCTGGCTCACCGCCTCGGCCACGCCGGAGCTCACGATGCCGCAGAGGAAGCGGGCGCCGTCGCGGCGGATGTAGTCCTCCGCCAGCCGGACGGCGTAGGAGGCCTTGGAGTGATCGTCGTCCACGAGCACCCGCAGGCGCGGCGCGGCGCTCCCGTGCTCGGCGGCGAGCCGCGCCAGCGCCACCCGGATGCCGCCGATGCTGTCCCGGCCGTAGATGGCCGAGCGCCCGGTCATGGGGAACATGCAGCCCACGGTGACGTCGGCCTGGCCGGCCTTGGCGCCGAGCTCCACGCGCGCGGCGCCCGGCCCGGGCCAGGCGAGCGACGCGGCTGCCGCGAAGACGGCGGCGATGCGGAGGGACGAGGGCAAGCACCGTGACTTCCAGCAAACGCCGTGCCTCGGGCTCGGATCGGGGGAAACCCGCCCGGGCGGGCGCCGGAAGGTCCCGCGCGGGGCGCTCGGAGCGTCCAGCGGAGCGGTGAGCGCTCAGCCGCGGCGCGTCACGAGCGAAAAGCGCTCATGACGGCGGGGGCCCTCAGGACAGGCCGAGCCGCTGCAGGCGCCGCTTGAGGGCGTGCCTGGAGATGCCGAGGATCTCCGCCGCGCGGCCCCGGTGCCCGTTCGCCTCGGCGAGCGCCTTCTTGAGGAGGAGCTGCTCGGTCTCGGCCAGGTCGGCGTCGATGGACCGCAGCGCCAGGTGGGCCGGCCGCGGCTGCGCGCTCGAGATCTCCTTGGGCAGCTCGGCCGCGGTGATGGCGCGCCCCACGTTGAGGATGGTGAGCCGCTCGACCAGGTTGCGCAGCTCCCGCACGTTGCCGGGCCACGGGTAGCCGAGGAGCACCGCCTCCGCCTCCGGGGTGAAGCTCACCACCGGGCACTTCTCCTCGCGGGCGAAGCGCGCCGCGAAGTGGCCGGCGAGCAGCAGGACGTCGCGCCCGCGCTCGCGCAGCGGCGGCACGCGGAGGCGCACCACGTCGAGCCGGTAGAAGAGGTCCTCGCGGAAGCGGCCGGCGCGCACCTCGGCGGCGAGGTCGCGGTTGGTGGCGGCGACGATGCGGGCGTCCGAGGCCTGCGGGCGCCCCGCGCCGACCGCCCGGTAGCTCCCGTCCTCCAGGAAGTGGAGCAGCTTCGACTGGACCTGCAGCGGCAGCTCCCCCACCTCGTCGAGGAACAGCGTCCCGCCGTCGGCGAGGGTGACGAGGCCGGTGCGGCGCTGGTGGGCCCCGGTGTACGCGCCCTTCTCGGCCCCGAAGAGCTCGGCCTCGACGAGCTGCTCCGGCAGCGCCGCGCAGTTCACCTCGATGAAGGGGCCGGCCGCGCGCGAGCTGCGCTTGTGGACGGCGCGGGCCACCAGCGCCTTGCCGGTGCCCGACTCGCCGAGCAGCAGCACCCGCGAGGCGTTGCTCGCGCCCACCTTGCGCGCCTCCTCGCGCAGCCGCTGCATCGGCTCGCTCTCGCCGATGAGGTCGCCCACGCCCGCGGCCACCTCGCGGTAGCGCGACAGCTCCTGGGTGAGGCGCTCGCGCTCCAGCGCCGAGCGCAGCGTCACGAAGAGATCGTCGAGCTCGAAGGGCTTCGTGAGGTAGTCGAAGGCGCCCAGCTTCACGGCGCGCACGGCGGAGCGCGTCTCCCCGTGCGCGGAGATCATGATCACCGGCGTCTCGGCGTGGGCCGCCCGGAGCCGCTCGAGCCAGTCGAGCCCCGAGCCGTCCGGGAGCCGGAGGTCGAGGAGCACCACGTCGGGCCGGAGCCGCTCGACCGCCGCCAGCCCCTCCGCGCCGGTGCCCGCGCCCTCGGCCTGGTAGCCGTCGGCGCGCAGCGCGAACGAGAGCGAGCTCACGAGCGAGGTCTCGTCGTCGATGATGAGGACGCTAGGCATCGCGATCCCTTCCCGGCGCGAGGAGCAGGCGCACCGTGGTGCCGTGGCCCGGGGCGCTCTCCAGCTCTAGGCTGCCGCCGTTGAGCTGCGCCAGCCGTCGGGAGATGCTGAGCCCGAGGCCGGTGCCGCTCGGCCTGGTGGTGTAGAAGGGCTCGAAGACCTCGCCCAGGATCTCGGCGGGGATGCCGCTGCCGGTGTCGCGGACCTCGATCGCCACCAGGTCGCCCTGGCGGAGGCAGCGCAGGGTGACGAGCCCGCCGGCGGGCGTGGCCTGGAGCGCGTTCTGCACCAGGTTCATGAGGATCTGCAGCAGGTGGTCCTCGTCCACCAGGACCTCGAGGTCGAGCTCTCCCTGGACCGTGAACCCCACCTGCCGCTCCTTCGCCTCCGTCGAGAGCAGGGACTGGATGCGGCGGACCGTCTCGCGAACGCGCACCTGAGCGCGCTCCGGCGGGCGCGGGCGGCCGAAGGCGAGCATGTCGCCGATCTTGCGCGACATGCGGTCGATCTCGCGCTCCATGTCCCGCAGCAGGGTGGAGCGCTCCGGGTCGCGCTCGCTGCGCGCCAGCGCCTGGACCGTGGTCTTGAGGGTGGCGAGCGGGTTTCGGACCTCGTGCGCCACCCCGGTCGAGAACTGGCCGATGGCCGCCAGCCGCTCGAGCTGGACCGTGCGGTCCATCAGCTCGCCCAGCTTGGAGGCCATGCGGTTGAAGGTGTGGGCGAAGTGGCCGATCTCGTCCCGGCCCTCGTCGGGGACCCGGTAGCCGAAGTCCCCGCCCGCGATCATGGTCGCGCCGTGCGCCAGCACGTCGACGCGGTCCTTGATGCGCCCCGCCATGCGCCAGAGCACCCAGCCCACCGCGCCGACGGCCACCAGAGAGCCGGCGAAGAGCGCGTAGCGGGCCGCCTGGAAGGGCCGCAGCAGCTCCTCCGGATCGACCACCAGGCACGGGCGCCAGCCGGCCGCCACCTCCGGACCTTCCAGCAGGTGGCCGTGGATGGCCGTCGGCCGCCCCACCACGTCGAAGTAGCCCGCCGGCGTCTGCAGCACCGGCTCGAGCACGCCCGCGATGGAGGGCGCGCCGAGGAGCTCGGTGACCGAGGAGAGGCGCACGTGCAGGGCGATGTGGCCTCCGCCGTGGAGCGGCTCCTGGATGAGGAACCAGCCCGACTGGCCGTCGCGCGGCGGGACCGGCCCCAGCACCTCGGCCTCGCCGAGCGCGCTGTGCTGCAGCTGCTGCGAGACGAACCGCGACTCCGACCAGTACGGCGGCCCCGAGGCCGCCTGCCCGGGGATGACCTGCAGCAGCTCGTGCGACTCGCCGAAGACCAGCACGCCGTAGAGGTCGGCCTCGTCGGCCTCGAGCCGGGCGAGCGAGACCAGCTCGTCGCCGAGCGGCCCGGCGCGTCCGTCACGCGGCGCCACCGGGTACCGCGCGAGCCGCTCGAGCTGGTAGGTGCGGGCGTCGAGGAAGGCGCCGATGCGGCTCGACGTCGCGGCGAGCTGCGCCTTGAGCCGCTCGCCGGTGAACTGGTCGAGGAGGCCGCGCATGTAGCGGTCGTAGACCAGGCCCACCACGGCCATGGGAGCGACGGTGGCGATGAGAAGGAGCAGCGAGTAGCGCCGGACCAGGCTGCCGGAGAGGAGGCGCAGGCGCGCGCGGACGCCCACCGCGACGGTCCGGGTCGCGCGGGAGAGGAGGCGCCCGGGAGCAGGAGCGTGCGGGGGCTGGGGCGCCATGGAGCGAGATTACAGGTTCCACGGCCGAGGCCGGCCGGGGCGGCGGCCGGAGACCCGTTTGGGCAGCGGCTACGGGCGCGCCCCGCTCCCCGTGCCCGCTTCCCTCCGCAGCTTGTGCGGCGAGGTCCCGGTCATCCGGTGGAACATGGCGATGAAGGCGGAGGAGCTGCCGTAGCCGAGGTCGAGCGCGATCGACTCGACGGAGCGCCCGGCATCGAGCAGCGCCATCGCCCGCACGATGCGCAGCCGCTGCCGCCATTCGCCGAAGGACATCCCCAGGTCGCGCTGGCAGCGCCGGGCCAGCGTCCGCTCGGTGGCGTGCACCTGGCCCGCCCACTCGGCGAGGCTGCGCGGGTCGTCGGGGCGCGCCTGGAGCGCGGCGAGCACCGGGCGCAGCAGCGGGTCCTCGGAGGTGGGGAGGTAGGTGCCCTGGCGCGGCGCCGCGGCGAGCTCGTCCACCAGCACCTCGACCAGCCTGGAGTCCGGCGCGCTGCGCGGCGTGTCGATCCCCCGCGCCCGGAGCCGCTCGAGGAGCGCGCGCAGGAGCGGGCCCACCGCGAGCGCGCACGCCTCGCGCGGCAGGCGCCGGCAGCGCGCGGGCGCCAGGTAGAGCGAGCAGAAGGTCGCCTCGTGCCGGTTGAGCCCGACGTGCTCCACCTCTGGCGGGAGCCAGATGCCGTACTGCGGCGGCGCGAGGTAGTGGTGGTCGGCCAGCTTCAGCTCCATCACGCCGCTGAACGCGTAGACGAGCTCGCCCCAGTGGTGGCGGTGGCGCGGGTAGGACGAGTCGGGCTGCAGGCTGTCCGTCCGGAAGTAGACCGGGTGGGGCAGCGTCTCGTCGAAGGGGGTGCGGATGTGCCTCGGCATTGGCGCCCTCGCTGCAGCGAATGTCCGGATCGCACTATATCAAGGGACCTCGACAGCGGCATGATCCTCGTGCGCCGGCCGGGGTGGCGGGCGGGATCGGGACGAGATGAGCGCGACGCGCAAGGGACTCGACGGCTTCGTGGTGACGACGATGGCGCTCCTGTGCGCCATCTGGGGCGCGCAGCAGGTGGCGATCAAGCTGGCGGCGCACGACGTCGCGCCCATCCTGCAGGTCGGCCTCCGCTCCGGGCTGAGCGCCGCGCTGGTCCTGCTGCTCACCGCGGTGCGCCGCGAGAAGCTCTGGACCCGTGACGGCACGCTCCGGCCCGGGCTCCTCGCCGGCGCCCTCTTCGCCGCCGAGTTCCTGTTCGTGGCCGAGGGGCTGCGCCGGACGTCGGCGTCGCACATGGCGGTGCTCCTCTACACCTCGCCCATCTTCACGGCCATCGGGCTCCACTGGACGGTGCGGAGCGAGCGGCTCGGCCGGCGGCAGTGGCTCGGCATCCTCCTCGCCTTCGCCGGGATCGCGGTGGCGTTCGGCGGCGGCTGGGCGCGCGGCGCCGTGTCGGCGCAGGTGCTCCTCGGCGACGCCTTCGGCGTCCTCGCCGGCGCCTCCTGGGGCGCGACCACGGTGGTGGTGCGCCGCTCGGCGCTCTCCGAGGCCGCGCCCGCGAAGACGCTGCTCTACCAGCTCACCCTCGCCTGCGCCCTGCTCCTCGGCGCCGCCGCGCTCACCGGTCAGGCGGCGCAGCTCACGCTCACGCGCCTCGCCTGGGCGAGCCTGCTCTTCCAGGGCCTGGTCGTCTCCTTCGCGAGCTACCTCGCCTGGTTCTGGCTGCTGCGCCGCTACGCCGCCTCGCAGGTGTCGGTGTTCTCGTTCCTGACGCCGCTCTTCGGCGTGAGCTTCGGCGTGCTCGTGCTCGGCGAGCGGGTGGACGCCGCGTTCGGGATTGGGGCGGTGCTGGTGCTCGCGGGCATCACCGTGGTGAGCGTGCCAGGGCTTCGCCCGCCGAGGACGCGCGCCGACGCCGCCCAGGCAGCGTGATCGCGCTTGCGCATCGGCCGCCTCCCGAGGGACGTTCCGCGAAACGGAGGCGGTCACCAGATGCAATACAGGTCTTTCCCCAAGCTCCCGGACTCGCGCATCTCCAGCCTCGGCTTCGGCGCGATGCGCCTGCCGATCGTCGGAGGCGATCCCGCGCGCATCGACGAGGAGGCCGCCACCGGCATGGTCCACGCGGCCATCGACGCGGGCGTGAACTACCTCGACACCGCCTGGGTCTACCACGCCGGCCAGAGCGAACCGTTCCTCGGCAGGGCGCTGAGCGGCGGGTGGCGCGAGAAGGTGCAGCTCGCCACCAAGTGCCCGGTGTGGGAGGTCGAGACCGAGGGCGACTTCGACCGGCTGCTGGACGCCCAGCTCGAGCGGCTCCGGACCGGCCGGATCGACTTCTACCTGCTGCACGCGCTGAACGGGGAGCGGTGGGCGGCGATGCAGCGGCTCAGCGCCACCCGAAACCTCGAGCGCGCGGTCGCCGACGGCCGCATCGGCAACCTGGGCTTCTCGTTCCACGGCACGCTGCCCGACTTCAAGAAGATCACCGACGCGTACGACTGGACCTTCTGCCAGCTCCAGCTCAACTACCTCGACGAGGACTTCCAGGCGGGGCTCGCCGGGCTGCGCCACGCCGCGGAGCGGAGGGTCGGGGTGGTGGTGATGGAGCCGCTCCGGGGCGGCTCGCTCGCGCGGGTGCCGCCGGCCGTGCAGGCCATCTGGGACGCTTCCGGGCGCGGCTGGTCCGCCGCGAGCTGGGCGCTGCGGTGGGTCTGGAGCCTTCCGGGCGTCGTCACCGTCCTCTCCGGGATGGGCTCCCGCGAGCAGCTCCGGGAGAACGCGACCTGCGCGAGCGAGGCCGCCCCGCTCGACGCCGAGGACCTCGCGCGCGTGGACGAGGCGAAGGCGTTCTACCGGGCGCGCATGGCCGTCCCCTGCACCACCTGCGGCTACTGCCTGCCCTGCCCGAGCGGCGTCGACATCCCCGGCACGTTCAGCGCCTACAACTCGTCGCGGATGTTCGACGCGCGCAAGCTGGGATCGTGGCAGTACGCCACCTTCGTGACGTCGTCGGGCGGGGGCGCCGATCAGTGCAGCCGCTGCGGCGTCTGCGAAACCATGTGCCCGCAGTCCATCGCCATCCCCGATCGGCTCGAGGAGGCTCACGCCTCACTGACGGCGGCGTGACTATTCGTCCGCGCACGAGACGGCGTAGCGGCGGACCAGCTCGCGGCCGAGCGCGCCGAGCTCTGCCCGCAGGGAGCGGGGAGCGACGACCTCCGCCCACTCCCTCCACCCCGCCACCCAGCTCGTCACCTCGTAGGACTCGCCGCAGGTGAAGCGCAGCTCCACCCCGCCCCCGCGGAGCTCGCTCAGCTCCTGGCTCGGGTGCCACACCCGCTCGCGGATGAACGGAGCCACCTCGGGCGCGAAGCGCAGGACGTACCTGGTCGGCTTCTCCCCCGGGAAGATGCCGAATGCCGACTCGGCCCACTTCGCCGGGTCGAAGCCGGCCGGCACCTTTCCCTCGCGGGCCGTCACCTCCAGGTGCTCGAGCCGGTGGAGGTTGAGCGTGCCGACCTGGCGGTGACCCTGGAACTTGCACAGCAGGTACACCGCCCGGTCGTGCGCGAAGAGCCGGAGCGGCAGCACCTCGAAGCTGCGCGCCTGGCCGTCTCCGGAGGCCGCCCGGTAGCGGACCCGGCAGATGCGCCGCTCCTCGATGGCCTTCACCAGCGGCCAGAGGTGCTCCTTGCCGGCGCTCCGGTAGGCGTGCTTGTCCCAGGACAGGAAGCAACGCTCGATGGCGGCGAGCTGTCCCCTCCCCTTCGGCCCGACGGCCCGCTCGATCTTGCCGGCGAGGTCCTCGAGCGTGCCGTAGAGCCCGGTCTCTCGCGCCAGGGCTCCGGCGTCGTTCATGGCCACGCGCAGGGCGAGGTAGTGGCTCGCGTCGAGCAGGGCGGCGAGATCGCCTCGCTGGTCGCGGCCACGGTCCAGCCGCCAGCGGAGCCGCTTGCCGTCGGCGGACGCCTCGCGCGCGAGCGGCAGGCCGGCGGCCGCGAGGGCCTCGAGGTCGCGGCGGATGGTGCGCACGGTGGCCCCGTGGCGCTCGGCGAGCTCGTAGAGGTCGGCGCCGTCGAGCCGGGAAAGGTCCCGGAGGACGTTGAGTACCCGCTCCAGCTGGGCGTTCCGGCCCTTCGCGGACGGCCGCGTCTTCATCGAGGAACAGCATACCTCGGCCAGGCCTCACTGTGACCCGATACGTCACGGCAAGCCTCTAGGTTCTGCTCGATGGTGGAGCGGCGACCCGCACGCCGCCAGCACCTCGAGGGGAGCATGGACGCCTTCACGCGCAGGATCGCCCTCTGGAGGTTACTGGCTCACTCGCCGGAGCCGATGCTCGTGCGCGCGCTCGCCGAGCGGCTCGAGGTCTCCAAGCACACCGTCCAGCGCGACCTCGACGCGCTCTCCCGCGCCGGAGTCCCCGTCGAGGAGGAGCGGACCGGTCAGGCGATCCGGTACCTCGTCCGCGCGGGCCGGGGCGACCTGCCGTGAGGACCGCGGATCGGCCGGACCGTGGTGGTGCTGGGCGGACCGCGGGGGCAGGCGCTCACGATCGAGAGTCGGTGAGGCGCTACCCGCCTCTACCCTCTCCCTCCCTGCCGCTGGTTCTCCACGAACTTGGTATGCGGCCGGAAGAAGACCAGGTCGATCGTTCCGGGCGGCCCCTGACGCTGCTTCGCGATGATGAGCTGCAGCTCCTCCACGTCGCCCCGCGGTCTCTCCTCCTGGTCGTCTCCGGGCCGGTGCAGGAACAGGACGATGTCCGCGTCCTGCTCGATGGCGCCCGACTCGCGCAGATCGGAGAGCATCGGCTGCTCGTGCTTCCCCTTGCGCTTCTCCACGCCGCGGTTGAGCTGCGACAGCGCGAGCACGGGCACCTGGAGCTCCTTCGCGAGCCCCTTGAGCGACCGGCTGATGGTGGCGATCTCCTGCTCGCGGGACTGGCTGGCCCGGTCGCTCGGGGCGTGCATGAGCTGGAGGTAATCGACGACGACGAGGTCGAGCCCCGACTCGCGCTTGATCTTCCGGCACTTGGCGCGGAGCTCCACCGGGGTGAGCAGGAAGCTGTCGTCGAGCCAGAGGCGCGAGCTGGAGATCCGCTCGGCGTGCGCCCCGATCCGGTCCCAGTCGGCCGTGCCGAGCATCTGCTGGCGCAGCTTGAGGAGGTCGAGCTCCGCCTCGGCGGCGAGGACGCGGAGCGCGAGCTGCTCCGAGGGCATCTCGAGCGAGAAGAAGGCTACCCGCTTCTCGCAGCGGACCGCCGCGTGCGCGGCGAGGGTGAGCGCGAAGGCCGTCTTGCCCACCGAGGGCCGGGCCGCCAGGATCACCAGCGCGCCCGGCTGCAGCCCGAGGGTGTTGCGATCGAGGGTCGGGAGGCCGGTGGGGACGCCGGTGATGGTCGAGCCGCCGGCCGCCACCCGCTTCTGCGCCGCGTCGAGGTCCTCGAGCGCGCGCAGCAGCGGCCGGTCGATCGGGCTCAGCGTGTCGAGGTTCGCGCCCTGGGCGGCGCCGAAGATGTCCTGCTGCGCCGCCTCCAGGAAGGGCTGGACCGCCGCTCCGGAGGAGTATCCCTTCTCCACCACCCGCTGCGCGGCGAGCATCATCTTCCGCAGGCGGGAGAGGTCCTGCACCAGGCGGGCGTAGTGGAGGACGTTGCCCGAGGTGCCGAACGCGCCGAAGAGCCCGAAGACCAGCTCGCGCGGGACCGCGCGCCCGAGAAGCCCCTTCGCCTCGAGCCGCTGGTTCACCAGGACCGGGTCGAGGCTGCGCGCCTCGCAGGAGAGCTCGAGGCAGGCCGTGAAGACCTGGCGGTGGGCGAGCAGGTAGAAGTCGTCTGCGCCGATCATCGGCGAGACGAGATCGAAGGCGGTCTCGTCGATGAGGAGCGCCCCGAGGACCGCCTGCTCGGCCTCGAGGCTGTGAGGCAGCTCGCGGGCGCCGCGGAGGGGGACGGGATGGTCGGGGCTCGGATTCTCGCGCGTGCGGTCGGGCATGGAGAGGCGCCCTGCCGCTTTCGGAGCGGCGCAGGCGGAGCCATTCCAGCGCACGACCGCGGCACGTTCCGGCCCGGCGAGCGGGGGTGAGCGACGGACTCCTGGTCGCGCCGACGAGGCTAGCGAAAGACCGTTCCAGGTAGCGCTTGACACCCCCGCCGGTGTCCAGTAGATACGCCGCCTTACGTGAGCCGCGGGTCCCGAAGCCGCGGCGAAAGTTCACGTGGCAGCGCGTCGCACCGGGGAGTGGCTCAGCCTGGTAGAGCACTTGGTTCGGGACCAAGGGGTCGCAGGTTCGAATCCTGTCTCCCCGACATTCCGAAGCCCCCGCTGTTCTTCGGTTATCTCCGAAGCAGCGGGGGCTTCGATTTTTGAGTCAGCCGAGCTCCGCACCACCGGCGCACCATCTGAACTCGAAACCTGCTCGAATTTGAGCTTGGCGATCGCGGCGCGCATGTCCGCGAGCTCGAGGTGACCGTAGGTCTCGGTGGTGATGGCCGGGTCGGAGTGGCGCAGGATCCGCTGCACCACCGCGAGCGGCGCCCCCTCCTTGAGGAGCAGCGTCGCCGTGGTGTGGCGCAGGTCGTGGAAGCGCACGTGGCGAGGGATCGCCTTCGGCCAGAGCGAGAAGTTGCAGCGCGGGCAGCGGGCCTGGGTCGCGTCGGGGCGCAGCTCCTTGAAGCCGCACCCGTGCCGACGGCAGCGGTGCTCGTACCCGAGGACGATGCCGGCCCGACCGAGCGCGCGGCGGAGCACGTCGTCGGCCGCGACGTCCTGGCGGTGGAGCCCGCCGTCGGCGCGCGGGAAGACGTACTGCGACCCTGACGACTTCACCGCGGCGCGTAGGTGCGGCACGAGCCCCTCGGCCATGGGGATGAGCGCCGGCTTGCCGTCCTTGGTGGTGTCGGCGTCCCAGGAGCGGCAGACGCGGACGGTGCGGCCCTCGAAGTCGAGGTCCGCCTTGAGGAGGCCGAAGACCTCGCCCTTGCGCATGCCGGTGTAGACGGTGGTGGCGACTACCGAGCGCCACTGTCCCTCGAGCGCGAGGAGGACGCGCGGGAGCTCGTCCCAGCGCAGGAACTCGGGGAGCCGCTTCGGCACCTTGCGCCGCGGGACCGCCGCGATGGGGTTCGGGCCGTGCCACTTGCCCACGCTCGGCTCCGAGGCGAGCCGGTACATCCGGTAGGCGAGGGAGCGCAGGTGGTTGAGCGTCTTCGGCGCCAGCTCCGCGTCTTTCTGCGCGAGGAAGGCGTCGAAGAGCTCGGTGGTGACCTCGTCGAGCCGCAGCCCGCCCAGCTCCTCGCGGAAGTGCTTCTCCATGAAGGGCTTCACCGTGAGAGAGCGCAGCCGGCTGCCGTGCCGGCGCCACCACCAGTCCATGAGGTCGCCGAAGGTGACCCGCGTCCTTCCCTCAGGCAGCGGCTCCACCCCGGCCGCCTGGCGCTCGGCGCGCCGCTCGAGGTCGTCGGCGAACCTTCGCGCCTCGAGCTTCGTGTGGCAGCGCGTCCGCTGCTGACGCCAGCGGCCGTGCGCGTTGCGCCACTTCACCACCCAGGAGCCGTCCCTCTGGAAGACGCTCGCCATGATGCCTACCTCCCGTCTGTAGACGGCGGCCAGCCTCCGTCGAAAAGTGACGGTCGAGCCGAGGCGCGGGCCGCCGGCGCGTAGGGATCACCGCTTTCTGGAGGGCCGGCTGGGCGGTGGCTTCTCGGGCGCATCGTCGCGCTCGAAGGCGTGGCGGTCGCGCCAGGAGTCGGCGTCGATGTCGACCTTGTGGCAGTGCTGGGCGAAGCGGTCGACGAGTGCGACGACGCAGGCGGCGCCTGGGAAGACGGTGCCCCACTGCTTGAAGGCCAGGTTGGTGGAGATGATGGTCGAGCGGTGCTCGTGGCGGCGGCTGATGATGTTGAAGAGGATGTCGGCAGCGCGGCTGTCGCACGGCAGGTAGCCGAGTTCGTCAAGGATCAAGAGCGCTGGTCTGGTGTACCGCTTGAGCCTGCGCTCGAAGGCTGGAAGCGACTCCTGCTGGAGGAGGTCGGCGAGAGCGGCGGCCAGCGTGGTGAAGCGGACGGTCTTGCCGGCGAGCAGGGCGGCGTGGCCGATGTTCTTGGCGAGCATGGTCTTGCCGACGCCCGACTGGCCACGCAGGAGCACGTTCTCGCCGCGGCCGACGAAGTCGAGGGTGATGAGCCGCTCGACGAGGGCGCGGTCGATCTTGCGCGGGTGGGCCCAGTCGAAGCGGTCGAGGGGCTTGAAGGCGCCGAGGTAGGCGGCGCGGGTGCGGCTGGCGAGGTTGGTGGCCTCGCGGGCGCGCCGCTCGAGCGCGACGAGGGCCTCGATGGACTCGGTGGGGCCGAGGCGGCTCTTGTGGGCGTGAGTCAGGAAGGCGGCCAGGGCATCGCGCCCGGCACGGAAGCCGAGCTGGGCGAGATGGGCGGTGAGGTCGGTCGGGTCAGTCGGCATCGTAGGTCTCCAGGTCATGGGGGACGACATCGCGATCGTCGGCGTGGGCGGGCAGGTGAAGGTCGACGGGGACCGGGCGCCGGCGCTCCACGCGCAGGCGGTCGCAGGCGACGGCCAGCGCACCGTTGTCGCGCAGGCCACGGGCGACGATCTCGGTCACCGCGGCGGCGAACACCTCGTCGCCGTAGAGGTCCAGGAGCTTGATGGCGCGGGTTACCTGGATGGCGAGGCTCGGGCCGGCGAGCGCCCAGCGGTCGAGGAGCGCGCCGAAGTCGGGCGCGACGGCGCGGAGACGGTCTCGGCCCTTGAGGTCGCGCGCGGCACGACGCTCAGCGACCAGGGCGGCGCGGTGCTCGGCGCGCTCGATCACCTGCCGCTTGCCGTAGTCGCGCTGGTGGTGGGCGATGCAAGTGGCCCCGTCGAGCACGCGCACGGTGACGTCGTCCGCCACCAGCGTCAGGGCGCGGTCGGCGTGATCGGTGGGCACGGAGTACCGGTTGGTGTCGAAGCGGACGAACGCCTGGGAGTCGGCGCCGGCCGGCTCCACCCGGTCGGTGTCGGGCAGCGGTTCAGGCAGCGCGAGGAGGCGGTGTCGCTCCTCGGCGAACACGTCAGCGACGGTCCTGGGCGCGAGCACTGGGTGCGGGCGGGGCTGGGCGATCTCGGCCAGGAAGCGCAGCAGTTGGGCGTTGCCCTCGGCGATGCCGGTGATGGTGCGGCCGGCCAGGAAGCGGTCTCGCAGGTAGCGAACGGCCCGCTCGACCCGGCCCTTGTGCTCCGGCCGGGCCACCGCGCAGAGGCGCGGCTCGACGCGCATCCTTCCGCAGAGGTCGAGGAGCACGGGGTGGAAGCGCACCGCGTCGCCGCGCCGCTCGAGCACGACGATCTTGGGATTGTCGAAGAGCCACTGGCGCGGGACGCCACCGAAGGCGCGGGCAGAACGGACCAGCGACCGGGTGAGCGAGTGGACGGTGAGGTCGAAGACGAACTCGCCCCACAGGGCCCGCGAGTGCGAGAGCACGATCACGAAGAGCCAGAGCGCCCGCTCGCCGCCGGGCACCGCGACCTTGCCGACGTAGGCCCAGTCGATCTGTGCCTGCTCGCCGGGCAGCGGCTCGGTGCGGAGGTACACCTCGCGCCGCGGCTTAGGGCGGACCTCGGCCACGTACTCGCGCAGGGTGCGGACCGCCCCGGCGTAGCCGCGCTGGGCGACCATGTCATGCAGCCGGGTGGCGCGCAGTCGCGGGTAGCGGGCCAGCGTCTCGGCGATGAAGGCACGGTACGGGTCGACGAGCCGCGGCCGCGGCTCACCATCGGGTCGGGCGTCCCCGAGGCCGAGGACACGGCGGACCACGTCGGGGTGGATCCCGAGCTGGGCGGCGATGGTGCCGACACGCCAGTGCTCCGCGTAGTGCAGGCGAAGGATCTCCGCCTCGGTCTCGGGCGTCGTCACCGGCCCGTCCGCAGGCTGAGCTGGCGCAGGTCCCGGAAGGACCCGAGCCCTCGGCGGGGGCGCCTGGGATCAACGACCTCGACGTCGTAGTGCAGGGTCTCTTGCCCGAAGCCGAAGCCGTCGCAGAGGCCCAGCGCGGACGAAGTCTCCTCGGCGTCCGCACACAGCACAACGGACAGCGGGCGCTGCAGCCACAGCGACAGCCCCGCCAGGAGGGTCGGCGCCGCGCTCGGGTGCTGGGCTCCAGGCGGCGGGAGGGCCGCCCGGAGCAACTCGGTCTCCCCCCACGTCAGGTAGAGGCGGGTCACCTCCGTCGACGGTTTGCAGTGAGCGTGAGCACGCTCCTTGATGGAGTTCCGCGCACGGTATTTGGTGGGAATCGGTTCGGGCTTGCGATCCCGCATTCTTCATGAGAGGTCGATCTCGCTCTCGGGAGGACGCATGCGATTCAAGAAGCCGTACATGG
>DASRRJ010000003.1:0-179922 GCA_035656915.1 Anaeromyxobacteraceae bacterium
GACCTACCTGGGGGTGAACTTCGTGCTCACCACCGGCATGCACTCCTACGGCATGGGCGACTCGCCGGTGGTCACCTGGATGATCGTGGTCGCGCTGACCGAGATCGCCTTCCTGGTCTGGGGCTTCGTCGCCCAGCAGCGCCGGCCGAAGGGGGCCGCGGGCGCGGCGTGAAGCTGCTCCTCGCGGCCTTCGCTCCGGAGCTGGCGGGGCTCGACGGCGCGCCGCCCGCGGGGTGGCGCGTCGCCGCGTGCGGCGTCGGCGCGGTGGCGGCGGCGGTGCGGACGGCGCGGCTGCTCGCCGAGGACGCGCCGGAGCGGGTGCTCTTCGTGGGCACCTGCGGGGCCCTCGACGAGCGGCTCCGGATCGGCGACCTGGTGTCCGCCTCCGGGGCGCTCGCCACCTCCCAGGAGGAGCTCTCGGGACGCGCCTACCGGCCCGAGGTCGAGGCCGTGCGCTGGGCCGCCACCTGGTCGCTGCCCCTCCCGAAGGTGGCGGTGGTGGTGCCGCCGGCCATCACCTCCAGCGAGCAGGGGGCGCGCGCGTTCGCCCGGGTGGCTGCGGTGGAGCACCTCGAGCTGTCGGGGGTGCTCGCGGCGTGCGCCGAGGTGGGGGTCCCGGCCGGCGCCGCCCTGGCGGTCGCCAACCGGGTGGGACCGCGGGCCAACGCCGAGTGGAGGGCCAACCACGCGCAGGTGAGCCGCGCGCTCATCGAGGAGCTGCGGCGGCTCGGCGTCCTGCCGCCGCCCTGAAAGCGAGAAAGCCCGGCCTCGCGAGAGACCGGGCTTCCTTATCCATTCACCGCGAAGCGGTTAGATGGGGCGGACGTTCGCCGCCTGCAGGCCCTTCGGGCCCTTCGTCACGTCGAACTCCACCTTCTGACCCTCGGCGAGGGTGCGGAACCCCTCGGCCTGGATGGCGGTGTGGTGGCAGAAGACATCCTCGCCACCGCTGTCCTGGGTGATGAAGCCGAAGCCCTTCGCGTCGTTGAACCACTTCACGGTACCGGTAGCCATGTACTGAAACTCGTTTCTTCTCAAATTCCGGCGGCAGAAAGTGCCGTGCGGACCCTCCCCAGAGCGAGAAGGGAAGAATCCTGTACAGCAAGCCCTGAAAAAAGTCGAGGGACACGCCTGCTTTAGACCCCAAAGGGCTCACGAGTCGTCCCACGGGTCGGTCTTCGGCCCCTCCGCGGCCGACGACCGGCCAGGCGCTACGCCGTCACCCGAAAGTCGTTGTAGGCTCTCGCACACCGCCCCGGCCCCGGGGGCGAAGGGAGTCTCCATGAACGCTGTCACCCTGGTCTTCGTGGCGCTGTGCGTCTTCGCGCTCGCCTACCGCTTCTACGGTCTCTTCATCGCCCAGCGCGTGCTCGGGCTCGACGACACCCGCGTCACGCCGGCGGTCGCGCTCGAGGACGGGCACGACTACCACGAGACCAACCGCTACGTGCTCTTCGGCCACCACTTCGCGGCCATCGCCGCGGCCGGTCCGCTGCTCGGGCCGGTGCTGGCGGCGCAGTTCGGCTTCCTTCCGGGCGCCATCTGGATCGTGGCCGGGAGCGTGCTCGCCGGCGCGGTGCACGACATGGTGGTGCTCTTCGCCTCGGTGCGCCACAAGGGCCGGAGCCTCTCGCTCATCGCCGAGCACGAGATCGGCACCCGGGCCGGCATCGTGGCCTCGTTCGCCATCCTCTTCATCCTGATCCTCACCCTGGCCGGCCTCTCCATCGCGGTGGTGAACGCGCTCTTCAAGAGCCCGTGGGGCACCTTCACCGTGCTCGCCACCATCCCCATCGCCCTGCTCATGGGCGTCTACCTCCACAAGTGGCGCCCCGGCGACGTGAAGGGCGCGAGCGTCATCGGCGTCGGGCTGCTCTTCCTGGCGCTGCTCGCCGGGCCTTACGTGGCCGCCAACCCGACGCTCTCGAGCTGGTTCACCCTGAGCCGCAACCAGATCGCCCTCGTCATCCCGATCTACGGCTTCGCCGCCTCGGTGCTGCCGGTGTGGCTGCTGCTCTGCCCGCGCGACTACCTCTCCACCTACCTGAAGCTCGGCACGGTGGCGATCCTGGTGCTGGGCATCGCCATCGTTCACCCGACCCTGCAGATGCCGGCCATCACGCAGTACGTCCACGGCGGCGGCCCCATCATCCCGGGCGCGGTCTTCCCCTTCATCTTCATCACCATCGCCTGCGGCGCCCTCTCCGGCTTCCACGCCATCATCGGCACCGGCACCACCCCCAAGATGATCGGCACCGAGAAGGACATCCTCTTCGTCGGCTACGGCGCCATGCTGGTGGAGGGCGTGGTGGCCATCATGGCGCTGGTCGCCGCCTGCGTGCTCATCCCCGGCGACTACTTCGCCATCAACACCAGCGCCAAGGTCTTCTCGACCCTCGGCATGAGCACGGTGCACCTGCCGGAGCTGGCCAAGGAGGTCGGCGAGCAGCTGCAGGGCCGGCCCGGCGGCGCGGTCTCGCTGGCGGTGGGCATGGCCTACGTCTTCTCGGCGGTGCCCTTCATGAAGGGGCTGGCTGGCTACTGGTACCACTTCGCCATCATGTTCGAGGCGGTCTTCATCCTCACCGCCGTCGACACCGGCACGCGCGTCGGCCGCTACATGCTCCAGGAGATGTTCGGCAAGGTCCTGCCGAAGTTCGAGGAGAAGAAGTGGATGCCGGGCATCGTGATCACCAGCGTGATCTTCACCGGCGCCTGGGGCTACCTGGTCTACACCGGCGACATCCAGACCATCTGGCCGCTCTTCGGGATGTCGAACCAGCTGCTCGCCACCTGCGCGCTCATCGTCTGCACCACCATGATCATCCGGCTCGGCAAGGCGCGCTACGCCTGGGTGACCGCGGTGCCGGGCATCCTCATGATCCCGGTCACCATGAGCGCGGGCTACCTCAACATCACCCGCAACTACCTGCCGAAGGGGCTCTACCTGCTGGCCGGGCTCTCGGTGGTGTTGATGGTGCTGATGGCGGTGGTCTTCGTGGAGGCGTTCTGGAAGTGGTTCGAGCTCCTCAAGATCCGCGAGCCGGTGAAGGACAAGTACGGGCAGCTGGTCCTCACCGACGTGGAGGAGTGATCGGTCGGCGGCGGGCGCCCGCACGGGCGCCTGCCGCGGCACGCGTCGACACCGCGGGTGCAAGTGTGGTTTGCTCGCGCCCGCTTTTTCCACCCTGGCCCGCTCGAAGGAGACACCCGGCATGGCGACCCCCGCGTTCAAGTACCAGGACCCGTTCCCGCTCGGTAAGGACGAAACCCAGTACCGCCTCCTGACCAAGGAGGGCGTGTCGGTGTCCACCTTCGAGGGCAAGGAGATCCTGAAGGTGGAGCCGGCCGCGCTGGCTCGGCTCGCCCGCGAGGCCATCCGCGAGTGCTCCTTCTTCCTCCGCCCCGCCCACAACGAGCAGGTGGCGAAGATCCTCTCCGACCCGGAGGCCTCGCAGAACGACAAGGGCGTGGCGCTCGCCTTCCTGCGCAACGCCGAGATCGCCGCCCGCGGCGAGCTGCCGGTCTGCCAGGACACCGGCACCGCCACCATCGTCGGCAAGAAGGGCCAGCAGGTCTGGACCGGCGCCAAGGACGAGCAGTTCCTGTCCCAGGGCGTCTACGAGACCTACACCAGGGAGAACCTGCGGTACTCGCAGACCACCGCCCTCAACGTCTACGACGAGAAGAACACCGGCACCAACCTCCCGGCGCAGATCGACCTCTACGCGACCGAGGGCGCCGAGTACAAGTTCCTCTTCGTGGCCAAGGGCGGCGGCTCGGCCAACAAGACCATGCTGTTCCAGGAGACCAAGGCGCTCCTCACCCCCGAGAAGCTCGAGAAGTTCCTCGTCGACAAGATGAAGCACCTCGGCACCGCCGCCTGCCCGCCGTACCACGTGGCCTTCGTGATCGGCGGCACCTCGGCCGAGACCTGCCTCAAGACGGTGAAGCTCGCCTCCACCAAGTACTACGACGCGCTCCCGACGCAGGGGAACGACCAGGGCGTCGCCTTCCGCGACCTCGAGCTGGAGAAGCGGCTCCTCGCCGCCGCCTACGAGCTCGGCATCGGCGCGCAGTTCGGCGGCAAGTACTTCGCCCACGACGTGCGCGTGGTCCGCCTGCCCCGCCACGGCGCCTCCTGCCCGGTGGGCATGGGCGTCTCCTGCTCGGCCGACCGGAACGTGAAGGCCAAGATCGATCGCGACGGCATCTGGCTCGAGGCGCTCGACCACGAGCCGGGGCGGCTCATCCCCGAGCAGTACCGGACCGGTCGCCACGGCCACGGCGTCAAGGTCGACCTCGACCGCCCGATGAAGGAGATCCTGGCCGAGCTATCGAAGCACCCCGTGTCGACGCCGCTGCTCCTCAACGGCACGCTGGTGGTGGCGCGCGACATCGCCCACGCGAAGTTCAAGGAGATCATCGACGCCGGCAAGCCGGTGCCGCAGTACCTCCTCGACCACCCGGTCTACTACGCCGGCCCGGCCAAGACCCCGGCGGGCAAGCCCTCCGGCTCCTTCGGCCCGACCACCGCCGGCCGCATGGACAGCTACGTGGACCTGCTCCAGTCGAAGGGCGCCTCGATGGTGATGATCGCCAAGGGCAACCGGAGCCAGCAGGTGACCGACGCGTGCAAGAAGCACGGCGGCTTCTACCTCGGCTCCATCGGCGGCCCGGCGGCGGTGCTCGCCGAGGAGAACATCAAGAAGGTCGAGTGCATCGACTTCCCCGAGCTGGGCATGGAGGCGGTCTGGAAGATCGACGTGGTCGACTTCCCGGCCTTCATCCTGGTGGACGACAAGGGGAACGACTTCTTCAAGAAGCTCGGCTGCTAGGCTCGAGCGGCACCTCGCCGAGGGCGGCGGGCCGGCCCCTTCCGGGCGGCTCCCGCCCTCGTGCTATGTTGCGCTCCCCGTGCGCCCCACCTGCCTCCGCTGCCTGCGCCCCGAGCCGTTCTGCCTCTGCCGGGAGCTCCCGTCGATCCCCTCGGCGACGAAAGTGGTGCTGCTGCAGCACCCGCGCGAGGCGCGGCTCGCCATCTGCACCGCCTGGATGGCCCACCTCGCCCTGCCGAGCTCCGAGCTGTACCGCGGCGTGGAGTTCGGCGGCCACGCCCGCGTCGAGGAGCTCTGCGCCAGCGGGGATGCGGCCCTGCTCTTCCCGGGCGATGGGGCGGTGCCGGCGGAGGAGCGCGCCGCCGCGCCGCCGCGGGTGCTCTTCGTCATCGACGGCACCTGGCACCTCGCCGCCAAGATGGTGAAGGTCAACCCGGCGCTGGCCGCGCTGCCGCGCATCTCCCTCTCGCCCTCGCAGCCGAGCGGCTACGCCGGGCTGCGGCGCGAGCCGGCCGCCCACTGCCTGTCGACCATCGAGGCGGTGGCGCTGGCGCTGGCGGCGCTGGAGCGCGCCCCGGCGAAGTACGAGCCGCTGCGCGAGGCCTTTCGCCGCTCGGTGGCGCGCCAGCTCGCCTGCGTCGAGGACGGACGCCGCGCCCCGCGCCACCGCTCGCGACCGGCGCCGCCGGGCTCCTACCCCAGCTCCACCTCCTCCAGGTAGCGCGGCACCGCCGCCGACCAGCCCTGGGCGCGCAGCCGCTCCGCGGTGGCCGAGAGCGGCGCCGGCTCGCCGTGGACGCAGAAGGTGCGAGCGGGCGGGCGCGGCAGCGTGGCGAGCCAGCGCCCCACCTCGTCGCGGTCGCCGTGGGCCGAAAAGCCGGACAGGGCGGCCACGTGCGCTCGCACCGGCACCTGCTCGCCGTGGATCTTGAGGGTGGCGGCGCCGGCCTGCAGGCTGGCGCCGCGGGTGCCGGGCGCCTGGAAGCCGACCAGCAGCACGGTGGTGCGCGGGTCGGGGAGCCGCCGCGCGAGGTGGTGCAGGATGCGGCCGCCGGTGGCCATCCCCGACGCCGAGATGATCACGCACGGACCCTCGACCCGGTTGATGGCCTTCGACTGCTCCGGCGTGCGCGCGAAGGTGAGGCGCCGCGGCCGCAGCGGCGCGACGCCGCGCGCGAGGAGCCGGTCCATCTCCTCGTCGAGGTCCTCGCGGTGGGCGAGGTAGATGGGGGTGGCGTCGATGGCCATGGGCGAGTCGACGAACACCGGGAGCTCCGGGATGGCGCCCTCGGCCTCGAGGGCCCGGAGGTGGAAGAGCACCTCCTGGGTACGCCCGACGGCGAAGGCCGGCACCAGCAGGGCGCCGCCGCGCCCGACCGCCTCGTTCACCTCCGCCGCCAGCGCCGCCGCGGGCGAGGCCGGGGGGTGGAGCCGGTCGCCGTAGGTGCACTCCACCAGCAGCGCATCGGCCGGCGTCGCCGGCTCGGGGTCGGGCATGATGGGCACGCCGTAGCGCCCGAGATCGCCCGAGAAGAGGAGCCGGCGCGGCGCGCGGCCGCCCTCCGAGAGCTCCATCTCCACCGTGGCGCTGCCGAGGATGTGGCCGGCCCGGTGGAACCGGAAGGCGATCCCCGGCGCCACCTCCTGGCGCGCGCCGTAGGGCACCGGGGCGAGGAGCTCCAGGGCGCGGGCCGCGTCGGCCTCGTCGTAGAGCGGCTTCGCGTCGGGCGCGTGCTTCGAGTAGCCGCGCTGGTTGGCCCAGCGCGCCTCCTCCTCCTGCAGCCGCGCCGAGTCGGGCAGGAGCAGGCCGCAGAGGTCGCTGGTGGCCGGGGTGCAGTGCACCGGTCCCCGGAAGCCGAGCCGGACGAGGAGCGGCAGGGCGCCCGAGTGGTCGATGTGCGCGTGGGTGAGGATCACCGCGTCGATCGACGCCGGTGGCACCGGAAAGCCGGCCCAGTTTCGGAGCCGCAGCTCCTTCAGGCCCTGGAAGAGACCGGCGTCGACCAGCACCTGCCGGCCGCCGGATCGGACGAGGTGGCGCGAGCCGGTGACCGTGCCGGCCGCTCCCAGGAAGCGGATGGACGCCATGAGCCCCTCCCGCCGCTAGGGTGCGGCGAGGCGATCATACGCCTTCGGCGGCGATCGGCGCCACGCGGCCGGCCGGCGTGGGGCGGCCGCTCCAGTAGCGGAAGGCGAGGGCGATGGTGCCGAGCTGCACCAGGGCCACCAGCCCCACGCAGGCCGGCCAGCCCCCGAGGTGCCAGGCGACGGCGGGCAGGATGCCGCCGGCGGCGCCCCCGAGGTAGTAGCAGGACACGTAGATGCCGGCGGCGGTGGAGCGCGCCTCGGGCGCAGCCGCCGACTGCAGGTAGGCGGTGGAGGCCGACTGGCTCACGAAGACCGCGGTGCAGCAGAGGGCGAGGCCGAGGGCCACCGCCGAGAGCGCCGGCAGCAGGGTGAGGCCCCCGCCGGCGATGGCGGCCGCGAGGACCACCGCGAGCGCGCGGCGCGACCCGACCCGGTCGATCCAGCGGCCGGCGAAGGGGGTGATGACCGCCCCCACCAGGTAGACCACGAAGATCGAGGAGATGGCCGCGGCGCCGAGCCGGAAGGGCGGCGCCGCGAGGTGGAAGGTGACGTAGGTGAAGATGGCCACCTGCGAGAAGAGCACGTTGAAGCCGACGGCGTAGGTGGCGATGAGCTTCGGGGTGACGAGCTGCGGGCCCAGGCGGCGGACCGCCTCGCGGGGCCCGGGCTGGCCGCGGAGGCGGCGCGCGGGCTGCTTCGGCAGGGAGCGCCAGGTCACGGCGGCCCCGGCGAAGGTGAGGAGGGCCAGCGCCACGAAGACCGCCCGCCAGCCGAGGTGCTCGCCGACGAGCCCCGAGAGCGCGCGGCCGCAGAAGCCGCCGAGCACGTTGCCGGTGACGAGCGCCGCCATGCCCCGCGCCATCCCGGCGCCGCCGCAGGCCTCGCTGATGTAGGCGATCCCCACCGCGTAGATCCCCGGGACCGCCAGCCCCTGGGCGAAGCGCCAGGCGATGAGCTGGTCGACGTCGCGCGCGGTGGCGGCGAGCAGGGTGGGCGCCGAGAGCAGGAAGAGCGAGGTCACGATCACCCGCCGGCGACCGAAGCGGTCCGCCACCGCCCCGATGAAGGGGGAGGCCAGCGCCACCGCCAGGGTGGGGGCGCTCACGGTCAGGGCCGCGCGGGCGCTCGAGATCCCGAACACCTCCCGGAAGAGCGGCAGGAGGGGCTGGGTGACGTAGACGTTCAGGAAGGCGCAGAAGCCGGCGAGCCCGAGCGCGACGAGCGTCGAGGCGGGGATGGCGTCGGGGGAGGGGGAGTCGGGCTGCATGGGGCAAGGAAAGGATGGGCTCCGGCGACCGAGACGTCCAATATCTCTTTCATCCCGACTGAGACGTAATAACTATCAATCATGGAGCTCCGTCACCTGCGCTACTTCGTGGCCGTTGCCGAGGAGCTGCACTTCGGCCGCGCCGCCGCGCGCCTCGGCATCTCGCAGCCGCCGCTCAGCCAGCAGGTCCGGCAGCTCGAGCGCGAGCTCGGCTTCGAGCTCTTCCAGCGCAGCCGGCGGCGGGTGCGGCTCACCGAGGCCGGCGCCGTGTACCTCGAGGAGGCGCGCGCAGTCCTGGAGCGGGTGAGGCAAGCGGGCGCGGCGGCGGGGCGGGTGGCGCGCGGCGAGGCGGGGACGCTGGCGGTCGGCTTCGTCGCCTCCGCCACCTACGGCCTCATCCCCACCGTCTTCCGCCGCTTCCGGGAGCGCCATCCGCGGGTGGCGCTCACCCTCGCCGAGATGTCCACCTTCGACCAGGTGGCGGCGCTCCGCAGCGGCCGGATCCAGCTTGGCCTGGCGCGCCGGCCGGTGGGCGACGAGGCGCTCGCCGCGGTGCCGCTGCTGGATGAGCCGCTCCGGGTGGCGTTGCCGCGCGAGCACCGGCTGGCGGCGCGCCGCACCGTCCCGCTGCGCGAGCTGGCCAACGAGCCCTTCGTGCTCTTCCCGCGCGCCCCGCGCCCGGGCTGGATGGATCACGTGGCGGGCATCTGCCGCGAGGCCGGCTTCCAGCCCGAGGTGGCGCAGGAGACCCTGGAGCTCTCGACCACGGTGGCGCTGGTGGCGGCCGGCATCGGCGTCACCCTGGTGCCGGCCTCGGCCGAGGCGCTCCAGCTCGCCGGTGTGGTCTACCGGCCGCTCGCGCCGCCGGCGCCGCGCACCCAGCTCCTGGCGCTCCACCGCCCCGACGAGCCCGCCCCGGCGGTGGCCCGCTTCCTCGAGACGGCCCGCGAGGTGCTCGCCGGGCGAAGCTGACCAGGCGAGCGGCCCCTCGCGGAGGAGGTATCATCGCGGCGTGTTCCTCGTCCTCTCCAAGGTGCTCGACTGGTTCGCGGAGCCGATGGCGTGGTCGGTCCTGCTCGCCCTCGGCGCCCTGCTCTCGGCCGCGCGCCGCCGCGTCGGCGCGGCCGCCGGGCTGGGGGCGCTCGCGCTGGCGGTGCTGCTCGCCTTCTCCCTGCCGCCGGTCGCGAACCGGCTGCAGCGGTTCGCGGAGTCGTCGGCTCGGGACACCTCGCGGCCGGGCGTGGTCTACGACGCGGCCATCGTGCTCGGAGGCGCGAGCGAGCCCGCGGTGGAGCGGGTCACGGGAGGGCTCGAGCTGAACGACGCGGCCGACCGTTACGTGCGGGGGTTCGAGCTCGCGAGGAGCGGCCGCGCCCACCACCTCCTCCTCTCCGCCGGGCTCATCCACCCCGCCACCGGCGAGCCCTCCGAGGCCGAGGTGGTCGCCGGCAGGATGGCCGAGTGGGGGATCCCGCCCGAGCGGATCGTGGCCGAGGGGAACAGCCGCAACACGCGCGAGAACGCGGTCGAGTCCGAGAAGGTGGTCCGGGCGCGCGGCTGGCGGACGCTCCTGCTCGTCACCAGCGCCGCCCACATGGAGCGGGCGCTCGGGTGCTTCCGCCGCGTCGGGCTGCGCCCCGACGCCATGCCGGTGGACCGCCGCGCCGGAGACGGGCGGGACGACGGCTGGCTGCCGCGCGCCGCCGCCTTGCAGCGGAGCACAGACGTGCTGCGCGAGCTGACGGGCCGGGTGGTCTACCGGCTGGTCGGCTTCGCGTCGTAGGAGGCGCCTCAGGCCGCCGAGCGGAGCGCCGGCAGCGCCGCCCGCGTGAGCGGGCTCGCCAGCGAGGCCCTCGCCGGGTCGAAGATCATCCACGGGCTCCGGCGGTCAGCGAGCGCCTCGACCCCGGCCGCGAGGCCCGCCACCGGCGCCGTCCACCAGCCCTCACGGGCCGGCACGAGCGAGCGCGGGTGATCGCCGGCGCTCATGCGCTGGAAGCCCAGGTGCTCGTAGAAGGCGAGGCAGCGCGGGTTCTCCGCCTGCAGCGTGAGCCGGCCGCCGTGCCCGGTCGCGAGGCTGGTGCGCACCGCCTGGACCAGCAGCGCCGTGCCCGCCCCGCGCCGCGCCTCGAGGGCAGGCGGGTCGTGCGGGCCGAGCAGGTTCCAGGGGGCGGCGACCAGGTACTCGACGAAGATCGAGCGCCGGCAGCGGAAGAGGGCGGCCACGGCCTGGACGCGCCCGCCGCTGCGGGCGACCCGCACCACGCGGGAGGTCGCGTCGGCCTCTCCCGGCTCGCGGCCGGTGAGCGCCTCCTCGAGGTCCCAGAGCAGCCGCTCTCCGTCCGTCAGCCTGCGGCGCGTCTCGGCGGCGACGTCACGCCGGCGCAGCTCGCGGGCCCTGGCCTCCCACTCGTGGATCAACCCGAGCAGCGAGGCGTCGGGCGGGAGGCGGTGAATGGTGAAGCTCGCCCGGCTGGCAGGCAGCCGGGCGCAACGTTCTTCCGGTTCGTCGAGGGTGGTGTGCATGGCGACGAAACAAACACCCGTTCCCGGGTGGGCGTCCAGCCACGCCTCTGCGCCCAGGTGGGCGCTCCGGAAAATCCGCCGATATCGTCGGGAGATGCCCGAGACGCCCCATTAGGGTACATACAGGGGAGCGACCGCTCGCGCCCAGCGCCGGTTCACCTCCACGGCTCCCTGGTCGTCCGGGTGGATGCCGTCGGCGATCCGCTCCGGGTGCGCGCGGAAGTAGCCGTAGAGGTCGGGGCCGGGGACGAGGCCGTCCGCGCCCGCGAGCTGGTCGACCACCTCGTTGAGCGGGGCCACGTAGTCGAAGGGGAACTTGTTCTGGAAGGGGACCCGCGCCACCACCGGGATGCGCCCGGCGGCGCGGATGCGCCGCACCAGCTCGGAGAGGCCGGCGCGGAACGGCGCCGGCGGGTTGTCGTTGGAGCCGATGCCCAGCGCCACCACTCGGGCGTCGGGGTTGAGCGCGAGCACCTGGTCGATGCGGCGCACCAGGTCCTCGATGTGGGCGTTGCAGATCCCGGCGGCGATGGTGGCCGGGTGGTAGCCGGGCTGGGCGGCCGCCACCGCCTCCGCGAAGCTGGGCTGGTGCGCCGGGGCGCGGTCGAAGACGCCGGCGGTGATGCTGTCCCCGAGGAACAGCCAGACGTCGTCGCCGCCGCCGGAGAGGTCGTGCAGGTCGACCTCGTCGAGGAACAGGCCCCACCGATTCACCTTCTCCGGCAGCCCGGTGACCACCAGCCGGACCCAGCGCCGGCCGGCGAAGTCGAAGGAGTGGGCGCGGGCGTGCACCGGGTTCCCGGCGACGCTCACCTCGGTGCGCCAGTGCCCGTCTGCGCCGTCGCTCGAGTCGTCGGAGGTCTCGATCCGGTAGTCGGCCGGCGCGCCGTAGAAGACGTCGTCGTAGTCGTGGTTGTGCGACGAGGTCCAGGAGAGCAGCAGGCGGGTGGGGCCGCGGCCGACCCGGATCGCCACCCAGGACGGGTGCGCCGGGGTAGGGTGCCCCCCCGCCCAGACGGCCTCGGTCCGGTAGCGCCCGTCGACGAGCACCGCCGCGCCCAGGGGCTGCGAGGCGACCGGCTTGCCGCGGGAGACGAGCGGCGCGGGGCGGAGAGGGCCGCCCCATCGATTGGAGGCGGGAGCGCGCCGCCGGAGCGCCGCCGCGCGGGAGCTTGCCGCCCAGCCGCCGGCGCTCGCCGCGAGGACGCCAGCGAGCGCGGCCGTGAGCCAGGGCCACTTGGTGGAGCGCGCCATGCCGCGGCGTCTTACGACGCCTGGCGCCGCCGGGTAAAGCGCCGCCTCACGCGCCCCGCGGCGCCAGCGGCAGGTGCTTTCGCCGCAGCGTCACCTTGTCCACCTTGCCCACGCTGGTGCGATCGATGGCGTCGACCAGCTTCGCCCTGAGCAGCAGCGCCTGCTTGGTGAGCGTGCCCCGGTCGACGTAGCCGCGGACGTGCGAGGTGAGGTCGCGCTCGGTGAGGCGGGCCTTCGCCTCCGGCTTCGCCACAACCAGCGCCAGCGGCCGCTCGCCCCACTTCGGGTCGGGGGCGCCGACCACCGCCACCTCGGCGACGCCGGGGTGGTGCGACAGGATGTCCTCCAGCTCCAGCGACGAGACCCACTCGCCGCCGATCTTGAGGACGTCCTTCATGCGGTCGGTGATCTCGACGTAACCCCTGGTGTCGATCCGGGCCACGTCGCCGGTGTGCAGCCACCCGCCGCTCCAGAGCCGCTCCGAGGCCTTCTCGTCCTTGAGGTAGCCCTGCGTGAGCCAGGGGGCGCGCACCGCGAGCTGGCCGGTGGCCTGGCCGTCGTGCGGCTGCGGCGCGCCCTGCTCGTCCACGATCCGCAGCTCGACCAGCGGCAGCGCCCGGCCGGTCTTGCAGCGCACCTCCGCCTGGGTGGGACCGTCGCCCGCGAGCACCTCCGGGTCGAGGTGGGCGATGGTCAGCACCGGGCAGGTCTCGCTCATCCCGTAGCCGGAGATCGCGTCGATGCCGCGCGCCAGGGCCGCCTCGCAGAGCGCTCGCGACATGGCGGCCCCGCCCACCATCACCTTCCAGCGCGAGAGGTCGACGCTGGCGCTCCTGGGGCTGCGGAGCAGCATGTGCAGGATGGTCGGCACGCAGTGCGAGAAGGTGACCTTCTCCGAGTCGATGAGCTCGAGGAGGTGCTCGGGGGAGTACTTGCCCGGGTAGACCTGCTTGAGGCCGAGCGAGGTGGCCACGTACGGCAGCCCCCACGCGTGGACGTGGAACATGGGGGTGATGGGCATGTAGACGTCGCCGCGGTGGAGCCGGCCGTGCGTCTCGGAGCTGCCGAGCGCCGCCAGGACCGAGAGCGTGTGGAGCGCGATCTGCCGGTGGCTGAAGTAGACGCCCTTTGGGAGGCCGGTGGTGCCGGTGGTGTAGAAGGTGGTCGCCCGGGTGTCCTCGTCGAAGTCGGGGAAGTCGAACTGGTCCGGCTCGGCGGCGAGCAGCGCCTCGTACTCGCCGGTGAAGCCGGGCGGCAGCGCCGCCGCCGGATCGTCGGTGAGGAGCACGTACCCCTTCACGTTGTCGATGCGCCCGCGGATCTGCTCCAGCAGCGGCAGGAGCTCGGAGTTCACCAGCAGGAAGTCGTCCTCGGCGTGGTCGATGGTGTAGAGCACCTGCTCCGGCGAGAGCCGCACGTTCACCGTGTGCAGCACCGCCCCGATCATCGGCACCGCGAAGAAGCACTCGAGGTAGCGGTTGCTGTCCCAGTCCATCACCGCCACGGTGTCGCCGCGCTTCACCCCGAGCCGGGTCAGGGCGTGGGCCAGGCGCGCCACGCGGGCGTGCAGGTCGCGGTAGGTGAGGCGCCGCTGGCGGTAGACGATCTCCTGCTGCGGGGCGCGCACCACCGGCGCCTGCAGCAGGCGCTTGATGAGGAGCTGGAAGTCGTGGGCCGAGGGGCTGCGCCGGATGAGCGGGTCGGTCATGGCGCGCGCGCTTTTAGCAGGCTCTGCGCGGGTAAACACCCCTTCACGCACGCGATCGATGGACGCGCCGCGTCAAGGCGCGCGCTCGCCGCGGCTCGCCCGCTTGGGTGCCGCCAGGAGCCCGAGGCGTTTCGCCTTGCGAAAGGCACCTCGCCATCGGCTACGATGATCGACCCCCCTGCCGGGAACACCGGCCTCACCCGAACGCTCGCCCCCGAGCGGAGGATCGCGATGCCCAACGACGCCGAGCGAAAGAACGCCGCCGCCCTGCCGGACTTCTCCGAGTCGCAGCGGGCCGCCATCGAAGCGCTCGGCAAGGACGAGCAGGTGATCCCGGCGCCGATCTGGCTGGCGCGCCAGGCGGCGGTGTCGAACGACACGGTGGAGCGCAACCACGCCGCGCAGGACCCGGAGGGGTTCTGGGCCGAGCGGGCCAAGGCCATCGACTGGATGAAGCCCTGGGAGCAGGTGCTGCGGGCCGATCCTCCCGACCACCAGTGGTTCGTGGGCGGCAAGCTCAACGCCACCATCAACTGCATCGACCGGCACGTCCACGGCGACCGCCGCCTCAAGGCGGCGCTCATGTGGGTGGGCGAGAACGGCGAGGAGCACACCTACACCTACAACCGGCTCTACCGCGAGGTGAACCGCTTCGCGAACGCGCTCAAGCGGCTCGGCGTGAAGAAGGGCGACCGGGTCATCATCTACATGCCGCTCACGCCGGAGGGGATCATCTCCATGCTGGCGTGCGCCCGCATCGGCGCCATCCACTCGGTGGTCTTCGCCGGCATGGGCACCCAGGCGCTCCGCAGCCGCATCGAGGACTCGGGAGCCAGGGTGGTCATCTGCTCCGACTACACCTGGCGGCGAGGCAAGAAGCTGCCGCTCAAGCCCACCGTGGAGGAGGCGGTGCGCGACCTCTACTCGGTGGAGCACGTCATCGTCCACCGGCGCGGCTCGCGGCCGGGCGACGCCCCGCACACCTTCGAGTCGGAGCGCGAGCACGACTTCTACGACATCCAGGAGGGCCGCGAGATCCACTGCGCGCCCGAGCCGATGGACTCGGAGGACCCGCTCTTCATCCTCTACACCTCGGGCACCACCGGGAAGCCCAAGGGCGTGGTCCACACCACCGGCGGCTACATGGTGGGCGTCTCCTACCTGTCGCGCGCCTTCCTCCAGATCGGCGAGCGCGACATCTACTGGAGCACCTCCGACATCGGCTGGATCGTCGGCCACTCCTTCATCGTCTACGGCCCGCTCTCGGTCGGCGCGACCATCTTCTGCCGCGAGGGCGTGCCGGACTACCCGTCTCCCGACGTCACCTGGGAGCTCTGCGAGCGGTACGGCATCAACGTGATGTTCACCGCCCCCACCGCGGTGCGCATGTGGATGAGCCACGGCGGGGAGGCGCCGGCGCGCTACGACCTCAAGAAGCTCCGCCTGGTGGCCTGCGTCGGCGAGCCGCTCAACCCCGAGGCCCACCTCTGGGCGCAGCGCCACCTGGTCGGGCAGTCGAACGGCATGGTGGTCGACAACTGGTGGCAGACCGAGATCGCCGGGCCGGTGCTGGCCACGCTGCCGACCTTCGACGCGCGCCCGGGCAAGGTGGGCAAGCCCATGCCCGGCGTGGAGATCGAGGTGGTGGACTCGGAGGGCAAGCCGGTGCCGGACGGGCAGGGCGGCCTGCTCGTGATCCGAAAGCCGGTCCCGTACATGCTGCGCACCGTCTGGGGCGACCACAGCCGCTACCAGAACTACTGGAAGCAGATCCCGGGCTGCTACAGCGCCGGCGACATCGCGGTGAAGGACAAGGACGGCTACTTCGCCGTGCTGGGGCGCGCCGACGACGTGATGAACGTGGCCGGCCACCGCATCGGCTCCGCCGACGTGGAGGGCTCGCTGCTGCGCCACCCCGCGGTGGCCGAGAGCGCGGTGGTGGGTTTGCCCGACGCCCTGAAGGGCGAGCGCATCAAGGCCTTCGTGGTGCTGAGGCCCGGCGTGGCGAACGGGCCCGGGATGGTCGCCAGCCTCAAGGAGCACGTGCGCACCGACCTCGGTCCCATCGCCACCCCCTCCGACGTGGAGATCCGCGCCACGCTGCCCAAGACCCGCTCCGGCAAGATCGTGCGCCGCTACCTCAAGGCGATGGAGATGGGCCAGGATCCGGGCGACCTCTCGACGCTCGCCGACTGATCGATGCACCACTACACGCGCGCCTTCGCGGTCCACAGCTACGAGGTGGACGCCTTCGGGGAGCTCACCGCCCCGTCGCTCGCCGGATACCTCCAGGAGATCGCCGGCAACCACGCCAGCGCCCTGGGCTGGAGCCTCGCCGAGCTGATGAGCCAGGGGCTCACCTGGGTGCTGGCGCGGCAGCGGATCGAGGTCGCGGCCTCGATTCGCGCCGGCGACGTGCTCGAGGTGACCACCTGGCCCTCCGGCCTCGACCGGCTGGCGGCGCTCCGCGACTTCTCGCTGCGCCGGCAGCGGGACGGGGTGGAGGTGGCGCGCGCGGTGAGCCACTGGTTCGTGCTCGACCTCGAGACGCGCCGGCCGGTCCGGCCGGAGCGGGTGGTCACGAGCGTGCCGGCCGACCTCCCGCCGCACGTCTTCCCCCCGCGGGAGCGGCGGCTGCCCGCCCTCGAGAGGCTCTTCGCGGAGCAGCGCTTCCGCACCCGCTACTCCGACATCGACGTGAACCAGCACGTGAACAACCTCTCCTACGTCGCCTGGGCGCTCGAGTCGGTGCCCGAGCAGACCTGGCGCGGCCAGCGGCTCGCGGCCATCGACGTGCAGTTCCTGGCCGAGTGCCGCTACGGCAGCGCCGTGCTGTCGCGCACCGCCGCCGCAGGCGGAGGCGTGTTCCGCCACGCCATCGTGCGCGAGGAGGACGGGCGCGAGCTGGCGCGGCTCGAGACCGACTGGGAGCCGCGCGAGGGGACGCCCTCGGGGCCCTGATCAGCGCCGGGCGGGCCGCGCCGCGCGGCGCGCCCGGATGTCCTGCCGCCGCTCCCAGAGGTCGAGCAGCTTCGGCACCGTGAAGGGAACGATCAGGCAGATCGCGATGACCGCGATCGCCCACCGCAAGAGAGGCCCGTCTCCGAATTGCTCCATGGCGCTTCCCCCCGGATGCGCGGATCGAGCTGCAGCCTACGGCCGGGCACGGACACGCCCAGTCGAGCGGGAGTCTACGCCCGCCAGGGGAGCCTCGCTCAGCTCCTTAGGGGGCGACCGGCACGTCGCGATCTCGACCGCGAACGAAGAACGCCGGCGCGGGCTCTCGGCCCGGCCGGCGTGGGATGAAAGCGCGGCCTCTCGGCCGTCGAGGTCAGCAGGCTAGTTGAAGTTCCACTGCAGCATCGCCTGCGGCACCTGCTCGTCACCGTGCGTCTTGTTGAAGTGCAGGTAGTACTCGCAGCCCGCGTAGAGCTTCCCGGGCTTGCCGCCGAACGGGGCGAGGACGTCCACCAGCAGCTCGGGCTGGGCCAGCACGTCGATGCCGTCGAACGAGTTGTCGCCGACGCCGTCCTTCTTCCAGCCCTGGATGTCGACGAAGCCGGTGAAGAGGAAGGGAATCGGGCCGATGCTGAAGGGCACCGTCCAGAACGGGCTGATCTGGTAGGTGTCGTGCAGGTACTGGTCGTACTTGTAGTAGACGTTCAGGCCGACCACGCCGGGGATGGGGAGGTCGAGATCGCCGCCCACGCCGCCGAGATAGCCGAAGTAGCCGCTGCCCAGGTTGAGCTCGCCCGCGGGTCCGAAGGTCTTGAAGCCCGGCATCTTGAAGCCGACCATCTTTCCGAGGTCCAGGCGCGGGTGCCACTCGCCGTACGCCTTGGCGCGGTCGAAGTCGTGGGTCTGGCCCGTGAAGTCGAGGAAGTTGCCGCGGTACATGTCGACGAAGAAGAAGTTGTCGCCGTAGGCCCAGGTGCTGAAGTGGTTGATGGTGACGGTGGTCATCGCCCCGGACGCGGTGTTGTAGCCGAGGGTCTTGTCGTGGAAGTTGAAGCCCTGCAGCAGCTGCACGTTGGTGGTGGAGAAGTCGGCGCGGGCGGCCGGGGCGGCGAGAACGGCGGCGAGCGCGAGCGCGCGCAGCGAAATGGCGAGACGGTTTGTCACGTTTTCCCTCCTCAAGGGGGTTCGGGGCGCGGAGCGTACCGTTTGGGTTTCGGCTGTCCAGCGGGAAGTGACGGGAGCGTGACACTTACCCGCGCCTACACGGCCTGTGGGTGAAGCCCAGCGGTTGCGGACGGCGCTCCCCGCCGCGGTGCGCTATGAAGCTCCGGCCATGGACGAGGTCCTCGCCTTTCGCAACGTCTCGAAGAGCTACGGGATTGCCGGAGGCGCCACCCTCCATGCGCTGCGCGAGGTGTCGGTGGAGCTCCGCGGCAGCCGCGTGGTCTCGCTCATCGGCCGCAGCGGCTCCGGCAAGTCGACCTTCCTGCACCTCGCCGCCGGGATCGACGCCCCCTCCTCCGGCGAGGTGCGCCTCATGGGACGGAACCTGGCGCAGCTCTCGGATCGCGAGCGCACCCTGGCGCGCCGGCGGGAGGTGGGGCTCGTCTTCCAGTTCTTCCACCTGCTCCCGCACCTCTCGGTGGAGGAGAACGTGCTCGTGCCGGCGCTCATCGCGGGCGGCCGGAGGCCGGAGGACCTCGCCCGCGCCGCGCTGCTCCTCGAGCGGGTGGGGCTGGCCCACCGCGCCGCCGACCGCGTGGCCCAGCTCTCGGGCGGGGAGATGCAGCGGGTCGCCATCGCCCGCGCCCTGCTGCGCCGGCCGCGCCTCCTCCTGGCCGACGAGCCGACCGGCAACCTCGACGAGGAGAACGGGCAGCGGGTGATGGAGCTGCTCCTGCGCCTCACCCGCGAGGAGGAGAGCGCGCTCCTCTACGTGACCCACAGCCGCGAGCTGGCGGCGCTGGCCGACGAGCGCTGGCGGCTCCACGGCGGCGCGATGGAGCCGGCGTGAGGGGCTACTTTCTCGCCGCGCTCCGGGCCCAGCTCGCCGCCGGGCGCGCCCTCTTCCTGCTCTCGGTCCTGGGGGTGGCGCTCGGGGTGGGGGCGGTGCTCTCCATCCAGATCCTGAACCGGAGCGCGCTCGGCGCCTTCGCCGGCGGCGTGCGAGCCGTCTCCGGCGAGGCCGACCTCCAGGTGCTGCCGCGCTCGCCGTCCCTGCCCGACGAGGCGGTGGCGGCGGTGCTGGCCGAGCGGGGCGTGCGCGCCGCCCTGCCCATCTACCGGGCCGAGCTGCAGGTCGAGGGCGCCAGCGATGGGCTCATGCTGGAGCTGGTGGGTACCGACCTCCTCGCGCCGGTGCGCGTGCCCTGGCAGCTTCCGCAGGGCGGCCTCGCCGCCGCGCTCGCCACCCCGGGCTGGGTGGCGGTGACGCCGGCCCTGGCGGCCGAGCGCGGCTGGAGGGAGGGGAGCCGCGTCGACGTCTCGCTCGGCTCGCGCCGCGTCGCTTTGCGGGTGGGGGCGCTGGTGGACTTCCAGAAGCTCTCGCCACTGTCGTCGCGCCGCCTCGCGGTGATGGACGTGGCCCAGGCGCAGGGGCTCTTCGGCGCCCGCGGGCGGCTCCACCAGATCGACCTCCTGGCCGAGCCGGGCACCGACCGCGGCGACCTCGCCCGACGGCTGGCGGCGCGGCTCGGGCCCGCCGTCCGGGTCGCTCCGCCGGAGCAGCGCCGCGCCGACGCGGAGGGGCTCCTCGCCGCCTTTCGCCTGAACCTCACCGCCCTCTCGCTCATCTCGCTCTTCGTCGGCGGCTTCCTGGTCTACGCCACCACCCGCGCCGCCCTGTCGCGCCGCCGCGAGGAGCTGGGGCTGCTGCGCGCCCTCGGCGCCACCCGGGGGCAGGTGCTGTCGCTGGTGCTCGGCGAGGCGGCGCTGCTCGGCCTGCTCGGGACCGCCGCCGGGCTGCCGCTCGGGTTCCTGGCGGCGCGGGCCAACCTCGGCGCGGTGAGCGCCACCTTGCAGAACGTCTACCTGCTCGAGGGGATCGAGCGGGTGGAGGTGTCGCCCTGGCTCTTCGCGCTGGCGCTGGCCATGGGGCTCGCCGGCGCCTTCGCGGGCGCGCTCCTGCCCGGGCTCGAGGTGGCGCGCCGCGACCCGCGGTCGCTCCTCGCGCCGCCGCGGCTCGACCCGGCCGGCGGCGCGCGGGGGCAGGGGGCGCTGGCGCTCTCGGGCTGGCTCCTCGCAGCAGGCGCCTGGCTCTGGTGGTGGACGCTGGCACGGGAGTGGCGGCCGGCCGGGTTCGCGCTCGCCCTGGCCTTGCTCGTGGCCGTGCCGCTCAGCGCGCCCTGGCTGCTCGCCCGCGCCGGCCGCCTCGGCCACCCGCGCCGCCTCTCCGCCGGCTACGGGCTGCGGACCGTGGGCGGGCGGGCCGGCGCCGCCGCCGTCTCCGCCGCCGCCCTGGCGGTGGCGGTGAGCATGACGGCCGGGGTCACGGTGATGATCGGCAGCTTCCGCCGCACCGTCGAGGACTGGCTCGGCGACACCCTGCGCGCCGACGTCTACGTGACGAGCCCCTCGTGGCGGCGCGCGCGCAGCGAGGCCGGGCTCGACCCGGCGCTGGTGGAGCGGCTGGCGCACGCGCCGGGGGTGAGGGCGGCCGGCCGGTTGCGCCAGGTCGCCACCGAGAGCGCTGGCCGGCGCATCTCCCTCTCCGGCTTCGACGCCGGGAGGCCCGGTCCGCCCCGGGTCCGCCTCCTCGCGGGGGCGCCCGGCGAGGCGCTGCGACAGGTGCGCGAGGAGGGCGCGGCGCTCGTCTCCGAGCCGCTCTCGCGCAAGGCGCGCCTGCGCCCCGGAGACGACCTGCCGGTGATGACCCCGGCCGGCCCGGCGCGGCTGCGGATCGCCGGCGTCTACTCCGACTACGGCAACGAGGGGGGCGCGGCGCTGGTCTCGCTGGAGCGGCTCGCGGCGCTCTTCGGGCCGGGCGCCGTCTCCAACCTCGACCTCACCCTCGACCCCGGCGCGGACGTCGAGCGGGCGGTGGACCGGCTGCGGGCCGAGTTCCGCGACGCGCCGCTGCTCATCCGCTCCAACCGCACGCTGCGCGCCGAGGTGCTCGCGATCTTCGAGCAGACCTTCGCGGTGACGCGCCTCCTCCAGGGGGTGAGCCTGCTCATCGCCGCGGCGGGGATCACCCTCTCGCTGCTGGTGCTCGCCCGCGAGCGGGAGGCCGAGCTCGCCCTCTACCGCGCCCTGGGCGCGACCCGCGGCCAGCTCTTCCAGGTCTTCCTGGGGCGCGGGCTGGGCATCGCGGCGGGCGGCCTGCTGCTCGGGGCGATCGGCGGTGCCGGGCTGGCGCTGGTCCTGGTGCGGGTCATCAACCGGGCCTGGTTCGGCTGGACCATCGCCCTCGCCTGGCCGGTCGGCGCGCTCGCGGCGCAGGCCGCCGCGGTCCTCGCCGCGGCCGCCCTCGCGAGCCTCTACCCCGCGCTGCGCGCCAGCCGCACCCCCGCCGTCGAGCTGAGCCGCGATGCGCTCTAGGGCCCTCGTCGCCGTGGCCGGTCTCCTCGCCGCCGGGGCAGCATGGTCCGCCTCGGCGGAGTGGCGCCTCGCGGCCCCCGGACATCGCTGGGACTTCCCGCGCGACCACTCCACCCACCCCGGTTATCGGAACGAGTGGTGGTATTTCACCGGCCAGCTGGCGGTGCCCGGCGAGCCGTCGCGCCGCTTCGGCTACCAGCTCACCCTCTTCCGGGTGGGGCTCCTGCCGGAGCGGCCGCCGCTCGACTCGGCCTGGGCGTCCGCGAACCTCGTGATGGGCCACGCCGCCCTCACCGACGTCGCGGGGAGGTCCCACCGCTTCTCCGAGGTGCTGGCGCGGGAGACGCCGTTCCTGGGCGGGTTCGGCCGCTACCCCGATCCGCTGCTCGCCTGGGTTCGCGCGCCGTCCGGCACCGACGGGCGCTGGACCGTGCGGCGCGAGGGCGACGGGTTCGCGCTCGCCATGCAGGACCGCGAGCGAGGCTTCGCGCTGCGGCTCACGGCAAGCCCCATCAAGCCGGTCGCGCTCGAGGGGCCGGGCGGCCTGTCGGTCAAATCGGCCGCCCCGGGCCACGCCAGCCTCTATTACAGCGCGACGCGGCTCGCGACCGCCGGCGAGATCGAGGTGGACGGCCGCCGCCTCCAGGTGGTGGGCGAGAGCTGGATGGACAAGGAGCTCGGCTCGTCCCAGCTCGGGCCGGGCCAGGTGGGCTGGGACTGGTTCAGCCTGCAGCTCGCCGACGGGCGCGACCTGATGCTGTACCAGCTGCGGCGCGCCGACGGCTCGGTCGACTTCTCGAACGCCACGCTGGTGGACCGCGCCGGGCGGCCGCGTTACCTCGGCCCCTCGGAGTGGAGCGCCCGGGCGACCGCCCGGTGGCGGAGCCCGGCGACCGGGGCCGATTACCCGGCGACGTGGCGGGTGGAGGTCCCGGGGGAGGAACTTCGACTCACAGTGACGCCGCTCCTGGCCGACCAGGAGAACCGCGCTGGCCTGGCGGGCGGCCTCTTTTACTGGGAGGGGGCGGTGGAGGTGGAGGGCGAAGGCGGGCGCCCGGCCGGGCGCGGTTACGTGGAGCTGACCGGTTACGGCCGGGGGAACAGGCCGCCCCTCTAGAGGGATCGCGCCGCGCCCGGGCGAGGAGGATGATCAGCGGATGGTCCTTCCCGAGTACGACCAGCTCGACGCCACCGCCCTCGCCGCGCTGGTGGCCGCTGGCGAGGTGACCCCGACCGAGCTGCTGGAGGCGGCCATCGCTCGCGCAGACGCGCGCAACCCGGCGCTCAACGCGCTCATCGAGCGGCACGACGCGGAGGCGCGCGCGGTGGTCCGCGGGCCACTCCCGCCCGGCCCCTTCCGCGGCGTCCCCTTCCTGCTCAAGGACTTCCTCGGCTTCAAGAAGGGCTGGCCGGCGACCGCCTCGTCGCGCCTCTTCGAGAAGTCGATCGCGCCGGAGGACAGCGAGCTGGTGCGCCGCTTCCGTCGGGCCGGCCTGGTGTTCTTCGGCCAGACCAACACCCCCGAGCTCGCGATCCACGCCTTCACCGAGTCGCGCCTGCGCGGCGCCTGCCGCAACCCCTGGAACCTGGACCACACCCCGGGCGGCTCCTCCGGCGGCGCGGCTGCCGCGGTGGCGGCGCGCATCGTGCCCATGGCCCACGCCAACGACGGCGGCGGCTCGATCCGGATCCCGGCCTCCTGCTGTGGGCTGTTCGGGCTCAAGCCCACGCGCGGCCGCGTGTCCTTCGCGCCGTTCTACGGCGACGTGCTCTTCGGCTTCGTGCAGGAGCTGGCGCTCACCCGAAGCGTCCGCGACGCCGCCGCGCTCCTCGACGCGGTGGCCGGTCCGATGCCGGGAGACCCCTACGCCGCGCCGGCGCCGGCCGGCCCGTTCCGGGAGGAGGTGGGCGCCGCACCGGGCCGGCTGCGGATCGCCTTCACCACCCGCTCGCTGTTCGGCCGCACCACCCACCCCGACTGCGCCGCCGCGGTGAAGGCCACCGCCCGGCTCCTCGCCTCGCTCGGGCACGAGGTGGAGGAGGCCCACCCGCCCTTCTCGCGCGAGCCGCTGGTGCGCGCCTACCTGGTGGCGCTCGCGGCCACCATCCGCGCCGACCTGGAGGAGCTCGCGGTCCACTCCGGCCAGAAGCTCGACCCGTCGCGGCTCGAGCCGGAGACCTGGGCGCTGGCGATCGCCGGGCGGGTGCTGCCCGCCGACGCGGTGGCCTGGGCCCGCGCCGAGACCCAGCGGGCGGCGCGCGGCCTCGCCGGCTTCTTCGGCGCCTGGGACCTCCTCCTCACGCCCACCCTGGCCCACCCGCCGGCGAGGGTGGGGGCGTTCCAGCTCAGTCCGCTCGAGCGGCTCGGGCTGGCCGCGATGAGGCGGCTCCCCTCGCGCCCGTTCGTGGAGCTGCTCCTCGACGCCATCTCGGACAAGTCCTTCGAGGCCACCGGGAACACCATGCTCTTCAACCAGACCGGCCAGCCGGCGGCGTCGCTGCCGCTCCCCTGGAACGACGCCGGGCTGCCCATCGGCGTGCAGCTGGCGGCGCGCTTCGGGGAGGAGGCGACGCTCTTGCGGGTGGCGTCCCAGCTCGAGGCGGCCCGGCCGTGGGCCGAGCGGCTGCCTCCGATCGTCGCGGCGGCCGCCCTGGGCCGGGAGACCACCCGTGAACCACTCCGGGCGAGCGCGGCCGCCGGTTCCATGGCAGATTCCCGGCATGGCCCTGCACCCGCTCGCCGGAAAGCCGGCGCCTCCTGAGTCGCTGGTGGACGTCTCCAGGCTGCTCGCGGCCTACGCCGAGCAGCCCGACGCCTCCGATCCGGCCCAGCAGGTGAGCTTCGGCACCTCGGGCCACCGCGGCTCCTCGCTCAGGCGCAGCTTCAACGAGGCGCACATCCTCGCGGTGGTCCAGGCCACCTGCGAGCACCGGGCCGCGCAGGGGATCGACGGTCCGCTCTTCCTCGGCAAGGACACCCACGCGCTCTCGGCGCCGGCGGAGGAGACGGCGCTCGAGGTCCTGGCGGCCAACGGGGTGGAGGTCCGCGTCTCGCGCGGGGGCGAGCCCACGCCCACCCCGGTCATCTCCCACGCCATCCTCGGCTGGAACCGTGGGCGGACCAGCGGCCTCGCCGACGGCGTCGTGATCACCCCCTCGCACAACCCGCCGGAGGACGGCGGCATCAAGTACAACCCGCCCGATGGCGGGCCGGCCGACACCGCCGTGACCGGCTGGATCGAGCGGCGGGCCAACGCCCTCCTGGCCGACGGGAACCGCGGCGTACGGCGGCTGCCGCTCTCGCAGGCGCGCCGGGCCGCCACGGTGAAGGAGCACGATTACGTGCGGGAGTACGTGGCCGACCTCGACCAGGTGGTGGACCTCGAGGTGATCCGCGGCGCCGGGCTCCGGCTAGGCGCCGATCCGCTTGGCGGCTCCAACGTCGGCTACTGGGCACCCATCGCCGAGACCTGGGGCCTCGAGGTGGAGGTGGTGAACCCGCGCGTCGATCCCACCTTCGGCTTCATGCCGCTCGACCACGACGGCAAGATCCGGATGGACTGTTCGTCGCCGTGGGCCATGGCGAACCTGGTGGCGATGAAGGACCGGTTCCGGCTCGCCTTCGGGAACGACGCCGACTCGGACCGCCACGGCATCGTCACGCCGGGCGAGGGGCTCCTGAACCCGAACCACTACCTGGCCGTCGCCATCGGCTACCTGTTCCGGCACCGGCCCGGGTGGTCGGCCCGCGCCGCCATCGGCAAGACCCTCGTCTCCTCGGCGCTCATCGACCGGGTGGCGAAGGAGCTCGGTCGCCCGCTGGTGGAGGTGCCGGTCGGCTTCAAGTGGTTCGTGCCGGGGCTGCTCGACGGCTCGCTCGGCTTCGGCGGAGAGGAGAGCGCCGGGGCGTCGTTCCTCCGGCGCGACGGGACGGTCTGGTCGACCGACAAGGACGGCATCATCATGGACCTCCTCGCCGCGGAGCTCCTGGCACGCACCGGCAAGGATCCGGGAGAGCACTATCGCGAGCTCTCCGCGCACCTCGGCGCACCTCGGTATACACGCGTCGACGCCCCGGCGACGGCGAAGCAGAAGGCGATCCTGAAGCGGCTGTCGCCGGAGGCGGTCAGGGCGTCGACGCTCGCGGGAGAGCCCATCCAGGCGAAGCTCACCCGGGCGCCAGGCAACGGCGCCGAGATCGGCGGGCTCAAGGTGGTCGCCGAGAACGGTTGGTTCGCGGCCCGCCCCAGCGGTACCGAAGACATCTACAAGATCTACGCAGAGAGCTTCATGGGTGAAGCTCACCTCACCCGGGTGCTCGACGAAGCCCGGGCCATCGTCGAGGCGGCGTTCGGCGGGGACTGAGCCCCGATCCCGAGAATTCGAGGGGATTGGCGCAACCGGGTGGCCGCCGCAGGGTTAGCATCGCGCAGGGAGAGGTTTACACGGCCCTCGACGGCGGGTGAGAATGCGCCGCGGCGCCCTGAGGCGGAGGTGGCGCGAGGTTTGCTGAGGCAGGCGTGGCACGGTTCCGGGGGGAACAGGCAGCACGAACGAGTACCCGGATCTCATGTCCTACGACCTACTCCAGAGCCGGCTCCTCCTCCGCCGGCTCGCCGTCGCCGCGGTCCTGGCGCTCAACGCGGCCTGCCACCACAACAACGTGACTTACGCGCAGCCCGGGACGGTCGGCGCGAGTCACGCCCTCGCCATCGTCGACGGCCCCTCGGGGCGGAGCGCTCGCGTGGACATCGAGGTGGCGCGCACCGAGGACGAGCGCGGCCGCGGGCTGATGTTCCGCGAGCACCTCGAGCCCGACGCGGGCATGATCTTCGTCTTCGAAGGCGAGGACGTCCATCCGTTCTGGATGAAGAACACCTTCATCCCGCTCGACATCGTCTTCATCGACGACATGGGCGAGATCGTGTCCATCGTCGAGCAGGCCGAGCCCCAGTCGCTCACCCCCCGGAGCGGCGGACCCAGCCGCTACGTGCTCGAGGTGAACGGCGGCTGGTGCGCCGCCCACGGCGTACGGCCCGGCGATCGGGTGCGGCTCGAGAACCTGCCGATGCCGCCGGCGCCCGTCTCCTCCGACGAAGAGTGATAGGAGAGGAGCCATGTGGCTCCGCTACATGGCGCTCATCGCGCTGGTGCTCGCTCCGGTCCTGACCTGGCCCGCGACGGCTGGCGCGCTCGGCGGGAGGGCGGCGGCCGGGCGCTGGGCCCTCCGCATCGTCGTCTGGGCCGGCGCGGCCGCGGGACTCTGGCTCGTCGTCCTCCCCTGGTCGCGCGAGATGCTCGCCGCCGGCCACTCCTCCGATCCCTACGGCGCGCCGGTACCCCTCGCGGTGGCGCTCTCGGCGGGGCTCGCGGCGATGCGGGTGCGCGCCGCGCTGCGCCGGCCTGACTGACGCCGGCTGGAGGCTGGAGATCGGTGCAGTCTGCACGGCACCGTGCAATTCACTCGTCTGTCGCGCCGGGCTCCGGCAACTTCTGCGCGCTCGACTCGGGCTGCGACCAGCCTTCGTCCTCGCGGGCCTCGGCGCTCCCGGCTCCGCTGCGCTCTCGCTCCGGCCGCTTCTCCGGCTCGCGCTTCCGGCGCTCCTGATTTCTTGGCTCCATGGTGCGTCTCCTTCCGACATGGAAACCTTTGGACGGCGGCCAAAGGGGTCAACTGGGCAATGACCAGGCAGGCGGGCTGGCGTACACTCGAACGGTCGCAAACCACCACAGGAGAGCATCCATGCGCCTCGTCCCGTCCCCGCTGCGCGCCGCCGTCGCCGCGGCTGCCCTGGCCCTCACCGCCGCCCCCGCCGCCGCTCGCGCCGGCGTGGTCCTCGACGCCTCGGTGGGGAAGGGCTGGAAGGTGTCGCCGGGCTCCGAGGCGACCCCGACCAACGTGATGCTGGCGCCGGGAATCAGCTTCCTCGACGGCGTCCTGCAAGCGCAGCTCGGGGTGGTCGCCAACCTCACCGACGTGCGGAGCTCGAGCTACCAGTCGCCCAAGTTCGACATGGAGCTGCGCCCCATGCTCAAGGTCGCGCCGCCGCTCGTCCCGTTCTACGGGAAGGCCATCTTCGCGGTCACCAACCTGACCGGGAACGCCGGCAGCACCTCGGTGGCCTACGGCGCCGCCCTGGGGACGGAGCTCAAGCTCCCCGTGGTGGGGCTCTTCCTCGAGGCGGGCGCGCTCCCCCGCAGCGTGAACGGCACGTTCGTGTGGGTGCTCGAGGGGCGCGCCGGCGTCTCGCTCTCGCTCTAGCCAGGCCGGCCGGGCGGGCTCGCCTCTCCTCGGAGGATGGGGTCGAGCCTGCCCGCCTTGTCGAGCGCGTCGAGGTCGCTGAAGCCGCCGAGCGGCGCGCCGCCGGCGAAGATCTGCGGGACCGTCTTCTGGCCGGTGACCTCGACCAGCCACAGGCGCTTCGCGTCGTCGTTCTCGACGTCGACCTCGCGGTAGCGGACGCCCTTCCTGTCGAGGAGCCGCTTCGCCGAGACGCAGTAGGGACAGACCTTCTTGGTGTAGATCTCCACGTCGACCATGTGCCGATTCTAACCGCACGGGGCCGCGCGCGCCCCGGCGACGCGTGATTAAGATCGCGAGGTGACACCCGCGACCGCCGCCGAGAGGTCCGTGCTCCGGCGGATCGCCGTCGAGGCGGCGGGCTGGTCCCTGTGCGCGGCCGGGTTCGCGCTGCTCTTCCTGCCCGGCCCCGGGCTGCCGCTCCTGGTGGCCGGCCTGGCGCTCCTCGCGCGCGAGCGGCCCTCCGCGGCGCGGCTGCTGGCCTGGATCGAGGAGCGGGGCCGGCGTGCCCGGCGCAGGCTCAGGCGAACACCACCGTCTTGTTCCCGTGGACGATGATCCGGTCCTCGCAGTGCCACCGAACCGCGCGGGCGAGCACCCGCCGCTCGAGATCCCGCCCCAGCGCCTTGAGGTCGTCCACCGAGCTCCGGTGCGACACCCGGCCCACGTCCTGCTCGATGATCGGGCCGGCGTCGAGCTCCGCGGTGACGTAGTGCGCCGTGGCGCCGACGATCTTGACCCCGCGCTCGAGGGCCTGCCGGTAGGGATCGGCCCCGACGAAGGCCGGGAGGAAGGAGTGGTGGATGTTGATGAGCCGGTTGCGGAAGCGCTCGGTGAGCTCCGCCGACACGATCTGCATGTAGCGGGCGAGCACCACCACGTCGGCGTCCCCGAGGAGCTCGAGCATGCGGGCCTCGGCCTGGGGCCGGAGGTCCTTGTTGTTGGGCACGTGCTCGAAGCGCACCCCGAAGCCCTCCACCGCCTGGCGCAGGTCGGGGTGGTTCGAGATCACGAGCGAGAGGTCGGCCGCCAGGTCGCCGCGCTGGAACTGCCAGAGCAGCTCCAGGAGCGCGTGGTCGTGCTTCGAGACCAGCACCGCCACCTTCTTGCGCTCCGAGCAGAGGTCGAGCCGCCACTGCATGGCGTAGGGGCGCGCCACCTCCAGCTCGAACAGCGCCCGGAGCCGGTCGAGGGAGACGTCGAGCCTGCCGGTCTGCAGCTCCAGGCGCATGAAGTAGGCGCCCGGCTCGGCGTCGGTGGAGTGCTGGTCGAGGTCGGTGATGTTCGCCCCGTGGGCGAAGAGGAAGCTGGAGATCGCCGCCACGATGCCGGGGCGATCGGGGCACTGGATGAGGAGGATGGCGCGAGGATCGGTCGTCACGGCGCGGGAGGTTACCAGCGAACCGGCGGCGCGCAACCCCGGAGGCTCGTCAGTGCGCCTTCCCGGTGGCGTGCCGCCAGGCGTGCAGCACCTCGGCGGCGATCTCCTCCACCCCGGGGCCCCGGGTCACCTGGGCGAAGACGAAGGGCCCCTCGCCCCGCATGCGCCGCGCGTCGCGGTCCATCACCGCCAGGTCGGCGCCCACAGCGGGCGCGAGATCGGTCTTGTTGATGACGAGCAGGTCGGACTGGGTGATCCCCGGCCCGCCCTTGCGCGGCACCTTGTCGCCGCCCGCCACGTCGATGACGTAGACGGTGAAGTCGGCCAGCTCGCGGCTGAAGTGGGCCGCCAGGTTGTCGCCGCCCGACTCGATGAAGAGGAGGTCGGGGCGGTGGGCGGCGCTGAGCGCCTCGAGGGCCAGCAGGTTCGCGGTCACGTCCTCCCGGATGGCGGCGTGGGGGCAGCCGCCGGTCTCGACCGCGCGGATCCGCTCCGCCGGGAGGGCCTGGTGGCGGGTGAGGAACTCGGCGTCCTCGCGGGTGAAGATGTCGTTGGTCACCACCGCCAGCGAGAGCGCGTCGCGGAGCCGCTGGCAGAGCGCCAGCACCAGCGCGGTCTTGCCGCTCCCGACCGGTCCGCCCACGCCGACGGTGAAGGCGCGGCGCGAGAGGTCGCGGCGGAGCGGCGGCGCGCGGCCGCCGAACGAGCCGGGCGTGGCGGGGTGGTCGTGTCCCGAGTGGAGGTGCATGTCAGCTCCTGAAGAGCCTGGAGTAGAGGTGGTCGGACTGCGCCTGGACGAGCTCGAGCAGGGGCGAGGTGAGGGCGGCGTCGGCGACCTCGCGGCCGGCACAGGCCGCGAGGACCTCCTCGAGCGCGGGCGCGAGCGCCGCCTGCAACCCCTGGATCTCGAGAGGCCCGGCCACCCCGAGCCGCACCGCGGCCGAGAGCAGCGCCCGCAGGACGAGGAAGAGGTGCAGCCGCGCCGCCCCCTCGCGCGGCAGCGCGAGCGCTCCCGCCACCGCGCCGAGCGCCACGGGAAGGTGGCCCGGGAGCCCGGCCCGCCGCGCCTCCTCGGCCAGCCCGGCGACGGCCTGGGGGAAGGCGGCGGCCGCCGCCCGCAAGAAGCCCTGCCCCTGATCCCGGCTGGCCCGGTTCGCCACCGCCCCGGTGAGCTGGGCGTCGAGCCGCAGGTCGAGCGCGGCGAACGCGCCCGGCGCGGCGTGCGCCGCCGCGACGAAGGGCAGGGTGAGGTGGCCCGCCTGCCAGAGGCTCTCGACGGCGAAGGCGCGCAGCGAAGGGGCGTCGCGCACCCGCCCGAGCTGCACCCCCGCCTCGAGCCCGCCCGAGTGGGCGAAGCCTCCGGCCGGAAAGGCCGAGTCGGCGAGCTGCCAGAGGATGAGGTCCAGGGCGGCCATCAGAAGAGGAAGTACCGCCGCGCCAGCGCCACCTTCGCCGCCGGCTCGCAGGTGAGGAGCACCCCGTCCGCCGTCACCTCGTAGGTCTCGGGGTCGACCCGGATGGCCGGCAGGGCGTCGTTGAGCCGCATGTCCTTCTTCCCGAGCCCGCGGCAGCCGCGCACCGGCTCCACCCGCCTGGCGAGCCCCAGCCGCGCCCCGACGCCGGCCTCGGCGGCGGCCTGCGAGACGAAGGTCACCGCGGTCGCGCCCCGCGCCCGGCCCAGGGCTCCGAACATCGGCCGCATCCGCACCGGCTGCGGGGTGGGGATCGAGGCGTTGGGGTCTCCCATCTGCGCCCAGGAGATGAAGCCGCCCTTGAGCACCAGCTCGGGCTTGGCGCCGAAGAAGGCGGGGCGCCAGAGCACCAGGTCGGCGAGCTTTCCCACCTCCACCGACCCCACCAGGTGGCTCATCCCGTGGGCGACGGCCGGGTTGATGGTGTACTTCGCGAGGTAGCGCCGGATGCGGAGGTTGTCGTTCTCGCCCCGCTCCTCCGCGAGCCGGCCGCGCTGCCGCCGCAGCTTGTCGGCGGTCTGCCAGGTGCGCGTCACCACCTCGCCGACCCGCCCCATGGCCTGGGAGTCGGAGGACATCATGCTGATGGCCCCCATGTCGTGGAGCAGGTCCTCGGCGGCGATGGTCTCGCCGCGGATGCGGCTCTCGGCGAAGGCCACGTCCTCGGGGATGGAGGAGTCGAGGTGGTGGCAGACCATGAGCATGTCGAGGTGCTCCTCGAGCGTGTTCACCGTGTAGGGGCGGGTCGGGTTGGTGGACGAGGGGAGCACGTTCGGCTCGCCGCAGACCCGCAGGATGTCGGGTGCGTGGCCGCCGCCGGCGCCCTCGCTGTGGAAGGTGTGGATGGTGCGCCCGGCGAAGGCGGCGATGGTCTGCTCGGCGCAGGAGGACTCGTTGAGGGTGTCGGTGTGGATCGCCACCTGCACGTCGTACTCGTCGGCGATCCGCAGGCAGGCGTCGATGGCCGCCGGGGTGGTGCCCCAGTCCTCGTGTAGCTTGAGCCCGGACGCGCCGGCCTGGATCTGCTCCCGCAGCCCCTCCGGCCGGGAGCTGTTCCCCTTGCCGAGCAGCGCCACGTTCACCGGCAGCGCCTCGCAGGCCTGCAGCATCCAGCCCAGCTGCCGGGCCCCCGGCGTGCAGGTGGTGGCGTTGGTGCCGGTGGCCGGACCGGTGCCGCCGCCGACGAAGGTGGTCACGCCGCTCGCGATCGCCTCCTCCGCCTGCTGCGGGCAGATGAAGTGGATGTGGCTGTCGATCCCGCCGGCGGTGAGGATCAGCCCCTCGCCCGCCAGCGCCTCGGTGGTCGCGCCCACCACCATCCCGGGCGTCACCCCGGCCATGACGTCGGGGTTGCCGGCCTTGCCGATGCCGGCGATGAGCCCGTCCTTCACGCCGACGTCGGCCTTGTAGATTCCGGCGTGGTCGAGGATGAGGGCGTTGGTGATGACGAGGTCGAGCGCGTCGCGGTCGGCGACCCCGCTCGCCTGCCCCATGCCGTCGCGCAGCACCTTGCCGCCTCCGAACTTGCACTCGTCGCCGTAGCTCGTGAGGTCGCGCTCCACCTCGGCGATGAGCGCGGTGTCGCCGAGCCGCACCCGGTCTCCGGTGGTGGGCCCGTAGATCTCCGCGTAGTGGCGCCGGTCCATGGTCCTCATTCCGCCTCCTCCTGGTGCGCGAAGCCGCGCGCCGCCACCCGCTCCATGGCCGCCGCGAGCCCGGCCGGCGACACCGGACCGTCGGCGAGGCCGTTCCCGCCGCGGATGACCCGCGCGCCGGCGATCTCCACCAGCTGCACCGCCTTCGACTCGCCGGGCTCGAAGCGCACCGCCATGCCGGCCGGGATGTCGAGCCGCCGGCCGTACGCCCGGCGGCGGTCGAAGCGCAGGTAGGGGTTCGCCTCGATGAAGTGGTAGTGGCTCCCCACCTGGATGGGCCGGTCGGCGAGGTTGGTCACCTGGAGCGAGATCGCCGCGCGTCCGGCGTTGAGGGTCACCGTGCCGGCGGCCGGCAGGAGCTCCCCGGGCACCGGCTCCTCCTCCGCCGGGGCGGCGAAGGCGGCCGCGTCCGGCAGCGGCAGGAAGCTCCCGTGGAGCGCGAGCGCGAGGTCGCCCTGCTCGGCGGCGATGGGGTGGTGGACCGTCACGAGCTTGGTGCCGTCCTCGAAGGTGCCCTCCACCTGCACCTCCGGGATGAGCTCGGGCACGCCCGGCAGCACCTGACGCCTGCCCAGCAGCCGCCGCCCGAGCTGCATCAGCTCGGCGACGGAGTGGCCGTCGCGGATGAGCTCGAGGAGCTGGGTGGCGAGGAGCGCGGTGGCCTCCGGGTGGTTGAGGCGCAGCCCGCGGGCGAGCCGCTTCTGGGCCAGGAACCCGGCCTGGTGGAGCTGGAGCTTGTCGAGCTCACGTGGACTGAGGTGCATGAGGATCTCCCATCGTGGTCACCACTTGCGTTCGAGCGGATCGCCGCCCAGGGCCGGCGCGAGCGGCGCGAGGGCGCCGGCCAGGATGGCCGTCAGCGGCCCGCGATCCGGTGCGCCGAAGCGCGCCACCACGCCTCCCGGGACCTCCCCCGCGGAGGCCAGCACGCCCTGTTCCGGGCGCGCCTGGCCGGCGGCGGCGAGGAGGACGCGGGCCGCCCCGGCCGCTCGCGGACCGATGGCGACGGCCAGCAGGAGGTGGTCGAGCGCGCCCATGCGCGCCGCGAGCGGCAGGCCCGGGAGGTCGCCGAGGAGCAGCGCGTCGGACACCACCAGCCGGCCGTCGCGCCAGACCTCGAGCCGGCTCTCGCAGGATGAGAAGGCCCAGCGCTCGCCGCGCGCCACGCGCCCGGCGGCGAGGCCGTCGAACGCCAGCAGGCTCGCCCCGTCGGAGAGGCGGAACACCTGCCGCTGCTCGAAGCGCGCGCCCTCGAAGCAGCAGACCGGGTCGGGCACCGACGCCAGCAGTGCGCCGGCTCCCGCGCTTGCGTCAAGCGCCTGCCTGGCGGCGGCGCCGCTCCCGGAGCGGTAGACCTTGGTGACCGCCTGCGTGCCGAGGAGGAGGGTCGCGCCGGCCTCCACCTCCGCCGAGAGCGCGAGCCGATCGCCGGCCACCAGCCCCCCGCCGAGCGACGCCGCGCAGGCCCACACCGCCGCCCCGCGCGGGCGCGGCACGAGCAGTTGCAGCGGCGCCGCGGCGCGGCAGGTGACGAGGGCGCTCGCGCCGTCGGCGAGGGCCACCCCGAGGGCGCCGGCCCCTGCCGCCACAGTCCGCCCGACGGGCGGGCAGGGCGTTGCCTGAAGATCGAGCGCCACCGGCGCCGGCGGCGCGGGGCTGGAGGCGGAATGAGGGGCGAGCACCTGTAAAGGAGTCGATGGCAAGGAGTGTGCCTTGATCGCGGACAAGGCCGGTGGGGCCGCGTCGTGGAACTCTTCAACAGCCGTGGCCCGAAGAGCAAGGGCCGCGGATGGCGCCTCCGGGGGGATCATGGCGCAGGGGGAACTCGCGGGCGAGGCTCGTCCGCGGCCGGTCGAAGTAGCCCAGCCGGGCGGCAAGGAGCCGCCCCTCGGGCCCGAGCCGCACGTCGAGGTGACTGGCGTGCACGAGTTGCAGGCCATGGGATCGGCCATCCCCTGGCGGCACCGGCTCTCCACCAAGCTCCTCGGGATCACCGCCGGCCTCACCCTCGCCGCCATCGGCGGCCTCGCCTACGTGGAGATCGAGATCCAGCACCAGCGGCTGGACGCCGCCACCCGCTCGGTGGCGCTCTTCAGCGAGACCATCAAGAGCGCCACCCGGCAGTCGATGCTCGATGACGAGCGGCCGCAGGTCTACCAGGCGATGCGGGCGGTGGGCCGGATGGAGGGCATCGAGAAGGTCCGCATGATGAACAAGGAGGGGGGCGTCACCTTCTCCACCGACGAGGCCGAGATCGGCAAGGTGATCGACAAGAACGCCGAGGCCTGCTACGCGTGCCACGCTGTCGGCCAGCCGCTCGCGCGCGTCTCGCAGGCCAGTCGCACCCGCATCTTCCGGCAGGGCTCCCACCGGGTGATGGGCATGGTCTCGCCCGTCTACAACGAGCCCGCCTGCTCGTCCAAGGCCTGCCACGCCCACTCGCCCGGCCAGCAGCTCCTCGGCGTCATCGACGTGGGCGTCTCGCTCTCCGAGGTCGATACCCAGGTGACGGCCTTCCGCCGCGGGAGCCTGGCGCTCACCGGCGTGATCGTCCTCTGCCTGGCGGTCTTCTTCTACTTCTTCGCCCGGGTGCAGGTGGTGCAGCCGGTGGCGGCGCTGGTCCACGCCACCCGGCAGGTGGCGGTGGACCAGCTCGACGTGGAGCTGCGCATCGACTCCAAGGGGGAGCTCGGCCTGCTGGCCGCGTCCTTCAACGACATGACCCGCGCGCTGCGCCGCGCCGAGGACGACCTGCACCGCCTCATGGGCAGCCTGGAGCAGCAGGTGGAGGAGCGCACCGCCGCGCTCAAGAGCGCGCAGGCCCAGCTCATCCAGTCGGAGAAGCTCTCCTCGCTCGGCCGGCTGTCGGCCTCCATCGCCCACGAGATCAACAACCCGCTCGCCGGCATCCTCACCTTCTCGAAGCTCCTCATCCGCACCCTCGAGCAGGGCGCGCCGAGCGAGGCCACCCGCAAGACCTGCATCAGGAACCTGGCGCTGGTGCAGCGCGAGTCGGAGCGCTGCTCGGCCATCGTCCGCAACCTCCTCGACTTCGCGCGCGAGCGGCCGGTGGTGCTCAAGGAGGTGGACGTGAACAAGGCGGTGCAGGAGTGCGTCCAGCTCCTCGGCCACCAGTTCCTCCTGAACGGCATGGAGTTCTTCACCGACCTGGCTCCGGTCCCGCCGGTGGAGGCCGACTTCGGCCAGCTCCGCCAGGCCTTCGTCAACGTCGCCATGAACGCCTGCGAGGCCATGAGCCGCGGCGGGAAGCTCACCGTGACCACGCGCCCGCAGCAGGCGGCGCGGCAGGTGGAGCTCACCTTCTGCGACACCGGTCCGGGCATCCGGCCCGAGCACATGGCCAAGATCTTCGACCCGTTCTTCACCACCAAGGAGAGCGGCACCGGGCTCGGGCTCTCGGTGGTCTACGGCATCGTGCAGCGCCACCGCGGCCACGTGGAGGTGACGAGCGAGGTCGGCAAGGGCACCTGCATCGTCATCCGGCTGCCCGCGATGGAGGCCAGGGCGCCGGCCTGACGGCCCCCCCTGGCGCGAGAGGGACGGCCGATTGGCGGCGAGCATCTACCTCTGGTGGATCGGGGAGAGGGAGGCGACGGCGAGCATGCTGGAGCACGTGAGGCTGCACCTCGCGAGCGCCTTCGGCGTCGAGGTCGCGCTCCTGCGCGACGGCCGACGCCCCAGCGACTCCTACGATCCCCGCCGGCGGCAGCACTCGTCGAAGAAGGTCCTCTCCTTTCTGCTGGAGGCCGGCCCGCCGCCGCCCGCGCGGGTGATCGGCGTCACCGACCAGGATCTCTTCATCCCCATCCTCACCTTCGTCTTCGGCGAGGCGCAGCTGGGGGGGAGGGCGGCGGTGGTCTCCACCGCCCGGCTCGACGACGGCGTGCCGGTGAGCCCGCGCGTCCTGTCCGAGCGGGTCGCCACCGAGTGCGTCCACGAGGTGGGGCACGCCTACGGGCTGCTCCACTGCGGCACCCCCCGCTGCGCCATGGGGCGATCCCCCACCGTGCGGGACGTGGACGCGAAGAAGGGGCTCTTGTGCCGGGACTGCCTCGCGCGGCTCGGCGGACGTTCGACGCTTCGGGGGGATTGAGACCATGGGCAACGAGAGAACGCGCATCCTGGTGGTGGACGACGAGGAGATCGTGCGGGAGTCACTGGGCGGCTGGCTCGAGAAGGACGGCTTCCTCGTCCAGAGCCTGGCGGACGGCAAGTCGGCGGTTGAGCTGCTCGAGAAGGAGCGCTGGTCGGTGCTGCTCACCGACCTCAAGATGCCCGGGATGGACGGGCTGCAGCTGCTGGAGGAGGCCAGGAAGCGGCAGCCCGACCTGGTGGTGGTGCTCATGACCGCCTACGCCACCATCGACACCGCGGTGTCCGCCATGAAGCTCGGGGCCTACGACTACCTCGTGAAGCCGTTCGATCCCGAGGAGCTCTCCCTGATGATGCAGAAGATCGTCTCGCAGCAGGCGCTGGTGCGCGAGAACGCGGCGCTGCGCAAGGCGCTCAAGCGCGAGTACGGCTTCCACGACGTGGTCTCGAAGAGCCCCGCCATGCAGCAGGTATTCGAGCTGGCGCGGGTGGCGGCCCGGAGCAACTCCACCATCCTCGTGCTGGGCGAGAGCGGCAGCGGCAAGGAGGTGATGGCGCGCGCCATCCACGCCGAGAGCCCCCGGGCCGCCGGCCCCTTCGTGGCCGTCTCCTGCGCGGCGCTCACCGAGAGCCTGCTCGAGTCGGAGCTCTTCGGCCACGAGAAGGGCAGCTTCACCGGCGCCTCCAGCCGCAAGATCGGCAAGTTCGAGGCGGCCCACGGGGGGACCCTCTTCCTGGACGAGATCGGGGACATCTCGCCCAAGCTGCAGCTCGACCTGCTGCGGGTGCTCGAGGATCGGCGCTTCCACCGGGTGGGCGGGAACGAGCCCATCTCGGTCGACGTGCGCATCGTGGCCGCCACCAACCGCGACCTCAGGAAGGCCGTGGCGGAGGGGAAGTTCCGCGAGGACCTGTTCTATCGGCTCAACGTCATCGTGATCCAGCTCCCCCCGCTGCGCGCCCGCAAGGAGGACATCCCGCTCCTGGTGGAGCACTTCACCGACGCGCTCGCGGTGGAGATGCAGCGGCGCATCGAGGGGGTCGCCTCCGACGCCATGGTCGCCCTCATGGCGCACGACTGGCCCGGGAACGTGCGCGAGCTGCGCAACGTGCTCGAGCGCGGGGCGGTGGTCGCGCAGGGCGGGATCATCCAGGCCGCCGACCTCGGCCTCGCGCTCCCGGCCGGGCCGCCCAGGCCCGGGGACGGGGCGGCCGTCGGCTCCGTCCCGTCCACGCTCGAGGACGTCGAGAAGCACCACATCGCGCAGGTGCTGGCCCACACCGGCGGCAACGTGAGCCAGGCGGCCCGCCTGCTGGGCATCGACCGCGTCACCCTCTACAACAAGATCCGCAAGTACCAGCTGCGCCGCACCGACGAGGAGGGCTCGCCGCCCGCCGCCGGCTAGCGTTGCAAAAGCCAACAGGTGATGAATCGCGCAACTCTCGGTCGAACGAGGCATCAAGCGAAGGGGATCACTTGCGTTTGCGTCGATATTGAACGGATGGGCGCGGTGAATTCCTCAACTGTCGAATGATTCAACGCCTCCCGGCCGCCGTCTGGCCGGGTGGGGCAAAGCGCCGAGAGCAGGGCCGTTTCCGGGAGACCGGGAGCGGCCCTTCGCTTTCCTCGAGATTGGCGCGCTCGTTGCGAAGGAGGGGCTGCGGAGATCGAGAAATGTCCTGCCCCTACCTCACCGAAGTCACCATGGTCTTCTGTCGCGCCTACCCGGTGAAGAAGCTCGTTCCGCACGACCGGCTCACCACCGCCAGCCGCTGCGAGGGGGCGTACCAGAGCTGTCCTCTCTTCAAGGAAGCGATGTGCCGCGCAGGGCGGTCGTCCTGCGAGGCGGATGCCCAGCCTTCACCCACCGCAGAGCCGAAAGGAGCGCAGTCATGATCCTCGCGTTCGCCATCAGCTTCGTCGCCGCCGCCGTCGTCGCCGCCTCCGCCATCCTGGCCCGCGTGTAGCTCGCGCCCGGCCCGAGAGAAGGAACCAGGGGGAACCCATGAAGCTCAGCCGCAGAAGCTTCCTCGAGGTCGCCGGAGCTGCCGGCGCCGCCGCCCTGGCGGCACCGGCGCTGGCCCGCGGCGCCGAAGGGCACGCCGCCGGAGCGCGCGGCGACGTGCCCGGCGCCGACGAGAGCTCCGTGCTCGTCGACACCACCCGCTGCGTCGGCTGCCGGGCCTGTGAGGCGGCGTGCGCCGAGAAGAACCAGCTGCCGGCCCCGGCCTCGGGCGGCCAGGTCCTCGACCGGCACCGCGAGACCAGCACCACCGCGCTGACGGTGGTGAACCGCTTCGACGTGGACGAGACCGCCAAGGAGCTGCAGCAGCGGCCGGAGGGCGACGACACCCACCGCGCCCAGCGCTTCGCCAAGACCCAGTGCATGCACTGCGTCGCCCCGGGCTGCGCCTCGGCCTGCCCGAACCGCGCCCTCGACAAGAAGCCGAACGGGCCGGTCACCTACGACGCGAGCCGCTGCATGGGCTGCCGCTACTGCATGGTGTCCTGCCCCTTCGGCGTGCCCAGGTACGAGTACGAGGCCCTGGCGCCGCGGGTGGTGAAGTGCTCCTTCTGCGCCGACCGGCAGGCCCAGGGCCTGCAGCCGGCCTGCGTCTCGGTCTGCCCGAGCGGCGCGCTCACCTTCGGCCGCCGCGCCGACATGCTGGCCGAGGCGCGCCGGCGCGTCTACGGCAACCCCGACAAGTACGTCCAGCACATCTACGGGGAGCACGAGGCCGGCGGGACCAACTGGCTCTACGTCGCGGACGTGCCGTTCGAGAAGCTGGCCATGAAGGCCGACGTCCTCGACACGCCGTACCCGGACCTCGTGAAGGGCGCCCTGGGCGTGCCGCCGTTCGTGATGACGCTCTGGCCGCCGCTCTTGATGGGCTTCTACGCGTTCTCGCGCAGCCGCAGCAAGGTCGAGGAAGAGCACCAGGCCGGCAACGGCCACACCGACGAGGGTCGCCATGACTGAGGCCACGCAAGCCGCCCTGCCGGAGCGCTCCTGGTTCCAGGACAAGATCCTGCTCGGCCTGACCGGCAAGGAGTACCTGAAGTCCCTGCTCAACCCGCTCGACGTCGTCGCCGCGCTGCTCGTCGCTTCCTGCGGCGCCATGTTCGTCTGGCGGTTCGGCTGGGGCCTCGGCGCCACCACCAACCTGTCCCAGAGCACCCCCTGGGGCCTCTGGATCGGCTTCGACATGATGTGCGGCGTGGCGCTGGCCGCCGGCGGCTTCACCATCGGCGCCACGGTGGAGCTCTTCGGCCTGAAGCAGTACGCGGCCATCGAGCGGCCCGCCATCCTCACCGGCTTCCTCGGCTACGTGCTCGCGGTGGTCGGCCTCATCGCCGACCTGGGCCGCCCCTGGAACATGGTGTTCGTGATGTTCTCGAACGGCACCGCCTCGGTGCTCTTCGAGATCGCCTGGTGCGTGATGTGCTACACGAGCGTGCTCTTCCTCGAGTTCACCGTCCCGGCGTTCGAGTGGCTCGGCTGGCGCAGGATCCACCGCGTCGCCAAGAGCGCGCTGCTCGCGCTCACCGTCCTCTCGGTGGTGTTCTCGACCATGCACCAGTCGGCGCTGGGCTCGCTCTTCCTCATGGCGCCCGGCAAGCTCCACCCGCTCTGGTACTCGCCCTACATCTTCTTCCTCTTCTTCAACACCGCGGTCATCGCCGGCATCTCGATGGTGGTGGTCGAGTCGGGCCTCTCCCACAAGGCCTTCCACCGGCAGTTCGAGGGGCAGCACGTCGACGCCGACGCCCTCACCATCGGCCTCGGCAAGGCCGGCGCGGTGGCCATGTTCGCCTACTTCTTCCTCAAGCTGCAGACCATCGTCGACGGGCACGCCTGGGGCCTGCTCGCCACGGGGTGGGGCGCCTGGTGGCTGGTCGAGGTGCTGGGCTTCGTGCTCCTGCCCTCGCTCCTCTACGCCTGGGGCGCGCGCCACCGCAGCGCGAGGGTGGTGCGCATCGCCGGTGCCGTGGCGGTGGCGGGCATCGTCCTCAACCGGCTCAACATCTCGGTCATCGCCTACAACTGGAACCAGCCGAACCACTACGTGCCGCGCTGGAGCGAGCTGCTCCTCTCGGCCGGCCTGGTGGCGGTGGGCGTGGTCGCCTTCCGCTGGATCGTGAACCGCATGCCGGTGCTCAAGCCGCACCCGGCCTTCCCGCAGGCGCACTGAGGAGGACGCCATGACCCACGAATTCCTCGCCGTGTATCCCGCCAAGCTGCTCGAGTACTCGCTGGCCGTCGGCTACCTGCTCTGCTTCGTCGGCTTCTGGAAGTACGTCCAGGGCGGCCGGCCGGCGGAGGCCCGCGCCGAGGTCCACGAGCCGGTCCGCCAGGGCGTCTCCGAGTGGTTCACCATCCCCGAGGGCTTCTACCTGCACCCTGGGCACTCCTGGGCCCGCGTCTCCCCCGACGGCCTGGTCACCGTGGGCATCGACGACTTCGCCCACAAGCTCGTCGGGCCGGCGCGGGTGGAGCTGCCGAGGGCGGGCGCTCCAGTGGCCCAGGGCGAGCCCGCCTTCGCGCTCCGCGCCGACACCCGCGCCGTCGACATGCTCTCGCCGGTGGACGGGACGGTGGTCGAGGTGAACCGGGCGCTGTCCGACGACCCGGAGAAGCTCACCGACACCTACGGCGCGGGCTGGCTCTTCCGCGTCAACCCGCCCCGCTTCGCCGCCAACGCCAAGCAGCTGCTGCAGGGCGCCTCCGCGCGCCTCTGGGAGTCGGCCGCGGGGGAGGCGCTCGCGAGGCGCCTCAGCCCGGAGCTCGGCCAGGTGCTGGCCGACGGCGGCACCCCGGTCCACGGCATCGCGCAGGAGCTCGAGCCGGACCGCTGGGACGAGCTCGCCCGCAGCTTCTTCCTCACCTGAACTGGAGACCGCCATGAGAGCCACTCGACTGAACAGGGCGATGCTGCTGGGGGCCGCGCTCGGCCTGGGCCTCGCCGGCGCCGGTCTGGCCGGGGAGATCAAGAAGCTGCCGGAGGACGTGGCGCTGCCTCAGGGCAGCGGGAGCCCGGGGAAGGTGACCTTCAGCCACGCCTCGCACGTGGACGCCGCGAAGCCGAGCTGCGTCGCCTGTCACCCGGCGCAGTTCAAGATCCTCGCGAAGGGCAGCACCGCCACCGGCGCCCCCATCCAGCACGCGGTGATGGAGAAGGGCGGCCAGTGCGGCGCCTGCCACGGCAAGGCGGCGTTCGGTTTCGACAGCTGCGACATGTGCCACAAGTAGCCAAGCAGAGGGGGACGTCATGGACGCGATCGTCGGCTTCGTACAGGCAGCGGTGACCTTCCTCGGTGGACTGGCGGCGCGCCTCGGCATCGTGCTGCTCGCCATGGCGGCGCTCGCGGTCCCTGCCCTGGCGCTGGTGCTGGCGGCCCGCGGCGCGCGCCGCCTCCAGCAGCGCTTCCTCGGGCTCACCCCGGTGGGCCGGCTCACCTTCCGCCCTGGGCTGTTCTACGCGCCGGGGCACACCTGGGTGAAACCGGAGGGGGAGGACCTGCGCGTGGGGCTCGACGACCTGGCGCAGAAGATCGTGCCCTGGGCGCTCGCCATCGAGCTCCCGCGGCCGGGGGCCAAGCTGCGCCGGGGCGAGCCGGCGGCGGTGATCTCCTGCGGCGGGAAGCGGATGGTGGTCGCCGCGCCGGCGAGCGGGGTGGTCTCGGCGATCAACTCCTCGGTGGTCCACGACCCGTCGCTGGTGAAGAGTGACACCTACAGCCGAGGCTGGCTCTTCCGGATGACCCCCTTCGACAGCACCTGGCGTGGCTTCCCCAACGGCGAGCGGGCCCGCACCTGGTTCGAGACCGAGGGTCGCCGCTTCGACGAGTACCTCGAGTCGCACCTCGGGGTCGCGGCCGCGGACGGCGGCGCCTGGATCGCTCCTCCGGCGTCGCTTCTCAGCGATGAGCAGTGGAGCGGGATGATGCGGACCTTCCTCGGAGCGTCGCCCGGCTCTGAACAGGCGGCCATCAACTGATGGTGAGCGCTAGGGCGAGCTCTGGTCGGTCGATGACGCCCTTACTTGAAGGAAGCGAGACGGCGCAGAAGGTGCGTTGAGGGCGCGCGGGGACATCCCCCGCGCGCTTTTTGTGTCATTGCCTTACCCGGACGGGAGGATTGCGCGCAGGGCGCTTCATCGCGATCAAGAATGTCGAAAATATAAACAGCCGCCGGCAAAGCGACGCCTCGACAGCGCAATTCCGAAGCGGTATTCCTTCCCCCCATGAAGTTCAATCACTGATCCCCGACTTTTGGGGGGGAATCCAGGATGATCAAGACCAGACTCTTCTTTCTCGTGGCGTTACTCGCCTTCACGGTGGGTAGAGCCCAGGCGGGGATCCCCGCGGAGCAGGACGACTGTCTCGGGTGTCACGGCGGCGACAAGTCCATGACCATGGACCTGCCGAGCGGCGAGAAGCTCCCCATCTACGTGGACACGGCCAACTTCGCGAAGTCGGTCCACGGGGAGATGCTCCGCTGTGCCGACTGCCACTCGGACAAGACCGGGTATCCGCACAACTCGAGGCCCTTCAAGAGCCGGCGCGACGTGACGGTGGCCTATTACGAGCAGTGCAAGGCCTGCCACTTCGCCAACTACACCAAGACGCTCGACGGGGTGCACTTCGCCGTGCTGGCGAAGGGGAATCAGCAGGCCGCGCTCTGCGTGGACTGCCACGGCTCCCACGACATCACCCGCCCCACCGAGCCCCGCGCCCGCATCTCCGCCACCTGCGCCCACTGTCACCAGAAGGAGTCGGAGGTCTACGTCAAGAGCGTGCACGGCAAGGCGCTGGCCGAGCAGAACGCGGACGTCCCGGTCTGCACCGACTGCCACCGGGCCCACGACATCGCCGACCCGCGGGACGGCAAGCTCTCGATGCGCACCCCGGAGATCTGCGGCCGCTGCCACACCAACGAGAAGCTGATGGGGAAGTACGGCCTCTCCACCCACGTGGTCGACAGCTACCTCTCCGACTTCCACGGCATGTCGGCGTCGCTGCAGCGCAAGACCAAGGGCGGGCCAAAGGGGATGGTGGCGGCGGTCTGCACCGACTGCCACGGCGTCCACGACATCCTCTCCGCCAAGGACCCCACCTCGCACGTGGTGAGGGCCAACCTGGTCCAGACCTGCCGCAAGTGCCACCCCGGCGCGAACGAGAACTTCCCCTCTGCCTGGCTGTCGCACTACCAGCCGAGCTGGAGCAAGGCGAGCCTGGTCTACGGCGTGCAGATCTTCTACAAGTTCCTGATCCCGTTCATCCTCGGGTCGCTGGCGCTGCAGATCGCGCTGCACCTGTGGCGGGTGGTGGTGAACCGATGAGCACTCCAGCGCAGCGTTCCGAAGAGATCGTCCGCTTCACCGTGAGCCAGCGGGTGGAGCACATCGTCACCATCTTCACCTTCACCGGGCTCTGCTTCACCGGCCTGCCGCAGAAGTTCTACGCCAAGGGCTGGGCGCAGTGGATGGTGGCGCACCTCGGGGGCATCGACCAGACCCGCTGGATCCACCGCGCCATCGGCGTCATGTTCGTGGCCGCGACGGTGGTGCACCTCGCCAACGCGCTCAACGCGCTGCTCTCCCGGCGCAGCGGCTTCACCATGGTCCTCAACAAGAAGGACTTCGAGGACTGCGTCCTGCAGCTGCGCTACTACCTCGGGCTCACCGACGAGCATCCCAGGTACGACCGCTTCGACTACAAGCAGAAGTGGGAGTACTGGAGCCTCTTCCTCGGCAACATCATCATGGGCCTCTCCGGCCTGATGCTCTTCTTCCCCACCGTGTTCGCGAAGGTGCTGCCCGGGCAGGTGATCCCGGCGGCCAAGGTGGCCCACTCGAACGAGGGGCTCATGGCCTTCTTCGTCATCGCGGTGTGGCACATCTACAACGCCCACCTCCAGCCGGACGTCTTCCCGTTCGACGCCAGCATCTTCACCGGGAAGATCAGCCGGGAGCGGATGCTGCACGAGCACCCGCTCGAGCTGGAGCGCATCGAGGGGCGGTCCTCCGCCGAGCACGACGGCCACCACGGCGCCGATGCCGCTCGCAAGGTGGTCTGAGCTCGCGAGCCAGTCGATCCTCCACACCTTCATCGGCGCCCTCTACGTCGAGGCGCTGGTGAGGGGGTGGCGGATCCGTCACCCCGATCAGCGGCTCGGCCTGCGGCTCCTGGCGCTGGCCACGCCGCTGGTCCTCGTTCCGGCGCTGGTGCTCCTCTACCCGGCGCGGCGGAGCGCGGCCTTCCTCGACGAGGGGGCGCTCTTCGCCGGCCGGCACTGGGACGAGCTGCGGCTGCTCGGGGTGGGGCTGCACCAGCTCTGGCTGGGCGCCTTCGCGGCGGCCGGGACCGCGCTCTTCCTCATGGATCTGCTCCCGCTCTTCCGCCGGCGAAGGGACGACTGGCAGGGGAGCGCGCCGCCGGACGGGGTGGCGGTGGCGGTGGCCGAGCTCGCCCGGCGCATGCGGCTGCCCCCGCCGGCGATCCACTTCCGCGACACCGCGCAGCCGTTCCTCTTCTGCACCGGCGTGCGCAAGCCGGCGCTGGTGATCTCGCGCGGCACGCTCGACCTCCTCGACCCCCAGGAGCTGAGGGCCGCCCTGGCCCACGAGCTCGGGCACCTCTCGCGGCGGGACCCGGCGGTCTCCTGGGGGCTCATGGGCGCGCGGGCCCTGCAGTTCTTCAACCCCGCCTTCCAGGTGGTCGCGCGCGCCATGGCGAAAGACGCCGAGTGGCGCGCCGACGAGTCCGCGGCGCGAACCTGTGGCGACCGGCTGGCGCTCGCCGCCGGGCTGCTCAAGCTCTACCGCGCCACCGAGGGGGTCCCGGCGGCGCCCGGCCGGCGCAACCTCCCGCTCGCCGGCGCGCTGGCCGGGCCGCTCGCCGAGGCGCGCGCGCTCGATCTGGAGCGACGTTGCCGGCGGCTCCTCGAGCCGGCGCCGCGGCCGGCCCCCTGGGGCGTGCTCCGTGTGCTCCTTGCGGCGGCCGCCCTCTCCGTGCTGCTGTACTTCGTGGCATGAGCGCGTCGGCCGACAGGGAGGCCTCGCGGAAGGGGCCGGAGCTGGCGCGGGCCGCGCTGGTCCTGGGCCTGGTCACGCTCGCGGCGGTGGTCACGCTGGCCGCGCTCGACGCCCTCCCGGCGCTCCTCCGCGGCGAGGACCGGCGCGTTCGGGCCGTGGCGAACGTCCAGGAGGCGGAGCGGCGGCTGCGCACGCGGCTCATGCTCCCGGGCTACTTCCCCGACACCCTGCGCTGGCCGCCCTCGGCCATCCGGCTGCAGGTCACCCCGCCCGCGGTGACGCTCGAGATCCAATCCCGCGACGGCACCCCGCACATGCTGCTGGCGCAGCGGGTGGGCTCCGACGAGCAGCTGCCGGCGCAGCTCCTGCCCGCGGCCACGACCCTCTCGTCGAGCACCGTCGCGGTGGGCAAGCTCCCGGGCAAGCTCGGTCGGGTGATCGGGCCCGACGGCCGGATCTGGCACGAGCTCACCTGGAGCGCCGGCGGTCACCGCCTGCTCTACCGCTCCACCGGCTCGGTCGAGGAGCTGGTCAAGATGGCCCGCAGCGCCCGGGAGGCGCCGTGAAGTCCCCGCTCCGGCCCGGCGGCCCGCTCGCTCGCACCATCCACTTCCGCGTCTACCTGCTCATGGCGCTGGGCGTGGCCTTCTCCATCTTCGCCATGGCGCTGGCGGGCTGGCTCAAGGTGCGCAGCCTCGACGCGCGCCTCATGGACGGCCGCCTGCGCGCGGCCGAGGCGGTGGCCGACCACCTCGACGAGCAGCTCCGGCTCGACCTGGAGCTCCTGCAGCACGTCCCCACGCACCGCGGGTTCGACCTCGAGGACCGGGACGCCCAGCCGGAGCGGGACGCGATGCACGAGGAGTACCTGCACTTCCGCTTCCCGGCGATGTTCCTGGTGGGCGCCCGCGGCGCCGTGGTGCTGGAGGAGCCGGGCCGCAGCGGGGCGGCTCCGAGCACGCCGGCCTCGCTGGCCTGGGCGTTCCAGACCCTCAGCGAGACCGGCCGGCCGCAGGTCTCGAACCTGCTCCCGGCCAGCGGCGGCCTGCACCTCTACGAGATGGTGCCGGTGCGCAACTGGCAGGGGCGGGTGGTGGGCGCGGTGGGCGGGCGCATGGACGCGAGCATGGCGCGGGCGCTGCAGGTCATGAAGCACCTCGTGCCCGCCGGCGGCGGTCACGCCGACCTGGTGGACGGCAACGGGATCATCATCGCCAGCACCCAGCCGTCGCGGGCGCGCGCCACCGTCGAGTGCCGCCGGCACCTGTCCGACCTGCTGGCCCAGAAGAAGCCCGAGGTGGCGGCCTGCGGCGCCTGTCACCACGCCAGGTTCTTCGGCGCGGACCAGGTGCGCGCCTTCGCGCCGCTGGCGGCGGCCCCCTGGGGCGTGGTGGTCTGGCAGCCGCGCGACGCGGTGGTGGCCTCCGGCGGCGAGATGCCCGCCACCTTCTTCGGCGCCGCGCTGGTGGTCGCCTGCTTCTCGGCGCTCTTCGCCTGGGGCGCAGCCCGCAGCGTCACCGAGCCGCTCTACGTGCTCACCGGGGAGGCGGAGCGGATCGCCACCGGCGATCTCGACGAGCCCATCCCCGACCTCGGCACCGACGAGGTGGGCCGGCTCGCCGCCGCGCTCGACCGGATGCGCCGCTCGCTCTCGGGGCTCATCCACGAGGTGGGCGAGGCCAACGCGGTCCTGGAGCAGCGGGTGGAGGAGCGCACCGCCGAGCTCGGCCGCCTGAACGCGCAGCTCCGCGAGCGCGAGGCGTCGCGCCGCGAGCTGCTGCGCAAGCTCATCTCCGCCCAGGAGAACGAGCGCAAGCGGATCGCGCGCGAGCTGCACGACGACACCACCCAGAGCCTGGCGGTGCTGGTGATGGGGCTCGAGGCCGCGGCGGCGGCGGTGCGGTCGGGCGCCGGCACGCCACGCTTCGACGAGGTGAAGGCGCTGGCGGTGCGGACGCTCGAGGACGTGCACCGGATCATCCGCGATCTGCGCCCCTCGGTGCTCGACGACCTCGGGCTCTACTCGGCGGTGCGCTGGTACGCCGAGAGCACCTTCACGCCCCGCGGTGTGGCGGTGCGCTGCGAGATCTCGGCGCCGCGGCGACGCCTCCCGCCCGAGGTCGAGACCGCCCTCTTCCGCGTCTGCCAGGAGGCGCTCAACAACGTCGCCCGCCACGCCCAGGCCGAGAAGGTGCTGGTGCAGCTCGAGCAGCAGGGGGAGACGCTGCGCATCGAGATCGAGGACGACGGGCGCGGCTTCGACCCGGCCCCGTCCGCCGCCAGCGGCGGGCGGCCGCACTTCGGCCTCATGGGTATCCGCGAACGGGTGGAGATCCTGGGAGGCAAGCTACAGGTAGACTCCGCGCCGGGGCAGGGGACCCGGCTCTCCATCGAGGTCCCGCTCCCTCCGGAGGTCGAAGCTTGAGCAAGATCCGCGTCCTCATCGCCGACGACCACGCCATCCTGCGGGAGGGCGTGCGCGCGCTGCTGAAGGCGGCCGAGGACATCGAGGTGGTGGGAGAGGCGGCCGACGGGCTGGCGGCGGTGGAGGGCTGCCGGCGGCTCCTGCCCGACGTGGTGCTGATGGACATCGCCATGCCGGGCCTGGGAGGCATCGAGGCGGCGCTGGAGCTCAAGAAGGAGGGCTCGCGCACCAGGGTGCTGGTGATGTCGCAGTACGAGGACCGCGAGTACGTCAGGCGCATGCTCAAGGCCGGCGCCGCCGGCTACGTGCTCAAGAAGTCGGCCGGGTCCGAGCTGGCGGGGGCCATCCGGGCGGTGGCCCGCGGCGGCCTGGTGCTCGATCCCGAGGTGGCCCGCGCCGCCATGGAGGAGGGGAGCCCGGGGGGCGGCGCCGGCGGTGATCCCTACGAGGCGCTCACCGACCGCGAGAAGCAGGTGCTGAAGCTGGTCGCGGAGGGGAAGAGCAACAAGGAGGTGGCCGAGCTGCTCGGGATCAGCGTCAAGACCGCCATGAGCCACCGCGAGCGGGTGATGGAGAAGCTCGACGTGCACAACCGCACCGAGCTGGTTCGCTTCGCCATCAAGCGCGGGGTGATCCGGGTGGACGGGTAGGAGAGCAGACGAAAACTCCCTCCCCACTTGCGTGGGGAGGGATGTGGAGGGGCGATCTCGTGGCGAGAACGCTACCTCTCGCGCTTCTCCGCGATCTCCTTCGCGAGCTTCTCGATGCCCTCGCTCGCGGCGGGCGCGGCCCCGGCCTTCTTCTCCGCCTCGGGCTTGCCGGTGAGGCCGGCCGCGCCCGGGACGAAGGCGCCCGGGGACACGGTCGCCGCGAGCTCGGCGGCGCTCTTCTTCGCGCCGCCGGTGGCGAGCCGCACCAGCGCCTTCACCGTGACGAAGAACCCGATGAAGGGCATGAACACCACGAAGAGCCCGCCCATCACCGGCGCCAGCAGCAGGGCCGCCCAGACCGGAACCCGCGTGTAGTGCTCGCTGCGGGGCCCGGGGAGGGCGCCGCCCTCGGCCGGGATGGCCGTCAGGGACCAGCGCGAGGTGCTCCAGTAGTAGCCGCTCTTCACCGCAGTGCCGCCCGCGTGCCGTGCCATGGTCTCTCTCCTTCTCCCTGCGTCAATCCGTTTTGCCGCCAGACCGCGCCGCCCAGTGCCTCGCCGAGGCTCAGTGCTGCCGCTTTGACGCAATCTCCCGGGCGAGCTTCTCGAGCGCCTCCTGGCCGGCCTCCTCGGTCGTCGGCCCCTTCTCCTCGCTCCGGGTCTCCGCGCGCTTGCCGGTGAAGTGCGCCTCGCCGGGCTGCCAGCCGGGGGTGACGGTGGCGGCGAGCTCGCTGGCCTGCCGCTTGAAGATCCCGAGCACCGGCTGCACCGCGGCGTTCACCGCCAGGTAGATGCCGATGAAGGGCATGAACATCACGAAGGCCGCGCCCATCAGCGGCGCCAGCAGCAGGGCCGCGGCGGTGTTGACCTTCAGGTACTCGTCGCTGGCGCTGCCGGGCAGCGCCTGCCCGTCCTGGCGGACCGGCTCGAGGGACCACTGGTTGAGGTGCCAGTAGTAACCGCTCTTCACCTGGGAACCGCCGCTGAGCTTCGTCATGGTGTCCTCCGTCGGGCCTTCGTGGTTCGTCCGCTGCGCTCGAGGCGGGATGCCTCATTGCCACGCTGTCAATATGGCGCAATCGCAAGGCCGGCGTAATTGGCGCGATGCCCGAGGAGGCGGGGTTTGAGTACGCACGCGGCGGCCGCGGGCGCCGGAGGCGGGCCCGGTGGAAAGAGGAGCGGGCTGTCCGATTCGCCGGAGGTGGCCTCCGGAAAACGCCCGAGCCCGACCGGGTGGTCCGGTCGGGCTCGGGGAAACGGCCTGGAACGACGGCGCCTTGCGCCGCGGAGCTACGGCAGCAGGTACTCCACCTGCAAAGCGACCCAGTCTGTCCAGAGGTCGCTCGGGATGGACGCGCCGCCGGGGGCGGAAGACGGGTAGCTCGGCACCGCCAGCAGCGCCAGCCGGCCCTGTTGCAGGTAGTTGGCGAGCGTGCCGGACAGCGCCGCGTTCATCGGGTTGGCGGTCGTCTGCGTCTCGGCGCCGACGCTGGTGCCGAGCGAGATCCACTTCTGATGCACCCAGTCCCACGCCAGCAGCTCGACTCCGTACGTCGCGGCGCCGGAGAGGTCGCCGCGCGCCGCGCCAGCGTAGCTGGCCGAGACCGCGCTCAGCGTCGCCTGCGGGTCGATGGCAAAAGCCGCCACCTGCGCGGCGGTCGTGGCGGAAGGGACCCGCCGATCGAGCAGCCAGAGGTCGCCCAGGTCGGAGCCGGCCGGGAAGTCGCCGACCGCGGAGATGGAGCCTCCGAGCAGCGCCAGCGCGCTCGAGGCCGGGCTCCAGGTGAGCGCGGCGCCGGTGCGGGCGCCCGGTCCGCCGGCGGCGAGCGCCTGCGACCAGCCGGCGCCGTCCCACTCCCAGATCGCGCCGGCGCCGTCGGAGAGCACGGTGCGCCCGCGCAGCGGATCGAAGGCGAGCGCCGGCGCCGCCGAGGCCGGTGGCGGGGTCGCTCCGGGGAGCCGCTGCGTCCAGCCCGCCGGCGAGAGCTCCCAGGTGTCGGAGAGCGGCGCGAGCGAGGCGCCGGGCAGGCCGCCGTAGAGCACGGTGACGCCGCGGGCCGCGTCGAAGGCGAGCCCGGCGTACCAGCGCGCCAGCGGCGAGGTCGGGAGCTGGAGCTGCGTCCAGTCGGCGCCGTCCCAGGTCCAGGTCTCGGCGAGCGCGTTGCCGTTCGCGTCGGCGCCGCCGAAGAGCACCACCGCGCCGCGCGCCGCGTCCCAGGCGAGCGCGTGGCCGCTCCAGGCGTTGGGGAGGTGCGTCGAGGTCCTCTGCTGGAAGGCCGCCCCATCCCACTCCCAGGTGGCGCAGGAGGGCGCCGCGCCGGCGGCGCAGCCGTAGAGCACGGCCACGCCGCGGGTCCCGTCCCAGGCCATGGCACCGCCGCCGAGGACCGGCGCCGACGCCGCGCCCGGGGCCCACTGCCCGGCGAAGGTCCAGGTATCGCTCGCCGCAGGGGCCGGGTCGGTGCCGTTCCCGTGGGCGAGCAGGCTCCCGAGGTTGGCGTCGAAGGCGAACGGCGCGCGGGAGCGGGCGGCGGGCACAGCCGCGGCGCCGGCGCTCGCCGACCAGGCGCCGCTGGCGAAGGTGACCGGCGCCAGGGTGTCGGGGACGCCGCCGCCCACGAGGAGCAGGCCCGGGCTCGGGGCGAGCGAGGCGAGCACGTGGCCGGAGCGGGCGCCGCCGGGCAGGACCGGGCCGGCCGTCCAGACCCAGGCGTTCGGGTCGAGCTGCCAGGTCTCGTTGCCGCCTCCGGCCGGCTCGCCGCCCTGCATCACCGCGTAGCCGGTCGACGGGTCGAAGGCCATCGCCGCGTCGTAGCGGGCGGAGGGGCAGGAGGCCGGCGCGCTGGCGCATTGGCTGGGGGTGGAGAGGGTCCAGCCGGTGCCGTCCCAGGTCCAGAGATCGCCCTGCGACGCGCCGCTTGCGTCGACGCCGCCGAAGATCACGGTCTTCAGGGCGGCGCCCTGGAGCCAGGTCATCGCCGCGCCGGAGCGGGCGGAGGGGGCGCTCGGCGCCACCGCGGCCGCCTGGGTCCAGACGCCGCTCGCCACGTCGTACTCCCAGGTGTCGCCGAGCGGTGCGTAGGTGGCGTACGTAGCCGCGCCGACGAGCTGGCTGCCACCGAAGAGCACCACCTTGTTGCGCAGTTGGTCGAAGGCGATCGAGGCGTCGTAGCGGGCGCCCGGCGCCGCGCCGGGGGCCACCTGCGTCCAGGTGGAGGTGGCGCCGCTCCAGAGCCAGGTGTCGCCGAGCGGGATTCCGCTCGCGTCGGCGCCGCCGAAGAGGAGCACCGTCCCGTTGCCCAGGTCGGTCATGGCGGCCTGGGTCCGGGCGGCCGGCCTCACTCCGCCCACCGGGGCGACGCGGCTCCAGGTGCCGAGCAACGGCACGTACTCGAGCGTCTCGTCGAGCGTCTGGGCGCCGTCGTACCCGCCGAAGACGAGCAGGTCCTGGTTCAGGGAATCGAACGCCCCGGAGACGTAGCTGCGCGGGCCGCCCGAGGCCAGGCTCCACCCGGCCCCGGCGGCGGTAGAGGGCGCCGCGGCGGGGCTAGCGGTGGTGACGCCGTCCTGCGCGCTGGCGGCGGCGATGTCGGCAGCCGAGAGCTCCGCGCCGAGGACCGGCGCGATGCCGGGGCCGACGGTGCGCGGGTCGAAGGGCGCCGTGAAGGCGTAGACCGCGGCCGTGAGCGGCGCGAGCGGCGCCTGCCGGGTGCGGCCGGCGAGCGAGAGCAGCGCGCTCACCTTGCGCGACAGCAGGGCGGCCGAGGCGTTCCCCGGCTTGTCGATGGCGATCACCTGCACCTGGTCGCCAGCCACCGCGCCCACCACCTGGTCGGAGAAGCTGCCGTCGCCGCTGGGCGCGAAGCCGGCCGCGAGCGGCGCGCCTCCGCCCGGCGGGAGCAGGTCCACCTCGCGCACCGCGGAGAGGAGGTCGGTGACCGCGCCCGCGAGCCCGCGCACCGTGGCGGCGCTGCCGGACTGGACCGCGTAGGCGACCAGCGTCGGGTCAACCACCGGCGGCGTCACGTCGGCGCCGAGCGCCTCGACGGCGACGCTCGAGGAGAGGCCGCACTTGTCGTCTGCGCTGACCCACAGCCGCGGGTAGCTCTGGGTGACGGTGCCGACCGGGATCTCGGGGAAGGTGCCGCCGCTCGTCACCGGCCCGGTGCCCTGGCCCACCAGGTTGCCGGCGGGCGGGAGCGTGGCCGAGGTGGCCACGTACACGTCGACCGGCCAGCAGGTGAAGGAGAGCGCGCCGGTGGCGCCGTCGAGCCCGTCCAGCGCGGTGAGCCCGCGGCGGGCGATGGAGACGGCGGCGCCGTTCACCGCCGGGCCGGCGAGCGCCGCGCCCACCTGCGCCTCCACCCGCGCGCCCTCGTTGCCGCACTTGTCGACGGCGGAGGCGAGGAGCCGGGCGGGCGCGGCGGCGCCGTTCGCGACCCACGGCGCCGAGACGAACGGTGCGCCCAGCGCCACCTCGGCGAAGCTGCCGTCGACCTGCGCCGCCGTCGAGCCTACGAAGGTGCCGTCCGGCAGGTAGAGCCGCACCGCGGCGAGCGCGCTCACCGCGTCGGCGAAGGCGCCGGTCTGGCCGGCGAGGCCGTCGAGCTGCGTGGCGTCGCGCCGGGCGAAGCCGATGAGCGCCCCGTTGCCGACCGGGCCGGCGACGTCGCGGCCGGTGGGGATGCTCGCCGGAGCGCCCTCGATCCCGGACTGATCCACCGCCGAGGCGAACACCTCGCCGGGAGAGAAGTTGGCGCCGGTGCCGGTGCTGGCGGGGAGGGCGGTCTCGGGGATCGAGCCGTCGGCCGCCGGGACCACGCTCGCGAGCAGCGCGCCAGCGCCGTTGCGCAGGTTCACCTTGGCGGGCCGATCGAGCGGGTTGATGGAGAGCATCCCCGGCACCGCGCCCGCCGCGCCGGCCACCGAGTCGTCCTGGCCGAGGGGCTTGCGGAGGATCTGCAGCTTGGAGAGGTCGAGCGCCGGCGGCGTGCGCTGGATCGAGACCAGCGCCCGGGTCGAGCCGACGGAGGTGCCGCTCACCGCGCTCGCCAGGACGAGGTCGCTGCCTTCCGGGAGCGACGGTCCCACCACGAGCGTGCAGGTGCAGGTGGTGCCCGAGGGCTTCGCGCAGGTGGCGCCGACCCCGGCGACGCTCGCGTTGCAGCTGTCCACCGCCCGATCGGCCACGTAGGTGAGGGTGAGGGGGTCGCCGTCCTTGGCCGGGTTGGGCGAGGCCGAGCCGAAGGTGACGAGCGGCGCCGCGGCGCCCTGCTGGAGGCTGAGCGCCGGGGCGGTCACCGCCTGCCGGTAGACCACGTTCACCTGCGCGCTGGCGCTGGCGAAGCCGGGCGCGGAGGCGATGAGGGTCTGCGTTCCCGCGCGCACCCCGGCGATCCGGTAGCTCCCGGTGGCGTCGGTGGTGGCCGCGAGCTGCGTCCCGGCCACCGCGACCACCACCCCGCTCGGCTGCGCGACGCCCTGGAGCGAGACCTGTCCGGTGACGTCGCCGACCGGAGTGAAGGCGAGCGCCGGGGCCTGCGCCGTCTTGCCGGCGGTCACCGTCGCCTGCGCCGAGACCGTCCGCTCCGCCGTCCAGGGCAGGCTGGCGGTCACGACGTAGCTGCCGGGCGCGAGCCCCGCGAACTGGCTCTGGCCGGAGGCGTCGGTGGTCGCGGCCGCCGAGGTGGGCCCGGCGAGCGTGAGCTGGGCGCCGGAGCGGTCGGTCTCGGCGCCGACCGCGACGGTCACCGCGAGGGTGCCGGTCCCGCTGTACCGCGGGCTGGCGCCGCTGCTGTCCCCGCCACAGGCGGCGAGGAGCGCAGCGAGGAGGGCGGCGGCGAGGCGGGAGAGGAGCGGGCGGGCGGTGGAGGGCATGATCGGGCCGCATCATACCCAAGGAGGGTGGCGCTTGAACGTCACTCGCTCACAGGATCTGGGCAGCCCTCTCGGCTCACGGCGCGCAGCCGAGCCGCGCCATCCGCTCCGTTATGAGCGTTCGTTCCTGGGCCGGGCGAGGGTTTCCCAGACAAAACCTCCAGGCATCGCAGGCTTCGAGCGCGTTGCCCAGGTGCTCGAGGGTGAGCGCCACGTTGTAGCGGCGCGCCGCGTTGTCCGGGTCGAGGGCCAGCCCCACCCGGAACTCCCGCAGCGCCTCCACGTACTCCCGCTTGCGGTAGAGGACCTCACCCATGGTGTTGTGGGCGGACCCCTGGTGCGGGTTCACCTCCAGGGCCCGGCGCGCCGACCGCTCCGCGCCGGCCACGTCCTGCGTCTCCAGCTGGCAGATGGCGAGGTTCGCGAGCAGCTCGTCGTTGTTCGGGTGGTTGGCGAGCCCCATCTCGAGGAACGGGATGGCCTCCGCGCCGCGGCCGAGCCCCACCAGCGCCGCCGCCAGGTTGCGGAGGATGTCGTCCCAGGCCACGGTCGCGTCGGTGTCGAGGAGCATCGCCTGGCGGTACTCGGCGACGGCGCCCTCGAGCTCCCCGGCCTGGTAGAGCGAGTGGCCGAGGTTCATGTGGGCGCGCGCCTTGTCGGGCGACTTCGCGACCACGTCGCTCCAGAGCGCGACGCGGCTGCTCCAGACCTCGTTCCGGGCGTGGAGCGCGACCCCGAGCGCGGAGAGGGCGAGCGCCGCGGCGAGCGCGCCGGCCGGGCCGCGGGCGCGCTCCGGCAGCCGGCGCCCCGCGGCGAGCGCGAGCGCGAGGGTGGCCAGCAGCAGGCCCCAGAGCGCCAGGTACATCCGGTGCTCCTCGATGAGGTCGGCGAGCGGGACCAGGCTCGAGCTGGGCGCGAGCACCAGGAAGAACCAGCCGGCGCCGAGCGCGAAGAGCCGGGCGGCCGGTGCGTCGGGGTTCGCGGGCCGACGCCGCGCCCAGGCCCAGGCGGCGAGGCCCGCGCCGGCGAGGGCCAGGAGCAAGGCCCCGCTCGCCAGCTCTGTGGCGCCGAGCCGGGTGCTCTTCTGGAGCTGGTAGTCGAGGTTCTGGCCGGCGGGCCAGAGGGAGAGCTGGAGGTAGCGCACCAGCACCCGGAGCTGCGTGAGCAGGTACTCGCGCGGCGTGACCGAGGCGAGGTGGAAGCCAGCGTCGCTCCGGTCCGGCCCCAGGCCTCCGATGGTCCTCGCGGCGAGCGCGGCCGAGGCGGCGAGGAGCGGCGCCGCGAGCGCTGCGGTTCGCCACCAGGGCTTCCGGCCGGCGTCCGGCCGCGCCAGGGCGAGGCGGTGCAGCAGGAACGCCGCGGGGAGGGTGGCGACGATGGGCTTCGCGCCCAGGCCGAGCAAGAACAGCGCCGCGCCGGCGGCGTAGAGCGCGGCCGCGCGCGCCGGGCGGACCTCGTCGTCGGCCCGCAGCAGCAGGAGCAGCGCGCCCACGTAGCAGAGCGAGGCCAGCACCTCGGCGCGCTGGACCACGTACGAGACCGCCTGGCTCTGCAGCGGGTGCAGCGAGAAGATCCCGGCCACCGCGAGCGCTGCCCAGGGGCGCCGCCCCGCGCCGGCGCGCTCCAGCGTCACCAGGCTGAGGAGATAGACGAGGAGCACCGCGCCGAGGTGCAGCGCCACGTTGGTGGCGTGGAACCAGCGGACGTCGAGCCCTCCGGCCGCATAGTCGAGGGCGAAGGTGAGCTCGGTCAGGGGCCGGCCGCCGGCGAGGCGGGAGAAGAACCCGAACTGGAAGAACCGGTCGAGCGACTTGATCGCGAGGTTGTCGGTGATCGAGCGGGCGTCGTCGAACTGGAGCTCCCCGGTCATCGAGGGAAGGTATGCGGCGACCGTCGCGGTAAGGATGCCGAGGAGCGCGAAGCGGCGGGACATGGGGCGTCCACGCTTACAGGTCGCTTCCCGCGGGTGTCAACGGAGCCGGGAAGCGCATCGGCTGCGCGCCTGGGATGTCCTTTGTTCACGGTACGTTACCGAACGGCCGTGAGGTGTGTAAGTAGCGAGAAGTAGGACTTTTCGTGCGAAGCGAGGTGGGTATCCTTCCTGGTGGAAAATCCCCAGCCTGGGGCAATAGACGCACGCGCTCCCGGTTCCCCTCGGATGGCGCCGGGTTGCGTTCACCCGGACTGAGTGACAAGTGGTGAACTTACCGCGTGGTTTCGCCGGGTCCGCGCGGGGCTGGCGACGCTCGCGGTGGCTGCGGCGAAGGCCAGTGGCCTCCTGCGGGCGCCCGCCTGAAGGCCCGTCTTTTGCAATACGCGAGCGGTCATGAGCAGCCGCTCCCTTGGTCGCGCAAGCCTTGCGCTTCTCGTGATGTGTGCGTTCGCGCCCTCCATCGCCTCCGCGATGGCGTTGTCATGGGGGTGCAATGCGACCCAGCCTCCGGCCGTCACCGTCCAGCCTGGCGCGGCGACCGCGTTGGTGGGTGACACCATCACCGTCTCCGCGACCGCGACCAGCTCGGGCGCGAACGTGACCACCTTCTCTGCAAACGTGCCGAGCGGCCAGGGCACGCTCACGGGAGGCACGCTGCTCGGCGACGGGAGCACGCAGTACGCGTTCCCGACCGGTGCAGCCTCGGAGTCGGGCACGGCGAGCTGGGTGTTGCCGGCGACCCCCGGCGTCTACACGGTCACGGCGACCGCCTACAACTGCAACGGCTCGGCCTCGGCCAGCGCCACGGTGAACGTGGGCGCGCAGGCGGTGGTGCTGCCGGTCGTCGACACCTTCGGGGCCGCCTCGAACAGCGCCCTCGCGGGGCAGTCGGTCGCGTTCAACGCCTCCGCCCACGATCCCGCCGGCGGCACGCTCACCTACAGCTGGACCGCCACCGGCGGAACCTTCACCTCGGTCTCCACCGCCTCCACTTCCTGGATCGCGCCTGCGGTCGCCGGTCCGTACATGGTGACGCTGACCGTCTCGAACGGCCAGGGCACCGCCTCGTCCGCCGCCTCGATCAACGTGGTCCTCGCCAGCTACCAGACCAGCTCCGACGAGGCCTTCCGAGCCCCCCGGCGAGTCGCCGCCGGTTCCGGTGGCGAGTACTTCGTGGTGGACGCCAAGAGCGGCGCCATCGTCCGCATGACCGCTACCGGCAAGCCGGCGGGCTCCCTCAGGGTCCCGGAGCGGATGCGCGCGGTCACCTCGGCCGGGAGCGTCATCTACGCGGTGTCCGTGACCGGGGGGCTGTATGCCGTCGACCCGATGGGTGGCGCTCCCCGTGCCATCCCGCTCCGCGACGGCGCGCTGAGCCTGCCGTCCGGCATCACCTTCGACGCCGGGCGCGCCATTCTCTGGGTGGCCGAGGCGGGCGCCAACCGGGTGCGCGGGCTGAAGCTCGACGGCACCACCGCCTTCGTCCTCACCACGGCTGGCGCCGACCCGCTGGCCGGCGTCGACGACATCGCCTTCGACCCCACCTCGAGCACGCTCTGGGTCTCACTCGACGGCAACCTCAACGGCAACAGCCTGCACGCCTTCGACGGCGCCACCGGCAAGTACCTCCTCTCCACCGCCTCCTTCGGCGGCGGGGTCGGGCAGGTGACGCGCACGGGCGGGCTCGCCGTGGACGCGAGCGGCCGGGTCTTCCTCTCCGACATGTTCCAGGGGACGGTGCAGGTCTTCCAGCGGACCGGCGCCCCGCTCGGCTCGGTGGGCCAGTATGGCGGCGTCGCCGGGCAGCTTCAGCTCCCGGCCGGCATGGCCGCCACCACGGATGGTGCGGTGCTGGTGGCCAACATGAACAGAGGCCGGGTGGAGCGGTTCGGGACCAGCGGGCTTCCCCCACCGCAGACCTGCACGGTGAACGGGCAGCTCGACTCGGACTGCGACGGGATGCCCGACTGGTGGGAGCTGAAGTACGGGCTGAATCCTTACTGGGCCGGGGACGCTCTGCTCGACTCCGACGGCGACGGGCTCACCAACCTGCAGGAGTTCAAGCTGGGCACGAATCCGCGGGTTGCGAACCTCCTGCCGGGCACGGTGACCGCCCCGGTGCTGACGGCGCCGGCGCCGAAGACGAGCGATCCGGGGCTGGTGCGCTTCAGCGTGGCGCTCTCTTCGCCGACCTCCTGCACGCTCTCCTGGAAGCAGAAGCTCGGGCCCACGGTGACGGTGCGCGGGGCCGACTCGCTCACGCCCTCCTTCGTCGGGCGCGCCGCGGGGCGCTACCAGTTGGTGGGCACGGCGAGCTGCGGCACGCAGAGCGCGAGCGCGGTGGTCGAGGCCAACATCCGCAACGTGGCGCCGCGGGCCGATGGTGGCCGGCTGGTGGTGGCGCACGCTGGAGACCGCATCTCGCTCGACGGCCGGTTCTCGTCGGACGCCAACGGCGACGCCATCGGCTTCGCCTGGGATCAGACCTCGGGCGCGCCGCTCTCGGGCGCCGCGGTGGGGTCGACGCTGCCGCTGAAGCTCCACCAGCCGGGGTACGCCACCTTCCAGCTCTCGGCGACCGATCCGGCCGGTAAGGCGGGTGTGGTCGAGGCGCCGGTCTTCGCGGTGAGCAGCGCGGCGGCTCCGACCGCGGTGGCGGTGACCCCGGTGGTGGCCGCGACCGGCGCGCAGGTGACGCTCGACGCGAGCCAGAGCGTGGATCCGGCCGGCACGGGCACCTTCCAGTGGGTGCAGGTGGCGGGGGCTCCGGTGACGCTGTCGGGCGCCGGCACGGCCACGCCCGGCTTCACCGCCCCGGCGGCGGGCCGCTACGCCTTCCTGGTCAGCCTGACCGCCGGCAACGTCCGCTCCCCTCCGGCGCGGGTCGAGGTGCTGGTGGGTCCTGGCGCCTCGCTGCCGACCGCGTCGGTGGCCCAGGCTGCGCTGCAGGCCACCGTGGGCGAGCCGCTCTCGCTCGACGGCGGGGCGAGCACGGCGGCGAACGGCGGCGGGCTGCAGTACGCCTGGCGGCAGGTCTCGGGGCCCGCGGCCGGGCTCACCGACGCCGACCGGGCGGTGGCGACGGTGGTGCCGTTCGGCCCCGGGGTCTTCGTCTTCGAGCTCGCCGTGACCGAGAGCGGGGCGCCGTCGAGCCCGGCGCGGGTGACGGTGACGGCTACCTCCAGCGTGGCGGGGCAGGGGATCCCGGTGGCGGTTGCCGCGGCTCCGTCCACGGCAGCGGTCGGCACCTCGGTGTCGCTGGACGGGACGCAGAGCAGCGACCCGGACGGCCACTGGCTGCGGTACCGCTGGACGCAGGTCGCGGGCCCGTGGGTGGCGCTCGACGACCCCACCTCCTCGACGCCCTCCTTCCGCCCGCAGCTACCGGGCACCTACAGCTTCGAGCTCCAGGTCGACGACCAGAAGATCCGCAGCGCCGCCGTCTCGGTCGCCGTCACCGCGCAATAGAGGTCACCACATGAGCCGGTCCCTCCTCCTCTTCTTCGGCCTCGCGGCGCTCGCCGCGGCCGGCGTGGCGTACGCCCTCGACCCGCCGCACAACGCGACGCCGTCTTTGGCCGCCATCACGACGCCCATCGGCTGCACGAGCTGTCACGTGGCGCACAACGCGCTCGGCGGCACCCTCACGACCGACTCCTCGCAGTCGAACCTCTGCAACAGCTGCCACGCCAAGAGCACCAACTACGGGTTCCCCTGGACCGGCTCGTTCGTCCAGGCGGTCCCCGACGTCGGCGGCGAGCACCACCGCTGGGACGCGAACGCGGTGAACCCGGACCACGACGCGGTGTCGCCCGACCCGGTGGCGTTCGCGGCGATGTCCACGCGCATCACCAAGAACGGCGGCAAGATCTCCTGCTCGGTCTGCCACGACCAGCACGACGGCGCGACCGGCACCGGCGGCACGGGCCTGACGCAGCACGTCTCGGCGGTCAACGCGCAGCTGGCGGGTGGCAGCGGGCAGTCGGTCGTCGTCAACACTCCGACCATGTCCGCCCCGAACAACTCCGCCGTGCCGCGGGGCTACCTCATCCAGATCGTCGTCGCGGGCGCGCCGGGGACGGCGAAGTACAACATCTCCCACGACGGCGGCGCGTCCTGGTTCGGCTACAGCGGCGGCTGGACGGGGGTTGCGGCCCTGGGGACGAGCCCGCAGACGACGAGCACCACCACCGACACGCTCGACGACGCCGCGGTGACCGTGAAGTTCAGCGGCACCTTCGTCGTCGGCGACAAGTTCGCCTTCTACATTTCTTACCCGCTGCTCCGGTACAGCAACGACCAGAGCAAGCTCTGCCTGGCGTGCCACCCGGCGCGCGGGCAGACGAGCGCGTGCGTGGAGGGCGGCGCCACCACAGACGGCGCCGGCAAGAGCTGCGTCGCCGACGGCACCCGCACCTTCAGCCACCCGGTCAACATGGCCTTCGGGGCCAAGACCACGCGGACGCTGACGGCGGGCCTGGTGAAGGCTGACGGGACGTTGCAGACGACCGTCAACAACAGCGACGCCACCAACATCCACGTCGGCAGCAACACCACGGTGCAGTGCCTGAGCTGCCACTACCCGCACAACGCCGATTCGAACTCGCTCACCACGGAGCAGCGGTAGGACCATGACGAACAGGCGCGAGCAGGGAAGCAAGCGGGTGGGGTGGGGCAGGCTCGCGGCGGCGGGGCTCGTCTTCGCGCTCCTCGCGTGGGCGGGGGAGGTTCGGGCGCAGGTGGCGTACGTTTCGGGGTTCTCGAACACGCCGCTCGTGAACGCCAATCCCGGCACGGTCACCTGGAACTCGGGCAACCTCAGCGTCACGCCGGGCGCCGGGACGAACCGGGTGCTGGTCGTGGTCGTCCCGATGAGGCTCGGCAGCTCCGGCAACTTCAGCGCGAGCGCGACCTACAATGGCTATACCGCCACGCAGGGCGTCGTGACATCGAATACGAATACGACCCGCGGCGTCTGGATCGGGTACTTCAAGGAGTCGCAGCTGCCCGCGGGCGCCGCGAACCTCTCGGTCACCATCAATTCGGCACAGAGCTTCATTGGCGTAACGGTCTATGCGGGAACGTTCTCGGGGGTAGACCAGACGACGCCGCTGTCGGGAAGCGGCGAGACCAGCAGTAGCAGTGCGACCACGATCACGCTGGGGACGGCCGTCCCCTCCAACGCGAATGGAGCGTACGTCGCCGCCGTGGCGCGGAGCACCTCGGCCACCGACACCCTCGCGCCTGCGACCTATACCGTTCCGACGACCGACAACACCAGCAACGTCGGTGGCACGATTGGCTACAAGCTGACGCCGTCGGGCGGAAGCGAGACGACCAGTTCCACCTTGAGCACTTCGGGCGCCCAGGCCCTCGGCGTCATCGCCCTGAATCCCCTTTCCAACGTCATCACGGCCGGAAACGGCAGCGCCGATCCCACGGCGGGCACCGCGCTCGGCGCGGGGACGGCGAACAACGTGCTCGACACGTTCACCCTCCAGGCCACCTCGGCGATGACCGTCAGCGCCGTCGGCGTCACCATGACGGGCCCGACCGCCTTCTCGAGCGTCTATCTCTCCACGAGCGCCACCTGCTCGACCCCCCTCGCGACCGTGACCTCGCCCGGCACCTCGGTCAGCTTCACGGGCCTCAGCCTATCGGTCACCACCACGGCGAGCGCGAACTACTACGTCTGCGGCACCGTCTCGAGCTCGGTCACCACCGCGACCTCGGTGAGCGCGAACGTCTCATCGGTGACTCCCAGCTCCGGCACCTGGTCGCTCACGGACAACGACACCGGACCGACCCTGTCGGCTCAGCCGATGGTCACCCTCGGCAACGGGAGCGCCGATCCCACCGCCGGCACCGTCATCTACGAGGCCACGACCAACAACGTCCTCGATACCTTCACGCTGCAGGGCACGACCTCGGGCACCGTCAGCGCCGTTGGCGTCACCATGACTGGCCCGACCGCCTTCTCGAGCGTCTACCTCTCCACGAGCGCCACCTGCTCGAGCCCACTCTCGACGGTCACCTCACCCGGCACGTCGGTGAGCTTCACAGGGCTCAGCCTGTCGGTCACCACCACCGCGAGCGCGAACTACTACATCTGCGGCACGGTCTCGAGCTCGCTCGCGGCGACGACGTCGGTCAGCGCGAACGTGTCGTCGGTCACGATGAGCTCCGGGACCTGGGTCACCACCGACAACGACGGCGGGCCGACCTTGTCGGCCCAGCCCGTCACGATCAGCATCGGCCAGGTGACGGATCCGACGAACTCGGCCACGGCCGGGCAGACGGCGGCCATCGACGCCTTCAGTCTGCAGACGAACTACGGCAACCCCACCGTGAGCTCGCTCACGGTGACGCTGACGAACTCGTCGGCCCTGACCAGTGTGTTCCTCTACAGCACGGCGACCTGCACCGGCGGTACCCAGTACGGTACCTCCCAGACGCCGGCCGCGTCGGTGACCTTCAGCAGCCTGACCATCTCCGCCACCACCACCGCGACGACCTACTACGTGTGCGGCACCGCCGGGACGGTCGCGTCCAGCACCAGCGTGACGGCCGTGGTTGCTTCGGGAACGACCAGCTCGAGCAGCTACACGGTCAACGCGAGCACCGACGCGGCTGGCACCCTGACCGTGACCCCGAAGCTGGTCCTCATCGGCCAGGTGACGGATCCGACGAACTCGGCCACGGCCGGACAGACGGCGGCCGTCGATGCGTTCTCCCTGAGCGCGAACACCGGCAACCCCACGGTGAGCGCGCTCACGGTGACGCTGACGAACTCGTCGGCCCTGACGAGCGTGTTCCTCTACAGCGCGTCCGGCTGCACCGGCGGTACCCAGTACGGGACGGCCCAGACTCCGGCCGCCTCGGTGAGCTTCACCGGCCTCACCATCTCCCTCAGCACCACCGCGACGACCTACTACGTGTGCGGCACGGCCGGGACGGTCGCCTCCAGCACCAGCGTCACCGCCGTGGTGGCCTCGGGTACGACCAGCTCGAGCGGCTATACGGTCAACGCGAGCACCGACGCGGCTGGCACCCTGACCGTGACCCCGCCGCCTGTGCCTGGGACGACGACCGGGAGCATCACCGCGACCGTCAACTCGTGCACCCAGGTGACCGGCTCGGCGAGCTACACCGGCGACACCGACGGCGACAACACCGTCACCTTCACCCGGTCCACCGACGGAACGACCTTCAGCGCCATCACCTGCACCGGCACCGTGGCGGGCGCGAACCCGCGCCTGTGCGTCGACAGCAACGCTCTCGCGAACACCTCGTACTGGTACCGGGCGCAGTTTACCGATTCGACCGGCGGCGTCAGTGGGACGAACCCCATCACCACGGCGAGCAGCGTCAACACCGGCTCCTGCTCTACCTCCCTCGCGCTCAGCGATCCCCTCGCCGCCGGGCAGCCCGCCGCGGCCAACGTCACCGCCGGCACCCTCAAGGCGCCGGTCGGCAAGATCATCCTGACCGCGACGGGCGGCGCGACCGGCCTCGCGGGCCTGAACGTGCAGAACCTCGGGACCGCCGTGGCGGGCGCCGACGTCACCGGGCTGCAGCTCTGGGACAGCACCTGCACGACCACTGCCTACGCCACCACGACCAGCTACTCGAGCAACCTCAAGCGCTGGATCTTCTCGGGTACGCCCCTCCTCAGCGTCCCCACCACGGCCACCACCTACTGCCTCACCATGAACACCAGCAGCTCGGCCAAGGTCGGGAATACCTTCGACATGCAGGTGGCCTCGGCCGACCTCACGGCCTCCTCTCCGAGCACCGTCACCGGCACCGTCACCGTGAACTCCGCCGGGACCATGACCATCACCGCGCCGAGCCCGGTCGTGGCCCAGGAGGGCAACGCCAACGGCGGCGCGCCGATGGTCCTCCTGCTCAACCCCGGCGACGGGCAGACGGTCAGCCAGTCGGGCGGCTTCCGGGTGCAGGTGCAGGCCTTCCACCCGCCGACGGCGGCGGGCGGGACCGACGGCTTGAGCAAGATCACCACCCTCACCCTCAGCGTCGACGGAGCCGCCGGGACCTCGATGCTCACCGGCGCCAAGACCAACTTCGACACGCTGGTCGGGCCGAACGCGCGCATCTACGAGCTTCCGCTCTCGAGCCTGGCGGCGGGCACCCACACCCTCCAGGCCACCGCCGGTGACGGCACCTACACCACCAAGAGCCGGCAGGTCGTGGTGAACGTCGTCGCCACCACCGTCGCTGGCGACGGCAACCTGCTGGTCCGCGACAACGCCTCGCAGGCCTGCACGGACTGCCACGCGGTGAAGACGCACTCTAGCCAGGCGACCATGCCCACCACGACCAATGTGCAGAAGTACGGCGCCTGGGGCATGAACTGCCGCGACTGCCACACCCCGCACCGCACGCCGAACATCTACGTCATCAAGCCGAACATCAACCCGCCCAACCTCGGCACCACCTACCTCTCGCAGGTGGCGATCAAGTTCTCGACCACGGTGGGGGACTCGCAGACCAGCACCGCCTCGAAGGCCTCCTTCGTCAACAGCGACGGCTCCGGGCCTTGCCAGGCCTGCCACACGCGCACCGCCAACCCGACCAACACCAGCCTGTATCGCTGGCGCAACTCCGCCGCAGGAGGCAACACCGACTCCCACTACAGCGCGGGCAACACCCAGACCTGCACCAACTGCCACGCCCACACCGGCGGCTTCGCCGGCGGCGAATCCGGCGGCGGCGTCAATTGTTCCGGCTGCCACGCGACCACCTGGCAGAGCATGAACGGGACCATCGCCAGCAGCACCGCCCACTTCATCGGCAGCGTGATCGGCACCAACGACTCGTACGTCGACACGAGCACGCAGGCCTGGAACGTCACGAACTTCAAGACGGCGGTGCCGCAGGCGAGCCGCTCCTGCGTCGGCATGTGCCACGGCGACCACGTCCACGACCTGACGTCGGGCACCACCACCACCACCAACCACCTCTACAACGCCTACGTCGACGCCTCGACCTACGCCGCGCGCGCCGACAACTCCGGCGCCGCGACCCAGACCAAGGCGACGACGACGCGCGCCATGAAGGACTACGACTCGACGGCGACCAACGGTGGCATGTGCATCTCCTGCCATCTCAACGACGCGGACGCGAACCACCCGGCCATCGACAAGACCAAGTACAGCGCGTCGGCGCACGACGGGTACACGACTTCCGACGGCACCACCACGTACACCTGGCAGTACAACATCCACGACAACTCGGCCTTCCTGCGCGACTGCACCAAGTGCCACGCGTCGCCGACCGAAGGCACAACCCCGAGCTCCGGTGGCGCGATCCAGGGGCCGCACTACAGCGCCAATGGATCGCTGCTCGCCGGCAAGACGCAGGGGGGAGCCACCTCCGGCTCCGGCACGCTCGTCTGCTACAACTGCCATGGCAACGGGACGACCGGGAAGAACTTCAGCAGCAAGGACCTCGCGACTCCGTTCAGCGACGCCAGCGCGCACCCCGTCGGAACCGACACGATTCACAACACCGTGACCGAGGCCACCGACAGCTTCCAGAGCGGGAAGTTCTCCGGGGCCAATCGCCATGTGAACTGCATCGACTGCCACATGCCGCACATGGCAGGGAACACGAAGCACTCCCCGGGGACGAACGTGATCCCGACCGCCAGCCCGCTCAAGTGGGAGACCGGCGTGAGCTTCGTCTCCTCGGCGAGCAACTTCTTCGGGCTCGCGGGGACGGCGAACTTCTGGTTGTCTACGTCCGTTCCGTCCACGAGTTACACCTGGATCCCCAGCACGACCGGGGTCACGGCCGAGGCGCAGGTCTGCTTCAAGTGCCACAGCAACTGGACGGCGTCCGCGGCGCCCACCGGCCGCTCGGGAATGACCGAGACCAACGTGGCGCTCGACTTCAGCACCGGCAACAACAGCTACCACCCCGTCCTGGGCAAGCTCTTCCAGACCCTCAACGCGGCACAGCTCTGCACCAGCGCGACGGCGCCGTGCGGCTCCGCCTGGACCCCGGGTTCGGTGATGACCTGCTCCGACTGCCACGGCAGCGACGCCAACACCGCGGGCGCCCAGGGGCCGCACGGCTCAGCCGGGACGTTCATCCTCAAGGGACCGCAGACGGCCTGGCCCTATGCGCCTGGCTCCACGTCGCTCTTCAATAGCCCCTACAACGCACAGCCGACCGGCGTGAACGGCCTGTTCTGCCTCAACTGCCACCCGCAACCCACCACCACGAACAACGTCCACAGGGACAACAACCATAACGGCATCGCCTGCGTCGGGTGTCACGTCGCCGTGCCTCACGGCGGCAAGGTCCAGCGGCTCCTCGGAGGGCAGGGTGCTCCGACGCCCTACAAGTACTACAAGTACGGCTCAGGCCCCACGGCGCCCACGAGCGGCAGCACCGGGATCTGTTACGCGAGAGGTTCGGCACCGGCGTACACCGGCTGGAGCTCGAGCAACTGCAACACCAGCTGCGCGCATACCTGCAGCACGAACCTGCAGTCCTGGTGATACGATCAGGGTAGCTGACGACCTCGGGAGGGAGGAGACGGGTTTCAGGCGGATGGAGAAAGGACGTGTCGTTCCCGGCCTGCGCCGCGCGTTGCGGAGGCCACGGACCATCGTGGTCGAGCTCGCCGCGATCGTGGCGGGCGCGGTGATCCTCACCTTGGTCCCGCAGCGGGGTGAGCGCGGCGCGGCGGCGTTCCGCTGGGAGCACCCCGCGCTCGCTCCGTTGCTCCGCGCGCTCGGCCTGGACCGGGTGCTGACGAGCACGTGGTTCCTCTTCGCGCTCGCGCTCTCCACGGCGTCGCTGACCATCGTCGTGGTCGAGCAGTGGCAGCGGGCGCGCCGGGAGTGGCGGACTCGCCTTTCGGAGGCGAGCTTCCTGAGCGCCCCGTTTCAGCGCACCTTCGAGCGCGCCACCCGCCCCGGCGCCTCATCGCCGGGCGCCAGGTTCGAGACCCGCGGTCGGATCGCGCTGCTCGGCTCGCCCCTGTTCCACACCGGCCTCCTCGCCGTGGTGATCGCCGGACTGGCGAGGGCGCTCTTCGTCCAGGAGGCGATCGGTCCCATGGTGGAGGGCGACGTGATCGGGCCCGGACCGGAGGCGTGGGCCGCCCATCACGAGGGGTTCCTGGCCCGGCCGTTCTCCCTGGGCATCCCAGTCCGGCTCTCGCGCCTCGACATCGGGAAGTACCCGTCGGGCGATCTCCGCAGCCTCTCGGCGCTCGTCTCCGTGAAGGGCGGCCCGGAGCGGCGGCTCGCCATCAACGAGCCGCTCGATCTCCCGAGCGGGCGGCTCTACCTCGACCGCTTCCACGGGCTCGCAGCGATCCTCGATCTGCAAGTCGGGGCGAAACGAGAGCAGACGCTCGTGTACCTGGAGGAAGCCGCGGACGACTGGCTCGAGGGAGAGGCCGTCCTGTCGAACGCGACCGTCGTGCGGGTCCGGTGCCCGCCGCAGCCCGAGGGGCGGTTGCCGGGAAGCCTCGAGCTGAGGGTGATGCGGGGAGGCGCGCTCCTGTTCGCAGGCAGGCTGAAGGTGCGCCAAGGAGTGCAATGGTCCGGGGCGGAGCGGATCGCGATCGCGGAGCTCCGCAACTGGGCGGAGCTCCGTGGCACCCGCGACCCCTCGCTCGGGCTGCTCTACGTGGGCGCCTTCGTCACGGTGCTCGGGGTGGCGCTCATGTTCTCGCTCGTCCGCGTGGACACGGTGGTGGTGGTGACCCCCGCGCAGGCGGGCGAGCGCGTGTTCGTGGCGCTGAGGGCGCAGCGCTTCGCGCCGGTGTACCGGGAGCGCTTCCAGCTCCTGGTGCGCCGCGAGGGCGGCGGACCGGTGTAGTATCGGCCTCGATGCGCTCCAAGAAGCTGCTCCTCCTCGTCCCCCTCGCCCTCCTCGCCTGCAATCGGATCTCGAACCAGGAGGCGATCCGGGTGGTGGAGGAATACAACCGGATCGTCACGGAAGCCTACCGTGCGGGCGACGCTCGCAGCCTGGAGGGGGCGGTCGGACCGAAGGAGCTGAAGAAGCTCGGCGGCCTCATCGGCGTGAAGCTCGACCTGGGCTTCACGCTCGATGCCCAACTCCTTGATCTGAAGGTGCTGAACGTCGAGCGGCGCGGGAAGGAGGTGCTGGTGAACACGGACGAGTCCTGGCACTACGCCGACCGGCGCGTCGGCACCGGGGAGCAGATCGGTCAAGACTCCGAGGATCACTACCGCATGCACTACATCTTGAGAAAGCCAGCCGGGCGCTGGGTCGTCGACGAGATCGAGTTCGCGTCACCGCCCAAGATCGGGCGCAAGGAGACGCCTCTCACGGGGCCCGTGGAGGCGCTCCACGGCAGCTTCAAGTCGGCCCAGCCGGTCGAGGGGAGCCCCGGCGCAGCGGCTCGCGGTGGGACGCCATGAGCCGATTCGCCGTCGAGGTCGCGCTCCACTGGGGCGCGGTCGCCTTCTACATGCTGGCCGCGGTGATCTTCGCAAACGCGGTGATCTTCAGGCACCCGGGCCGGAGCCGCTGGGCGCACCGAGCGCTGGCGCTGGGGCTGATCCCCCACGCCGCGGCCATCGGGCTGCGCTGGGTGTCGGTCGGGCACGGGCCGTACATGCTGCGGTACGAGGTGCTGTCGTCCAACGCCTGGATCGCGCTCGCGTTCCTGGCGCTGTTCCTCCGGAGGCGTCCGAACTGGGAGGTGCTGGCGCTGCTGGTCCTGCCGGTCTGCATCCTCGCGATCGCGGTCGGCCTCTTCTCGAGCGGCGAGATGCGGCACCTGCCGCCCACCCTGCGCTCGATCTGGCTCGTGTTCCACGTGGTCTTCGCGAAGCTGGCGGCTGCGTCGTTCCTCCTGTCCGTCGCCTCCTCGGTGATCCTGCTGCTCGGGATTCGCCCGCTGCCTGGGACCTGGACCGAGCGCCTGCCGGAGTCGCAGGATCTCGACGCCTACACGGTCCGGTTCATCGCCTTCGGCTTCTTGTTCTGGACCGTGACGATCGCGGCCGGTTCGATCTGGGCGAACCAGTCGTGGGGCCGGTACTGGGGTTGGGACGTGCTCGAGACCTGGTCGCTCATCGCGTGGCTGGTCTACGGCTCGTTCCTGCACGCGCGGCTCTTCTTCCGGATGCAGGCGCGCCCCACTGCCTGGTCCGCCGTCGTCTGCTTCTTCCTGTTCATCACGACGGTGCTGGTGCTGCCCTACTTCCTGCCCTCACTCCACTCCGCCTACTTCCAGTAGCGGGGCAGCGCACGCCGGGCGCGTTCCATTCCCGAGCTCACGGCTGCCTCGGGAGCCACGCCTCCGCCGGAACGAGCACCCTCACGACCGCGTCAGAGACGCGACTCGGGAAGCCCATCGAAGCGGGCCAGAGGACCGCTGCGAGGAGCGCAGCCACGCACCCCCAGGCGAGCACGCTGGTGCGCCAGCGCTTCGCGAGCTGGACCGCCGCCCATGCGACGAGCGCGAGCGCGAAGGGAGCCACCGCGAGCGCGGTGTTGGTCCAGATCGGGCGCGTCGCGAAGGCGAAGGGAAGATACGTGACCAGGAACAGCGCGACGCTCCAGGTCAACCCCTCGTCTCGCCGCAGGGCCGCGGTCCACGCGGCGAGCCCGCAGGCGGGCCACACGAGGAGCCACGTGAGCGGGTTCGCGACGCCGACGATGTACCCGGGGTCAGGGCCCACGGATCCTCGTGGAAGCGCGTACTCCAGGTAGTAGACGGGGGCGAGGAACCAGCGCCATGGCTGCACGATCTCGCCCAGGTAGCCGGGGAGCTTGTTGCCGTACCCGGTGTGCGTCACCGTCTCCAGCGCCATCCGGCCGTGGAACTGGAGGAGATCGACGAGCTCGTACCCGCGCTGGAACCAGGGCAGGTACGTGAGCAGGTACACGGTGGCCGGGAGGACGACGAGGCAGGCCGCCACGAAGATCAGCTCCGAGGCGCGCTCCCGCGGTTCCTTCGAGCGGAGCGCATCTCCCATCACGGCGAGCAGGGCGATGAGGAGCTGGGCTGCCGCGCTCCATTTCGTGGCGAGCCCCAACCCAAAGAGCAAGCCGGCCACGGCCAGGCAGGTGCAACGACGGGAGCGGCGGTAGGTCCACGCCGCCGCGAGCGCCGCCACCGGAAAAAAGGCGAGCTGGACGTCGTTGATGGCCTGTCTCGAGAAGTCGAGGTGGAGCGGGTCGATCGCGAGCAGGAAGCTGGCGAGGACGGCCGCGACCCCGCTGCCGGTGAGCTCCCAGACCAGCAGCCCCGTCGCCGGGACCGAGAGCGTTCCGATCGCGACGCTCCAGATTTTGAGCCCCCAGGGCCCACGGCCGAACGCCTGCTCCGAGAGGGCCACCAGCGAGTCGCGCAGGCGCGGGTGGTTCCACATCGTCGGCTCGGGCCAGCCCCAGCGGGTGAAGTTGTGGGCGGTCACACCCACGGCCAAGTCGTCGGGGAGGAGGGGCTGCCCGGAGAGCCAGACGACCCGCAGCAGCAAGGCGAGCCCGGTGGTGGCGAGGAGCAGGGCCAGGGCACGCCGGGTCATCGCGCTCCTCCTGCCGGCGTGGCGCCGACCCTGGCCGCGAACATCCGGGCCAGCTCGCGTTGCAGCGGGGTCGCGGCGGGATCCTCCAGGGCGACCAGTCCCAGGTCGAATCGGAACCCGCGGGAAGCGAGCCATTCCGGCGGCGGGACGTCCTCCGTGAAGTAGGAGGGTTCGACCAGCAGGAGGACGGGCTCCTCGGGAGCGGTCGCAGCGTCGGGGATCGCGAACGTGCGCTCGTACCCGCGGTACGGCGCCTCGACCCAGCCGGTGCCCGCGCGCAGTCCCTTTCTCTCCGTGATCTCGGCCGTCCGCTGCCGCACCGCCTCCGGGTTCATGAAGACCAGGAGATCTCGGGCGATCCCGAGCCGGGTCGCGGCGAAGATGCCGGTCTCGGCGTCGAGCGGCAGGGTAGGGGGGCTGGTCGCCCCCGTTTCCTCGTCCTGTGGTTCCCAGCTCCCCGCTGGATGACCCCATCGGCCCGTCAGGACCACCAGCTTTCGCCCGTGGACCCCCGCCACCTGCCAGGCCCTGACGGCCTCGGCCGAATCCCTCACCGCCGTCCACCGGGGTTCACCCGAGGCCCCCATCGCCGGAGCGAGGACCCGCGCCGTGCGCCCCCGGACCGCGCTCGCGCAGAGCGCCAGGGCGGCGAAGAGGACGATCGCGCTGGACCAGGCGAAGCGGACGCGGCGCCGCTCGTCCGTCGAGGTGGGACGCATGGCTATTTCTCCTGCACCGCCCGGCGGAGCGGCTCCAGGTAGGAGTCCTCCGCGTCCCCGGACCAGAGGTCGTGGCCCTCTCCGAGCAGGTTGGCGGCGGCGTGGAGTCCAGAAAGCATGGCTCGGTCCATGTTGTCGTATCGGTGCAGACCGTTGCGGCCGGCGGGCACCAGGTTCGGGATCTTCGCCAGCGCCCCTCGCACGTCGCCGAGCCGCTCGGCGAACCGCTGGTCATACACGGGATACGCGTCGGCGACCCGCACCACGTGCGCGGCGGCGATCCGTCCTGGCCGGAGCCCGGCGGCGAGGAGGTCGCTCTTCGCCTGGGCGACCAGCGCGGCGTCCGTCCGGGACCAGAGTTCGTCTCCGGCGTCGCAGAAGTACTCGACGCCCACGCAGGCGCGGTCGGGGTCGGGCACGAGGTCCGGGCTCCAGGCGCGGAAGTTCTGGACCCGTCCCGCGCCGATCTCGGGATCGTGCAGGTACAGCCAGGTGTCCGGGAACGGATCGGGCCCCTCGAGCACCAGGGCGACCTCGACGAAGGCCCGATGCTTCAGCAGGCGCGCCGCGGCGCGGGATTCGGCCGGCAGTGGCGGATCGAGGGCCTCCGCGAGTCCGCGGAGGGGCAGCGTCCAGACCAGCGCCGAAGCGTCGATCTCCACCCGAGCCCCGTCCTTTCGCTCCAGCACGGCAGCGTGGACCGCGCCACCCCGCAGCACCACCGACGAGAGCCGGTGGCTGGTGAGGACCCGCTGGCCGCGGGCTTCGAGCTCCGTCCGCATCCGATCCCAGAGCATGCTCGGCCCGAGTCGGGGATACTGGAACTCGGTGGCGAGCGTCCGCTGTCCGCCCGCTCCAGGCCGGAGCATGTCGGCGATGGCGGCGCGGAGCGACAGGCCGCGGATGCGCTGCGCCGCCCACTGGGCGCCGATCTCCTCGCAGGGCAGGCCCCAGACCTTCTCGGTGTACGGCCTGAAGAACGTCTCGAAGAGCCGCCGCCCGAACCGGTTGGTGCACCAGTCGGCCAGCGTGGTCTCCTGGCGGAGCGGAGAGAGGCGTGCGGCGAGGTAGCTCGCCAGGATGCGCGCGCTCTCCGCGAGCCCGAGGCCGGCGAGGGCGCTCCCGGCGGTCAGGGGGTAGTCGTAATAGTGGCCGTGGAAGAGGATCCTGGATCTCCGCGGCCGTCGCACCATGTCGGAGCCGAGGAGCTCGTCCCAGAGCGCCTGCACCTCCGGGACGCGCGTGAAGAACCGGTGGCCGCCGATGTCGAACCGGTGCCCGTCGCGCTCCAGGGTCCGAGCGAGCCCGCCGACGGCCTCCTCGCGCTCCACCAGGACGACGCTGCGGCCGGCCCGCGCGAGGGTCAGCCCGGCGGTGAGCCCGGCCGGCCCCCCTCCGGCGACGACGATCGGAGCGGTTCCCGAGCTCACTCGCGCGCCCCCGCCCGCCGGTGCAAGCGGGCGCGCAGGAGCACCTGGGCGGTCTCGAGCGCGAATCGGACGGGGCGCCGCGCGGTCTCGGCCAGGCTCACGGTGCAGGTGTAGCAGCAGGGAGTGGCTGCCCGGCAGGCGCGAACCGATGGGCCCGCCGCCTCGAGGGCGGGCCAGGCGCTCCCGTCCACGAGGTCGTCCAAGGACGCCACGGCGGGGAGCTCGACACAGGGCGCGACGCGTCCATCCGCGCGAAGATCGAGGTAGAGCTGGCCGGCGCCGCACGGAGCGAGCGGCTCCCCGCGCAAGAAGCGGGCGGCGGCGAGGTAGAAGGCGCTCGGCTCCCAGAGCGGGGCGCCGCGGCGCCGCAGCATGGCCAGCCGCTCGAAGGTGGTGGCCAGCTGCTCTCGCTGATCGCCCGAGGCGGCGAAGGGCCCGTCGGCGCTGCGGTGTGCGCCGGGTCCCTGGTTCACCGGGAACGCGGAGAGGAAGAGCCCGCGCTGCTCCGCGAAGGCGAGCAGCGCCAGCACCTCGTCGGCGTTGTGGTGGCTGACGGCGCAGTTGAGCTTGAGCGGCGCTGGCAGACGGGCGGCCCGGAGCTCGTCGATCCCGCGCAGTGCGCGGTCGAGAAGGTCGCGGCCGCGCAGGAGCCGGTAGCGGTCGCGGTCGAGCGAGTCGAGGCTGACCGCGACCTGGAGGAGGCCCCGGGCGCGTGAGAGGGCCGCGAGCCCCGCGCTGTGGGTGGCGGTGCCGTTGGTGTTGAAGGTGTAGAGCAGGCCGGCGCGATCGAGCAGCCCGACCACCTCCTGCAGATCATCCCGGAGGAACGGCTCTCCGCCCGACACCTCGACGGCGCGGACGCCTCCGCGCCGCAAGGCGCGGAAGGCGCGGTCCAGCTCGCCGAGCGAGAGCGCCTGGTCGCCGGCCTCCTGGACCGCGCACATCGGACAGGCCTGGTTGCAGCGGTTCAGGAGGTTGACGCTGGCAACGGCAGGGCGCCCGCGCGCCAGGCGGAGGAGGAGCGCTGCAACCTTGGGAGCGCGGGTGACGGCGCGGATGAGCACGGGGCGGCGCGTCAGCGGTAGACGAGCAGGACCTGGTAAGCCGTTCCCGCCAGGAACACCACGCCGAGGATGGCGTGCTTCACCTTGAGGAGCCGGATCCGCTCGCGCGCGATGTCGCCAGTCCAGCCGAAGGCCTTGAAGGTGAAGGCGCGGACGACGCCGGTGAAGACGATCACGGCCAGGCTGACCCAGGTGAGGATGAGGAACCGGGCCTCGAGCGGGTGCGCCAGCGCGAAGGCGTCCCGCCAGGCCGGGCGGCGGATCTCCGCATGGTACAGCCCGAGCAGCAGCAGCGACGAGATCCAGGTGCCGGTCGCCACGTCGTGGATGAAGCTGTTCAGGATGGTGAGTTGATCGCGCATCTACCTGTCTCTGGCGGGCGAGTCTAGCACGCCCGCCGGCTTGGCCGCCGCCACGGAGCTCCCATCCCGGCGCCATGCTAGCATCGTCGGGTCATGCGCATCGCGCTCGTCTCGCCGGAGCTGCCGAACCGCGGCGGCTTCCCGCTCGCTCCTCCCATCCTGGAGTACCTCGGGGCTCTCACCCTCCAGGCGCGCCCGGATGCGCAGCTCCGGCTGTTCGACGCGAACCGGCGCGCGGTGTCGCTGGACGAGCTCGACGCCGAGCTGGTGGGGATCAGCGTCATGACCCCCACCGCGACCTGGTGCTACCGGTTGGCCGACGCGCTGCGGGCTCGAGGGGTGCAGGTGGTCCTCGGGGGGATTCACCCGACCGTGCTGCCCGAGGAGGCAGCCGAGCACGCGGACGCCGTGGTGATAGGGGAGGCGGAGGCGGTCTGGGGCCAGGTGCTCGAGGACGCTTCCCGGCGGAAGCTGCGCCCGCGCTACATCGGCGAGCGGCGTCCCCTGGCCGGCCTCCCGGTCCCGCTGAAGGGCGCGCTGCCGGGCCGTTATCCCTTCCGCGCCATCTTCACCGCTCGTGGCTGCCTGCACAGCTGCGCCTTCTGCAGCGTGCGCGCCTTCTTCGGCTCGACCGTCCGGCTGCGCCCCATCCCCGAGGTCGTCCGGGACGTGGAGGTCGGGGTGGATCGCATCTACTACAACGGTGATGACAACATCTGGGGCAGCGACCAGGCGCGCTCCATCGAGCTGTTCCGGGCGCTGGCCGACGGGCCGAAGCGATGGTGGTCCGGCCAGGGAGACCTCCTCAGCGTCCAGCAGCCGCGCGGAGAGGAGATGCTGAAGTGGGCCTTCCGCTCCGGGCTGCGCTCGGTCTGGGTGGGTTACGAGTCGGAGAGCCCTGCCACGCTGGCGCGCTACCGGGCCCTGGGGAAGCAAGGGAGGGATCGGGATGAGGCGATCCGGCGCATCACCGGCGCCGGCATGGAGGTGGTGTTCTTCGTGATCCTGGGCGGCCGCGAGGATTCGCTCGCGGCGTTCGAGGGCGCACTGGAGCTGTCGGATCGGCTCAAGGCCACGGTCCATCCCATCCTACTCACCCCTTATCCGGGGACCGAGCTCTACGAGGAGTACAAGCCCTACCTGCTTCCGGGGCTTCCCTGGGCGAGCTACGACGGCGTCCACGCGGTCTTCGATCATCCATCCCCCGACATGACGCCCGAGGCGCGCGAGGCGCGCGTGCTGGCCATCAACAGCGCGCTCTTCTCGCTCCCCCGCGTCTTGCGGCGCGTCGGCGCCATCCACCGGCGGGGTTTCCCGGTGACGCACACGCTGGCGCTCATGAAGCAGCTCGCGATGCGGCGTGGGTTCCAGCGCGCCTATCGCGATCACGTGCGGCAGCAGGGTCCGAGCTAGTCGCGGCCGGCCGGCGGCGTGAGTCCTCCGGCTTGCTCCCAGTCACTCCGCGCCTTCGCGAGCGCGCGCCGCATGGGCAGCTGCTTCATGAGCGAGAGCAGGTGGGTGCTGGGGAAGCCGGCGAGCGGGATCGCGGCGAGCCGCCGGGCGATGCGGCCGGGCCGGAAGAGCTCGGCGCAGAGGGCGTGGTACGCGGCCTCGCGGGCGCGGGGGGTGACGGCCGGATCCGGGTGCGCAAAGAGCGCGCGCGTGCCGGTGTACGCCTCCCACCCCAGGCCCGGCAGCAGGTGCGGCCGGTAGCGCTCGAACACCTCGGTGCCGGGGAGCGGGGTGAGGAGCACGGGGTGGACGCCCACCTGGAGCCGGTCGGCCAGCTCCAGCGCGCGCTCGAAGGCGTCGAGCCCCTCGCCGCGCGCGCCCAGCATCAGGAAGAGCACCACGTCGATGCCGTGCCCCTGCATCCGCTTCACCGCCTCGACGCGGTCGCGTCCCTGCTTGCCGCCGGCGTGGAAATCGCGGAGGCTCTCCGGCGAGTCGCTCTCCCAGCCGGCCCAGACCGAGAAGAGGCCGCTGCGCCGGGCCGCGGCGAGCATCCGCTCTCCCTCGGCGCCCTGGATGCTGCGCAGGTCGCCGAAGCCGTACCAGCGCTTGCTGCTCCCGGCGGCGAGCCGCTCGAAGAGGTCGATGGCGCGCCTGGGATCTGCGCCCCAGATGTTGTCGTCGCCGTTGAACCAGACGCGGCCGGCGCGCGCCTCCACCTCCGCGGCCACCTCCTCCACCGGCCGGTAGCGGATGGCGCGGCCGAAGAACTGGTGGACGCTGCAGAAGGAGCAGGCGTAGGGGCACCCGCGCATGGTGAAGAAGGCGCGGAACCGGTAGTTGCCGCGGAGCTTCCCGTCGAGCGGTACCGGGAGGCCGGCGAGCGGGAGCTGCGCGCCGTGGTAGCGGGGGCGCAGCGCGCCGCGGCCGGCGTCGCGAAGCACCTCGCCCCAGACCGACTCGGCCTCGCCCGTCACCACCGCGTCGGCATACCGGCCCGCCTCTTCCGGCAGGGCGGTGGCGTGGATGCCGCCGAGCACCACCTTCTTGCCGGCGGCGCGGCAGGCTTCCGCAAAGCGGTAGGCCCAGGGCGCGGTCGCGGTCCAGACCGAGATGCCGACGAGGTCGGCGTCGAGCCCCTCCGGCCTGACCGGCTGCTGGTTGGCGTCGTGGAGCGACAGCTCGACATCCGGCGCCTCCCGCAAGGTGAGCGCGCCCAGGTATTCGAGGATGGGCGGCACCATCGGCACGCGGCCGCTGAAGGGGAACTCCGGGGAGATGAGCGCGACCTTCACGAATAGAAGCTAGCACGGGCGGTTGCGGCCCGACTCGTCGGACCTGACGCCAGCGTGCGGTGGCGGCGTCTTCGGTGTGCAGATGAAGGCGAACGGTGGTGGATAAGCCCCAGTATGGGTGGTATCGCCCACAGTTCCCTACCGTGGAATGGCGACCTGCCGGACCGAAGGCGAAGGATCGTCCTTCCTGAATTCCATGGGTTACCCCCCGGCACTGACTATCATCAAGGCCGAAACACACCTTACCGTTGAGTGAAGGCGTTGTGCCTACATCGGCCCAGCGCTTGCAGCCGCCGCCCGCATGAATCGCCGTGCTCTCTGCAGCGCTGCGCTCGTGCTCTGTTGTGCGCTGGCCCCGTCTGCCGTACGAGCCTGGGGCTGGAGCTCCGGGGGCGTCTGCTCCGCCACCCAACCGCCGGCGGTCACCGCCCAGGTGGATCAGGCGTCCGTGGTCGCCGGGGGCTCGGTCACGCTCTCCGCGTCGGCTTCGAGCTCGGGTGCGAACGTCGGCAGCTTCTACGCCCGCATCGACGTGACCGACGGTTCGCAGGGCGTCTTCAGCGACGGCTCCTACTGGCACTGGTTCCCGGCGGGCACGGCGACCGCCTCCGGCAGCATCGGCTGGACCTCTCCCAGCGCGCCCGGCTCCTACGTCCTCTCGGTGACGGCCTCCAACTGCTTCGGCGCCGCGGCGGCGACGGTGACCATCACCGTCGGCCCGGTTCCTGTCGCGCTCCCAGTGGTCGACTCGCTCGGCGGCTCGGCGACGAGCCTGCTCGCGGGCAAGACGGTCACGCTCACCGCCTCGGCGCACGATCCGGCCGGCGGGGCGATCACCTACGGCTGGAGCGCGCCGGGGGGCACCTTCTCCGCGCCGGCCGCCGCGAGCACCACCTGGACCGCCCCGGCCACCGGCGGGCAGTACCTGATCACCGTGACGGTCGCGAGCGCCCAGGGAACGACCTCCGCCTCCCTGCCGCTGACCGTCAACCTGGCCGACTACCAGGGCAGCTTCGGCTACGCCTCCCGCGCCCCCCGGCGCGTCGCCATCGGCCCCTCGGGCGAGTTCTTCGTGGTGGACGGCAAGACCGGCGCGATCGTCCGGATGACGCCCAGCGGCAAGCCGGTCGGACCGCTGCAGGTGCCGGAGCGGATGCTGGCGATCACATGGGGCAAGGGCGTGCTCTACGCCACCTCGACCTCGGGCGGGCTCTACGCCATCGACCCGCTCGGCGGACCGCCGCGGGCGATCCCGCTGCGCGACGGCGCCCTGCGCATGCCGTCCGGGGTCGCCTTCGACGCCGGGCGCGGCATCCTCTGGATCGCGGAGGGGGCCGGGAACCAGCTCCGCGGCGTCCGGCTCGATGGCTCGACGGCCTTCGCGCCGTCGATGGCGGGGAGTACCCCGCTCAGCAGCCCGGAGGACGTGGGGTTCGACCCGGTCTCCGGCACGGTGTGGGTCTCGCTGGGCGGGAACGAGGGGGGGAGCACGCTCCACGCCTTCGACGGCGCGACCGGCAACTACCTCTACTCCGCGGCGCCGTACGGTACCGCCGACGGGCAGGTGACCCGGGCCGGCGGCCTCGCCGTGGACGGCGCCGGCCGGGTGTTCGTCAGCGACGTCTTCCAGGGTCGGGTCCAGGTGTTCCAGCGCACGGGCGCGCCGGCCGGCTCGGTCGGCCAGTACGGCGTGGGCGCGGGCCACCTGGCGATGCCCAAGGGCGTCGCCACCGCGGCCGACGGCACGGTGCTGGTGGCGAGCATGGACCAGGGGAGGGTGGAGCGGTTCGGCACCGGCAGCGTTCCTCCGCCGCAGACCTGCACCGTCAACGGCCAGCTCGACTCGGACTGCGACGGCCTGCCCGACTGGTGGGAGCTCAAGTACGGGCTCAACCCGTACTGGGCGGGCGACGCGCTGCTCGATCCCGACGGCGACGGCCTCACCAACCTGCAGGAGTACCAGCTCGGGACCAACCCGCTGGTCGCGAACGGCCTGCCCGGCACGGGCGGCGCCCCGGTCCTCACCGTGCCCTCGCCGAAGACGAGCGACCCGGGCCTGGTCCGCTTCGGCACCACCGTCGCCTCCTCGACCTCCTGCACCGTGAGCTGGAAGCAGCGGCTCGGGCCGGCGGTGACGCTGCGCGGGGCCGACTCGCTCACGCCGTCCTTCGTCGGCCGCGTGGCCGGGCGCTATCAGTTCCAGGGCACCGCCTCCTGCGGCGGGCAGCTCGCCACGGGCGTCATCGAGGCCACCATCCGGAATGTTGCGCCGCGCGCGGACGCCGGCAGGCTGGTGGTGGCGCACGCCGGCAGCCGGATCGCCCTCGACGGCCGCTTCTCCTCCGACGCCAACGGCGACGCGGTCGCGCTCGCCTGGGACCAGACCTCTGGCACGCCGCTGTCCGGCGCCGCGCCCGGCGCGAGCCTGCCGCTGCAGCTCCACCAGCCCGGCTACGCCGCCTTCCAGCTCACCGCCACCGATCCCGCCGGCAAGTCCGGCACCGCCGAGGTCCCGATCTTCGCGGTGAGCAGCGCCGCCGCGCCCACCGCCGTGGCGGAGAGCCCGGTCGTCGCCGCCACGGGTGTTCCGGTCACGCTCGACGCCACCTCGAGCGTCTACCCGCCCGGCACGGCCGCCTTCCAGTGGGCGCAGGTGGCTGGCCCTGCGGTGACGCTCTCCGCCCCGGGCAGCGCCACCCCGAGCTTCACGCCGCCTTCGGCCGGCCGCTACGCGTTCCAGGTCAGGGTCGCCGCAGGCGCGGTCCGCTCGCCCCCCGCGCTGGTGGAGGTCTACGCCGGTCCGGGCGGCGCGCTGCCGGTGGCCGCCGCTACCCAGGGCGCGCTCCAGGCCACGGCGGGCGAGCCGCTCGCGCTCGACGGCAGCGCCAGCACCGCCGCCGCGGGCGGGTCGCTGCAGTTCTCCTGGCGCCAGGTCTCCGGCCCCGCGGCCGGGCTCACCGACGCCGATCGGGCGCTCGCAACGGTGGTGCCCTTCGGCCCCGGCGTCTACGCGTTCGAGCTGACCGTCACCGAGAACGGCGCCTCCTCGCAGCCGGCGCGGGTCGTCGTGACCGCGACCTCCACGGCGGCGGGGCAGGGGATCCCGGTCGCGAGGGCGGTGGCGCCGGCGGCCGGCGTCGTCGGGACCTCCCTCTCGCTCGACGGGACCGGCAGCTACGACCCCGACGGCCACTGGCTGCGCCATCGCTGGACCCAGCTGGCGGGGCCGTGGGTGGCGCTCGACGATCCCGGCTCCTCCAATCCGTCCTTCCGCCCGCCCGCGCCCGGCACCTACGTGTTCGAGCTCGAGGTGGACGACCTGAAGATCCGCAGCGCCGCGGCGGCCGTACGCGTCACCGTGGCCGCCCCGGGGGTCACTCCATGAGCCGGTCTGTCTTCCTCTCCTGCGTCCTCGCGCTGCTCGCCGCGGCGGGAGTGGCCTACGCCATGGACCCGCCGCACAGCGGGGTGGTGGTGGGAGGCGCCGCCCCGACGGGCGTGCAGTGCACGAGCTGCCACGTCGCGCACAACGCGCTCGGCACGTCGCTCACTTCCGACGCGTCGCAGGGGAACCTCTGCAACGGCAAGTGCCACGCCAACACGACCACTCAGTGCAGCGGCTCGACCTGCTTCGGCTTCCCCTGGACCAGCAACGCCCAGGCCGTCCCGGGCGGCGGCGGGGACCACCACCGCTGGGACGCGCCTGCGAATAGCGCGGACCACGACGCCACCGTGCCCGACCCGACCACCGCGCCCAACGCCACGGTGCAGCAGTTGATGAGCGACATGGTGGCGCGCATCAACCGCAACGGCGGGAAGATCTCCTGCTCGGTCTGCCACGACCAGCACGACGGCGTCATCGGCTCGAGCGGCTCCGGCACCGACGGCTACGCCTCGGCCGGGACTGTCCACCTCTCCCCGGTCTCGCTGACCGGCACCGGCACCGGCACGGTCACGCCGTCGCTGGCGGTGGCCGGCTCCACGCCTCCGCAGAAGGGCTACACGCTCAAGATCGTGGCCGGCGGCGCCGCCGGCACCGCGACCTTCGCCGCGTCCTACGACAACGGCTTCTCGTACTACGCCGCCCAGACCACCTCGACCTCGCCGGTCGCGCTGCCCGCCGACGCCAACGTCAAGGCGGCCTTCAGCGGCACCTTCACCGCGGGAGCCCTCTACTCCTTCTACCTGTCCTATCCGATGCTCCGGTATCCGAACCAGCTCTCCGGGAAGGGCAGCCAGCTCTGCGTCGCCTGCCACCCGGTCCGGAACCAGACCGCGCTCCGGGCTCGCGGCGAGGACGCGACCTACCCGGCCAACGGATCGAACGTCTTCAGCCACCCGGTGAACGAGCCTTTCGGCACCAACGCCTACAAGGCCAACGACCGCGGGAGCGGCTGCTCCGGCGCGACCAATTGCCAGAACACCATCCTGGATCCGGGCGGCGCGAATCAGAGCGCCACCACGCCCGTGAGCCAGCTCATCGATCTCGACGCCAACGGGAACGTCCACTGCATGAGCTGCCATTACCCGCACAACGCCGACTCGAGCTCGCTCTCGACGAACCCGCGGTGAGTCGGGGCCGCGAATGGCAGCAGCTTCCTTCCGGAGCGCAAACGTGAAGCTTTCGACGTCGGAACGCAGCGAGGCTGAGGTCATGCCCCGTCACCTACCGTACGCGGTCGCTGCCGCGCTGTTGCTCGCCGCGCTGGCGTCCCCCGTACGGGCGCAAGCGCAGACGGTCTACTACCTCGACGCCGACAGCGGCACCGCGGTCGGCGCCGACGGGACCACCAACGTGGTCAATGGGCAGACCGGCACGTCGACGGGCGAGCGCGCGCTCCTGGCTACGTCCGCCCCGAACGGCACGAGCACCTATCTCTCGGTGACGCCTTGGAGCACGACCGGCACGATGTACGTGCGGTTCTACGGTCCCGCCTACGCGGCGCCGACCAACATCGCCGCCAACCCGAGCGCCTCGCTCTACCTCCTGGCAGCCGCGAGCGGCGACACGTTCACGTTCAGGCTCGTCGACCACAACCCGGGCGGCACCGCAGGCAACGGCACGGTCATCGCCAGCCAGACCAAGAGCGGCCTCTCCCAAAGCTACTCGCGGCAGACCATCTCGTTCTCCTCGTCGCTCTACACGGTCCCGGCCAACCACCGCCTGGTGCTCGAGGTCTGGTACCAACCGTTCAACTCGGGCGAGAACGGGCGGCTCGCGTTCAACAGCAGCACGTACGCGAGCACCGTCACGGTCACCGAGTCCGCGGCAGCGTCCACCATCGTCGGGGACAACTCCGGCACGGAAGCGGCGACGGGCACCTCGGTGTGCGCCTCGACGGCATCGAGCACCGCCTTCTACGACGTGGATCACTTCACCCTTTCGACCTCGTCCGGCGCCGACACCGTGACCAGGGTGACGGTCAACGTCACGGCGGGCAACGCGGCCATCGGCACCCTCTACGTCACCGACGACACCGGCGCGACCATCTACGGGAGCCTCGCCAGCCCGGCTGCCGGCAGCAACGCCATCACGGTCTCGATCCCGGTCTCGACCACGGTGACGCAGTACCGCATCCAGGCGAGACCGGCGCTCTACTCGGCGCTCGCGTCCGGGTCGAACTACACCATCACCGCCCAGGTGGTGGGGGGGACCGCGACCAACCCGGTCACCAACAACGACGCCAACGGCGGCAGCGTGATCGTGGACCGCACGCCACCGTCGACGGTGACCTGGGGCGCAGTCAGCACCAGCACGAACACCGTGAACCTCGCCTGGACCAACCCGGCCGCCCCGTGGGTGAGCACCGTCATCCTGCGGAGCGCGAGCGGCGCGAGCTTGGCCACCACCTCGCTCATCGACGGAACCCCCTATGTCCAGGGCAACTCTTCCGGCGCGGATTCGGTGGCGTACGTGGGGAGCGGGACGACCGACGCCGACGCCACCGGCGCCGGTACCTACAGTTATCGAGCCTTCGCCGCGGACGCGTGCAACAACTACTCGGCGGGGGCGGCTTCCGGTCCCTACACGCCCCCGTCCGCTCCCAGTTCGACCACGGTGCTCGGCCTCAGCGGCACGGCCACCAGCTGCACCCAGGTGACGCTGGTCGCCTCCTACTCCGGCGACGGGAATGGTACGAACAGCGTGACGTTCACGCGCAACGGGGCCGCCATCACCTGCGCCTCGCTCACCCGCAACGCCAGCGGCAGCGGCGGCACCTGGACCTGCGTGGACGGCAGCGTCCCCTCGGTGACGACGACGTACACCTACGCGGCCACCTTCACCGACGCTGACGGCGTGAGCGGCACGAACCCGGCCACCGCCACGGCGGCCGAGACGGCCTGCCTGGCCGGCGGCGGCACGCTGACGCTCGCCGCCGACGGGACCAACGCGGCGGCGACCGTGAGCCCTGGCCAGACCAACGCGGCGGCCGGCCGGTTCACGCTCACGGCGACCTCGGCCAGCGTCTACGTGGACCGGATCCTGCTCTCGAACGCAGCCAGCCCTGCCGCGACGAGCGCCGACCTCGAGTCCGTGAACGTCTACGTGGATTCGGGGAACACCGGCGTCTACGCCTCCGCCGACACCCTGGTCGCCACCGCCAACTGGAGCCCGTCCGCGAGCGCCTGGGTGGTCTCCGGGTTCACCCAGCCGCTCGGCACGACCAACTACCTGGTGACGGCCTCGGCCGCCTACGGCGCGACCCAGGGGAACAAGTTCACGCTGTCGTTCTCCACCGCGAGCATCACCGTCGATCCGAAGGCCTCCCTCGCCGGCGCGACGACCATCGCAGGCGGGACGCTGACCATCGGCAGCCTGAGCAGCTCGGTCGGCAAGCCGCCCGGCGACAACGCCACCAACGGCACCAGCAAGGTGCCGATGGTGCTCATCCTCAACCCGGGCAACGGATCGACCGTGAGCCTCTCCAACCCGGGCAACACCGTCCGGGTGCAGGTGCAGGTGTACGACCCGAGCCGCACCTCGATCAGCAGCGTGGCGATCTCCAAGGACAACTTCGCCACCTCCACCGCGCTGACCCTCAACGGCGCCTACGGCTCGGTGGTCGGCGCGTACGCGGGCATCTACCAGGCCGACCTCCCGTCCACGGCGCTGCCGGCGGGCACCTGGACGCTGCAGGCGGTGGCGACCAGCACCGGCGGCGGCACCGCCTACTCGGCCCCCATCATCGTCTCGGTGAACCCGCAGGGCGTGGGCGACGGCAACCTGCTGGTGCGCAACAACTCGAACCAGCTCTGCATTGATTGCCACGCGGTCCAGAGCCACAACGCCCAGTCCGTGTCCAACCCGCGCACCGGCATCTCCCGCTACGGCTCGTGGGGCGCGACCTGCCGCGACTGTCACACGCCGCACAAGACGCACAACGCGCAGCTGATCCGCGAGACGATCGCGCCGCCCGCCTACAGCGGGACGTGGCAGGCCGCCAGGAGCGTCCAGTTCCGGGATCGGAAGACCGGCGACTCGGGCACCTCGGGGACCATCTCCTTCGTGACCTCGAGCCCGGCGTCCACGGTCACGGGTCCCTTTGGCCCCTGCCAGGCGTGCCACACCCGCACCTCGAACCGGACCGGCACGCCGCGCTGGCGGAACACCGGCAACAGCGACACCCATTACATCGGCTCGAGCACGCAGCAGTGCACCACCTGCCACTCGCACGCGAACGGCTTCGCTGGTCGCGAGAGCACGGGCGGGGAGTACTGCGGCAAGTGCCACAGCGGCCTCTTCTGGAGCATGCAGGCGAGCGGCACCACCTCGCCGGCCATGCCCCACCTCACCAAGCACACCCTGGGGCCGGGCATCCTCGGGACCAACGACAACTACGCCAACACCAGCCTGACCTGGGGCAGCCCGCTGTCGGCCAACGCGCCCGCGAGCCGCAGCTGCGTCGCGATGTGCCACGGCGATCACGTGCACAACGACCCATTGACCTGGCCGGCCGAGACGCACAACAACAACTTCTACAAGAACGCCGCCACCCAGGCCTCGCGCGCGCTGACGCGGGACGCCAACACCTCCAACTCGACCTACGGCTTCGCGACCGCCGCCTCGACCGGCTCGCTGTACGTGAAGACCGACTTCGTGTCGGGCCAGTACACTCAGGGCTGCATCGCCTGCCACACCAACCCGGTGGACTCGTCGCACCCGGCCATCAGCGGCACCGCCTACGACGCCTCGGCGCACGACGTGACCACCACGCCGGGCGGGAGCACCTGGGAGTACGTGCTGCACGACGACAACCAGGGCGGCACGCCGAGCTACACCTCCCGGTTCACCCGAAACTGTACCAAGTGCCACGCCGGCAACCAGGCCGAGGGGCAGACGGTGAGCTGGGGCGGCTCGGTGCAGGGCGTGCACTACTCCGACAACCCGTCGCTGCTCGGCGGTGCGGTGAACCCGGCCGGCAACGCCGGGAGCCTGGTCTGCTACAACTGCCACGGCAACGGCACCACCGGGAAGAACTACAGCAACAAGGACGTCGCCACCGAGGTGGCGAGCTCGTACTACCACCCGGTGAACGCCAGCAGCACCCACGACACCGTCTCGGAGGACGCGAGCACCTGGGGCGGCGGGCTGTACGCGGGCGCGAATCGCCACGTGACCTGCCTCGACTGCCATGACCCGCACATGGGGGGCAAGGTGAAGCACACCTCCGCCACCGCGACCAGCAACGCCATCGCCACGACCAGCCCGCTGTACGGGGCCTCCGGTGTGGCGGTCAGCTACTCGGGCGTGGGGCTCTGGACCGCGGTGCCGTCGGCGAACTTCTCCGCGGTCGGGAACGCCGCGTACGAGTATCAGATCTGCTTCAAGTGCCACACGAGCTGGGCCTGGGGCTCGGGTTCCGCGCCGACCGCGCTCGCGACCGGCGGCTCGGGCCTGGCCGAGACCGACCTCTCGACCGAGTTCAACCCGGGCAACCGCTCGGGCCACCCGGTCGCGGCGCCGCTCAACAGCTATACCGGCGCGCTCAGCACCGGAGTGCACGCCCTCGCCGCCGGGCAGCTCATCGCGCCCTGGAACGCCAACGCCGGCAAGCAGACCATGGCCTGCTCCGACTGCCACGGGAACGACAACACGGGCTCCACCATCGTCCAGGGACCCCACGGCTCGGTCGGGAAGTTCATCCTGAAGGGCCCCAACACCCAGTGGCCCACCCAGGCGGACGGAGTCACCGCGTGGTCGCTGGCCAACTACACGACCGGCGCGGGCACCTCGGCCGGGCTCTTCTGCCTCAACTGCCACCCGGATCCCAAGACGACGAACGGGGCCCACACCAACGGAAATCACTCCTCCGCGCCCTGCTTCGGCTGCCACATCATCATCCCACACGGCGGAAAGCTCTCCCGCCTCATCGCCCAGGGCGGTACGAGCAACATGCCGGCCCGGTACTGCTACCAGGGCAACAAGGCGAACTGCTACATCGACGGAGGGTTCCAGCGCTCGGCGACGTATACGAGCTACGGCGATTCGCAGTGTGGCAGCTCGGTGGCCGGAACCGGCACAGGCGGGTGCAACACGCAGCACGCGAGCTATCACCCGACGGAGCAGTGGTAGCGCGAGCAAGCTCGGAGCAGCGCGAGCGCTCGGCCGGCTTCCCAGCTGGCATGGGGCGGTGTAAGGCTCGAAGGCGGATGAATCCTGCAGGTGCGCTCTCGGGCCGGGACGTCGGGCCCTCTCGCTGGTGGGCGGGCGCGCGGCGCCAGCTTCGCTCTCGCGCCGCGCTGATCGGCGAGCTCATGGGGCTGAGCGCCGCGCTCGCGCTCTACACCCTGGTCCCGCAGGTCGGTTCCGCGGGGAGGCTGGCGACCCGCCGCTTCGCCGCCGCGCATCCGCTCCTCGCGGCGCCGCTGCACCTCCTCGGGCTCGACGCGATCCTGCAGACCCGCTGGTTCCTGGCGCTGGTCCTCGCCTGCGGCGTCACCCTGGCGCTGGTGCTCGAAGACCAGTGGACGCGCGCGCTGAGGCTCTACCGGCAGCCGCTCACGCCGCTCTCGTTCCGCTCGGCGCCCCACCGAACGGTCTTCGTCCGCGGCGTGAAGCCCGAGGCCGCGCGCGCGCGAGCGGACCTCCGGACGCGGGGCAGGCTCGCGCTCTTCGGCACCCCGCTGTTCCACCTCGGGCTGATGCTCGTGCTCCTCGCCGGCCTGGCCCGCTCGGCGTTCGGGCGCGAGGGGGTCGTCGACCTGATCGAGGGCGAGACGCTCGCCGCCCGCCCGGGCGTGTGGGGCCGCGAGTGGGGTGGCGCGCTCTCGACCGGCCTGACGTTGCCCGCCGACGTGAGGTTCGAGCGCCTCGACCTGGAGCCGTCGCGCTCCGGCGCGGTGGCCCGGCTCGGCGCCGACCTCGCCACCTCGGAACGCGGAGAGCCGCGCTCGCTGCGGATCGGCCTCAACGCCCCGGCGAAGCTCGGCGCGATCCAGCTCTCCCTCTCCGAGCTGTTCGGCCCCGCCGTGCTCCTCGAGTCCCGGGGCGACGGCGGCGCCGGTGCATCCTGGACGGTGCTGCGCCCGGTCGGCGGTGCGCAGCCCGCCTTCGAAGGGGAGGGCGAGTACCCCGGGGGACTCAGCGTGAGGTTGCGCGCGCTCGCCACGCCGGATGGCCGCCTCCCGCAGACGATGGAGCTCCGGGTGCTGCGCGGGAATGGCCTCGCCTTCGTGGGGCCCGTCCATCCTGGTGAGGCGATCGAGGTCGTGCCAGGCAGACGACTCGTGGTGGCGGAGGTCCGGTACTGGGTGGAGCTCCGCGCCGCCCGCGATCACGCCCTCTGGCTCGCGTACCTGGGCGGCCTCCTCCTCGTCGGCGGAGCTTGCATGATGTTCGGGCTGAACAAGATCGACACGGCGGTCATCACTTCGCCGGTGGAGGGCGGCGAGCAGGTGGAGGTGGCCCTCCGGACGCTGCGTTTCGCCGAGCTGTACGCGGGTGAGCTCGAGGCGCTGGTGGCGCGGGAGCGGGGGCGATGAGGCGGGCCGACCTCCTGCTGGTCTGGAGCGCGATGTCCCTGGCCGCTTGCGCGCCACGGGCCGAGGATCAGGCGGCGGCGCTGGTCCGCAAGTACGACGCGCGCCTCGCCGAGGCGTACCGCAGCGCCGATCCGCGCATCGTGGAGGAGGTGGCCGGGGACCGGGAGGCCAGCAAGATCACCGGGCTCATCGGCGTGAAGTACGACAGCGGCCTCACGCTCGACGCCCAGCTGCTCTCGCTGGAGGTGCTCGGCGTGAGCAGGAAGGGGGATCGAATCGACGTGCGGACCGACGAGCGCTGGCACTACGTGGATCGGCAGGTCGGTACGGGCGCCCAGGTCGGGGAGGCCTCCGACGACCGCTACCGGCTCGTGTACCACCTCGAGAAGAAGGATCAGCGCTGGGTCGTCGGTGAGGTCGAGCTCGACGGGCCTCCGGTCATCGGTCGCCGCACGGCGCCGCTGGGCGACTCCAGCGCGCAGCACGGCGTCACCAAGGTGCCCCCGGCCGATGGGGGCACGCCTTGAAACCCTTCGAGGTCGAGGTGGCCCTGCACTGGGGGGCCATCGCCTGCTACATCGCGTCGTCGGCGTTCTTCGCGAGCGCGGTGATCTTCGAGAAGGAGCGGCGGGCCCGCCAGGCCCTCTGGCTCGCCGTCGCCGGGCTGGTCCCGCATTGGGCCGCGCTCGCCTTCCGCTGGATCGAGTCGGGGCACGGCCCGTACATGGCGCGGTACGAGGTGCTGTCGGCCAGCGTGTTCGCGAGCATCCTCATGCTGGTCGTCTTCCTCGCGAGGCGAGCCCGGTGGGCCGTGCTCGGCATGATCGTCCTGCCGGTCTGCTTCCTGACCTTGGCCGCGGCCCTGTTCTTGAACCCCGAGGTGAAGGAGCTGCCCCCAACGCTCCGCAGCGTCTGGCTCTTCTTCCACGTCCTGTGCGCGAAGCTCGCGACCGGAGCCTTCCTGCTCTCGGTGGCCACCGCGGCGCTGCAGCTCGGCGGAGGGCCGGGGCCGGCGTCGAGCGGCTGGCGCGCGCGGCTGCCGGCTCGGGAGGAGCTCGACGGCTACACCGTCCGCTTCGTCGGCTTCGGCTGGACGTTCTGGACCATCACGGTGGTCGCGGGCGCCATCTGGGCCAACCAGTCCTGGGGCAGGTACTGGGGGTGGGATCCCGTCGAGACCTGGTCGCTCATCTGCTGGTTGGTGTACGGCACCTTCCTGCACGCGCGGCTGCTCTTCCGCTTGAGCCCGCGGGCCACCGCCGTCGCCTCGATCGGGAGCTTCCTGGTGTTCCTCGTGACCGCGCTCTTCCTGCCGGTCGCGGTCGCCTCGCTGCACTCCTCGTACTTCCAGTGAGGTGGGGGGCTCAGAAGTCCTCTGGCTCGTCGGGGCCGACGACGCGAGCGCTCGCGGCGCGGTCGGCGTCGGCCCGAGCCGGCTCGCCGAGCGCCGAGTAGTAGGCCGCGCGAAGGAGCAGGTATTGGCGCTGCGGCGAGGGGGCCAAGGCCACGGCGGCGTCGCAGTCCTCTAGCGCCGACCGCAGGTGCCCCTCCGCTGCGCGGACCTTCGCCCGGGCGAAGTAGATCTTCGCACGGTGCCAGAATCGCTTCCGCTCGGCGATGGCGACGGAGCGGGTCAGGTCGGCCTCCGCCTCCGGGAGCGCGCCGGCCCGCGCGAGATCGCGGGCGCGGTGGAAGTACCCGACGCCCATCTCCGGCGCCCGGTCCAGCGCGCAGGTCCAGAAGGCGACGCCGTCGCGCCAGACGGCAGTCTGCCGCACCGTCGCCACCGCCGAGGAGGCCGCCAGGAGGGCGACCAGCGCGAGCGCGCCGACGCGCCACCGCCAGGCGCCCCGCGCGAGGAGCGCGGCGAGGCTGCCGCCGGCGAGCAGGGCGAGCGCCAGCGACGGCAGGTAGGTGAAGCGGTCGGCGCGCTCCTGCGCCGCCACCTGAACGAGCCCGAGGGTGGGCAGCAGCAAGGTGAGCCAGCAGAGCCAGGCGACCGCGAGGGCCGGGGCGCGCCGCGCCCATGCAGCCGCCGCCCCAGTCAGCGCCAGCAGGGCCGCCGCGGCGGCCCAGTAGAGGGGACGGGTGAGCGCCGCCTCGCCGGGATGCGGCAGGAAGGGAGAGAGACCCACCGGCCAGGCCGTGTCCACGAGATAGGCGAAGACCGAGTGGCTCGCGATCAGGGCCCGGACCGGCAAGGAAGCCTGGTCCAGGCCCATCATGATGGGCCGCTGGGCCGTGGCGGTCAGCGCCGATACGGCCGCGCTCGCCAGGAAGAGCGGCAGCTTCTCGGCGGCGGCTCGGGGGAGGTCGCGCGCCGATCTCAGACGCTGCAGGGGCCAGGCGTCCAGGGAGAGGAAGACCACCGGCAAGGTCACCGCGGTGGATTTGCTCGCCATCGCCAGCAGCCCGAAGGCGGTGGTCGGGCCGAGGCGGCGCCAGCTCGAGGTGGGCTCGCCGGGGGCCGGCGGGGCTGCGAACCGCAGGTAGCAGAGCGCCGAGCAGAGGGCGAAGACGCCGCACAGGACGTCCTTCCGCTCGGTGATCCAGGCGACCGACTCGACGCGGAGCGGGTGGATGGCCCAGAGCAGCCCGGCGGCGACGGCGCCGCCTAGCACCGGCGCGCTCGGGCCTCGATCTTCGACCCGGCCCCCCGTGGAGTCAGAGAGGCCCGGGACGAGGGACAGCAAGCGAGCCGCGAAGGCCGTGGCGAGCCCGGCGGAGACGGAGTGCAGCAGGACGTTCGTCAGGTGGAAGCCGAAGGGGCCGGGGCCGAACAGCGCACGATCGAGCGCCAGCGAGATCCAGACCAGCGGGATCCAGAGCAGGGCGTGGAAGCCGAAAGCGCCGCGCCAGAGGTCGCCCCCGAGGCTCCGGATGAGCGGGTTCTCGACGACGTAGGTCGGGTCGTCGTAGCTGACGAAGCCGTTGCGCAGCGCCGGGAGGAAGACCAGGAAGGTCGCGCAGGCGATCAGCGCGGCCGCGGCCGCCGTCCTGTTGGAGCGCGGACTGCTCACGTGGCGAGGGGGTAGTGCCGGTCGCTCATGGTTCCTCGAAGGCGAAGATCCTAGCACGCCCGGGGGCGGTGGGCGGCCGTGCGCCGCGAGCGCGAAGCTCGGCTCCCGGGCGGTCGTGCTAGATTGCATCGCGATCCGGACACGCCGTTTCTCGAGAGGTCTCCCGCATGCCGTCGCGCCCGAGAGTCATGCCCGTGACCCTGCCCTGTCGTCCGGCCCTGGTGAAGGTCGCCGTCGCCTGCCTCGCGCTCGCCTGCGTGAAGCCGGCCTACGTGCCGTATTCCGACGCCGAGGTGGCGGGGGTGAAGAGCCCCCACGAGTTCCGCGGCAAGCCGCTCTGCCAGGCCTGTCACCAGCCGGGCCGCGCCGAGCTGAAGAACGATCCCGTCAAGCTGTGCCAGGGCTGCCACAGCTTCCACGGCGGGAACCATCCCATCGAGGTGGTCCAGCGGAGCCCGGCCCAGGGCATCCCGCTCCTGGCGGGTGGCCGCGTCGCTTGCCACAGCTGCCACGACCCGCACGACTGGAAGCGCAACGCCAAGGGGCTCCGCTTCCCGGCGGACGAGCTCTGCGTGCACTGCCACGTCATGGGGGGCGATCGGCACCACCGCAGCTGAGGACCCGGGCACGGGTTGCCCGCGGCAGCGGACCGTCGGGTGCCGCGTCAACCGGCGCAGCGGAGCGCGGTGAGGTGCGTGCGCGCCGTCGCGGCGTCCGCGGGGACGAGTCTCCCGTAGCGGGTCCATGAGTGGCAGGCGCGTGAGGAGAGCCCGAGCCGCTCCTCGATCAAGGCGAGGTTGAACACCCGCGAAGGAACGTCGGGATCGATGGCGGTCGCCGCCTCGAACTCGGCGAGGGCCGCGCGCAGCTCCCCGAGTTGCTCGAAGGCCTCCCCGAGCGTGTTGTGGGAGGGGCCGTGGTCGGGGCGGGCCGCAAGCGCGCGCTCCGCGTGCCGGCGTGCGCCGGCGGGATCGCCCTGCTCGAGCAGGCAGATGGCCAGGTTGTTCTCGAGGTCGGGGTCGTCGGGGGCGAGGATCAGGGCGCGCTGCAGGACCGCCATCGCCTCGGAGAGTCGGTTGAGCTGGATGAGCGTCGCGGCCTCGTTGCGCAGCACCTCGTGGACGTTCACGAAGCCATCCGCCGAGAGGGCCAGGGCGGCCTCGTACTCCGGGAGGGCCTCGGTGTAGCGCTCCTCCACCTCGAGCGCGTGCGCGAGGTTCATGTGACCGCGCGACTTCGATGGGGTCTTCTCCACCACGTCACGCCAGAGCGCCTCGTCGGTTCGCCAGACCCGGTTGCGCGCCAGGGTGAGCCCGCCTTCAATTGCCAGCAGACCGAGCGCTGCGGCGACGACGGACCTCGCGGCGAGGGGCCCTGCCCGGGACGCCGCGACCGCGCTGCCGCTCAACGCCAGAAAGATTCCAAAGGAGGCGAGATAGACGCGGTGCTCCACCATCACGTCGGCGAGGGGGAGGATCGTGGAGGTGGGGCCGAGGAGCAGGAAGAACCAGAGGAAACCGAAGGAGGCGAGACGGCCCCAGGGCTGTCGTCCGTCTCGGGCCGGACGGAGGATCGCCGTGATCGACAGGCCGATCAATCCGAGCAGCAGCGTGCCCCGGAGCGCGGTCTCGCCGTCGAGCGTCTTGGCCGTGAGCCCGTGCTCGAGGGTCTGGCCCGCGGGTACCACCAGCAACCGCAGGTATCCCGTCACCGCGTGTGCCTGGGTGAGGAGGTAGGCCGCCGGGCCAAGCCCGGGGATGGCGAACCCCGCATCCTGGCGCGCGGGCCCCACGGATCGAAGTTGCGTCCAGGCGAACAGGGCGGCGACCGCCAAGAACGGCGCGACGACGAGGATCCGGCGACGCCAGGCGGACACCGTGCTGGGGGCGCCTCCAAGTTCGCCCAGGCAGGCTCGCCACAGCAGCCAGGCGGCCGGGATGGTGACCGCCACGGGCTTGGCGCTCATCGCCAGCGTGAAGAGCGCGAGCGCACCGGTGGTGGCGGCGCCTGCCCGAACGGCATTGCGCGCCTCCTCGGCGCGAAGCAGCAACAGGAGGGTGCCCAGCCCGAGCGCGGAGGCGAGCACCTCCGAGCGCTGCGCGAGGTAGCTCACCGCCTCGGTCTGGAGGGGGTGCAGTCCAAAGAGCGCGGCGCAGAAGCCCGCGGCCCAGGGGGAGGCGCCGGGGGACACCGCCGCGAGGGCTCGCCGCGCCGCCGCGAAGACCAGGCACACCGCCGCCAGGTGGCAAGCGAGGCTGGTGAGGTGGAACTGGAGCAGCGAGAGCCCGCCCAGCCGATAGTCGATGGCGAAGGTGAGGTCAGTGAGCGGCCGCCCGTCTCCCAGGAACCCTCTCCAGAACGGACCGGCGAGGTAGCCCGCCAGGTTCTTGATCGCCCCGTTCTCCTGGATGCCTCGGAGATCGTCGAAGTGGAACTCACCGCGAAGGGCGCCGGCGTATGCGAGAGCGGTGGCGCACAAGGCCGCGGCCAGGGGCGTGGCCGAGCGAAGCCAAGGCGGGAACCTCGGCGAAGGGTGTATCCGGGTCACTTCACGTGACAGCTGCGGCAGAGCCCGTCGCCGGTGGACTCGAGGATCCGCAAGAAGTAGCCGTTGGTGTTGTTGTGGGGGTCGTGGCAGGTGGTGCATTCGATGCCGTAGGCACCACCCGTGGAATCCTTGAGGAGGTTCACGAGCAGACCGTTCGTGACCGTGGTGGGGGCGGTGGTGCAGTACCCGCTCGGCGATTGGCAGCCGCCGAGCTGCACCGCGTAGTAGTTGCCGACCGTACCGTCCGCGGGCCCGGCGCTGCTCTTGATCCCGTTGTACGTGCCGGTGGTCTGACCGGCGTACGGAATGCCCACCGGATGCTGGGCGCTCATGTCGCCGCCGACGCCCACCATGTAGGTGGGATCGTTGAGCTTTCCGCTGGCCGTGACGAGGGCGCCGCCGGTCATCGGGATCACCCGCGCCTGGCCGCCAGAGTTGAACACCGAGCCCAGCTCGACCGAGCCGTCGTGACAGCTCAGGCAGCGTTTGGTCTCGGTCCTCATCGACGCGGGCAGGGGCGTCCCTGCGGAGGTCTTCAGGGTGCCGCCGGAGTTGTAGCTGGTGACGGTGGAGGCCGCGTGGTTCCAGAGCACGCGAGTCGTGCTGACGTTGTGGGTGGAGTGGCAGAAGACGCAGAGCTCGTTGTCGGTGGCGTTCGCCGCGCGGATGGTGTTGCCGCTCGTGCTGCTCAAGTTGTGACGGGTGCTGCTGACTCCGGCGAAGGCGGTGCAGGGCAGGGCCAGGGCCGCGAGAAGGGCCAGAAATCCGGGTGTGCGGGAACTCGGCATGAACGCCCTCAGTGGCTCGCCGCCTTGATGCGCAAGGGAGCGGCGCTGCTGGTGAGCGCCGAATAGGAGCGTGGGTTGTGCTGCGAGCCATGGCACGTGAGCGAGCAGGTGCCACCGCCGGAAGAGCCGTTACTCGTGTAGCGCATCATGCCGTTCGGCAGCGGGCGCACGATGGAGAGGTCGAAGTCGATGAGGTGGGCGTTGTTCTGCGGAGTGCCGGCGGTGGGCGCCACGCCGTGAGCGTTGTGGCACGCGGAGCAGGGGGCCGACTGGTCGACGACGTGCCGGCGGTGCAAAGAGAAAGACGACTGGCTGGACAGGAGCCTCGCCCGATCGTGGCACTTGTAGCAGAGCGCGTAGCTGTTGGGGCTCTCGGGGGTGTGGTCGGCGGTCGCGTAGTTGCGCTCCAGGAGGTGCGGATAGATCGACCCGTGCGGTCCGCGCGGCACACTGCCCTGGCCGGCGCCGTCCGATGCGTGGCAGTCGGTGCAGTAGATCTGGCTCGAGGTGGTGAGCGGAGGGATGAGGCTCGGAACGGCGGAGGTGTTCTTCCCGGGCGCCACGACCGGGTGGAAGGAGGGCGAGTTCGGGTCGAAGACCCGCCGCAGGTTCACCTCGTTCACGAGGCGGCGGACGTTGTCAGCCGCGCTCGAGCCGCGCAGCTGCGGCTGGTTCAGGCTGTCCGCGTGGCACTTGAAGCAGACCTCGTATTCGTAGCTGACCGTCTCGACGCGCTGGCCGTTTCGGTCGATGCCCCAGACGCCTGTGAGGGCGCCATTGGCGCGGGGCGCGACCGCGCTCTGGGCGTTGACCGAGTGCGCCTCGTGGCAGTCCACGCAGGTGACGTGCCGGGGTACGCCCGCGTGCGATTCGGGGAGCCGGAACTGCTGGTTGAGCGGCGACTCGCTCGCGTCGTGTCCCGAGGGTCCGGCCACCGGAGCCGCGTGCGCGAATGGCTTCAGCGCCTCACGCGTCAGATCGAGCGGTGCGGTCCGGCTGTCATGACAGGAGAGGCACACCTGGTCCTCGCCTTCGGTGCGGGCTCCCTTCACCAGCCGCGCCCCCTTGGCGTTGTGTTGCGCGTGGCAGGAGCCACAGCCACGCTCTTCCATGGAGGACACCAGGGTAGGCGAGACCGAGCGCAGGCTGAAGTTGCGGGTCTGCAGCTGGTGGGAGCTGCTGCTCCAGTAGGGCAGGGAGTGACACGTCGAGCAGAGCTCGGAGTTCCGGGTCGGCTTCAGCAGGAACTTCTTCTCCGTGGGGACGTCGTCCTCGCTGTGCGGATCGTGGCACGACGTGCACTGCACCAGCCCTTGCCGATCGAGCTTGACGGGGTCGCCCCGCGTGGGCTCGCGGGCCTTGAGCCCGACCTGCAGCTTGATCGATACCGGGTGCGAGCCCGTGAGGTCCGTGCCCAGGTTGCTCGAGTGCCCGGCGGGGAGCCGCCCGCCGGGCCCGGTGTTGAGGAGGGGGATGTAACCGGAGGCGACCGTCTGGCCGACGGCCACCGTGCCGTCGTGGCAGGAGACGCAGGTCCGGGACGAGCCGGTGAGCCCCTGGGTGCCCGTGGCCTGCATCGTGGAACTGCGGTAATGCCGGTGCGAGACGGTGGAGGGCGGCCGATTCAGCGTGCCCGCCGTTCCGCGGTGCGGGGTGTGGCAGAAGATGCAGGCGCGCTTCTCCGTCGAGGAGCGGATGGAGCCTGGTCCCGTCATCGAGAGGTTGTGCTTGCCTTGCAGCACGCTGCTCTTGGCTGCGGCAAGCGCGGGAGCGAGCAGCAGGACGCCGATGAGGAGGAGCCGATTCATGTCGAAGCCTCGTCCAGCAGGTCGAAGACCTCGATGCGGCGATTGAGCGAGTCGGCGACGAACGCGCGCGAGCCGGCCACCGAGATCCCGGCGGGGATCTGGAACTGCCCCGGGCCGTTCCCGCTCTCGCCGATGAGGTACTGGAAGTGGCCCTCGCGATCGAAGACCAGGACGACGTCCCACTGCCCGTCGGTCACGTAGACGTTGCCGCGGCGGTCGCTGGCCACGCCTTTCGGGCGGCCGAACTGACCCTCCTCGTCCCCGGCCTCGCCGAAGCTGCCGAGGAAAGTCCCTTCCGAGGAGAACCGGCTCACCCTGAAGTTCAGCGTGTCCACCACGAGCAAGGTACCGTCCGACTGGGCGGCGATCGCGGTCGGGAAGTTGAGCTCGCCTTCGCCTTCGCCGCGCCGCCCGAAGCGGAACAGCTCACGGCCCTCCAGCGAGAAGGCGACGACCGCGTGGGCAGGGGGATCCACCGCGTAGATCCTGCCAGCGCTCAACACGAGGCCGGTGGGACGCTGCAGCGCCCTTTCGCCGAAGGTGCTGCACTCGCCGTCCCGGCCCACGCGGACGATTCGCACCCCATCGGCGACGTAGATATTCCGGTCGTCGACGGCGACCGCCATCGGCATCTCCCACGGATGCCGGTCGCACGAAATCTCGGATGAAGAACCCTCGCGCCAGTTCATGGTGGTGACCGCGGGACCGTCGGGGTCCGCGACTAGAAGGGTATCACCAAAGGCGGTCAGCCCGAAGGGGCGCAGGAGGTCATGGCGGGACTCGACTGAGTCTCCGACGATGAAGCTGAAAAGCTTCCCCCAGATCGTCGATGTGCGGCCGGGGCGATCACCGCTGACGGTCGCGCTCCAACGCGCTTTTGGAGCGGCCGGTGGCTGCGGCCAAACTGGCGACGAGTTCGTTTCCCCATGAGGCTGAGAGTGGGCGCAGCCCGGCGCGAACGCCGCGGCGGCGGCGACGACGGCAGTCAGGCCGAGGAGTCGGCGCGACCAGGTGGGATGACTGTGGAAAGGGCGCGGCATCGAACGTCAGAACGAGGTGCCGAAGCTGCGCGTCACGCGAAAGACGAGGTAATTCCCGCTCTGGGTGAGCCCCGAAACGCCGCCGGTCGAGTAGCGCTCCTCGCCTGTGAAGGCGAAGGAGCCGACGTTGTAGGTGAGGTTGAGACCCACGCCCGCCTCGTGGCTCGTCGGCTGCTCCGGCGTGGTCGCAGACACGTAGTGCAGGATCCCGCTGAGGGTCAGCGTGCGCGCCAGCTGGACGCTGGAACTGGCCGACGCGAAGGCGGAGTGGGTGTTGTACGCCACCGGGATGAAGAGGCCGTCTGAGATGCCGCCCTGGGTTCGGCCGGCAAGCCCATCGGCGAGTCCCGCGTGGAGGCTCACGGCGTAGCGGCGATAGCGGATGGTGCTGGAGAGCGTGGCGGTGCGCGAGAAGCTGGCGCCGAGGAGGGGATCGTCCTGCCGCGACGAGTTGAGGGCCAGGGTGCTCGTGAGGAGGAAGCCCCGGCCCAGGTCGGCTTCCGAGGAGCCGGAGAGGCCGTGCGTGAAGGTCGAGCCGGCTCGAGCCGAGAGGTTGGAGGCGTATGCACCGTTGTAGCTCAGCGAGGCGCTGAAGCGATTCCAGCCACGCGAGAAGCCCACCGAGCCGCTCGCGCCATAGGCGCCGTCGGTGCCGGACGTCGAAGAGTGGAGCAGGCCGATGCTCAATTGACCGCCGGTGCTGTACTGCCAGGGGCCCAGCATGGAGTTCCAGGTGGCGCCGCCCGACACCTGCTCACCGGTCGACTTGACGCTGTTGCCCGCGAGCCTCTCCTCGCCGCGGTTGAAGCCCGCCGTGGCCGAGAAGCTCAGGCGGCGTGAATATTTGTAATCCGCGGTCGAGAAGAGTCCCTGGTTCGACGACTCGCGATCCGGCGTCGCCACGGCCGTGATGAGGGAGTGATGGTAGACGTAGGAGGTGCTGGTGTTGACGACGCTGTTGGGACGCCAGCGCACCGCCGTGATGAAGGCGTTGTCGTCGATGCGTGGGTTGACGGGCGAGCCGAGGGTCGGATCGCGGAGCAGGTAGTTGTCGCTGACGGTGAAGTCGAGATCGCGCGAGAGCTGAGTACCTTCCTGGAAGTCGAGGTGGTGGAAGCGATAGTTGTTCTCGGCCAGATCGCCGCGGTTCCAACTGGTGTCGTACGAAAGGCTGTAGTGGTGCGGCCCGATCGACTGGTTCGCGGAGGCGGCGAGCGCGTCGAAGCCGTAGGTGTGATGCTGCCCGCCGAAACCGGAGTTGTCGCTGTCCGATCGGCTGAACTGGGCATTGACTCCAGGAAGTCCACTCACCGTATAGGACGCGGACGCCGTCTGGCTGGTCATCACGGTCGTGCCCGTGGTGGCACCGCCGGCGTCGGTCGTGAAGTCGGCCCGGGTGCGAGCGGCGCTGAGGTTGAGCGTGAGCGGAAACCCGGTGAACAGGCTGGCGTTGCCGTTGTAGGTGAAGTTGCCGTTCTGGCTATTGCCGGTGGAGTAGTAGCTGTGGGTCTGCCGGTAGTCGGCCCCGGCGGTCATGAAGAGGATGTCCCGTCGGATCGGGGTGCCGCTCACGCCAATGGACCCGCCGTAGTCGAAAGCAGGCGCGGAGTCATGGACGCCTCCCGACCATGAGTCGCTGCGCCAGTAGCCGCCGCTGATCGCTCCGCCGACGTCGAAAGCCGCCGCCGGGGAAGCTGCGGCGCAGGCGAGCGCCGTGAGGAGGACTCTTCGAAAGAGCATCACTGGCCGACCCCGGAGATCACCGCGGTGATCGGGAACTCTGCCGAGTAGGGCGCCCCGGCGGAGGGGAAGCCCCAGGTGGCGCCGTTCGCCTCGAGGCAGCGCGCGAGGCCCGCGCCGCCGAGTGCTTCGTCGGCGGCGGCGTGCTCGATGCGGCCCTCGGCGCTGAAGCTGAGCTTGATCGCACCCGCCGCCCGCGTCGGGTGCTTCTCGGCGAGGGCGGTGTTCACGCATCGCTCCACACTGGCCTGTCGTCCCGAGAGGACTTGATGGAGCTGCTTCGCGCCCTCGGAGCCGGGCACCAGCGGCGGAGCGCCGCGCTTGGGGGCGGGAGCCGCGGCTCGGCCGCGAATGGCCGAGACGACCACGTCCACGAGCTTCGCATTGGGTCGCACGGCGGTCTGGAGCACGATGGCGCTCGCGGGGACGCCGTCGAGCACGAGGACCTTCTTGACCTCGTCGCCTCGCCTGGCCGCCTCTGTCAGGCCGGGCTCGTCCTTGGCTCGGGCGCGAACGAGAACGGTGGCGCCGTCGCGCGCGACGCGCGCGACACCGGCGAGGGCCTCCCGATCGAGATCCTGCATGGAAGCGCTCGAATCGGGGAAGTAGACGACCGTGGCGGCGAGCACCGTCGCGCTCGAGAAGTCGATGGAGCTCGACGGTTCGGCCGGGGAGGGTTGAACCTGGAGGTGGCGCGGTGCTCCCAGGGCGATCGAGTAGCCGATGGGGTCCTGGCGCGCCGTCGCCGTCGCCGGCGCGGGAACGGGTGGGACCTTCACCAGCGCGCCAGCGGCAGGCGGGGGCTGTACCGGCATGGACGGGGCCGTGGCAGTTGCCGCCACCACTCCGGACTTTCGCTGCTCGACCAGGGTCAGGCGATCGCTCTGCGTGGTCTGCCGCTTCTCGGCAGCGGCGAGCTGCTCGGTCCAGACGCGCAGCGAGCGCTCCATCACATCCTGGCGCTCGAACGCGGCGGCGAGCTGCTCGTCGAGTGCGGACAGATGGGCGTTGCGTGCGGCGACGAGCTGGCGGCGCATCTCGAGCACGCGCGCCGCCTGTCGCTCCGCGGAGCGCGCCTTGGAGAGCCGGAGGACCTCCTCCTGCAATTCCAGCTGCTTCTTGTGGGCGCCGGCCTGGCGCTGGCTCGCTGCTTCGGAGATGGACCGGAGCGCCAACCGCTGCGTCTGCAGGTCCTGCTCGGCGCTGCGGAACTGTCCTTCGCTCACGACCAGCTGACGCTCTCGATCGGTGGGCGGCCCGCCGCGGAGGGCGGCGTCGCGGGCGTCGAGGGACTTCTGGCGCTCGAGCGACTTATGTTCCAGCCGGGAGAGCTCCAGGGCTTGCTGCTGCTGCGCATGTTCCTTCGAGGTGATCCCGGCCTCCGCCGCCGCGAGCCGTCGCTGACGCGCGTCGAGCTGCTCGTCGCGGCGATCGAGGTCGCGAGCGGCCTGGTCGTCGGCGGAGAGGGCGAGGTTCCTCACGGAGCTGTGGGTGGCCTGGGGCTCGGCGGTCGCGACCGGCGCCTGGAGCGCGCTCACGAGACCGTACTGGAGGTGGCGGGCATCGCCGTCGGCCGTCGCCGGTCCACGGATGCGCAGGCGGAAATGGGGCCGGTCATCCAGGAAGACTGGTCCGGAGGCCTTCTCCTTCACCGCGACCACGGTCTTCGGCTTGGGCGCATCCTTGCGCACGCGGCGGCGCGTGGGAGTCGAGAGGCCGAGGCCGATGCTGAAGCGGACGCCGCTGTCGCGAGGCAACCAGGAGACGCCAAAGCTGAAGCCCGCGACGGGGGTGACGGACCAACGCAGGGCGGCGCCGAAGAGCGGACCGCCCGGCCCAGCGAGCGCCTCCGCGACCGCGTCGTACTTGCTGTTCAAGGCGAGGGAGGCAGCGAGCCCCGTGCTCGGGCCGACCTTCCCCGGGCCTCCACCGAGCCCGTCCACGCCCAGGAAGCCCGCGAAGCGCACCCTGCCGAGGTCGGGAGTGGAGGCGATGAGGTGGGTGCTGCTCGTGGCCTTCCAGTTGAACCGGTCGGCGGTGACGTCGACTGCCAGGGACGGGAGGTAGTCCGTCGCGTCGAGGAGGTGATACTTGAGCGCGGCGTTGAAGAGGAGGGGAGAGGGGTGCGGGTCGCCCGGGCGCCCCCACTCCCGCAGAGAGAGTCCGACATCGAAGCGGCGCCCCGTGCCGCCTACGATGGAGATGGGCATGGGCCCGACGTCCGGCTGCGATCCTGGCCGGTGATCGAAGCGGAACTCGCCGCCAAACATCCCGGTGCCGGCCGGCAGCACCTCGGCATCGGGCACGTCGAGCAGTCCGGTCTCGCCGCCACGCGCGGGAAATGGCGCGGCCCGGACCGATGGGGCCAGGGCGACGAGGGCGAGGGAAAGGACGGTCCGGAGCCTCAAGCGATTACCGGTCCTCTCGGTCGAGCTTTCCCGGGGGGGAGTTGCTCGAGTGGGTGAGGCCGAACTGCGTGAGGGTCCGCTCGATGCTCCGAACGCTGATCTGGTGCCCGAGCTGGGAGAGGTCGTATGCGATTGCGGAGGCGCTGCGCTCCGGGTCGCGGAGGCGCGCGGTGACGACGAAGCGGATCACCTCGGCGGGACGGCGCCAGGGACCGCGGGGGCCGGGGGGACGCGCGAGCAGGCCTTCGAGCCCCATTTCGCGAAACCGGCGCAGCTTTTCGTAATAGGTGCTGCGGGAACGCCCGAACTCGGAGAGCACCGCCGGCAGGGGACGGCCGCTCGTCTCGCCCTCGATCAGCATCGCCAGGTCGGCGGAGGCCTCGTCGTCCGGCTTCACCGGAAGGGCTCCGCCTGGGCCAGTGATGGCGCGCGCTGGGCGTCTGAGAGGTTCGTTCGGCATGCAATCCGGTGGATTGTGGCGGGGCCGAGATGCTGAAAGAGCGCGGGGCACACAGGCGCCCCGCGCTCTTTCAAGTCAGGCTACTTCTGGTGGCAGGTGAGGCAGAGGGCGCTGCCGGTGTTGGCGACGCGCAGGAACTGGTTGTTGTTGCCAGCGCCGTGCGGCTCGTGGCAGGTGGCGCACTCAATCTGGTACACGGCGCCCTTGAGGTACAGCGGGAGGCCGTAGCCGTTGGTGGCGTTGTTGACGCAACCGCCGCCGCTCTGGGTGGTGCAGCTCGCGGTGTTGACGCCGTAGTAGTTGTTCATGCCCACGGGAGCGCCACCGGTCTGGCCGGCGAAGGGGATGCCAACCGGGTGGTTCTTGGACAGGTTGGAGCTCTCGCCGACCGCGTAGCGGCTGTTCACGTCGATGTTGCCGGCCGCCGTGACCCGGTTGGTGTAAGCGGTGAAGCCGGAGAAGGTGGTCGCCGACGCCTGGTAGTTCATGACGTTGCCGACCGACACCGTGCCGTCGTGGCAGGAGAGGCAGCGCCCCGACCCGTTGATGCTGAACTGGGCCTGGGTGGTGGGGAGGGTGGTGCCCTGCGAGGTCTTGGTGCTGCCCGAGCCGTCATCCCACGAGTAGCCGGAGACGGAGAGCGTGTGGTTCCAGAGCGCCTTGGTGGTCGAGGCGTTGTGCGGCGTGTGGCAGAAGATGCAGATCTCGGCCGTGGCGCTGGTCTTGACCGACCCCGAGCCGGTGCTGCCGAGGTTGTGCTTGGTGGTGCTGATCTGGGCCTGGGCGGCGAGCGGAAGCGCGAGCGCCCCGACCAGAATGGCCTTCACGAAATTGCGCATTACTACCCTCCAAAGTGGGCCGAATAGCCCGTGTTCCTCAAGCGCCAGGCACCATGCCTGCTCGCCAAGACGGCCGATATAGCGATCGATCGGCCGCTTGGTTCGTTCATTAGCAAGCGCGGTGCCAGCGGCTAGACGCGGGATCTCAGGTCATTTCCAGCGAAAGGAGCCCCGGGTTGGGCGCTATGGCCCAGGGTGGGTTCGATGCCCCAAGCGGGAGTGACGCAGGCTACTACTTGCCGCCCGTCAGCTGGGGCGATGCGGGCTTGGCGCTTCCAGCTGGCGCTTCGGGAGCGGCCGGGGAAACAGCCGGGGAGGGAGCAGCCGGGGAGGGAGCAGCCGGCTCCACGAACGAGTCATCCGCCTTGGTGTTGATGAGATCGTAGACGTTCACGCGCGCGAAGTGCTCGTTGCAGACGTAGATGCGGTTGAGCTTCCGGTCGACCGCGACGCAGCTCGGGATGTCGAAGTACTCGAGCTTGTTGACGTAGCCGCCGAACCACATCAGCTGCTCGAACTCCCGGTTGAACATCTGCACGACCGAGTGTTCGCCGTCGGCGACGTAGAGATTTCCAAAGCCGTCGAAGTCCATCCCCTTGATGCGCGCGAACGACCCCGGTCCTGACCCGGGCTGTCCATACGCGCGGAGGAACTTCCCCGAAGCGTCGAACACCTGGATGCGGAAGTTGAGGGTGTCGCCCACGTAGAGGTTCCCCACGTCGTCCAGGCCGAGGTAACTCGGGAAGTTGAACTGTCCTTCGTCCGCCCCGCGCCCGTTCCCGACCTCGCGCAGCTTCTCCCCGGCCAGCGAGTAGACGAGGACGCGGTGAAGGTCCGAGTCCACCTTGGCGCTGTCCGCGACGTAGACCAGGGCGCGCTTCTTGTCGATGGCGAGCCCCGTCGGCCGGATGAACTCCTTCTCGCCAAAGGTCCGCAGGCGTCGTCCGGCCTTGGAGAAGACCCGCACGACGTGGCTGGTCGGCTCGCTGACGTAGACGTTCTCGTCCGCGTCGAGCGCCACGTTGAACGGCATGGCGAGGTCTTCGTCCGGCGCGAACTTCGAGAGCGTCTTCTTTTCGAAGTCGGTGACCAGCACCGAGTTCCCCTGGTAATCGGCGACGTAGAGCCGCTTGCCGTCCTCCGACAGGGCAAGGCCCATCGGTTGCACCATCACCAGGGAGGTCTCGCTGCCGAGGATGCTCCGCTTGAAGCTCGCCCAGTTCGAGTGCTCGAGGTCGTTGGCGCTGCGGAAGGCGGTCACGAACTTGATGCGCGGCACCTCGGGCGGATCGGGCCAGACGACGTCCGGGCGCTTCTCGGGGGTGGCACAGGCGCCGACGAGGAAGCTCGTCGAGATGATCAGGGCGGCGTTTCGGGCGGTGAGCATGGTGCGTTCTCTCTGCGTGGGGTCAGTCGAGTCTGGAGGCGGACTGCAGCGCAGCGTCGTCGGTGATGATTCGTGCCCGAGCGTGCAGGTCGCCCAAGACCTTGAGGAGGGCCCCGTCACCAGAGCCGGGCTGTCCGCTCGACCTGAACTTCTCGATGAGGGCGCGCGCCAGCACCATGCGGCGCGCCGCGGCACCGCGCATCGCCACCTCGGGCCTGGCGGCGTAGCCGCTCCTCTTCATGGCGTCCTCGATCAGCTTCCGATCGATGAACGCCCAGGCGATCTGCGTCTTGACGCGTGGACCGGAGAGGTGACCTCCCTCCCTGCCGCGCGAGAGCGTCATCATGTCGGGCAGGATGTCGGCGTAACGCACCGGGTGGCCGGCGATGGTGGCGAGCGCGTGCTGCCGCTCCTCCGCGGTCGCGGTGAGGCGGGCCCCGGTCGACTGCAGGAACGCCTCGTCGAGCTTCACCCCAGCCTGGCCCCGGAGGGCCTGGGTGTAGTGCCGCCGGAGCTCCGCGACGGTCTGCTGGCGGACGTACTGCTCGAGGCCCGCCCGACGCGCCTGGTATTCCTTCTCCGAGCCGATGCTGCGCGCCGCGACCTTGACGACCGCGACGCCGAGCTGGAGACGGCAGGGTCCCACCGCCTTGCCGATGGGGGCGCTGAACGCGAGCTCGGCCATGGCGGGGTCCATGTCTCCCCGGCTCACGTCGCCCATGTCACCGCCCTTGGCGACGACCTTGGCGTCGAGCGACGCGCGCGCCTCCTGAGCGAACTGGGCGCCCTTGCCGAGTCGGTCCAGGATGGCGCGGGCCTCCGCCTCGCTGGCCACGATGATGGCCGCGATGCGGGCGACGTCGGCGCGCGAGTGAAAGACGGCGCGCACGGTGGACTCGTTCACGTGGACCGCGCCGTCCACCTCCTTGTCGAGGAAGCGATCGGACGCGATTCTCTGTTTTTCGGCCTCGATCGCCTCCCGGATCGCCGGATCCTTCTCGAGCCCCTGCCGCTCCGCCTCTTCGGCGAGCAGGGACTCGGAGACCAGGAGCTGCAGCGCCTCCTGGGGGGTGCTCGAGGGGGCGGCGCCGCGGGTGCCGCGGAGCTGGTCGTGGACATCGACTGCGAGGATGGGCCGGCCGTCGACCTGGGCGACGATCTGATCCGGCCCCGCCGCGAGGAGTGCCGCAAGGAGGATGACGTTCATGGATGGGATTCTACCTTACCGCTCGCCTTCGCCGGAGCCCGGGGCGAAGTCCGAGCCCGAGCCGCTGAGATCGTCGCCGCCACCAGGCGTGCCGTCGCCGCCCGCGCCAGGGTCCTCGGCGCCCGCGCCCGGGGCTTCCGCCCCGCTCCCGGGGAGGCCCGCACCGGCGCCCTCACCGCTTCCCGGCGCACCGCCGCCGGGGGCGCCCGCGCCGGGAGCGCCGCCACCTGCCGAGCCCTGGCTCGCCTTCGCGCGCGAGATGATGTTCTTGAGCTCGGGATGCTTGCCCGTCCGGTCGCCGTGGCAACCGTCGCAGGACTCCATGGCGTTCTCGCCGATGTAGAAGAGGCGGGGGCTGTCCGAGCCGTGCGGGTTGTGGCAGCTGGCGCAGGTGAAGGCGTGGTCCGGCCGGCGAGGGTCGATCGGGCCCGAGACGACGTGGCCCTTCGCCACCATCGAGGTGACGTGGTGGCCGTCGGCGCGATCGGGGTGGCAGGTGATGCACACCGCGTTCACGTTCTTGGGCAACAGGAACTTCTGCCCGGCGCCGTGGGGGTCGTGGCAGACCGCGCAGCCGTAGCGGTCGAGCGCCGCGTGGCGGACCTTCACGTTGTCCATCACCTTGTGGCACGAGTAGCAGACCGCCTTGCCCTCGCCCCGGGTGAGGAGGTTCCGGTTCGGCGCCCCGTGCGCGTTGTGGCACTCGTCGCACTTGCCCTCGGCCACCGGCTTGTGCACCGCCGTTCGGCCGGTGACGTCGTCATGGTGGCACTGGAAACAGACGTCCTTGATGGTCGGCTTGGCCAGCAGCGCCTTGCTGTCGCTGGTGTGCGGCGCGTGGCAGACGGAGCAGTCGCCGACGCGCAGCGCGCTGTGCGTGTACCGCTTGGAGTCCTTGCGGTTGTGGCACTTGTAGCAGAGGTCTGCCGGCGGCTGGCGCAGGAGCTTCAGGTTCTCGCCCGAGTGGCCGGAGACGTGGCAGTCCTGGCACTCGCCCTTCACGACCGAGGCGTGCTGCACCTTCTTGTCGAAGTCGATCCGCGCCTTCTCGCCCGGCGTGCCCTTGCCCTTCGGCGACTTTGCGTCGTGGCACTTGAGGCAGAGCTGCTTGCCGGGCGCCAGCACCATCCGCGGCAGATCCGCGGAGTGGGCGTCGTGACAGTCGAGGCACTTGCCCTCGGCGACCGGCGCGTGCTTCACGTCCTGCGTGAGCAGCGGCTCGATCTCGTGGCAAGCGAAGCAGACCTGCTCACGCCGCTTCCTGAGCACGCCCTTGTAGTCGCTGGAGTGCGGGTCGTGGCAGACGAGGCATTCGCCCTGGCGCACGGCGGTGTGGACGGCGCGCCCGCTGTCCATGCGCTTGTGGCAGCCGTAGCAGAGGTCCGGCTGCTGCTTCTTCAGCAGAGAGGGGTTCTTCGAACCATGGCCCGCATCGTGACAGTCCTGGCACTCGCTCTTCTCGAGCGCGCGGTGGACCACGCGCTTGGAGAGGTCGATGCGCTTCTCGGCGCCGGGGGGCGAGCGGACCGAGTGGCAGCGCAGGCAGAGCGCCTTCCCCGCTGCCCGCAGCATGGCCGGGTGGTCCGAGCCGTGCGGATCATGACACTGCGTGCAGCGCCCGTTCTTGAGCACGTCGTGCTTCGACTGGAACGTGGCCGCCTGCTGTATCACCTGGGCGTGGCACTCGGTGCACATCTCCTGCACCGGTCGCGCGAGCTGCCACGCCTGGACCGACTGCGACTGGCATCGCCCGCGCTTCCTGGCCGAGGCTGGGGATGGAACGTGACACTCGGTGCAGGTGCGCTTCAGGAAAACCGGGTGGGCGACCCGGCGGTTGCCGAGGTCGTGACAGGAGGCGCAGTTGTCGGTGGCGCCGACCGTCGCGCGCGTCCCGACGGCGCGCCCTTCGGAAGGACCGCGCGACGCTCCCGGTGTGGCGGGCAGCAGCGGGGTGGCGGGGACGGAAGGGGTGGCCGCGGGGACCGAAGGGGCGGCCGATGCCGCCGGCGCCCCGGCGACGGGCGCCGAGCCGCCCTGGGCGGTCGCGAGCCCGGCAGTGAGGGCGATGAAGGCCCCTGCGAGGACCAGGGCAGGATTCCCCCGCACGCCGGCCGGGACGAACCGCGAGATGGACGCGCACGGCTTGCGTACGGACCGATTCGGCTCGGCTCTCTTGCAGAAGCGCATCAGCTGGTCATCCATTGGAAGGGTTTGATCTCGGGCCGCTCGACCTGCAAATGGGGTGCCGCGACGGATGGTGTATGCCGGTGTGTGACGGCGGTCGGCTGGTGCCTAGACCCCACGGGCGGCGAATCCTAGCCGAAGCGGTGGCGCAGTTGGCGGTTTTCGCCCCGACCCGGGTGACGAGCGCGTGGCGGTGCGCGACCGGGCGGGCTCGCAAGCTCCGATTTCGCCCAGGGTGATGGTGGACTGCGAGATTCGGCCCGCCGCGTCGGCAATTCTTGCGCCCCATCGGCCGATCGGCCAGCCGCCGCGCAACTTTCAGGGCATGGGGGCGCCGGTGGCGCCGGGGTGGGATAGGTGAATTGGCCCCGAGTTGCGCCGAAAAACCCAGCTTCCGCCGGTCCGCACCTCCTGGTAGCGTCATTTCACCCACTTCTGGTCCGGTCTTTGCGATACAAAGTCTGCGCGCCGGTCCCCGGCCGAACGTCCAATGAGATCGCTCCGTCACTTCTGGCGAACCCTCGCCGCCAGCCTCCGGGCCAGGATCATCCTGCCCACCGCCCTGCTGTTCGCCCTCGTGCTCACGCTGATGGTGGTCTCGGCGGTGCAGGTCTACGGCGCCGACATGGAGCGTGGGCTCCACGACCGGGCCGAGTTCTTCGCCGGGATGATCACCAGCGGGCTCACCAACGTGATGCTGCAGGGCACCCCGGAGCAGCTGCCCGAGATGCTGGCAATGGTGGCGCGCCACCGCGCCGACCTCGAGACGGTGAGCGTCATCCGCGGCGACGGCGAGGTGCGGGTGTCGTCCGAGGGGTCGCTGGTGGGCACGCGGCCCTGGGGCGACCTGCGCCAGATCTCCGGCACCTCGGTGCTCGCCGCTCCCGGCGGCAACGAGGGCCAGTACGCGGTGCTCCACCCCATCCCCAACGCGGAGGCCTGCGCCGGGTGCCACGGCGCCGAGTCGCACGTGAACGGCTGGCTCGACCTGCGCTTCACCCGGGGACCGGCGCTGCAGCTCAAGGCGCAGCTCGCCCACACGCTCGCCTTCAGCGCCACGGTGGCATTCGTGATCCTGCTCGCCATCGCCTGGTGGCTGCAGGGACGCGAGGCGATCCGGCCGCTGCACCGGCTGGTGGGGGCGATGCGCCAGGCCGAGTCGGGCGACCTCGCCGTGCGGGCCGACAACGGCCGGACCGACGAGCTGGGCGTGGCGGCGCGCGGCTTCGACGCCATGCTGGCGGCGCTGCGGCGCAGCCAGGCGGAGCTCGAGTCGTTCTACCGCGAGCGGATGGTGCGGGCCGACCGCTTCGCGGCGGTGGGCGAGCTCGCCACCGGCCTGGCCCACGAGATCAAGAACCCGCTGGCCGGCCTCTCCGGCGCCCTGGAGCTCCTGGCCGAGGACCTCGCCTCCTCGCCGCGCCAGGCGGAGATGGTGGGCGAGATGCGCCACCAGGTGGCCCGCCTCGGCCACACCATGGAGAGCCTGCTCAGCTTCGCGCGGCCGCCCAAGGCGCGGCTGCGGACCACCGACGTCAACGCCACCCTCGAGAAGGTGCTCTTCCTCATCCGCCAGCAGCGGAAGGCCTCCCTGGTCGAGGTCAGCCGCGAGCTGGGGCAGGAGCTGCCGGCGGTGCTCGCCGACCCGAACCAGCTCGAGCAGGTCTTCCTGAACCTCTGCCTCAACGCCTGCCAGGCCATGGACGGGAAGGGCTCCCTCACGGTGCGCTCCTTCGTGTCGGAGGAGCGGGTGACGGTGGAGATCGCCGACAGCGGCCCGGGCATCCCGGCCGACCTCCGGCCGCACCTCTTCAAGCCGTTCTTCACCACCAAGCGCGAGGGCAACGGCCTCGGGCTCGCCATCAGCGCGCGCATCGTGGCCGAGCACGGCGGGAACATCGGCTACCGCTGCCCGCCCGGAGGCGGCACCGTCTTCGCCATCACCCTTCAGCAGGCGCGGCCGGGCCAGGGGCCCGAGCGCGCCACGGAGCACGCCGCATGAGCAGCGCCGCAGCCAGGATCCTGGTCGTCGACGACGAGAAGCTCATCCGCTGGTCGGTCGGCGAGCGCCTGCAGCGCGACGGCTACGAGGTGATCTCGGCCGAGTCGGGCGAGCAGGCGCTCGAGCAGGTCGCCGCGAACGCGCCCGACGTGATGCTGCTCGACGTGCGCCTGCCGGGCATCGACGGCCTCACCACCCTGCAGCGGGCGCTGGCGCTCAACCCCGAGGTCACCGTGCTCATGATGTCGGCGCACAGCACGGTGGACGTGGCGGTGGAGGCGATGAAGCACGGCGCCACCGACTTCCTGGTGAAGCCCTTCCCGTTCCAGTCGCTCGACGCGGCGGTGCAGCGCGCCCTCGCCACCGCCCGCACCCGCCGGCAGATCGCGGCCCTCACCAGCGAGCGCCGCGCCGGCGCGGTGGACGCCCTGGTGGGCCGGAGCGCCGCCATGGAGCTGGTGCGGAACATGGTGTCGCGCCTCGCCTGCTCGGAGGCCACCACCGTGCTCATCGAGGGAGAGAGCGGCTCAGGCAAGGAGGTGGTGGCGCGCAGCGTCCACTTCGAGTCCTCCCGCGCCGAGCGCCCCTTCCTGCAGGTGAACTGCGCGGCGCTCCCGGAGCACCTCCTCGAGAGCGAGCTCTTCGGCCACGAGCGCGGCGCCTTCACCGACGCCCACGCCCAGAAGCGCGGCCTCTTCGAGAGCGCCGAGGGCGGCACGGTGATGCTCGACGAGATCGGCGACCTGCCTCCCGGCGGGCAGGCGAAGCTGCTCCGCCTGCTGGAGAACAAGACCTTCCGGCGGGTGGGCGGGGTCCAGGAGCTTCGCACCGACGTGCGGGTGGTCGCCGCCACCAACGTGAACCTGGAGGAGCGGGTGCAGGAGGGGCGCTTCCGGGCCGACCTCTTCTTCCGGCTCAACGTAGTGCGGATCGAGGTGCCGCCGCTGCGCGAGCACCCGGAGGACGTGCCCATCCTGGTCGCGCACTTCATCGCCCGCTTCAACCAGGAGATGAAGCGGAGCATGAAGGGGGTCTCGGCGCCCGCCATGGAGGCGCTCGCGGCCTACCACTGGCCCGGCAACGTGCGCGAGGTGCGCAACGTGGTCGAGCGCGCCTTCATCCTGCACGCCACCGCCGAGGAGCTGCGCCCCGAGCACCTGCCGGCGGAGGTGCGCCGCGTCCAGGTCAAGAAGCCCGAGAAGCTGGTCCCGCCGGTGCCGGACCAGGGTATCGTGCTCGAGGACGTGGAGAAGAAGCTCATCTCCGAGGCGATGGAGCGGGCCAGCGGCAACCAGTCGAAGGCCGCGCGCCTGCTCGGGATCAGCCGCGACACGCTCCGCTACCGGCTCAAGAAGCACGGGATGGCTTGAGGTGACCCCTGGCCTGCGGGAGGGCCAGGCGGCGACGCCGGGGAGCCGCGCCGAGCTGGCCACCGGCTTCGCCCTCGCGCTGCTCGCCATCGCGGCGCACCTCCCGGCGCTGAGCGCCGGCTTCGTGATCGACGACGCGCTGTTCGTGTCCGGGAACCCGCTGCTGCGCGGGCCGTTCTGGAGCTGCTTCGGCACGGAGGGGGCGGCCGACTGGCTACCCTTGACCCAGCTCTCGTTCTGGCTGGAGTGGCACCTCGTGGGGGTCGCGCCGCCGGTCCACCACGCGGTCAACGTGCTGCTGCACGCGACCTCGGCGCTGCTCCTGTGGCGGATCCTGCGCCGGCTCGGCGTGCCCGGCGCTGCGCTCGCCGGAGCGCTCTTCGCGGTCCACCCGCTCGCGAGCGGATCGGTGGCGTGGGTGGCGGAGCGCAAGAACGTGCTCGCCGGCGTGTTCTTCGCAGCCGCGGTGTGGCTCTGGCTCCGTTGGGAGGACCGGCCGCGCCGCCGCACCTGGGTCGGCGCGCTCGCCTGCTTCGCCCTGGCGATCCTCGCCAAGGGCGCGGCCGTGGTGCTGCCGGCCTGCCTGCTGGTGCTCGTCTGGTATCGGCGCGGCAGGGTGGGCCGGCGCGACCTCGCCGGCCTCGCGCCCTTCGCCGGACTGGCGGCGGCGGGCGGGGCGATCACCGTCTGGTTCCAGTGGCAGGTCGCGATCCGTGGCGCGCCCATCGACGCGGGCGGCCCGCTCGCCCGGCTGCTCTCCGCCCCACGCGCGGTCTGGTTCTACGCGCTCCAGTCCGCGTGGCCGTCCAGGCTGTCCTTCTTCTATCCCCGGTGGCGACTCGATCCCAGGTCTGCCTGTGCGTGGTTGCCTGCGGCGGCCGTTGCGGTCCTGGCCCTGCTCGCGTGGCGCCTCCGGGAGCGCTGGGGCAGGGGGCCTGCCGCCGCCCTGGCCTGGTTCGTCGTCGCGCTCTCGCCGGTGCTCGGGCTGATCGACTTCTACTGGCTCCGCTATTCCCCGGTCGCCGACCACCTCGCGTACTTCGCGCTGCCCGCGCCGGTGTCGCTGGCGGGGGCGGCCCTGAGCCGGCTCGGGCGCGACCCGCGCAGTCGACACTGGGCGGCGGCCGCCGCGGCCGTGGTCCTCGGCTCCCTGGCGGCGGCGGCCTGGCAGCGCTGTCTCGCCTTCCAGTCGGAGACGACCCTGTATGGAGACGCGCTGACCAAGAACCCCGAGGCCTGGTACGCCCACCTCGCCCTCGCCGACCACCTGCCGCCGGGGAGCCCGGAGCGGCTCCAGCACCTGCGAGACGCGGCGCGGAGCGCGCCGTCGCCCAGCGAGGCCGCCGACGCGCTCGGCATGGCGCTCGGCGACTCGGGACGCCCGCTGGAGGCGAGAGAGGCGTTCGCGAGAGCCGCCGCGCTCGACGAGGGCAACTGGCTGGCGCGCCGCCACTACGCCCTGGCGCTGTACTGGAACGGCGAGCTGCCCGCGGCCATCGCCGCCCTCCGCGAGGTGCTCCGGCTCGCCCCCGACTGCGGCCCGTGCCACTACGACCTCGGGGTCATGCTGGCGGCGCAGGGGCGGCTCGAGGACGCGCTGCGGGAGGTCCAGGCGGCACGTCGCTGGTCTCCCGACAACCAGGAGATCGCGGCCGGCCTCGCTCGACTCGCCGCCGCTCGGCAGGCCCAGGCGGCGCCCGAGAAGCTGCGTTGAGGTGAAAGCGGCCCGCTCGACGTGAGCGGGCCGCGGGGCGTCGCCGGAGGGGGGACCAGCCGCGCGCCTCAGGCGACGGCGCGCTCGTCGATCTCGACCGGCTTCCCGTCGGTGGGCCAGTCGATCTCGGCGGCGAGGGCCTGCAGCTCCAGGCGCAGCTTCTCCTTGGCCCGGATCTCGAGCTGGCGGGCGCGCTCGCGGGAGAAGCCGAAGTGCTCGCCGAGCTCCTTGAGGGTCAGCGGCCGCTCGCCCATCACCCGGTTCTCGATGATGAAGCGCTCGCGCTCATCGAGGCGCGCCAGCGCCGCCGCCACCCGGCCGGAGACCAGCTGCTGCTCCTGCATGCCGGAGAGCTCGTCGTCCTGGCCCGGATCCTTGCACGCGACGAAGTCGATGTGCGTCTGGGCGCCGTCGTCGCCGAGCGGCGCGTCGAGCGAGAGGTCTCGCCCATCCATGCGCTGCTCCATCTCGTGGACCTCGCCGGTCTTGACGCGGAGCTTGCGCGCGACCTTGGCGGCGTCCTGCCCGTCCGACCCCGCGCCCTGCTCGACGCTGTGGCGGTCGAGCTCGCGCCGGGTGCGGGCGAGGGAGAAGAAGAGCTTGCGCTGCGCCTGGGTGGTCCCGAGCTTCACGAGCGACCAGGACTTGAGGATGTAGTTCTGGATGTAGGCGCGGATCCACCAGACCGCGTAGCTGATGAGGCGGATGCCCTTGTCCGGATCGAACTTCTGCACCGCCTTCATGAGCCCGATGTTCCCCTCCTGGACCAGGTCGGGCATGCGGAACCCGTAGGAGCGGTACTCGTGCGCCACCTTCACCACGAAGCGCAGGTTGGCGGTGACCAGTCGGTGCGCCGCGCGCGTGTCGCCCGTCCGCTGATACTCACGGGCCAGCTCCTGCTCCTGTGCCGCCGAGAGCAGCGGGAACCGGTTGATCTCGGCCAGGTAGAGGTCGAGAGAGGTGATGCTCACGGTGCTGGCGCGCTTCATCAGATCCTCCACTGCGGCTGGCGCACTGCGGCTGGCGACAGCCTGCACTGGAGCAACCGGTATGCCACGGCCGGGTAATTGTAATTTCCCGTTAGGCGACGAACCGTTGCTGCGCGAGTTGCCTAGGCGGAACGTAGGCTCCGTGTACTTTGTAGGCTGACTATTTTACAGGGCAGCACGAAATCGCGCCCCGGCAGGGATTTGTGACTGTAGATTATACCGTGCGCCCGTAACCTCCTGAGATAACGGCCGAATAAAGTGTGGCTTGCCCCCTTGCCTGCAGGGCGAGCCATTCCCATATTTGGCTTGGATTCAAGGCGTGATCCGGTTTAGAGGTTCCTCGAAAGGGCGGCCCCTTGTCACAGCGAGATGCGTACGAGATGGCGCCCACCGAGCCCTTCGTTCACGACCCGGATCGCGACACCGAAGAGCAGCGCCAACTCCGGGGCAGCCAGCTCGGCTTCGTCGCCCACGAGATGCGCAACCCGCTCTCCACGGCGCTCTGGAGCGCCGAGCTGCTCGCCAAGCTCACGCCGGAGGACCGCGGCGGAGCGCGTGGCGAGAAGCTCGCGGGCATGTGCCTCCGCTCCCTGAACCGGCTCCGGCATTTGGTGGAGGACCACTTCCTGGCCGAGCGGCTCGCCGTCGGCGGGCTAGGGGTCCGGCTCGACCCGGTGGCGCTGGCCGACGCGGTGGACGCGGCCGCCGCCAAGCTGCCGGAGGGCACCTTGAGCGTGCAGGTGTCATCCGAGCTCGCGGCCTGGGCCGATCGCGGCCTGCTGGAGCGGGCCATCGACGGCATCCTCTCGGCTGTGTGCCGCGGCGAGGCCGGCGCGGCCACCGTGCACGCCACGGTGGAGGGGCGCGGCGGACCCGCGGTGGCGGAGCTGCGCTTCTCCGGGGGATCGCTGGCTCCAGACGCGCTCGAGGAGCCGCACAAAGGATCGCCCTCCGACACCACGGGAAGGGCGCTGGCGCTGGTGATGGCGAAGCGGGCGGTGGCGGCCATGGGGGGACGCCTCGCCCTTTCCGAGGGAGCGCTGGTGCTGGCGCTCTCGTCCCGTGACGTCAGCGCCGCCGACGTCGCTCGAAACGAGGATCACTGACCCCCCATGCGTCCGCGCATCCTGGTAGTCGACGACGACCCGGACATTCTAGACGCCATCTGCGACATCCTCGGGGCGGAGGGCTACCCGGTCGCGAGGGCCCGGCACGGCCTCGAGGCGCTGGAGCAGGTGGCGAGGCAGCGACCCGACCTGATCCTGCTCGATCTGATGATGCCGGTGATGGATGGGCCCACCTTTGCCCGAGAGCTCCGGGCCAGCTACTCCGGGCAGGGGATCCCGATCATCGTCATCTCCGCCGATGGGAACCCCGGCCGGGCCGTCAGCGTGAACGCCCGGCGCTACCTCGCGAAGCCCTTCGACATCGAGGTGCTGCTCTCGCACGTGGCCGAGATCGCCCGCGAGCTCGATGGGGCCGGGGCGGGCGCGGCGGCGCCCTGACCGCGCCCGCTCGTCCTTGACGCGCAGGGCGAGTTCCAGTAAAAGCACCGCCTTTCCAACGGCAAGTCCCCCCTCGCCCTCGTCGCGAGGGCGGACCAATGCGAGGTGCACATGGCGACCGGTCTTCTGGCGAAAAAAGTTGGCATGACGCAGATCTTCGACGCGAACGGAGACTGCGTTCCGGTGACGGTCCTCTCCTGCGGTCCCTGCACGGTGGTGCGGCGCAAGACCAAGGAGCAGGACGGTTACGACGCGGTGGTGCTCGGCTACGAGACCGTCGACGAGAAGCACGCCCACCGGCTCACCAAGGCCGAGGTCGGGGTGTTCAAGAAGGCCGGGACGCCCATCTTCCGCCACGTGAAGGAGGTGCGCGTCAAGGACGCCAAGCTCCTCGGCGAGCTCAAGGCGGGCGACGTCCTCACCGTGGACAAGGTCTTCAAGCTCGCGCAGCGGATCGACGTCTCCGGCCTCACCAAGGGCCGCGGCTTCGCCGGCGTCTTCAAGAAGTGGGGCATGAAGGGCGCGGCCCGCGACTCCTCCACCGCCCACGAGCACCACCGCCACATCGGCGCCATCGGCCAGCGCAAGACGCCGGGCAAGGTGTGGAAGGGCAAGCACATGCCGGGGCACTACGGCGTGGACATGGTCACCGTCCAGAACCTCATCGTCACCGGCCTCGAGGCGGAGGGCAACCTCCTGCTGGTGAAGGGCGCGGTCCCCGGCCACAACGACGCGGTGCTCTTCGTCGACACGGCGGCCAAGGGCCAGCCGCGGGTGAAGAAGAAGCAGGAAGAGCGCGTCCGCGCAAAGGCGAAGGTCTAAGCGGTTCGCAGCCTGGCTCCGGGCCAGGCTGCGACGCAATGACGACGGCGAGCCCGCCGAACCAGCGAGGGGCCCCGCGCGCCGCGCGGTGGCCCCTCGTTTCGTCCTGGCCGTGGGGGGGGGCGGCGGCGCTGCTCGCGCTCACCTGGTTCGCCTATCGGCGCTCGTTCGCCGTGCCGTTCCAGTTCGACGACCTCCCCATCATCGTCGACAACCCGGACCTCCACATGGTCCGCCTCGACTGGAGCTCGCTCTGGCGCGCCGCGGGCGGCTTCGCCCACGGGCGGCCCGTGGCCTGGCTCAGCTTCGGCCTCAACCACCTCGCCGGGGGCCTGCAGGTCCGCGGTTACCACGCCGTGAACCTCGCCGTTCACCTCCTCAACGGGCTGCTGGTGGCCCTGCTGGCGGCGAGCCTGCTGGAGCGGCTCGCTCCCGAGCTCGACGCCTCCGCCCGCCGCCGGGCGAGCTGGGTCGCGGCGGCGCTCTTCCTGCTGCACCCGCTCCAGACGCAGGCCGTCACCTACGTCGTGCAGCGGATGGCATCGCTCGGGGCCTGCTTCGGCCTCCTGGGGACGCTCGCGCTCCTGCGCGGGCTGGAGGGCAGCCGCCCGCGGCCGGCGCTCCTCGGGCTCGCCGGCCTGTCGCTCGTCCTCGGCGTTGGTACCAAGGAGAACCTGGTCTTCCTGCCGGTAGTGCTGGCGGCGCTGGCGCTGCTGCTCTCCCAGCGGGCGGCCGCATGGGCCCGCGGGCACCGGCTCCTCCTCTCCGGCGCCGCCCTCGGCGCGGCCGCCGCCGGCGCCGCGCTGGTGCTCCCGTACTGGTCCTTCATCGAATCCGAGCAGCGGCGGTTCGGGCTCTCGGTGTGCACCCGGCTCCTCACGCAGGGGAGGGTGATCTTCCACTACCTCTCGCTGCTCGCCTGGCCGGCGCCGTCGCGCCTCCGCGTGGACTACGCCTTCCCCGCCTCGACGTCGCTGCTCTCGCCGCCCTTCACCCTCCTGGCGATCCTCGGTCTCCTGGGGGCGCTGGCCTCGGCGGTGGCGCTGCGGCGCAGGGCGCCGGTCTGGACCTTCGCGGTCGTCTGGTTCCTCGGCAACCTGGTGGTGGAGCAGTCGGTGCTGCCCATCGACCTGATCTTCGAGCACCGGGTCTACCTGCCCTCCTTCGGGCCCTTCCTGCTCGCGGCCTGGGGGCTCGAGCGAGCGGCGCTCCGGGCGCGGCGCGCTCCCTGGCTCGTCGCCGCGCCGGTGGCGGTGCTGCTCGCGCTGGCCGCGGACCGGCGCAACGCGGCCTGGGCCGATCCGGCCCGGCTCTTCGCCGAGGCCGCGAGGGATGCCTCGGGGCCGGTGCTGGCGCGCTCGCTGCTTTCGGCCGGCGGCCAGCGCCTCGAGCGCGGGGAGTACGCGGAGGCGGAGCGGCTGTTCCGCCAGGTCATCGAGGTGGAGCCCGGCTTCGCCGAGGCCTACGCCAACCTCGGGAACGTGGCGCGGGAGCGAGGCGACCTGACTGGCGCCGAGGCCTGGTACGGGCGGGCCACCGCGCTCGCGCCCGGGTTCGCCGAGGGCTGGATGGGGCTGGCCGACATGGCGCTCCGCCGCGGTCGTCTGGAGGAGGCGGAGGAGAGGTTCCGCCGGTTCGCCGAGCTGGCCCCACGCGACGCGCGCGGCCCCCTGGGGCTCGGCGGCATCGCGGCGCGCCGCGGCGACCTCCCGGCGGCGCTCTCGTGGTTCGCGCGCGCCGCCGAGCTGGACCCCGGCAGCGCCTCCGCGCGGCTGCAGCGCGCCCGGGCGCTGCTGGTGGCGGGGCGGCCCGGCGACGCGCTCGCCGAGGCCGAGCTGGCGGTCCGGCTCGACCCGCGGCGAGCGGCCCCGCTGGCCGCGCTCGGGGACTGCCTCGCCGCCGCCGGCCGGAAGGAGGAGGCGCGGCGGGCCTGGGGCTCGGCGCTGCAGCGCGACGCGCGGCTGCCAGGGGTCCACTTCCAGCTCGCCAACCTGCTGGCGGACGAGGGCGACCTGGCCGGCGCGGAACGTGAGCTCGAGCGCGAAGTCGAGATAGGGCCGCACCTCGGAGCGTACGACAACCTGGGCGCGCTCCAAGTCGAGCGCGATCCTTCCCGTGCTCGCGCCTATTACGAGAAGGCCCTCGAGATCGACCCTCGTGACGGGCACGCGAAAGAGGGGTTGCGCCTTCTCGACGCGGCGCGGTGACGGCGGCCCGGCGAAAGCTTTCGGGTAGTATTCCCCGCATGGGGCAAACCGAAACTGGGCGCGTTGGATGGGGGCTCCTGGGCCTGGCGGGGGTCGTGTGCGCTGCCTGGTATCCCGTCCTGTTCCAAGATGAAACGTTCGTCCAGCGGGACGCTCTGACCTACCTGCTTACCTCCCGCGCGGAGCTCTCGACCGCGCTCCGCGCCGGCCGGGTGCCGGAGTGGACCGCGGGGATCGGCCTAGGCGCGCCATTCGCCGCGAACCCCATTCACGGCGTCCTCTATCCGCCGGCCTGGCTCTCGGCGCTCCTGCCGCTCTCGTTCGGGACGGACCTTTCCGTGCTGCTCCATGTCCTGCTTGGCGCGGCGGGCACGGCGGCGCTGGCGCGCCGCTTCGGCGCGGCGGCCGGCGGCTCGTTCGTCGCCGGCGGCGCCTTCGCCGCGAGCGGCTACGTCTCGAGCATGGTCGCCAACAACAACGCCCATCTGCTCGCCTGGACGCCCTGGGTGGCCTGGGCCGCCCAGGGGCTGGCCGAAGCGTGCGAGCGGGGAGAGTGCAGAGATCGCTGGCGGGCCGCGCTCCCGCTCTCGGCCTTCCTCGGCGCGCAGCTCATCGTGGGTGAACCGGCGCACGTGGTCACCGCAGGCCTGCTGGCGCTCGGGCTCACGCTGGTCGGTAGACGGCGATGGCCGCGCGGCCTCTGCTGGCTCGCCGGGGCAGTCGCCGGTGCGCTCCTCCTTGCCGGCGCTTCGATTCTTCCGTCGTTGTCCCTCCTCGCCTGGAGCGACCGGGCCGAAGGGGTGCAAGGTGTCGCCGCCGAGGTGTGGGCCATGCCCCCCCTTCGACTGACGGAGTGGCTCTGGCCGGGTCTGCTCGGAGACCCGACCCCGATCGGGAACCTGGCGCGAGTGATGGCGGACGCGACCGGCGGGGCAGGGGGGCTGCTGGGGCCGAACTGGGCCTTCACGCTCTACCTGGGCGGTCCCGTCCTGCTTCTGTCGACATGGGAGGGATGGCGCGGGCGAAGGGCTTGCCTGCTCCTGGCCGCGGGCTTCGTGGTCCTGGCCATGGGGCACTACACGCCGCTGCAGCCGCTCTTCCGGACCATCTTCCCGCTGGAGCGGCTCGTGCGTTACCCGGAGAAGCACGTCCTCGGGGCCGTCGTCCTGCTCACGGCGCTGGCAGGCGCCGGCTTCGACGGCGTCCTGCGCGCGGGGCAGGAGCGCCGGTTGATGCGTGCAGCGCTTGCCATGCTCGGCTGCATCGGGGCCGGACTGGCGCTGCTGTCTGCAGCCCGGGCCGGGATAACCGCCGCGGTCGTCAACGGGAACGCGGCGCTGCTCCCCCCGGCCGTCGATCCCGAGCGCGCGATGGCCTTCGCGCTCTCTGGCGGAATCGTCGCGGTTACGGGGATGGCGGCGTTCTCCGCCGGCCTCTGGCTGCGAGGCGAGCGATCCTGGCTGGCGCGGGCCGCGCCGCCGCTGCTCGGGTTCGCCGTGCTCGGCCCCTTGCTGTGGAACGCGCGGAGCTTCGTTCAGTTGGCAGATCGGGAGGTGGCGCTCGGCGCGCCGCCGGTGCTTCGGCCGGCAATCGGCGCCGTCAGGCCGGGCGCGCCGCCGCCTCGCGTCTACCTGACGTACACGGCGCCGGTCCCGTCGGACTACAATTCTGCGGGGCAGATTGCCCGGGCCGTGGTGGAACAAGCTTACTCGAACCTGCCGGCACGCTTTGGCCTGCAGTGCGTCCCCGGAGAGGACAGCACGGTGAGCAGTCACTACGCCCGCTTCCAGGGCTTGGCGGCCGGTATGTCCATGCGGCGCTACGCACGCCTCCTCGGAGTGGAGTGGATGCTGTTGCCGGGCGAGGTGGCGCCGTCGATGCCTTGGATGGCGGTAGCCGAGAGCGACCGCGGCGCGGTCCTCTTCTCCACCGACCAGGTCCGCCCGCGCGCCTTCGTGGCGCCCCGCTGGCGCCCCGCGAGCGCCGAGGAGGCGCTGACCGCGCTGGCGGCGCCAGGCCGCGACGCCGACCTCGGCCTGGTGGTGGTGGAGGCGGGCGGCCCCCCGCCAGCGGCCTCGGCCGACGCGGCGCCGCTCTCGCCCTGTGCGATCGAGACCCCCGTCCCCGAGGAGGTGCGCCTGCGCTGCGACTCGCCCGCCGGGGGCTGGGCGGTGCTCCTCGATCAGGAGGCGCCGGGCTGGAGCGCGACCGTGGACGGGTCGCCGTCTCCGATCGCGCGCGCCGACGGCCTCTTCCGGGCGGTGGCGGTGAGCGCCGGTCCGCACGAGGTGCGCTTCCGGTACCGGACGCCCGGCCTCCGGGCCGGGCTGGCGATCTCGCTCCTCGCCTGGTTGGCCTGGGGGCTCGCCTGGCGGCGCGCCGGCCGGTGAATCAGGCCGTCAAGGTCGCCGACCCCCGCTTCCGGTCGCGCTCGATCTTGTAGCGCATGTTCGGATCGAGGAACTTCTTGCGGAGCCTGATCGACTGCGGCGTCACCTCCACCAGCTCGTCCTCGGCGATCCACTCGAGCGCCTTCTCGAGCCCCATGTCGCGCGGCGGCGTGAGGATGATGTTCTCGTCCCGGCCGGCGGCGCGGATGTTGGTGAGCTTCTTCTCCTTGCAGATGTTGAAGTCGAGGTCGTTGTCGTGGCTGTGCTCGCCCACGATCATCCCGGTGTAGACCTTGTCGCCGGCCTTCACGAAGAGCGAGCCGCGCTCCTGGCAGTAGAAGCAGGCGTAGGCCACCACGTCGCCCTCGCGGTCGGAGACGATGGCGCCGCTCTTGCGCTTTTCGATCTTGCCCTGCCAGGGCTCGTAGCCGTCGAACTGCGAAGACATGATCCCCTCGCCGCGGGTGAGGGTGAGGAAGTCGTTGCGGAAGCCGATGAGGCCGCGGGCCGGCACGCGGAACTGCAGGCGCGTGCGGCTCGAGCCGAGCGGCTGCATGTCCACCATGCGCCCCTTGCGCGGCCCCATGGCCTGGGTGACGCCGCCCACCGAGTCGGCGGGGAGGTCGCAGACCAGCAGCTCCATCGGCTCCTGGACCTCGCCGTTCACCTCGTGGAGCACCGGCTCGGGGTTGGAGACGGTGAGCTCGTACCCCTCGCGCCGCATGTTCTCGACGATCACCGCGAGCTGCAGCTCGCCGCGGCCGACCACCTTAAAAGCGTCGGGGGTCTCGGTGTCCTCCACGCGGATGGAGACGTTCTTGTAGGCCTCGCGGTAGAGCCGCTCGCGGATGTTGCGGCTCGTCACGTACTTGCCCTCCTTGCCGGCGAAGGGACCGTCGTTGACCTTGAAGACCATCGACATGGTCGGCTCGTCCACGCTGATGCGCGGCAGCGCCACCGGGAAGGTCGGATCGCTGATGGTGTCGCCGATGCCGATCTCCTCGGCGCCGGCGATGCACACGATCTCGCCCGGGCCGGCGTCCTTCACCTCGGTCCGCTTCAGCCCCTCGTAGGCGTAGAGCCGGACGATCCGGGCCGGGACGATCTTGCCCTCCTCCCGGATCACCGCCACCTGCTCGCCCTCGTGGGCCACGCCGGAGGTGATGCGGCCGATGGCGAGGCGCCCGACGTAGTCGTCGTAGTCGAGGTTGTCGACCAGCATCTGCAGCCCCTCGCGCTCGCCGGGGAGCGGCGCGGGGATGTGGGTGAGGATGGCGTCGAAGAGCGGCTTCAGCGAGTCGGCCTTGAAGGCGTCGGCCACGGTGTGGGCGGCGCGCCCCTCGCGGGCGATGGCGTAGATCACCGGGAAGTCGATCTGGTGCTCGTTGGCGCCGAGGTCGATGTAGAGCGAGTAGACGAGGTCCAGGACCTCCTTCGCCCGGGCGTCCTGCCGGTCGACCTTGTTGATGACCACCACCGAGGGCAGCCCCATGGCGAGCGCCTTGGTGAGCACGAAGCGGGTCTGCGGCAGCGGCCCCTCGGCCGCGTCGACCAGGAGCAGCACGCCGTCCACCAGCCGGAGCGCGCGCTCCACCTCCCCGCCGAAGTCGGCGTGGCCGGGGGTGTCGACGATGTTGATCTTCACGCCCTGGTAGTTCACCGCCGTGTTCTTGGCGAGGATGGTGATGCCCTTCTCGCGCTCGAGGTCGTTCGAGTCCATCACCCGATCGACCATCGTCTCGTTGGTGCGGAAGACGCCGGCCTGGCGCAGCATGTAGTCGACGAGGGTGGTCTTGCCGTGGTCGACGTGGGCGACGATGGCGACGTTGCGGATCTTCTCGCGGGGGGTCATCTGGTCCTGTACTCGCTTCCGGTCTTGTAAAAGGGCGGATTGTATAGTCCTCCCGAGGCCTTCCCGGCAAGGGCCGGGTCCGGTAAGTTGCGGAGAGCGTGCCGCTCGCCTTCCACCATCTGGCGCTCCAGTGTCACGACCTCGCTCTCTGCGAGCGCTTCTACGTCGAGGTGCTGGGGCTGCCGGTGCTCCGGCGCTGGCCTCGGGAGGGGGGCGGCGACCGGAGCGTCTGGCTGGCGATCGGCGACGGATTCCTCGCCCTGGAGCGGGCGGTCGAGCCGGCCGCTCGCTCGGAGTTCCGCGACGGCAAGGCCGGCCTTCACCTCCTCGCGCTCCGGATCGCGCCCGGCGAGCGGGCGGACTGGGAGGCGCGGCTCGCCGCGGCCGGGGTGGCGGTGGTCCACCGGACGCGCTTCACCATCTACGTCCGCGATCCCGAGGGTAACCGGGTGGGGTTCTCGCATCACCCCGAGGAGGCGCCTTGACCTTCCTGCGCCGGCGCTACTCGAAGGACAACTGGGCCTACCTGCTCGCCGAGGGCGCGGACGCGGCGCTGGTCGATCCAGGGGACGCCGCCGCCGGGCTGTGGCTGGCCGAGCGGGCGGAGGCGGCTGGTGCGCGGGTGCGCGCCATCCTCCACACTCACGGCCACTTCGACCACACGGACGGGAGCGCCGCCCTGCGGGCGCGGCTGGGCGTGCCGGTCTGCGGGCACGGCGCGGACGCCGCCTGGTTCGCGCCCGACCGCGACCTCGCCGGGGAGCGGGCGCTCCACCTCGGCGCGCTCGCCCTGGAGGTCATCCCGGCGCCGGGACACACCCCCGGCTCGGTCCTCTTCCGCTGCGGGGGGCGGCTCCTCACCGGCGACACGCTCTTTCGCGGTGGCAGCGGCAACTGCAAGCACGGCGGCGACTCGAGGGCGCTGGCGCGCACCTTCCTCGGGGTCCTGGCCGGGCTCGACGGCGCCCTCGAGCTCCACCCGGGCCACGACTACGCCGAGGTGAACCTGCCCTTCGTGCTCGCGCTCGAGCCCGGGAACGCCGAGGCCCGCGCCGCGCTCGACGAGGCCAGGGCGGCGCACGCGCGGGGGGAGGACCCGCCGGCCGGCACCCTCGCGCGCGAGCGGGCGGCGAACCCGTTCCTGCGGGCCGGCGATCCGGCGGTGTCGGCGGCGCTGGCGGGCCGGGTCGAGCCCGCGCCGCCCCCCGGCGAGGAGACCTTCCTCGCGCTCCGGCGGCTCAAGGACGCGTGGTAGGGGAGGGTGCGCCTGGGCCCGGTCCTCACGCTCGCGAACATCCTCACCTTCGCGCGCATCCTGCTCGCGCCGGTGTTCCTGGTGCTTTACGTCGAGGGCGAGACGGTGCGGGCCCTGGCGGCCTTCGCCGCCGCCGCCGCCACCGACGTCCTCGACGGGCTGGTGGCCCGGGCCCTCGACCAGCGCACCCGCCTGGGTGCCTTCCTCGACCCGGCAGCGGACAAGCTCCTCGCCACCTGCGCGCTCCTCGCCCTCGCCGCCCGCGGTGGGCTGCCCTGGTGGCTGCCGGTCCTCACCGTCTCCCGCGACGCCGCGCAGCTCCTCGGCGCCGGTGCGCTGCGGCTCATCCACCACCGCATCCCCATCGCGCCCACCCGGATCGGCAAGTACGCCACCTTCGCCCTGGCGGTGACGGTGCTGGTCGCGCTCTCGAGCGAGTTCGGCGCCTTCACGCGGGGGCAGGCGGATCCCTATGTGGCAGCCTTCGGGACGGTGGCGGCGGAGTGCGTGGTGGTGAGCTTCGCGCAGTACTTCCTCTACTTCGTGCGCAGCTGGCGCCTGCCCCGCGCGCCCGATCCGGGCTAGACTCGGAGCGATGGGGCGCAAGCTCAAGCTGGTGGTCTCCGACTTCCACCTCGGGAAGGGTCCGTACCGCGAGGACGGCTCGGTCAACGTCTTCGAGGACTTCCGGTGCGACGGCCGGTTCGCGGAGTTCCTCGACTACCACTCCGGCGGCGAGCACGCCGACGACGAGGTGGAGCTCATCGTCAACGGCGACTTCTTCAACCTGCTCTCGGTGGACCTCGACGGGCGGCTGCAGGAGGCCATCACCGAGCAGGTGGCGGTGGAGAAGACCGAGGCCATCATCCGCGGTCACCCGTTGGTCTTCGACGCGGTCCGCCGGTTCGCCGCCGCCCCGCGCCGCAACGTGGTCTTCATCATGGGCAACCACGACCCGGGCTTCCTCTTCGCCGGGGTGCGGGACGCGGTGACCCGGGCGGTGGGAGGCGCGCACGTCTACCTCCTCGACAACTACGACTTCGACGGCGTCCACGTCGAGCACGGCATGCAGCGCGAGCCGATGAACGCCTTCAACCCCTCGCGCTACTTCCAGGAGCGCAACGGGGAGCAGATCCTCAACCTGCCGCTCGGCTCGCGCTACATCATCGCGGTGCTGAACCAGGAGAAGGCGCAGCGCCCCTTCATCGACAAGGTGGCGCCCTTCCGCCGCTACTACCAGTGGGCGGCCGTCAACGACCCGGCCTTCGCGGTGCGGCTCACGGTGCGCAGCTTCAACTTCGCGGTGGCCGCGGCGCTCAAGAAGATCCCGCACCTCGACCCCATGCCGCTCGCCGACCTGGCGAAGCGCCTCCTCAACTACACTGCCTACCCGTCGCTGGAGGCCGAGGCGAAGCACCTGCTCGCCCGCAAGGGCTTCCACACGGTGATCATGGGCCACACCCACGTGCCGCTCTACCGCGAGTACGCGCGCGATCGGGTCTACATCAACACCGGCACCTGGAACCCCATGACCTCGCTCGACATGGGAAACCTGGGGCGCACGGAGGTGCTCACCTACGCCCATATCGAATACGTGGACGGACGGCCGCGGGCGCGCCTGCGCGAGTGGAAGGGGCTGCAGCGGCCGGCGGAGGACGTGTTCTTCTGACCTCCGCGGCGGCGTTCGATTTCCCCCGGCGAGCCCGTTGACTCTTCCTGCGGGCGCGCTATAAAGCGGCCTCCGTTTCGGCGGAAACAGCGCAGGCCCGTAGCTCAGTGGTAGAGCATCACCTTGACACGGTGGGGGTCGTCGGTTCGATACCGACCGGGCCTACTGAGGACAGAGGGGTCGGACGCGAGTCCGGCCCCTCTTCCGTTCACGGGTCGCGCCGCTCGGGTTCGCCCCCGGAAGTACGCCGCGCCGCGCCGTCGCAGCCGGTAACCTCCGCCTCGGCGCACGGGCCACTCCGGCTCGCGCCAGGAGCGCCAAGTGGGCGTGCTCGTCACCGGGGCGGCGGGTCTCGTCGGGAGCCACGTGGTGGACGCCCTGCTGCGGCGGGGCGAGCGGGTCCGCGCGCTCCTGAGGCCAGAGGAGCCGGGGGAGCGGCTCGCCGCCGCCGCCGGGGTGGAGGTCGTCCGGGGCGACCTCGGCGATCCCCCCTCCCTGACGGCCGCCGTCGCCGGGGTCGAGCGGGTGCTCCACTGCGCCGCCCGCACCGGGCCCTGGGGGCCCCGCCACGAGTACGAGCGGGTCAACGTCGCCGGGCTGAGGGCCCTCGTCGACGCGGCGACCGCGGCGGGGGTGCGCCGGCTGGTACACGTCAGCTCGGCCATCGTGCAGGGCACGGACGCGCCGCGCCCGCGGGACGAGTCGGCGCCGCTGCGGCTCGAGCCGAACCCGTACAGCTGGTCGAAGATCCTGGGGGAGCGGCTGCTCGAGGCGGTGATCCGCGAAGGGAGGTTGGAGGTCGCGATCGTCCGCCCGGGCCTGGTCTTCGGCCCGCGGGACGCCGGGAGCTTCGGCCGGTTCGCCTCGATGATCGAGGGCGGGAAGATGGTCGTGATCGGCTCCGGGGAGAACCACCTGCCGCTGGTCTACGTCGGAGACGTGGCCGAGGCGATCCTCCTCGCCGGCGAGTCCCCGCGGGCGGCGGGGCGGACCTACCTCGTCGTCAACGACGAGCCGGTCACGCAGCGCGAGTACCTGGGCGCCATCGCGGGAGCGCTGGGGGTGGCGCCGCCGCGCCGGCACGTCCCCTACCGGCTGGCGCTGACGCTGGCGCAGGTGGCGGAGGGGCTGGTGCGGGTGTCGCGCCGCCGCGGGCCCCCGCCGCTGACCCGCTTCGGGGTGAGGATGCTCGGAGGGGAGAACCGCTTCGTGATCCGCCGCGCGCGCGAGGAGCTCGGCTTCGAGCCGCGGGTGGGGCTGGCGGAGGGGGTGCGACTCGGGGTCGCCTGGTATCGCGAGAGCGCTCGCGGCGCGGGCGCGGAGGTGCGGGCATGAACGAGGTCCTCGTCACCGGGGCCGCCGGCTTCGTCGGGCACCACCTGGTGGAGGCGCTGCGTGCGCGCGGTTGCCGGGTGCGGGTCCTGGCGTTGTCCTCGGAGGACACCTCGAGGCTCGAGCGGCTGGGCGCGGCGGTGCACCGCGGCGACGTCCGGAGGCCGGAGTCGCTCGTCGACCCGGTGCGCGGCGTCGACACGGTGTTCCACCTCGCGGCCGTCCACGGCCTCTGGAGGCCCAGGCGGGAGTACCAGGACGTCAACGTCGGGGGTGCCGAGAACGTCTGCCAGGCGGTGCTCGCCGCCGGCGTGCGGCGGCTGGTCCACGTCAGCTCCTGGACGGTCTACGGCATGGGGCTGCGGGGCGCGGTGCGCGAGGACTCCCCGCTCGCGCCCATGGAGGACGCCTACGCCGTCACCAAGGCCGAGGCCGACCGGCTGGTGCGGCGCCACGTCGCCCAGGACGGCCTCCCGGCGGTGGTCGTCCGCCCGGGGACGATGTTCGGGCCGGGGGATCGGGTCAACTTCGGCCGGATGGCGGACCGGCTCCGCGCCGGCAAGGTCATCGTCATCGGCCCCGGGACGAACGCCATGCCGTTCGTCTACGTCACCGACGTGGTGGAGGGGCTCATCCTGGCCGCGACGCGCGACGGCGCGGTGGGCGAGGCCTACAACCTCTCCCACGACGCGCCGCTCACCCAGGAGCAGCTCTGGCGCGCGGTGGCCGAGGACGTCGGCGCTCCGCCGCCGAGGCTCCATGTCCCCTACGGCGCGCTCCACGCCATCGCCTTCGTGGCCGAGCAGGCGGTGCGGGTCCGTCCCCGCCGCCAGCCGCTGGTCACGCGCCTGGGCGTCGAGCTGTTCGGCTGCGACAACCGGCACTCCATCGAGAAGGCGCGCCGGGAGCTCGGCTACGCTCCCCGGGTCGGGGTGCGCGAGGGAGTTCGCCTCGCGGCCTCCTGGTACCTCCGCGCGGCGGCCTGACGCTCACAGCCACCCGCGGCGGCGATACCAGGCCACGGTCTCGGCGAGCCCGTCGGCGAGGTCCCGCGTCGGCGCGTACCCGAGCTCCTGGTGAGCCTTCCGCCACGAGAAGACGCGGTCGTCGGCGAAGAAGCTCACCCCGGCGCGGCTCAACGGCGGCGTCTTCCCGGCGAGCCGACCCAGCAGCTCCAGCCCGGTCGCGGCCGCCATCGCCGACCAGCGCGGCAGGCTGAGGCGGGAGGGCGCCACCCCGAGGGCGCCGGCGAGCGCCTCCCCGAGCTCGCGGAAGGTGACCGCCCGCGGGCCGACGAGGTGGTACGCCTCGCCCGGCCGGCCGGCGTCCAGGCAGGACAGCATCCCGGCGACGGCGTCGTCGACGTGCGTCGGCTGGCAGAGGGCGCGGCCGCCGTCGACGAGGAAGAAGCGCCTCCGCTGGATGGCGCGGAAGAGGCCGAGGACGTGGTGATCTCCCGGGCCGTAGACGAACCCCGGGCGGGCGATGATGACCGTGAGCCCGCGCGCCGCGAAGTCGACGGCCACCCGCTCCGCCGCCGCCTTGCTCCGCTCGTAGGGGTTCGCGGGCCGGTGCGGTGTGCGCTCGTCCGCGGGCTCGCGGGAGGTGGCGCCGATCACGCCGGGGCTGCTGAGGTGGAGCACGCGGGCTCCGGGCGCCGAGGCCAGCGCCGCGGCGAGCACGTTGGCGGTGCCCTGCACGTTGAGTTCCCGGTAGCGCTGCTCCGGCACGCCCGCCTGGCCCAGGCGCCCCGCGGCGTGGACGACCAGGTCGGCGCGCGCGAAGAGGCCCTTGAAGCTCTCCGGAGCGACCACGTCCCCGGGATGCCAGGCGATGGGGAGGTCCTGGAGTGGGCCGCGGTCGCTGTCCGGCCGGCAGAGGGCGTGGACCTCCGCGCCGCGACGGCAGAGCGCCCGCGCCAGCGCGCCGCCGAGGAAGCCGGTCGCGCCGGTGACGACCACTCGCTGCGGAGAGGCGACCGCACCGCTCATTGTGGGACGGCCTCCGCCGGCGGCGTCCCGCGCGCGGCCACCGGCGCCGGGACGCCGGTGAGCAGCGCCCCCGCGACGTTCGCGGCGAGGGCGGCGAGCGCCATCACCGCGGTCATGTGGACGAGGTCGTGCCGTCCGAAGGCGAGCATCGCCAGGAGCTGGAGCGCCAGCACGCAGCCCAGGGCCCAGACGTACGCCTTTCGCTCGAGGGAGAGGGCGTAGTTGAGCCAGATGTGCGCGCCGGACTGCAGGCTGGCCGCCAGCCCCGCCAGCCCGAGCACCAGGCCTGGGTCGCCGTAGGCGCCGGTGAAGACGAACCGCACCACCTGGCCCGGCAGGAGGAAGTAGAGCCCGCTCAAGGCGAACCCTGGCGCCATGGCCGCCCCGAGCGCCAGCAGCAGGAGCGGCCTGGGATCGACCCCGGCGGCGCGGCGCCGGGCCACCTTGGGGAAGAGCACCAGGCCGAGCGCCCAGGGGAGGAAGAGGCAGATCTTCGCGAGGGTCACCACCGGCCCGTAGTCGCCGGCCGCCCGGGCGGTGAAGAAGTGCTTCACGAACAGGGCGTCGAGGTTGGTGAGCAGGCCGAAGAGGGCCAGGCCGAGCACGATGGAGAGGGCGTGGCCCCAGTTGACGGTCGGTGGACCGGGGGCCCGGCGCGACTCCAGGTGGGGCCGCAGGTACCAGACCGTGAGCGCGAGGCAGACCGCCGCGGAGAGCGGCTGGGCCACCACGGCCCCGGAGGCCCGCCACCCGAGCGCGATGAGGCCCGCCGAGAGCAGCAACCGCAGCATCGCCTGCACCACCTGGACCAGCCCCAGGGCGCCGAACGCCTGCGTCCCCTGGAGGACTCCGAATGCGGCCTCCCTCGGGAAGAGCAGCGCCGCCATGACGCTGGCGAGGAGCAGCGGCAACGGGCCGGGGAGCCGCAGCGCGCGGGCGAGCAGGGGGCTCACGAGGACCATCACTCCGGCGGCGAGCGCGCCCCACCGCCATGCCCAGCGCCAGGCGCCGCGGGCGAAGTCGCCGATCCGCGCCGGGCCGTCGGGCGAGACGCCCAGCGCGGCCACCTGGAAGGCCACCACCATCCGGACGGCGATGGTGAGCAGGGTGACCACCTGCACCACCGCCATGACCGTGACGAACACGCCGAAGTCGAGCGGGACCAGCCAGCGCCCCGCCACCACGTTGACCGCGTAGTCCAGGGCCCCGGCCGCGATCATCGCGCCGCTCAGGATCAGGCCGTGCCGCGCGCCGGCGGAACGTAGCAGGGATCCCGGGTGCAGGTTCACGCTCGCTCCCGTGCGCCGGCCACGGCCCGGCTCAGCGGTCCGGCGGCCGCTGGTAGCTCATCACCGGCCGGTAGACGCAGGTGCAGCGCCGGCCGCGCGGGCAGCCCTCGAGCGGCAGCCGGGGCGCCGCCGCCGGGTCGTACACCTGGTCCGCAGGGAGCGCTCGCGCCGCCTCGCAGCAGTCCGGACCCCGGAGCACCGACACCCCCAGGATCGAGCCGTGCGCCTTCATCCCCAGGGCGTAGGCGGCGAGCGCCTTGGCGGCGTAACTGGGCGGCTTCTGCTGCTCGCGGTGGAACCGGTTCAGCCATTCGAATGGCATGGCCCTGGCCCTTCATCCGAGGGGGCGGGGACGGCCGCGGGCGCGCCCGGGCGCGCCAGGTGCGCCGTCGCCCGCACCATGGTGGGGAGGTCGTGCAGCATGTTGGTGTAGGCGGCGTTGGCGAGGGGGCAGTGGCACTCCCGGGCCGCGATGCTGCGGCGCACCTCCCGGAGCTTCTCCCCCTGCCAGATCCGCTTGAAGTCGTACCCGTGCTCGCGGAGGTTCCCGAGGTCGTCGGCGCGGACGCAGCAGGGCCAGACGGTGCCGTCGGCGTAGATGTGTGCGCTGGCCCAGCCGGCGTAGCAGTCGATCACCTGGTCCTCCTCGTCCAGGATGCGCTTCACCAGCCGGTAGTACTCGATGCGCAGCGCCTCGGTGAGGCGCGCCATCCCGCGGAACCGCCGGCGCTCGACGTAGGCGATGAGCTCGTCGATGGCGGCCGCGTACTGCTCGCGGCTCGGGGTGATGGGGAGGCCGACGGTGTCGAGCTCGACCCGGGGCTCCGCGATCTCGGTGATGAACTGGTCGGCGCCGGAGCGGTCCGCGTAGGCGATGAGCTCGCCGAGGTGGCCGACGCTGAACGTGGAGATCACCGAGTGGATGCCGACGGTGAGGTTCGGCAGCTTGCGGCGCAGCGCCAGGAGCTGCGCGAGCCGCTCCTCGAACTTCGCGAAGTTACCGGGGATGCCGCGGATGCGGTCGTGCTTCTCGCCCACCCCGTCGAGCGAGAGGTTCACGATGAGCTGGCTCTCGGGGCAGGCCCGGGCGATGCGCTCCACGCGGTCGGGGATGGAGGGGAGGATGGCGTTGCTCGGGATGTTGATGACCCCCGGCCGGCAGTGCTCGTACGCGAGGCGCGCCAGCTCGACCACGTGCGGGTACATGAGCGGCTCGCCGCCGCTGATGGTGAACCAGTACGGCGCGCGTCCGAGGGAGCGCAGCACCTTGTCCCACTCCTCCAGCGTCAGCTCATCCTCGCGCTTCATCCAGATGTTGCAGGTGAGGCAGCGGGAGTTGCACCTGGGGGAGGGCGAGAGGGTGACGTTGAGCGGCAGGAGCCGCGGCCAGCCGGTGCGCCGCTGGAGCTGGAACAGCGGGATGCGGGCGAGCACGCCGGCGAGGTGGTTCATGCGAAGTCCCGCGGGGGCTGCTCGTCGACCGCCGGGGCGCGCGGCAGCGGCCCGGGCGCGCCGGTGGGCAGCCCGGGCCCGACCCGCTCGCCGGCGAGCAGCGCCGGCGCCGCGGCGCGCGGCCCGAGCATCTTGGTGGTGCTGGCGATGGCCCACACGCTCTGGTCGAGCCGTCGCCGATGGTCGCGCCGCCCGAGCAACCGCCCCCAGACCTCCAGCGCCGCCACCGCCCAGGTCCAGAGGAACTGCCGCGGTCGCCAGTCGAGCGTGCGCAGCACCAGCCCCAGGATCTTGAGCCCGCCGAGCGTGCTGGCGCGGTAGCCCACCCCGTCGCGGAGGGCCAGGTGCCCGGCGTAGATGCGGCGGCGCTGGCAGAGGAAGTCGCGCACCGTCTCCGGCCCCTTGTTGTAGGTGACGGCGTCCGGCACGTACTTCACCGCGTACCCCTGGCCTCGGATCACCGACTCGACGCTCGCCTCGTCGACCGACGAGCGCCGGGGGATGCGCTCGAAGACCTTGCGGAAGGCGATCATCTCGCCGGCCTTGAACTCTCGCAGGTTGATCTGGTGGTGGAGGTTCCAGAGCAGGTGGGCGGCGAACCCCATGAAGCGGGCAGGGTCGTTCACCGGCACGGGCCGGCAGGTGGTCATCGCCACCTCCTCGTCGGCGAACGGCGCGACGATCCCCTCCACGGTGTCGGGCGCGGGGATGATGTCGGCGCTGCAGAGGACGAGGACCTGCTCGCGGGCCCGCGCCAGGAAGCAGTTGACCGCCGCCGACTTGCCCTCGCGCCTCGCTTGCACGACGAGGTGGATGCGCGGCTCGAGCAGCGCCCACCGCTCGACCAGCGGCACGGTCCCGTCGGTGCAGCCGCTGGCGATCACGATGATCTCGGAGATCCGCGCCGTCGAGGTGCGCTGGCCGAGGACCGCCTCGAGGAGGCGCCCGACGTTGGCCTCCTCGTTGTGGGCCATGATGCCCACCGAGCAGGCGATCTGGTTCGTAGGCTGTGCCGCCGCCACGGAGGCCTCCCGAGCCGCGACGCGGATGCGTCGAGGGTGTAGGCGAAGGTAGGAATCGAGCGGGCGCTCGTCCCAGGCCCCTCATCGGGCGACCGGAAAGGGCCCGATCCCCTTCTGCGCCGTGGGCCCGCCCTCGCGCCGTGTAGACGGGGAGAGGGGATGCTCGCCTCTTCGCTCGTCCTGATCGCCACGGCGCTGGCGCTCTCCCCGTCGCCGATGCCCGCCGGGGTCGCGGACGCCGTCTACCTGAACGGCAGCTTCTACACGCTCGACGAGCGCCAGCCCCGCGCCGAGGCGGTGGCGATCCGCGACGGCCGGTTCCTGCGGGTCGGCCGGAGCGCGGAGGTGCGGGGGCTCATTGGCCCGGCGACCAGGGTCGTCGACCTCCACGGGAGCTTCGTCCTGCCAGGCCTCATCGACGCGCACACGCACCCGAGCCTCGAGGCGCGCTTCCCCTACCGCCCCTGGGACGGCTTCCCCTGGACCTGGCTCAAGTCGCGGGCGCACCGCTTCGAGCTGCCGGCGCTGCCCTCGAGCAGGGTCCGGGCGCTGGCCGACGCCGCGCGTATCATGAGCTCCTATGGCTTCACCGCCTTTGGAGACGGGTACGTGCCGGCGGCGCAGCTGCCAGCCTGGGAGGAGCTCATCCGGAGAGGGGAGCTGCGCCAGCACGCCGTGCTCTTCATGCCCGTGGTGGTGCCGGGGGCGGCGCCGCTGCCGGCGCGGCGGCTCGCCGAGGAGTTCGGCCGCTACCGGCTCCCCGGGTTGCGCCTGGGGGCCAAGCTCTTCGTGGACGGGTACCTCGAGAGCGAGTCGGCCTACCTGACCGAGCCGTACGCGGGGCGGGCGGACGCTCGCGGGTCGCTCGCGACGCCCGCGGCGACGCTGGACGCGCTGGTCGACGAGCTCGATCGCGCCGGGCTTCCGCTCCAGCTCCACGCCATCGGCGACGGCGGCGTCCACGCCGCCCTCGACGCCGTCGCCAAGGCCGTGGCCGGGCGGGCCGGGAGGCCGGGGCCCGTCCACGCCATCGTCCACGCCCGGCTGGTGCGCGAAGACGACCTCCCTCGGCTCGTGGAGCTCGGCGTGGCCCTGGTGCCGGACGTCTTCCTGGCGCAGCCCTCGCCGGTCGACCTCATCGCCGCGAAGATCGGGTCGAGGCGGCGCGAGGAGCGCTACCTCGCCCTCAAGCGGCTCTGGGACGCCGGGGCCCTCGTCGGCGTCGGCAGCGACTGGGCCTCGGCGAGCATGGACCCGTACTACGGCATGTACGTCGGCGTGACCCGCCGGGCCCCGCACCATCCGGAGCGCGGCGCGATGGGGGAGGGGAACGGCGTCGCGCTGGAGCGGATGATCCGCTCCTACACCCTGAACAACGCCCGCATCCTGGGGCTCGCGGGGGAGACCGGGTCGATCGAGGCCGGCAAGTCGGCCGACTTCGCCGTGCTCGACCGGGACATCCTGCGCCGCCCCATCGAGGAGCTGCTCGAGACCCGCGTCCTCGCGACAATCTTCGAGGGGAGGGTGGTCCACGACGGGCGGCCGCTGCCGCCGGGGCTCGCGCGCTCGGAGGAGGAGCTGCTCGAGATAGGCCACGCCCACTGAGCCGAACGTGCCGGAGGTCGGGGGAGCCACCATGCGGGATCCTCGAGCGCTCGCCCTGGACGAGCCTGCGCCCCGGCCCTCCGGTGATGCGCCGATGCCAGGGTCGCGGCGCCAGCTCGCCGCCCTGGCCGCGGTGACGGCGCTCGCGCTGCTGGCGCGCCTGCCCACGCTCGGCCAGGCCAGCCTGTACCTCGACGAGATGTGGAGCATCGCCACCGCCTGGATGCCGTGGCGAGGGATCCTGTCGGTCGTGCTGCACCAGGACTCGAACGCGAGCCTCTACTACGCCCTGCTGCACGAGTGGCTGCGCCTCGGTGAGGGCGAAGCCACCGTCCGGCTCCTCTCGGTGCTGCTCGGCGTCGCCACGGTGCCCGCCCTGTACCTCCTCGGAGCGCGGCTGGCCGGCCCCCGCGTCGGGCTCTTCGCCGCCCTCCTGCTGGCGGTCAACGGCTTTCACATCCAGTTCTCCCAGACGGCGCGCGGCTACAGCCTCCTGATGCTGCTCGCGACCCTCTCCACGCTCTGCCTGGTGCGGGCCGTCGAGGCGCCGGACGTGGGGCGCTGGGTCGCCTATGCGATCACGAGCGCGCTGGCGGTCTACGCCCACCTCTTCGCCGCGCTCCTCATCCCCGCGCACGCCGTGGCGCTGCTGCTCCTCCGCCGGCGCGCGCATTGGAGGGGCTTCCTCGGCTCGGCGGCGCTCGCCGGCGCGCTGGTGCTGCCGGTGGGGGCGCTGCTGCTCGTCAGGTCGGGCGAGCCCAACGCGCCGCTCGCCTGGCTCACGGCGCCCACCCTGCGCCGCGTCGGCGGCTTCTTCTGGCTGCTGGCCGGGAACACCACCTTCAGCTCGGGGCCGGGCCTGGCCGAGCTGGCGCGGGGCTTCCCCTTGCTGTTCGGCTACCTCGCGCTCTGCCTGCTGGCGGTCCATGGCGGCTGGCGCCTCCGGCGCGATCCTGCGCGCCGCCTCGAGGCGTGGGCGCCGGCGCTGCTCCTCTCGCTGGTGGTCGTCCCGCTCGCGCTGGTCATCGCCGCCTCCCTGCGCAAGCCGCTCTTCGTCCACCGGTTCCTGCTGGTCTGCCTGCCGCCGCTGGTGCTGCTGGCGGCCCTCGGCGCGGGGTCTCTCCGGCGACGATGGGCGCGCGGCGCGGCGCTCGGCGCGCTGGTCGCGCTGGCCATGGCCGGGCTGCCCGGGTACTTCCGTTCGCGCGCGGCGGAGGTGGAGTGGCGGGCCGCGACCGCCTACCTGCTCGATCGGGCGCGCCCAGGGGACGCGGTCCTGTTCTTCGTCGCGCCTGGGCGGCTGCTCTTCGACTACTACCGCGACGCCGCGGGCCGGACGAGCGGGCACCTCCAGGTGATCTATCCGGAGCCGCTGGACGATCGGCGCGACCCGAAGGCGCTGGCATACCTGCCACCGCTGCGAGAGGACCTGGTCGCGAGCGCCGCGGCGCGCCACGACCGCGTCTGGCTGGTGCTCTACCACGACGAGTTCGACTTCACCGCGCCGAGGCGGCGGGAGCTCGAGGAGGCGCTCGGCGCGAGGTACCGCGAGTCGGGGCGGGCGGAGTTCGAGGGCTTCTTCGAGCGGGCGGCGGTGACCCTCTACGCCCGCGACCCCGGCGAGGTCACGAAGGCGGCCGGGAGGTGAGCGGCGCGCGTCATCGGACGACCGCCAGCAGCGCCGCGGAGCCGTTGCGCGCCACCTCCTCGGTGCGCACCGGCAGCCGGCTCGCGTCGAAGGGCACCATGACGAGGCAGAAGGCGTAGGTGCGGGCGAGGGTGGCGGCGTCCCCCGCGTCGCCGCCTTCCTGGTACCAGAACTCGGAGGGCGCCCGCGGCCGGTCGAGCGCGCGGAAGTAGGTCGTGACGCCGCCCGCGAAGAGGTAGGGGGTGGAGGCGCCCGCCTCGATGGTGGCGAGCGTCCCGGCGTGCAGGAAGGGGTTGCTGCGGCCGTCGCGCGGGCGCGTCGCCACCGGGAGCACGACGGCGCCTGTCGGGACGGTCGCGGCGAGCGCCCGGTACGCGCGCATCTCCGCGTTGGCCGGTCGCAGGTGCGCGGCCAGCAGCGCGAGGTTCCCGGCCGCGAGCGCGACCGCCAGCGCAGCGGCGAGGCGGGGCGGGGAGGCGCGCCGCTCGGCCACGGCCAGGGCGCCGAAGACGGCGAAGAGGGCGGCGAAGGGGATGGCGCGGACGTCGACGTAGGCGACGCTGCCGCGGCTGTGCGGCAGCACCGCGTAGAGCGCCAGGGAGGCGAGGCAGAGGGCGGCGAAGGTCACCGCCCGCGGATCCCGCCGGGCCGCGCCGAGGCCGCGGGCGAGGAGCGCGCAGGCGAGGAGGAACACCAGCAGGAGCGCCCCCTCCGACGCGAGGTCGTAGCGCAGGAACGGCGAGGCGGCGGCGAGGGCCTTCCGCGCCGGGGAGAGCAGGAAGAGCCGGCCTCCCCCGGGGTTCGGCCCGGACGCGTACAGGTGCCAGATCCCGAGCGCGCCGAAGGGGAGGGCGCCGCTCGCGGCCCGGCGCGCGCTCGTCTCCCGGAAGTGGAGCGCGACCGCCGCGGTGACCACCGCCGACATCCCGCTGAAGAGCAGGGCCGAAAGGTGCATGAGGTAGCCGGCCAGGAGCAGGGCGGCGTAGCAGGCCCAGGCGAGGGGCGCGCCGCCGCGGAGGAACCGCTGCCAGGCGGCGGTGGCGAGCAGCGTGAGCGCGATCGCGAGCCGGTAGTGCCCGAACCCGTTCACGAAGAACCAGTCGGTCGAGAGGTAGAGGGAGAGCAGCGCGCCGAGCAGGACGCCGCGCGGCGTGAACCCGACCAATCGCAGGTACACCGCTGCCGCCGCCGGCGGCGCCGCCGCCACCAGGCAGGCCCAGAGGCGCCCCGCGCCGTATGGCCCGAGCCATTCGACCAGCCCCGCGAGCGCGACATCCCCCAGCACGTACGGCACCGGCGCGAGGTGGAGCTGGTAGCCCAGGCCGAAGCGCTGGCCGCCGTGGAAGAGCAGGTCGGCGGAGATGGTGGCGCGCGCCAGGTGGTTCGGCAGATCCCCGAGCGGAAGCGCGTCGAGCGACCAGAGCAGCGCGAGGTAGGCGAGCGCCAGCAGCCCCGCCGCCAGGGGAAGCGCCAGGGAGAGGGCCCGCCGAGCCGCCAGCCGCATTCGCGCTTCCGTCTGATCCTCCGCCCTCGACCGCGCGGACGGGCGGCCGATCCCGTATGTAGCCGCTCGATCGGCGCGTGCGCCCTGGACAAGCGAGGTGTGGCACCCCGCCACGCCCACCTGGGATGTGGGCGCCGGGCTCGGCGCGCGTACGCTTCCCTGGTGCGCCGTGGCCGCCTGCGGCGTGGGGGAGACCAGTTGCCACCGACGTCGCTGCGCCGTCTGGGTTTCGCCATCCTGGCGTGCGGGGTGCTCGCGGAGCTCCTGGTCCGCGGGCCGGTTCGGGGGCTCCGCGACAGCCAGGACCTCGGGGTCCACTTCGCGGCCGCCAGGGTCTGGGTCGAAGGGGGGGATCCGTACCGCGCAGCGGACCTCGCCGACGCCTTTCGCCGGGGAGGCGGGCCGGACCGGCTCTCGCCGACCGAGGCGTGGATGCCATCGGTCTACCCTCCCGCCACCTACGCGCTGGAGGCGCCGCTGGCGCTGCTCGACTGGCCGGCGGCGGTGGTCGTGGTGCAGCTCCTCTCGATCGGCCTGGTGGCGGCGGCGCTGGCGAGCCTCGCTCGCGCGGCGAGCCTTCCGCCGGCGCGCGCGAGCGCCTTCGCCGTCGCGGCGCTCGCGCTCGCGCCCCTGCACACGGGGCTCGCCATGGGGCAGGTGGCCGTGGCCTCGGGGGCGCTGCTGATCCTCGGCTGGGCCCTGAAGCGAGAGCGGCCGGCGCTGGCCGGGCTGCTGGTCGCGCTCGGGACCGCGCTGAAACCGTCGCTCGCCCTGCCCATCGTGCTCGCCGGGCTGGCAGGGCCGTCGCGCCGCTGGGCGCTCTCGGCCGGCGGCTCGCTCCTGGCCCTCGCCGCCGCCGGAGAGCTGAGGCTGGCGCTGGCGGGCCACGAGGGGATCCGGAGCTGGATCCGCAACGTCCTCCTCGCGGCGGGGCCGGGTGGCATGAACAGCGCAAGCCCGGAGAACCCGCTGACGATCACCATCGTGGGCTGGGAGGTGCTGCTGCAGCGGTGGTTCCCGGCGTCGGCCCGGCCGCTGGCCGGCGCGGCGGCGATCGCCCTCGCGATCCCCCTCGCCCTGATGGCGCTGCGGCGCGTCCGCGAGGCCGCGTCGGTCGGCGCGGAGCTCCTTCCGGTGTCGCTCCTGTGCGTGGTGGGCCTGCTCGCCAGCTACCACCGGGTCTACGACGCTGTGCTGCTCTGGTTCCCCATGGCCGCCTGCGCGCGCGACTGGAGCGGCCTGCGCCGCCCGGCCCGGCTCCTCGCCGCGGCCACCTTCGTCGCCTTCCTGGTCCCGGGGCCGGTCGCGCTCGACCTGCTCGCGCGCGCCGGCCGGGTCCCGGCCGCCGCGGCCGGATCGGCGGCGTGGCAGCTGGTGGTGCTGCCACACCAGATATGGATCCTCTCCGCGGTGGCGCTGGGCCTCGCCCGGCTCCTGCCACCAGCCGAGCGCCGGGCCCAGCCGGATCTCGAGCGGCGCGGCCTGCCGCGGGTCGGGTGAGGAAGCCCAGCCGGTCCCTCGCCCCTGTCGAGCATGGTACCCTTCCGGAACGATGCTCCCGCTCGCCCAAGCAGAGGCGCTCCCCGCGCCTGGTCCGGCCTCGCAGCGCGCCCGCCGGCCGGCCGCCGGCACCGCGGCCGGGCTCCTTGCGGCGCTGGCCCTGGCCGCCCTCCTGAGGCGGGTGTCCGACCCAGACCTCTTCTGGCACCTCTCCACCGGGCGCGAGGTGCTGCGGGCAGGCCGCATCCCGGTCGCCGAGCCCTTCGTGTCGGTGCTCTTCGGGCAGCCCACGCAGTTCCACGAGTGGGGTTACGGGGTCCTGTGCGAGGCGGTGCTGCGCGTCTTCGGCTGGGCGGGCCTCTCCGTGTTGCAGGCGGGGCTCATGGGCGGCGCGCTGGCGCTCGCGGGCGCGGCGTGGCCTCGGCGCGGCCGCGCCGGGACGGCGCGACTCCTGGCCTTCGCCGCCGGAGCGGCCTGGATGAGCTACCGGCTGAGCTATAGGCCGGAGCTGCTGCTGTTCCTCGCGATCGGGCTCGAGCTCTGGGCGCTCGAGCGCTGGGACGCGACCGGCCGCGCGCGCTGGCTCGCGCTGCTCCCGGCGTCCGCCCTGGGACTCTCGCAGGCGCATCCGTCCGCCCTCTTCCTCCTCGTCGTGCTCGGGGCCTGCGGGGTACAGGTGTCGCTCAACGAGTGGCGCACGGGCCGGCTCGTCCCGAGGCTCGCGCAGCTCGGGGCCGCTGGAGCGGTCACCGCCGCCGCCGCCTGCCTGAACCCGTTCGGCCCGCTCCAGCTGCTGCTCCCGCTCCGCACGGCCACCGCCGACGTGAAGGAGTTCGCCGACGGGATCGTGGAGCTCCTGCCCGTCCTCCAGAGCGACCAGCGCTGGCCGTTCCTGCTCCTCGCGGCCGCGGCAGCCGCCGCCGTGGCGGTCGCGCCGCGGGACCGCCGCGTCTTCTGGGGGCTGCTGGCGGCCGGCTTCGGCGCGCTCGCGTTCCGCTACGTCCGCAACCTGGCGCTCTTCGCGCTGGCCGTTCAGCCCGCGCTGGCGCACCTCCTCGCGCGGGGGTGTGGATGGTGCGGGCGCCGGGGAGGGCGGGCCTTCCGGACCGCGCTCGTCGCCGCCGGAGTGGGCGCGCTGGCCGCGGTGTCGATCCTGCCGCGTGGCGGGCCGGGGTGGGGGTGGGGCGTCGCCCCCGGCATCTTCCCGGAGAAGAGCGCCGACGCCATCCAGGCGCTGCGCCCGCGCGGCACCATCTTCAACTTCTTCGACTACGGTGGCTACCTGAACTGGGCGCTCGGCGGGCACTGGCTGGTCTCGGTCGACGGTCGTCGCTGGGGCATGGATCCCGCGGTCACGCTGCACGATCGGGTGCTCTCGGCTGACGCGGGCTGGGACGGGGCGCTGAGGGCCATCGGGGCGGACGTGCTGGTGTTCCCCGGGACGCTTCCGTATTCGGGCAAGCTCGTGCCCCTGCTGTCGGAGATTCTCGACAGCCCGGACTGGCTGCTGCTGGGCTCGGAGGAGGCCGCGCTGTTCTTCGTGCGGCGCGGCGCGACGGCGCCTCCGCAGCCGCCAGCCCTGCCGGCCAGCGAGGCCTGGCGCCACGTCGCCTGGCGCGCCGAGCAGGTCGCCTCGAGCTTCCCGGATCACCCAGGCGCCTGGCTCTCGCTGGCGCGTGCCCGGGAAGCGCTCGGCGAGCGCGAGGCAGCGCAGGCGGCCTGGGCGCGGTACCAGGCAGCGGCGCAGGCGACGCCCGGAGGCGACTGAGGGCTCGCGAAGGCGCCCCACGCCCGCCTCGAGGCCGCGCGCGAGGCGCGCGTCCGCGCTGGCCTTTTGCCGGCCCAGGCGATAGTAAAAACGGTCCCATGTCAGAGATCGTGAAGGTCACCCTGCCCGACGGTTCCTCCAAGGAGGCGCCGCGCGGCGTCCGCATCATCGACTTCGTGCGCGAGCAGATCGGCGCCGGCCTCGCCAAGGCGGCTTACGCCGCCCGCCTCGACGGACAGCCGGTGGACCTCGCCCGCGCCATCGAGCAGGACGGGAAGCTGGAGGTCATCACCACCCGGAACCCGGAGGCGCTCGAGATCGCGCGCCACGACGCCGCCCACGTGCTCGCGAGCGCGGTGCAGCGGCTCTATCCCGATGCCCAGGTGACCATCGGCCCCGCGGTGGAGGACGGCTTCTACTACGACTTCGCCCGCGAGAAGCCCTTCACCCCGGAGGACCTCGAGAAGATCGAGGCCGCCATCGCCCAGGAGGTGAAGGCCGACGAGCCCTTCGTCCGCGAGGAGATCTCGATGGACGAGGCCATCGAGCTCTTCGAGCGGAAGGGCGAGAAGTTCAAGGTGGAGATCGTCCGCGACATCGCCGCCAAGGGGGCGAAGACCCTCACCCTCTACCGGCACGGCGACTGGGTGGACTTCTGCCTCGGGCCGCACGGCCCCTCCACCGGCCGGATCGGCGTGGTGAAGCTCATGAGCGTGGCCGGCGCCTACTGGCGCGGCGACCCGAAGAACCCGATGCTGCAGCGGATCTACGGCACCGCCTTCTTCGACAAGAAGCAGCTCGACGCCTACCTGGTCCGGCTCGAGGAGGCGCGCAAGCGCGACCACCGGAAGCTCGGCCCGGCCCTCGGCCTCTTCGCCTTCCACGAGTACGCGCCCGGCGCCGCCTTCTGGCTGCCGCACGGCGTCGCCGTCTTCAACGTGCTCATGGACGCCATGCGCCGGTTGGTGAACGCGAACGGCTACCAGGAGGTGAAGACGCCGCTCCTCTTCAACAAGCGGCTGTGGGAGACCTCCGGCCACTGGGGCAAGTACAAGGAGAACATGTTCCTCGTCGTCGACAGCGAGACCGACGAGAAGCTGCCGCTCGACGAGCGCTGCACCCAGTCGCTCAAGCCCATGAACTGTCCGTCGCACCACCTCATCTACAAGATGGGCAAGCGCAGCTACCGCGAGCTGCCGGTGCGCTACTACACCAGCGACGTGCTCCACCGGAACGAGGCGTCGGGCTCGCTCGGCGGCCTCACCCGCGTGCGCCAGTTCCAGCAGGACGACTCGCACATCTACCTGATGGAGTCGCAGGTTCAGGACGAGATCGCCCGCATCGTCGGCCTCATGAAGCAGGTCTATGGCGCCTTCGGCCTGCCGTTCAGCGCCCGCTTCTCCACCCGCCCGGCGGTCCGCATCGGCGACGACGCCCTCTGGGATCGCGCCGAGGGGGCGCTGCGCTCGGCGCTCGACGCGCTCGGGCTGGAGTACACCGTCAATCCCGGCGACGGCGCCTTCTATGGCCCCAAGATCGACTTCTCAGTGACCGACTCGCTCGGCCGCACCTGGCAGCTCTGCACCATCCAGGTGGACTACGCCGCGCCCGAGCGCTTCGACCTCACCTACGTCGGCGACGACAACAAGGAGCACCGGCCGGTGGTGATCCACCGCGCCATCTACGGCTCCTTCGAGCGCTTCATCGCCATCCTCACCGAGCACTACGCCGGCGCCTTCCCGGCCTGGCTCGCGCCGGTGCAGGCGCGGGTGGTGACGGTCTCGGAGAAGTTCGACGCCTGGGCCGAGGAGGCCGCGGCGCGGCTGCGCCAGGCCGGCTACCGGGTGGAGCTCGACCGCTCGAACGACAAGCTCGGGGCGAAGATCCGCAACGCCCAGCTCGCCAAGATCCCCTTCACGCTGGTGGTGGGCGAGAAGGAAGCCGAGACGAAGGCGGTCTCGCCGCGCCGGTACGGCGGTGCGGAGCCGGGCAGCTCTGCCGACCGGCGGGCGGAGGCGAAGCCGGAGCAGACGACGGACCTGAAGACCATGCCGCTCGAGGCCTTCATCGAGCTCCTGGCCAAGGAAGCGGCCGCGCCCTTCTAGCGCGCCGCTGCCCCATTGGGGGGTGCCTCGGCAGATACACAGCCGGGGCACGTTCTGATAGTGTCGGAGATTCGCACTTCGCTCCGGCCGTAGCGAGGTCGGACTTGAAAGGGGAGCCCGTGAACGAGGCCGCGCAGAACCGCGTCGTCATCTTCGACACCACCTTGCGGGATGGGGAGCAGTCGCCGGGGGCCAGCATGGACCTCGGCCAGAAGCTCCAGATCGCCAAGGCGCTCGAGCAGCTCGGGGTCGACGTGATCGAGGCCGGTTTCGCCGCAGCCTCGCCGGGGGACCTGGAGGCCATCCAGGGGGTGAGCCGCCAGGTCTCCCGTCCCGCGATCTGCAGCCTGGCCCGCTGCACCCAGGGGGACATCGACGCCTCCTGGAAGGCGCTGCAGGACGCCCCGCGCCGCCGCATCCACGTGTTCCTCGCCACCAGCCCCATCCACCGCGACTTCAAGCTCAAGCTCGCGAAGGAGGAGATCGTGAAGCGGGCGGTGGAGGGGGTGCGGCGCGCCCGCGAGAAGTTCGACGACGTCGAGTTCTCGCCGGAGGACGCCGCCCGCACCGAGCTCGAGTTCCTGGCGGAGGTGGTGGAGCGGGCCATCGAGGCCGGCGCCAGCACCGTGAACATCCCGGACACGGTGGGGTACGCGCTCCCCCAGACCTACGCCGAGGCCATCCGCTACCTGCGCACCCACGTGCGCGGCATCGAGAAGGCGGTCATCTCGGTCCACTGCCACAACGACCTCGGGCTGGCGGTGGCCAACAGCCTGGCCGGCGTGGTGGAGGGCGCCCGCCAGGTCGAGTGCACCATCAACGGCATCGGCGAGCGGGCCGGCAACGCCTCGCTCGAAGAGATCGCGATGGCCGTGAAGACCCGCCGCGACATCCTCGGCGTCACCACCGGAATCAAGACCGAGCGGCTCTACCCCACCAGCCGCCTGCTCTCGCAGGTCACCGGCCTCGCCGTGCAGCGCAACAAGGCCATCGTTGGCCAGAACGCCTTCGCCCATGAGGCGGGGATCCACCAGCACGGCATGCTCACCCACCGCGAGACCTACGAGATCATGCGGCCGGAGGAGGTGGGCTTCGCCCGCTCCAGCCTGGTGCTCGGCAAGCACTCGGGGCGCCACGCGCTCAAGGAGCGGCTGGCGACGCTCGGCTACCCGCTCGACGAGAAGCAGCTCGACCTGGTCTTCGCCGACTTCAAGACGCTGGCCGACAAGAAGAAGGACATCTACGACGCCGACCTCGAGGCGCTGGTGATCCACGGCCAGGTGCTCGGCACCGGCGCGCGCAAGTGGGAGCTGGCGGCCCTCTCCACCACCTCCGGCACCGGGACGCTGCCCGCCGCCTCCATCGCCCTCGTCGACGCCGGCGGGGAGCGCCACCAGGCCGCCTGCGCCGGCGACGGGCCGGTGGACGCGGTCTTCAAGGCCATCGAGCGGATCACCGGGGTCTCGGTGAAGCTGCGCGACTACACCATCGCCAGCGTCACCACCGGCGAGGACGCGCAGGGCGAGGTGGTGCTCGAGGTGGAGCACGACACCGGCGTCTACCGGGGCCGCGCCCTCTCCACCGACATCATCGAGGGGAGCGCGCGCGCCCTCCTCGACGTGGTGAATCGCATCGCCCTCCGCGCCGGCGCCACGCCGGCCTCCCGAGAGGAGCTGGGTACCGTCTGATGAGCCCGCGCACCCTGTTCGAGAAGGTCTGGGACGGCCACGTCGTCCGCCCCGACACCGCCGAGACCCCCGCCGTCCTCTACATCGACCTCCACCTGGTCCACGAGGTCACCTCGCCGCAGGCCTTCAGCGTCCTGCGCGAGGGCGGCCTCCCGGTCCGCCGGCCCGACCGCACCGTCGCGACCATGGACCACTCCACGCCGACGCTGCCGCGGCGCGCCGACGGCAGCTGGCCCTGGGCCGACCCGCAGGCCGAGGCCCAGGTGTCGAAGCTCACCCGCAACTGCCAGGAGTTCGGGGTGGAGCTCCACGCGCTCGGCCAGCCGACCCAGGGCATCGTCCACGTGGTCGGCCCGGAGCTCGGGCACACGCAGCCCGGCATGACGGTGGTCTGCGGCGACAGCCACACCGCCACCCACGGCGCCTTCGGCGCGCTCGCCTTCGGCATCGGCACCAGCGAGGTGGGCCACGTCCTCGCCACCCAGTGCCTGCTGCAGCGCAAGCCGAGGACGCTCGCGGTGCGGGTCGAGGGGGCGCTCGGGCCGGGCGTGACCGCCAAGGACCTCGTGCTGGCGATCATCGCGAAGCTCGGGGTCGGCGGCGGCACGGGCCACGTCATCGAGTACCTCGGCCCGGCCGTCCGCGCGCTCTCCATGGAGGGGCGCATGACCCTGTGCAACATGGCGATCGAGGCGGGGGCCCGCGCCGGGATGGTCGCGCCCGACGAGGTGACCTTCTCGTACCTCGCCGGCAAGCCCCGCGCCCCGCGCGGCGAGGCCTGGGAGAAGGCGCTCGCCGCCTGGCGGCAGCTCCCCTCCGACGAGGGGGCGAGCTACGACCGCGAGGTGACCATCGACGCGTCGGCCATCGAGCCCATGATCACCTGGGGCACCAACCCCGGCATGGCGATCCCGGTGACGGGCACCGTGCCGTCGCCGGCTGCCGCCGCCGAGGCCGACCGGCCCGCCCTGGAGGGCGCGCTGCGCTACATGGGGCTCGCCCCCGGCCGGCCCATCCTCGGGCAGCCGGTCGACGTGGTCTTCATCGGCAGCTGCACCAACTCGCGCATCGAGGACCTGCGCGCCGCCGCGGCGGTGCTGGCCGGGCGCAAGGTGAAGGTCCGCTCGCTGGTGGTGCCCGGCTCGGTCGCGGTGAAGGCCCAGGCCGAGGCAGAGGGGCTCGACCGCGTCTTCCGCGACGCGGGCGCCGAGTGGCGGGAGGCCGGGTGCTCCATGTGCATCGCCATGAACGGCGACCACATCGAGCGCGGTCAGTACTGCGTCTCCACCTCCAACCGCAACTTCGAGGGACGCCAGGGCGCCGGCGGGCGCACGCTGCTCGCCAGCCCCGCCACCGCCGCCGCGGCCGCCGTGGCCGGGGCGGTGGCCGATCCCCGCCGGATGGGAGCCGTCTAGATGGAGCCCTTGCGCACGGTCGAGAGCCGCACGGTGGTGCTGCCCGCGGCCAACATCGACACCGACCAGATCATCCCGGCCCGGTTCCTCAAGGTCACCGACAAGCAGGGGCTCGGGAAGGCGCTCTTCTCCGACTGGCGCTACGACGGGGAGGGGAAGCCCCGCGCCGACTTCGTCCTCAACCGCCCCGAGGCGGCCGGAGCGCGGGTGCTGGTGGCCGGCGACAACTTCGGCTGCGGCAGCTCGCGCGAGCACGCCCCGTGGGCCCTCGTCGACGCCGGCTTCCGCGCGGTGGTCTCCACCAAGATCGCCGACATCTTCCGCAACAACGCGCTCAAGAACGGGCTCCTCCCGGTGGTGGTCGACCCGGCCACCCACGCAAGGCTCCTCGCCGCCCCGGGCGCGACGGTGAGCATCGACGTCGAGGCGCAGACGCTCACGCTCCCCGACGGCTCCCGGGCCAGCTTCCCGCTCGACGCCTTCAGCCGCTACTGCCTCCTCAACGGCGTGGACGAGCTCGGGTTCCTGCTCGCGCAGCGGCCCGCCATCGACGCCTTCGAGAGCCGGCGGTGAGCGCGGCGACGGAGCAGCGGGCGCCGGTGACGGCGCGCATCGCGGTGCTGGCGGGCGACGGCATCGGGCCGGAGGTCACGGAGCAGGCGGTGCGCGTGCTCGAGGCGCTCGCCGCCGCGCGCGGCCACCGCTTCACGCTCGAGAGCGCCCTGGTGGGCGGGGCCGCCATCGACGCCACCGGCTCTGCCTTGCCCGAGGAGACGCTGGCCATCTGCCGCCGCTCCGACGCGGTGCTCTTCGGCGCCATCGGCGGGCCGAAGTGGGGCCCCTCGGCCAAGGTGCGGCCGGAGCAGGGGCTGCTGGCGCTGCGCAAGGGGCTCGGCCTCTTCGCCAACCTCCGTCCGGTCATGGTGAACCCGCAGCTCGCCGCCGCCTCGCCGCTCAAGCCCGAGGTGGTGGCCGGCGTGGACCTGCTGGTGGTCCGCGAGCTCACCGGCGGCATCTACTTCGGCGAGAAGCGGCGCGACGGTGGGACCGCCTTCGACGCCTGCACCTACAGCGAGGAGGAGGTGGCGCGGGTGGTGCGCGTCGCCGCCCGGCTGGCGCGCCGCCGCCGCAAGAAGCTGACCAGCGTCGACAAGGCCAACGTGCTCGAGACCTCGCGGCTCTGGCGCGAGGTGGCGACGCGGGTGGTGAAGGAGGAGTTCCCGGACGTGGCGCTCGAGCACCAGCTGGTGGACAGCTGCGCCATGCAGCTCATCCGCCGTCCGGCCGACTTCGACGTGGTGGTCACCGAGAACATGTTCGGCGACATCCTCACCGACGAGGCGTCGGTGATCGCCGGCTCCATCGGGCTGCTCCCCTCGGCGTCGCTGGGGGAGGGCACCTTCGGCCTCTACGAGCCCATCCACGGCTCCGCGCCGGACATCGCCGGGCGCGGGCTCGCCAACCCATACGGCACCATCGCCAGCGCGGCGATGCTGCTGCGGCACTCGCTCGGCCTGGAGCAGGAGGCCGCCCTCGTAGAGTGCGCCGTAGCGCGCGCCGTCGAGGGTGGTGCCCTCACCGCGGACCTCGGCGGCGCGACCTCCACCGAAGACGCCGGGAGCGCGGTGCTCCGGGCGCTCGAGTCCATCGCAGCCTGACGAGTTCCACGCCAATTTTCGAGGGTTCCATGGCTAGAGAGAAGATGACGGGCGCGCAGGCGCTCATGCGCTGCCTGGAGGCGGAGGACGTCGAGTACGTGTTCGGCGTGCCCGGCGGCGCCATCCTCCCGGTCTACGACGCGCTCTTCGAGGCGACGCGCCGGGAGGGAGCCAAGCTGAAGCACGTGCTGGTCCGCCACGAGCAGGTGGGCGCCCACGCGGCCGAGGGCTACGCCCTCGCCACCGGGAAGGTGGGGGTCTGCTTCGCGACCTCCGGCCCGGGCGCCACCAACCTCGTCACCGGCATCGCCGACGCCTACATGGACTCGGTGCCGCTGGTGGCCATCACCGGGAACGTCCCGCAGACGCTCATCGGCACCGACGCCTTCCAGGAGGCGGACATCACCGGCATCACCATGCCGGTGACCAAGCACAACTGGCTCGTCACCGACGTCGAGGACCTCCCGCGCATCGTCAAGGAGGCCTTCTTCCTGGCGCGCACCGGCCGGCCCGGTCCGGTGCTGGTCGACATCCCCAAGGACGTGCAGAACGCGGTCTTCGAGTTCGAGTACCCGGAGACGGTGAACATCCCCGGCTACATGCCGGCCCCCAAGGAGCCGCCGCGCCTCGCCGAGGCGGCCACGCTCATCCGCTCCGCCACCCGGCCGATCCTCTACCTCGGCGGCGGCGTGCGCACCTCGGGCTCCTACTCCGAGGTGCTGGCCTTCGCCGAGCTGGTGGGCGCGCCGGTGGTCACCACCGTGCACGGGAAGGGCGTCTTCCCCGAGACCCACCCGCGCTGCCTGGGCATGTTCGGCATGCACGGATCGCGCTACGCCAACTACGCGGTGCAGGACTCCGACCTCATCATCGCGCTCGGGGCCCGCTTCGACGACCGCGTCACCGGCAAGCTCTCGGCCTTCGCCCCCGAGGCGAAGGTGGTCCACCTCGACGTCGACCCGGCCGAGATCTCGAAGCTCGTGACCGCCACGGTGCCGCTGGTGGGCGACCTCAAGGTCCTGCTCCCCCGGCTGCACGCCGAGGTCCAGAAGACCTTCGAGGCGCGGGGCCGGCCCGACCTCGCGCCGTGGCTGGCGCGGGTGGAGGCCTGGCGCGAGAAGCACCCGCTGCGCTACGTCCAGGAGCCGGACGGGCCGATCCTCCCGCAGAAGGCCATCGAGGTCATCTACGAGAAGACCCACGGCAAGGCGATCGTCACCACCGGCGTCGGCGAGCACCAGATGTTCGCGGCCCAGTGGTACAAGAGCGACTACCCCCGCCAGTTCATCACCTCCGGCGGCCTCGGCACCATGGGCTACTGCCTGCCGTCGGCCATCGGCGCCCAGCTCGGCAGGCCGGGCGAGCTCGTCATCGGCATCGACGGCGACGGCAGCTTCCAGATGACGCTGCAGGACCTCGCCACCGCGGTGGAGCTCGAGCTCCCCATCAAGATCTTCGTCCTCAACAACCTCTTCCTGGGCATGGTCCGCCAGTGGCAGGAGCTGTTCTACGAGAACCGCTTCAGCGCCACGCCGCTCAAGGACTGCCCGGACCTGGTCAAGCTGGCCGACGCCTATGGCTGCCTGGGTCTGCGCGCCCGCACGCTCGAGGAGCTCGAGCCGGTGGTGGAGCGGGCCCTCGCGCACCAGGGCGGGCCGGTGATCGTCGACATCCGGGTCCGCCGCCAGGAGAAGGTCTTCCCCATGGTGCCCGCCGGCGCGCCGCTCAACGACATGATCGGGGGTGAGTGATGGAACGGATCGAGGAGAAGCAGAGCTACTCGCTGCACACCATCAGCCTCCTGGTCCAGAACCTGCCCGGCGTGCTCCACCGCATCGCCGGCCTGTTCTCGCGGCGGGGCTACAACATCGCCAGCCTCACCGTGGGCCCCACCGAGCGCGAGGACTACTCGCGCATGACCATCGTGGTGCGCCTCTCCTCCATGACCGTGGAGCAGGTGGTGCGCCAGGTGCAGAAGCTCGTGCCGGTGGTGGAGGTGCGCGAGCTCAAGGCGCAGGACCTCATCGAGCGCGAGCTCATGCTGGTCAAGATCAAGACGCCGGAGCAGAACCACTCCGAGCTCCGCGCGCTCGCCGAGACCTACGAGGCGAGCGTCGTCGACGTCTCGCCGGACGCCCTCATCGTCGAGGCCACCGGCAACGCCGGCAAGCTCGACGCGCTCGAGGACCGGCTCAAGCGCTACGGCATCCAGGAAGTCTGCCGCAGCGGTCGCATCGCCCTGGAGCGAGGGTTCAAGACCCTCGCGCCCCCGAACCTCAAGTAGCCTCCCCCGCAACCGCACAACCGTACAAGGAACCGAAAATGGCCACGATCTATTACGACAAGGACGCCAACCTCGACCTCCTCAAGAACCGCAAGGTGGCGATCGTCGGGTACGGGAGCCAGGGCCACGCCCACGCCCTCAACCTGAAGGACTCGGGCGTCGACGTGCGCGTCGGCCTGCACGCCTCCTCGGCCTCCCGCAAGAAGGCGGAGGCGGCCGGCCTGCGCGTGGTCTCGGTGGCGGAGGCGGCCAAGGAGGCCGACCTCATCATGATCCTCATCCCGGATCAGACCCAGCGGAAGGTCTACGAGGAGGAGATCGCCCCCGGCCTCACCAAGGGCAAGGCGCTCTTCTTTGCCCACGGCTTCAATGTCCACTTCAAGCAGATCCAGGCCCCCGCCGACGTGGACGTGGTGCTCATCGCCCCCAAGAGCCCGGGGCACATGGTGCGCCGGCAGTACCAGGACGGCCGCGGCACCCCGGCCCTCATCGCGGTGGAGCAGGACGCCACCGGCCAGGCGCACGCGCTCGGCCTGGCCTACGCCCGCGCCCTCGGCACCACCCGGGCCGGCGTCCTCCAGACCACCTTCAAGGAGGAGACCGAGACCGACCTCTTCGGCGAGCAGGCGGTCCTCTGCGGCGGCGCCGCGGCGCTGGTGATGACCGGCTTCGAGGTCCTCACCGAGGCCGGCTACCAGCCGGAGAGCGCCTACTTCGAGTGCCTGCACGAGCTCAAGCTCATCGTCGACATGATGTATGAGGGCGGCGTCTCCTGGATGCGCCACTCCATCTCCGACACCGCCGAGTACGGCGACTACACCCGCGGCCCGCGGGTCGTGAACGAGCAGACCAAGCTGGAGATGAAGAAGATCCTGAAGGAGATCCAGACCGGCGCCTTCGCCCGCGAGTTCATCCTCGAGAACCAGGCCGGCCGCCCCATGTTCCTCGCCATGCGCGAGCAGGGGAAGAACCACCCGATCGAGCAGGTGGGGCGCAAGCTCCGCGACATGATGAGCTGGATCCGCGAGGCCAAGAAGGACTCCTCGGACCCCGGCGCCCGCTGAGCCATGCCCGGAGGCGGTCGACGCTCCCCGCGCCCGCTCGGGCGGAGGAGCGTTGACTTCTCCAGCAAAATCCTTAAAGTACGCTGTCCTTTGCCGTCCGGCGGCGGCATGGATTCACCAAAATAGCCAGTTATTCCGGAGCGTTCCGCCTTAACGCTCCCTCGTATGGAGGCATAGGCCATCAACCCGCGAGACACACGCAGCCAGCGCGACGCACGCACCAACCGACGCATCAAGGCCCGCGAGGTCCGCGTGGTCGGCCCGAACGGCGATCAGCTCGGGGTCCTCCCGATCGACCAGGCGCTCGCCCGTGCCCAGGCCGAGGGGATGGATCTCGTCGAGATCAGCCCCATGGCCAAGCCGCCCGTCTGCAAGATCATGGACTACGGGCGCTTCAAGTACCTCGAGAAGAAGAAGCAGAACGAGGCCAAGAAGAAGCAGGTCGTCGTCCAGCTCAAGGAAGTGAAGCTGCGCCCGCGCACCGAGGAGCACGACTACGACGTCAAGGTGCGCAAGATCCGCGAGTTCCTGGCGGAGGCCAACAAGGCGCGCGTGACCGTCACCTTCCGCGGCCGCGAGATGAGCCACCGCGAGCTCGGGCAGAAGGTGCTGCAGAAGGTCATCGAGGAGATGAAGGACGTCGCGGTGATCGAGTCGGCGCCGCGCATGGAAGGCCGCCAGATGTTCATGATCCTGGCGCCGAACCCGAAGATGCTCCAGAGCCAGCGCGATCGGGCGCGGGCGGCCGAGGCCAAGGGCGCTGCCCCGGGCGGCGCGCCGGCGCCGGCGCCGGCCGGCACGACCGCGGCCCCGCAGCCCCAGCCCGCGGCGCCGCAAGCCGAGGCGCCGCAGGCCGCGGCGCCGGCGGCGGAAGCTCCCCGCCCCCCGGCGGTCGAACAGCAGTAACGAACAGGAAAGAACGAGAACGATGCCCAAGCTGAAGACGAAGAGCGCCGCCAAGAAGCGGTTCCAGGTGAAGAAGAGCGGGGCGGTGAAGTTCCGCCGCGCCGGCGTCCGCCACCTCGCCACGTTCGGGAAGACCAAGAAGCAGAAGGTCGGCCTGCGCGGCACGAGCCACCTGGCCGGCGAGGACGCCAAGAAGATCAAGGAGTGCTTCCCCTACGCCCGGTAGTCGGACGTAGCCCAGCCGTTTTCCACAGCGCCCAAGCGGGGCTCACGAAGCGCGGAGCGGTGGTCGCCGAAAGGCGGCGCCGGGCCGCCTCCCGCCGGCAAACAGGAGAAGTGAGATGCGCGTAAAGAAGGGTTTCAAGGCTCGTCGCCGCCGCAACCGCGTACTGAAGCTCGCCAAGGGCTTCCGCGGCCGCCGCAAAAACTGCTACCGCCGCGCCAACCAGGCGGTGGAGCGGGCCCTCAACTACAGCACCCGCGACCGCCGCCGCCGCCGCCGCGAGTTCCGCTCGCTCTGGATCACCCGCATCAACGCGGCCGCCCGCCTCAACGGCACCACCTACTCGAAGCTGACGGCCGCGCTCGCCAAGGCCGGCGTGGCGCTCGACCGCAAGGTGCTGGCCGACCTGGCGCTCTTCGTCCCCGGCGATTTCGCCCACGTCGTGAAGTCGGTCCAGGCCTAGCGGGGAGCCGTCCCCGTGCCGGATCCCACAGGTCAGCTCCAGGCGCTCGCCGAGGCGGCGCGCAGCAGCATCGCCGCCGCCGCGGACGAGCGGGCCCTGGAAGACCTCCGCGTCCGCTACCTCGGCAAGAAGGGCGAGCTGTCCCAGGTCCTCCGGGGCATGGGGCAGCTCCCGCCCGAGGAGCGCCCGCGCGTCGGCGAGGTGGTGAACCGCGTCCGCGACGAGGTGGAGGGGCTCCTCGCCCGGCGTCAGGATGGGCTCGCCCGCGAGAAGCTCGAGGCCGAGCTGCGCGGGCCCGCCATCGACGTCACCTTGCCCGGCCGCCGGCTCGCGCCGCGCGGCCACCGCCACCCGGTGACCCGGGCGATGGACGACATCGCCGCCATCTTCTCCCGCCTCGGCTACGAGGTGGCGAGCGGCCCCGAGATCGAGCTCGACTGGTTCAACTTCGAGGCCCTCAACATCCCGGCGGACCACCCCGCCCGCGACATGCAGGACACCTTCTACGTCGACGGCGCCACCCTCGGTCCGGCCGCGCGGTCCGGCGTCCTGCTGCGCACGCACACCTCGCCGGTGCAGGTCCGCTCGATGCAGCGCGCCGGCCAGCCGCCCCTGCGAATCATCTGCCCGGGGCGCGTGTACCGCTCCGACTACGACCAGACCCACAGCCCCATGTTCCACCAGGTGGAGGGGCTCTGCGTCGACCGGGGGATCACCTTCGCCGATCTGAAGGGCACGCTCGCCGCCTACGCCCGCGCCTTCTTCGGCCCGGGCACCCGCACCCGCTTCCGCCCGAGCTACTTCCCCTTCACCGAGCCGAGCGCGGAGGTGGACGTCTCCTGCTCCATCTGCGGCGGCTCCGGCCGGAAGGACGGCAAGCGCTGCGGCACCTGCAAGGAGACCGGCTGGCTCGAGGTGCTCGGCGCCGGCATGGTCCACCCCAAGGTGCTCGCCAACGGCGGCTTCGACCCGAAGCAGGTGACCGGGTTCGCCTTCGGCTTCGGCGTGGAGCGCATGGCCATGCTCCGCTCCGGGATCGACGACCTGCGCCTCTTCTTCGAGAACGACCTCCGCTTCCTCGGGCAGTTCTAGGGCGCGGGGGTCGAGTCGGGAACGGCATGCGCATCTCCTACAAGTGGCTCTCCGAGTACGTCTCCCTGCCGCCCGCGGACGAGCTGGCGCGTCGGCTCACCGCCGTCGGGTTCGAGATCGAGGCGATCGAGCGCGTCGGCGGCGACCTGGCCGGCGTGGTCACCGCCCGCATCCTCGCCTCCGAGCCGCACCCGAACGCCGAGAAGCTGTCGGTCACCCGCGTCGACCGCGGCGGCGGCGACCCGCTGCAGGTGGTCTGCGGCGCCAAAAACTACCGGGTCGGCGACGTGGTCCCGCTCGCCACCGTGGGCGCCAGGCTCCCGGGGGGCGTCGAGATCAAGAAGGCGAAGCTGCGCGGCGTCGAGTCCTTCGGGATGCTCTGCTCGGCCCGCGAGCTCGGGCTCTCGGCCGACGCCGCCGGGCTCATGATCCTCCCGGCGGAGACCGCCCCCGGCCTGGCCATCGCCGACGCCCTCGAGCTCGAGGACGTGCTCTTCGAGGTGAACGTCACCCCGAACCGCCCCGACGCCCTGTCGCACCTGGGCCTCGCGCGCGAGGTGGCGGCGCTGCTCGGGGTCCCGTTGAAGCCGCCGCGCCCGGCGCTGCGGGAGGCCGGCGGCCCCGCCGCGGCCGCGGTGGCGGTCCGCATCGAGGCCCCCGAGAAGTGCGGGCGGTACGCCGCGCGCGTGGTCGAGGGGGTGAAGATCGGCCCCTCGCCGGCCTGGCTGGCCCGCCGGCTGGAGTCCTGCGGCGTCCGCTCCATCTCCAACGCAGTGGACGCGACCAACTACGTCCTCCTCGAGCTCGGGCACCCGCTGCACGCCTTCGATCTCGCCAAGGTGGCCGGCGCGGAGATCGTGGTCCGCACCGCCCGCGCCGGCGAGCGGATGACCACCCTCGACGGCAAGGAGCGGGCGCTCGATCCCGACGACCTGGTCATCTCCGATCGCGACCGGGCCAGCGCCCTCGCCGGGGTGATGGGCGGCGGCGACTCCGAGATCTCCGGCGGCACCACCCGGGTGCTGGTGGAGTCCGCCTGGTTCGCGCCTCCATCCGTGCGCCGCACCAGCAAGCGCCACGGGCTGCACACGGAGGCCTCGCACCGCTTCGAGCGCGGCGCCGACCTGGGCACGGTGATCCCGGCGCTCGACCGCTGCGCCGAGCTCATCGCGGAGCTGGCTGGCGGCACCGTCCGCGAGGGCATCGTCGACGTCCAGCCGCGCCCGCTCGAGCGCGCCGCGGTGCGGCTCTCCTTCGCCCGACCGGCGGCGCTCCTCGGCATGCCGGTCTCGCGCGCCGACGCGGAGCGGATCCTGCGGGGCCTCGGCTTCGAGGAGCGCGACGCCGACGCCGAAGGGGCCACCTTCCTCGTGCCGAGCTGGCGCGTGGACGTCTCCGGGGAGGAGGACCTCGTCGAGGAGATCGTCCGCTCCAAGGGCTACGATGCCATCCCCGAGACCCTGCCGCCGCTCGCCGGCGTGACGCCGTCGCGCCCCCGCGACGCCGAGGCGCTCGACCGCGCCCGCGAGGCGCTCGAGGCGGCCGGCTTCTCGGAGGCGGTCAACTTCAGCTTCGTGGCGGCCCACGAGCTCGCCGCGGTCTCGGCGCAGGCGCCGATCGCCCTGCGCAACCCCATCAGCGCCGACCTCGCGGTGATGCGCACCTCGCTGGTGCCGTCGCTGCTCAGGAACGCCGCCTACAACCTGCGCCAGCGGGTGGACGACGTGCGGCTCTACGAGGCGGCGCGGGTGTACGCGCCGCACCCGGAGGGTGCCGCGCCCGCGGACGGGCCGGACGGGTCCCCGGCCGACGAGGCCTGGCGGCTGGGCGGCGTGCTCGCCGGCCGGCGCAGCCCGCTCGGCTGGAGCACCGCCTCGGGGCCGACCGACTTCTACGACCTGAAGGCCGCGCTGGAGGGGCTCTTCGAGGCCCTCGGCCTGGCCGAGGTGGTCTTTCGGAGCGGCGGGGCCACCTGGCTCCACCCGCGCAGCGCCGCGACGGCGGTGCTCGCCGGCGCCGATGGCGCGCCTCGGGAGCTCGGCTGCCTGGGCGAGCTACACCCGACCGTCGCGGAGAGCTTCGGCCTCCCGCGGGGCGTCCTCGCCTTCGAGCTCGACCTCGACGTGCTCGCCGAGCGGGCCCGCATCGTGCCCGCGTACCAGCCGGTGCCGCGCTTCCCGGCAGTGCTGCGCGACCTCGCGGTGGTGGTGGGCGAGGCGGTCCCCGCGGCCGAGGTGCTGTCGAGGGTCCGGGCCGAGCCGCTGGTGGAGGGCGTGACCCTCTTCGACGTCTACCGGGGCGCGCCGCTCCCGGCCGGGCGCAAGAACCTGGCCATGGCGATCCGCTATCGGCTCGCCGACCGGACGCTCACCGACGCCGAGGCCGACGCGGCCCACACGCGCATCCTCGAACGGCTCGTGGCGGATCCGGCGGTTCGGGCGGAGCTGCGTTCCAGCTAGGCTGGAGAGGGGGATGGCGGTGAGAGGGTCGAGCAGAACACCCGCCTCGACGCCGTGGCGCACGATCCGCGTCGCATCGGCGCGTTGCTCGCGCCTCGCTCCCCTGGCCGGGTTCCGGGCCTTCCGGGTGACGCCGTGAACGCTCCGGCCGGAGGGGAGGGGAAGCGCGGGGCCCCGCCCACGGGCGTCGTCGCCCTGGCGCTGTCGCTCGCCGCGCTGGTCTGCTGCTGGAACGCGCTCGCGGCCCCCTTCGGGCTCGGCCTCGGGCTGGCAGGCCTGGTCGTGGGGGTGATGGCCTCGCGCCGGGGCGCGCCGCGCCGCCGGACGCGCGCGGCGGTGATCCTGTCGCTGCTCGCCCTGGCCGGGAGCGTCGTCGCGCTGGCGCTCAGCGCGGGGACGGTCGGGGTCGTCCGGGGAGAGCCGGTGGTGCGGGCGCCGACCCCCGCCGAGGCCGACGAGAAGCTGCGCGGGCTGGCCGAACGCACCGCGGCGGCCCGCGGGCGCGCGCGCGAGGAGCTCTCGAGGATCGAGGGACAGGACGACGCCGGGCGGGCGCGCGAGCGCGAGGCCGGGAAGCCCGGGCGCTAGCCGCTGCGAAGCTTGTTTGACAGCTGACAGTGAATCAGCTAACGATTGTAGCCACTTACCCGATCTCCACAGCACTGTGAGGCGGATGTGACCAAGGCCGATATCATCGAGAGCGTCTACGAGAAGGTCGGCTTCTCCAAGAAGGAAGCCGCTGAGATCGTCGAGATGGTCTTCGACACCATCAAGGAGACGCTCGAGCGGGGGGAGAAGATCAAGATCTCCGGCTTCGGCAACTTCATCGTTCGGGACAAGAAGTCGCGCGTGGGGCGCAATCCCCAGACGGGCGAGGAGATCGAGATCTCGGCCCGGCGGGTGCTCACCTTCCGCCCGAGCCAGGTGCTCAAGAACGCGCTGAACGCCAGCGCGGAGGCCGAGGCGGCCGCGGCCGCAGCGGCGGCGCAGCAGCAGAACAACCCGAACCAGGGTTAGGCCTCCTCAGGGCTCCCGCTCGTCGCCGAGCAGGCGGTAGAGCGTCTTCCGATCGATCCCCAGGATCTCGGCGGCGCGGGTCTTGTTGCCGCCGGTCTCCCGCAGCACCTGCAGCGCGTAGCGCTTCTCGAGCTCCGCCAGCGTGGGGCGATCTCCCGCCGCGAGCGACTCCGGCGCCACGGCTGCCTCGGGCGCGGCGCGCCGGATGGCCTCGGGCAGGTCCTCCGTCAGGATGACTCCCGAGGGATTGAGCGCCAGCCCCCGCGCCACCACGTTCTCGAGCTCCCGGACGTTGCCCGGCCAGTCGTAGGCGACGAGCAGGTCGCGGGCCGGAGCCGAGATGGCCGCTCCCTCCGCCCGCCCGTGCTTGGCCGCGAAGTGCTCGGCGAGGAGCGGGATGTCCTCCCGGCGCTCGCGCAGGGGCGGGATGCGGATGGTGACCACGTTGAGGCGGTAGTAGAGGTCCTCGCGAAAGCGGCCGGCCTTCACCTCGACGGCGAGGTCCTTGTTGCTCGCCGCGACCACCCTCACGTCGACCGCCACCGTCTCGTTGGTGCCCACGCGACGGATGGTGCCCTCCTGCAGCGCACGGAGCAGGCGCGCCTGCAGGTTCGGGCCCACGTCGCCGATCTCGTCGAGGAAGAGCGTCCCCTGGTTGGCCTCCTCGAAGAGGCCGCGGCGGGAGGCCTGGGCCCCGGTGAAGGCGCCGCGCGCGTGGCCGAAGAGCTCCGACTCGAGCACGCCCTCGGCGATCGCGCCGCAGTCGACGGCGACGAACGGGCCGGCGCTGCGCGGGGAGGCGGCGTGGATGGCGCGCGCCACCAGCTCCTTCCCGGTACCGCTCTCGCCCTGGATGAGCACGGTGGCGTCGGTGGCGGCCACGCGGGCGGCGGTCTTGTAGACCTGCAGCATCGCCTCGCTGCGGCCGACCACGTTCTCGAGCCGGTACTTCTCCCGGAGATCGCGGCGCAGCGCCTTGTTCTCGAGCGCCAGCCGGCGCTGCTTGACCGCCCGCGCCACCACCACCTTGATGGCGTCGATGTCGTAGGGCTTCGAGACGTAGTCGAAGGCGCCGCGCCGGATGGCCTCCACGGCGCCGTCGATGTTGCCGAAGGCGGTGACCAGGATCACCGGGGTGTCCGGGGCCTTCTGCCGGAAGGCGTCGGTGACCTGCAGGCCGTCGACCTCGCCCATGCGGATGTCGGAGACCACCAGGTCGGGCGCGCCCTCGGCGGCGAGCCGGTCGAGCGCCTCGCGACCGTCCGAGAGCGGCGTCACCTGGTAGCCCTCGGTGCGCAGGAGCCGGGTGAGGAGCTCGCGGCTCGAGTGGTCGTCGTCGATGACGGTGATGTGGGCGGGTTCCATCCGGAGGGATCCTAACGCGGGGGCGCCGAGGGCGGGGCGGGCACGAGGAGGGTGAAGGTGGAGCCGTGTCCCGGCTGGCTCTCCACCTCGATGCGCCCCTTGAGCGCGCTCGCGATCTCGCGACAGATGGCGAGCCCGAGCCCGGTGCCCTTCCCGCGCGGCTTGGTGGTGTAGAAGGGCTCGAAGATGCGCTTGCGCTCCTCGGCGGGGATGCCGGGACCGGTGTCGGCCACCTGCAGCGCGAGCAGCCCCTCGTCGCGCCGGGCCCGCACGGTGAGCTTGCCGCCCTGGCCCATGGCGTCGACCGCGTTGGCGATGAAGTTGGTTAGCACGTGCCGAACCAGCGAGGGGTCGAGCGCCACGCGCCCGAGGTCGCCCGGCACCTCGCGCGCGACCGACAGCCGCCCGCGCGCGTCGGCGGAGAGGGTGAGCGAGAGCGCCTCGTCCACCAGCGCGGAGACCTCCACCGGCTCCGGGACGGGGGTGAGGGCGCGGGCGGAGTCGAGGAACCGGCGGATGATGGCGGTCATCCGCTTCACCTCGCCGTCGACGATCGCCACCTGCTCGCGCTGCGCGGCGGGGAGGGCGGGGTCGCGGGCCAGCATCTGCACGTGACCGCTGATGGCGTTGAGCGGGTTCCCGAGCTCGTGGGCGATGGTGCCGGAGAGCTGGCCGAGCGCGGCGAGCTGCTCCTTGCTGGTGAGGTCGCGCCGCGCCTCCACCAGGAGGTCGTTCAGCTCGGCCAGCTCGCGGTTCTTGTGGGCCAGGTCTGCGGTGGCCGCGTCGACCCGCTCCTGGAGCTGCTGGTTGAACCCGCGCACCCGCTCCAGCATCGACTCGAGGCCGCGGGCCACCACCCCGATCTCGTCGGGGCGCGCGGTGCCCGGCACCCTCACCTCGTCGAGCGCCCCCTCCTCGACCCGGGCCATGGCGAAGGAGAGCTCCTCCAGGGGCCGCGCCAGCATCCGGCGCAGGATGAGGGTGAAGGCGGCGACGAGCACCAGGCCGGAGATCCCGGTGACGGCCAGGAAGGCGCGCCGCTCCTTCTCCGCCAGGGTCTCGGCGTCGGAGACGAAGGTCTCGACGCGCAGCGCCGCCACCGTCCGGCCGTAAGAGTCCTTCACCGGCAGATCCACCTGCCAGGCGCGCGCGTCACCGGCGCCGATCAGCAGCGCCGCAGGCTGATCCGGGAACTCGTACTCGCGCTGGGCGAAGAGGGTCTCCGGACCCGAGGCGGTGAACTGGATGCGGACCACGTCGTCGGCGCCGGGGTGGCGGATGGCGAGCTCGGCGGCCCGGATGTTCCGGTGGCGCCGCAGCGCCGCGGTGAGCCGGTCGGCGGCGCGGGCCGGATCGAAGCCGCGCGAGACCTCATGCGAGAGGTCGAGGTCGCCGCGGATCGAGCGCGCCACCTCGAGGGAGCGATCGCGGACCGCCTGCTCGACCGCGCGCGCGGCGATGCGCTCGCCCACGCCGGCGGCGGTCGACATGGTCACCACCAGGATGGCGCCGAAGAGGAGGGTGATCTGGAGCCGCAGCGACATGCGCGAGGGCGCCCCAACGCCGAAAACAAGAAGGCCGGCCGCGGAGTCCGCAGCCGGCCCGGAAGCCTATCCGAAAACGGACGGACTTACTTCGCGGCCTCGACCTTCTCGGCCTTCTCCGCCTTCTTGGCGGCCTTCTTGGCCTTCTTGGCGGCCTTCTTCTCGGCCTTCTCCTCCTTCTTCACCTCGGCCTTGGGGGCGGCGGCGGGAGCGACCGGGGCGGCCGGGGCAGCGGCGGCGGGGGCGGCGGCGGCCGGGGCGGCCTCGGCGGCGAAGGCGGGGGCGGAGACGGCGAGGAAGGCGACGGCGACGAGAGCGCTGAGGATCTTCATGTGGTGATTCTCCCTGATGGAAAGTGGACGATGGTGTTCGTCCGGCCCAAAGTATCGCAAGGGCCGTGCCGTCTCGGGGAGCCGGACTCTCTGTAAGGATTGCGGCAGGTTGAGCCCCAGGCGGCCCAGGCAGCCGCTCGCGGAGGCGCCCCGAGCGGGGAAAAGGGCGCCAGCGCGCGGGCCCGGGCGTGCCGGGATTCCCCACTGAGCCTCGGCCGCCGGCCGGTGGGCACGTTCCGGCGACGGCGCGCCGGCGGCGGGCTATAAACGGGCCATGGCGCCCATCGACTACACGGACCACCGTCCGGCGCGGCTCGAGGTGGAGTTCCACTTCGCCGCTGCCCACCGCCTGCCCCGCTACGACGGGCCCTGCTTCCGGATGCACGGCCACAACTACCGCTTCTTCGTGGCGGTGGAGGGCGACGTCGACCCCCGGACCGGCATGGTGGCCGACTTCGGCCGCGTGAAGGAGCTGGTGAAGGAGCACGTGATCGACCCGGTGGATCACCGCACCCTCAACGACTTCCTCGAGAACCCCACCGCCGAGAACATCGCCCGCTGGATCTTCGAGACCCTGACGCCGCGGCTGCCGGGGATCTCCGAGGTCCGGCTCTTCGAGATCCCGGGCTGCTGCGTGGTCTACCGGGGGCCGCTTGGCAGCCCGGCGTAGCGCGCGGCGGGCGCCGGCGGCGCGCGCGCCCGCGGGGCGGGACGGGGTGGCGTCAGCCGCGGCGCGCTTTCTCGACGCCCTGAAGCTCCCCCCAGGCGTGCGCCGCGGCGCGGAGCTCGCCGCCACGCCGGAGCGGGTGGCGGAGGCCTGGCTCGAGGACCTCGTGGACGGCTACCGCCAGGATCCGGTCCGCATCCTCGGCGAGGCCATCGCCCGGGACGGCGAGGACCTGGTGGCCGTGACCGGCATCGACTACCACTCCATGTGCCCCCACCACCTGCTGCCCTCTCGCGGCGTGGCGCACGTGGCCTACGTCCCCGGCGGCCGCGTGGTGGGCTTCGGCCAGCTGGCGCGGCTCGTCGACTGCTTCGCGCACCGGCTGGTGCTGCAGGAGGAGCTGGCGGCCGACGTGGCCCTGGCGCTCATGGAGCACCTCGGCGCGCGCGGCGCGGCCTGCGTGCTCGAGGCGGAGCAGTTCTGCATGACGGTGCGCGGCGAGCGGCGGCGGGAGGCGCGAGCCCACGCGCAGTGCTTCCTCGGCCGCTTCGCGCGGGACGAGGGGCTGCAGCGACGCTTCCTCTCCTTGACCGGAGACGCCCGCGATGACGAGCAGCGCCCGGCGGACGCGCGCGGGCGGCGGAGGGCGCGATGAGCCCGGAGCGGAGCGGCTTCGGCGCCGTCGTCACCGGGGGCGGCCGCGGCATCGGCGCGGCGGCCGCGGCGGCGCTGACGCGGGCCGGCGGACGGGTCACGGTGGCGGCGCGCACCCGCGCGCAGGTCGAGGCGGTGGTGCGGCGCGGCGACGCCGCCCTGGCGGTGGCCTGCGACGTTGCCCGGGAGGCGGAGGTGTCGCGCCTCCTCGCCGAGCACCAGGCGGCCCTCGGCCCGTGCGACGTGCTGGTCTGCTGCGCCGGGATCCTGGAGCGGGATCCGGTGGAGCTGCTCTCGCCCGCGCGCTGGCGGACGGTGCTGGAGGTGAACCTCACCGGCGCCTTCCTCTGCGCCCGCGCCGCGGTGCCCGAGATGAAGGAGCGGCGGCGGGGCCGGATCGTCAACGTGGCCTCCATCTCGGGGACCCTCGGCACCCCGGAGGCGAGCGCGTACAACGCCTCGAAGTGGGGGCTCATCGGCTTCACCAAGTCGCTCGCCCTGGAGCTGCGCGACCACCGGGTGCAGGCGCTCTCGGTGTCGCCCGGCGCGGTCGACACGCAGATGCTGAGGCAGACCCCCTTCCGCCCGCTCATGTCCGCGGCGGAGGTCGCGAAGGTGATCGCCTGGTGCGCGCTGGAGGCGCCGGACGCCATGACCGGCGCGAACGTGGAGGTGTTCGGATGAGCCTGGCGGCAGGGGTGGTGGAGGAGATCGCGGCGGCGGTCGGGGCGGAGCGGGTCAGCGTCGACCGCGACAGGCTCGAGCCGTACGGCCGGGACGAGTCGGAGCTGGGGACCTTCCCGCCCGAGGTGCTGGTGCTCGCCGGGAGCGCCGAGGACGTGCGGCGGGTCTTCGAGATCGCGACCCGCCACCGGGCGCCGGTGGTGCCGGTGGGGGCCCGCTCCGGCAAGTCCGGCGGGAGCCTGGCGCTGCGCGGCGGCATCGCCCTCTCGCTCGAGAAGATGGATCGGATCATAGAGATCCGGCCGGAGGATCTCATCGCCCGCGTGGAGCCCGGGGTGATCACCGGCCGGTTCCAGGCGGCGGTGGAGGAGCACGGCCTCTTCTACCCGCCCGACCCGAACTCGCTCGACCTCTGCAGCCTGGGCGGCAACGTGGCCGAGAACGCCGGTGGCCCGCGGGCGCTCAAGTACGGGGTGACGCGGGAGTACGTGCTCGGGCTCGAGGTGGTGCTGCCCACCGGCGAGGTGCTGCGCACCGGCAAGCGCAGCATCAAGGGGGTGGCGGGCTACGACCTCACCGCGCTCTTCGTGGGCAGCGAGGGGACGCTCGGGGTGGTGACCGAGATCACCCTCAAGCTCCTGCCCCGGCCGCGCCACGTGGCCACCGCCCTGGTCTGCTTCCGCTCGGTGGAGGACGCCTCCCGCGCGGTGGCGCGGGTCCTCGCCCAGGGCATCATCCCGCGCTGCCTGGAGCTGCTCGACGACGTGGCGCTCGCCGCCTGCGCGCGCACCTCGCCCTTCCGCTTCCCGGCCGATGCCGGCGCGGCGCTGCTGGTCGAGACCGACGGGAACGACGAGGAGCAGGTCTTCGCCGAGATCGCGCGGGTGGCCGAGGCGGTGGCCGGGGACGCCGCCGGCGAGGTGATCGTGGCCCAGAACGAGGCGCAGCGGCGCGACGTCTGGGAGACCCGCAAGTACCTCTCGGTCAACCTGAAGACGCTCCACCCGCGCAAGCTCTCCGAGGACGTCGCGGTGCCGCGGTCGCGCATCCCGGAGATGGTGAGGGTCACGCGCGAGATCGGCCGGCGCCACGGCTTCGAGGTGGCCACCTACGGCCACGCCGGCGACGGGAACCTGCACGCCAACGTGCTCTTCGACACCGAGGAGCAGCGCCCGAAGGTGGAGGCCGCGGTGGCGGAGATCCTGCGCGCGGCGGTGGACCTCGGGGGCACCATCACCGGCGAGCACGGGGTGGGGCTCGCCAAGCGTGACTTCCTCGAGTACGAGCAGGGCGCGGCGCAGGTGGCGCTGCAGCGGCGGCTCAAGGCGGTCTTCGACCCGCTCGGCATCCTCAACCCCGGGAAGATCTTCCCGGAGCAGGCGTTGGTCGGCCGCTAGCGGCCCGAAAAAGGAACCGCGCGCCGCCGGCGGAAGCCGGGACGCGCGGAGGAGCCGCGGGGGTTCCGAGAACGCTACGCCTTGGGCGCGAGGAGCTGCTTGCCGTAGGCGAAGCCGCGCTCGAAGGCCTTCATGTTGAGGTCGATGGTGGCCGGCGGCACCGAGTCCTTCACCGCCTCGCGCGCCGCCTGCTCGCTGACGAGGCCGGTGATGGCGGTGAAGAAGCCGACCATCACGATGTTGAGCACCATCTTCTTGCCGAGCTCCTCGGCGATGCGGGTGGCCGGGACGGCGTACACCTTCACCGTGGACGGGAGGCCGGCCGGCTTCACCAGATCCTCCTCGATGATCAGGGTGCCGTCGGGCCGGAGCTCCGGCGAGAACTTGACGAAGGCGTCCTGCGACATCGCCACCATCAGGTGCGGGTTGTGGACGTACGGGTAGAGGATGGGGTTCGCGTCCACCACCACCTGTGCGCTGCAGGCCGAGCCGCGGGCCTCCGGGCCGAAGGCCTGCGTCAGGCAGGAGTGCTTCTGGTCGAAGAGCGCCGCCGCCTTGCCGATGATGATGCCGCCGAGGATGACGCCCTGGCCGCCGAGGCCGCCGATCTTGATCTCAGTAGGACCCATGGTGTTCTCCTAGGCCTTCACCGGCAGGGAGTATGGGACGTACTTCGCGCCCAGCGCCTGGGAGAGCCGCGACTCCATGGCCTCCTCGAGCGTGGGCCGCTCGATGTCGACGAACTTCCCGACCGGGATCTCGTCGCGGAAGTCGAGGCCCACCTCGCGGGTGTCGGCCCCGTTCATGACCACGCTCTTCTCCTGGTAGAACTTCATCTCGTCGAGCCCCTCGCCGAGCTTGTTCCGCCGCAGGTAGAGGGTAGGGCAGGGGGCGATGATCTCGATGAAGCGGAAGCCCTTCTTCGAGAGCGCCTCTCCCATGGTCTTGGCGAGCTGGCGGACGTGATAGGCGGTCCAGCGAGCGACGAAGACGCCGCCGCAGGAGGCCACCAGGTGGGGCAGGTTGAAGGACTGCTCGTAGGCCCCGTACGGCGTGGTGGAGGCGATGGCCGGCTGGGGCGTGGTGGGGGTCACCTGGCCGCCGGTCATGCCGTAGGTGAAGTTGTTGACGCAGACCACCAGCAGGTCCGCGTTGCGCCGGGCGGCGTGGATGAGGTGATTGCCGCCGATGGCCGAGAGGTCGCCGTCCCCGGAGTAGACCACCACCTTGAGGTCGGGCCGGGAGAGCTTGAGCCCGGTCGCGAACGGGATGGCGCGCCCGTGGGTGGTGTGGAACGAGTCGAGCTTCAGGTAGCCCGCCACGCGTCCGGTGCAGCCGATGCCGCTCACCACCGCGACCTTGGCGAGGTCGAAGCCCGAGCCGTCGAGGGCGCGGGTGAAGCAGTTCACGGTGGTGCCGATGCCGCAGCCCGGGCACCAGATGCTCGGCATGCGCTCCTTGCGCAGGTACTTGTCGACCGGATTCTCACGAACGGGCGCGCTCATCGCACGGCCTCCAGGATGGCGTTGAGGATGACCTCGGGCTTGTGGACGGTGCCGCCGACGTGCGGGACCCCGACCGTCTTGCAGCGGCCGCCGACGATGCGCTCGACCTCGAGCGACATCTGGCCCAGGTTGAGCTCGGGGACCACGAAGGCCTTCACCTTCGTCGACAGCTCCAGGATCTGCTTCTCGGGGAACGGCCAGGCGGTGATGAGCCGGAACGACCCCACCTTCACGCCCTGCTCCTTGGCCGCCTGGACCGCCTTCTGGGCGACGCGGGAGGTGATGCCGTAGCTCACCACCACCACCTCGGCGCCTTCGAGGTCCTTCTCCTCCCAGCGCACGATGCGATCCGTGTTGGTGAGGAGCTTGTCGAAGAGGCGGCGCTGCATCTTTTCGTGCGCCGCGAGCGTCATGTTCGGGTAACCGCGCTCGTCGTGGGTGAGGCCGGTCACGTGGATCTGGTGGCCCTCGCCGGGCATGGTCATCTCCGGCACCAGGCTGCCCTCGGCGGCCTCGAAGAGCTTGAACTCGCCGGGCGCCTTCTTGGTCCAGCGGCGCTCGGAGACCGCGATCTCCTCGGCGGGCGGGATGACCACCTTCTCGGTCATGTGGCCGACCACCTCGTCGAGCATCACCAGCACGGGGACGCGGAACTCCTCGGCGAGGTTGAAGGCCTCGACGGTCAGGTCGAAGCACTCCTGCGGCGAGTTGGGGCAGAGCGCGATGAGCCGGTAGTCGCCGTGCGACCCGAAGCGCGCCTGCATCATGTCGCCCTGCGCGGGCTGGGTGGGCAGGCCGGTCGACGGACCAGCGCGCTGCACGTTGATGTAGACGCAGGGGGTCTCGGTGATGGCGGCGTAGCCGATGTGCTCCATCATGAGCGAGAAGCCCGGGCCGGAGGTGACGGTCATGGCCTTGGCGCCGCCCCAGGCGCCGCCGAGCAGCGCGATGGAGGCCGCGAGCTCGTCCTCGAACTGGAGGAAGCGCCCGCCGACGCGCGGGAACCGGGCCGCGAGGCGCTCCACCACCTCGGTCGAGGGGGTGATGGGGTAGCCGGCGGCGAAGCGGCAGCCGGCGGCGATGGCGCCCTCGCTGCAGGCGTGGTCGCCGTCGAGGTAGTGGCTGCCGGTGAGGACTCCGCTGGAGTTTGCGTTGGACATGTCGGTGGCTCCTCTAGGCGGCCGCGCCGTCGAGCTTCTCGCGGTAGCCATAGATGGCGAAGTCGGGGCAGTAGAGGCCGCAGGTGTCGCAGCCGTTGCACTTCTCCGGCTGGGAGAGGAACGGCGGGTGGTAGCCCTTGGCGTTGTACTCGGCCTCGAGGTCGAGGGCCTCCAGGGGACAGAACTCCACGCAGAAGCCGCAGCCCTTGCAGTGCTCGCGGTTCACCACCACGACGCCGCGGAACTTCTTTTCCTTCTTGGCCGCTGGCGCGGTCGCTGTCGTCATCGTCTCTCCCCTCGGCGCGATGGCCGGGTATGGGTTCACGAAGAGTCCCGCTCCTACACCCGCGCAAGTGGGGGATCAAGCGGACGTCACGCAGCGTGTATTGGACTGGTGGTGACGACGATGAGCCGGCGAAAAAGCTATTATCGCTGGGGCAGAGGCAAATGCGGAAAGCCCTGGCATGGGAGGGTGAGCGCCCCGACGAGCCTCTATTTTTCCCTGAGCGAAAATGGCGGCTGTCGGCGATCAAGTCGGAACCGGCGACCTGGCGCGTCCGCCTCGCCCGCGGAGGCCACCGGTCAGAGGGGCGAGTAAAGGCTCACCGATGCCAGCTATCATTGCGGAACCACAGGTGCTCCAGGCAGTGGCGCAAAAACTGCGTACTCCTTGACACTCAGAGGAAAAGTCGGGATAACGACCACCTCGAAATCGCTTGATTTGCTTGACGGGGCTCGCCGGACCTCAGGGTCGCAGAAGCCGACGACGGGCACCCTCCGCGCTGATTCGGCTCCTAAACCAGAAGGAGTGTGAAGGGCGAATGTCCACACCAGCCACCCCCAGCAGCCGCAAGGTCCAGCAGGTCGATGCCGTCACCATCCGCTTCGTGGGTGATTCCGGCGATGGCATGCAGCTCACCGGCACCGAGTTCACGAAGGCCTCGGCGCTCGCCGGCAACGACCTCGCGACCTTCCCCGACTATCCGGCCGAGATCCGCGCGCCGGCCGGCTCGCTCTTCGGCGTCTCCGGCTACCAGCTCAACTTCTCGTCGAAGGACATCCACACCCCGGGCGACCAGCCCGACGTCCTGGTGGCGATGAACCCCGCCGCCTTCAAGACCAACGTGGCCGACCTCAAGGTCGGGGGCATGCTGGTCGTGAACGCCGGCGCCTTCACCGAGCAGAACCTCGCGAAGGCCGGTTACAAGTCGAACCCGCTCGAGGACGCCGCCGTCCAGCAGAACTACCAGGTCTGCGCGGTCGACATCACCCAGCTCACCCAGCTCGCGCTCGAGGGCTCGGGCCTCTCCTCCAAGGAGATCGCCCGCTGCGGCAACTACTTCGCGCTCGGCCTCATGTTCTGGCTCTACAACCGCGACACCGCGCACGAGATCGAGAACATCAACAAGAAGTTCGCCAAGAAGCCGCCGATCGCCGCCGCCAACGTGGCGGTCTTCAAGGCCGGCTACAACTACGGTGAGACCGCGGAGGTCTTCCGCGGCACCTTCGAGGTGCCGGCCGCCAAGCTCGCCCCCGGCGTCTACCGGAACATGACCGGCAACTTCGCCACCGCCCTCGGCTTCGCCGCGGTGGCTCGCCAGACCGGCAAGCAGGTCTTCCTCGGCAGCTATCCCATCACCCCGGCCACCGAGATCCTGCACGAGATGTCCTACCTCAAGGAGCACGGGGTGGTGACGTACCAGGCGGAGGACGAGATCGCCGGCATCGGCTCGGCCATCGGCGCCTCCTTCGGCGGCGCCCTCGCCGCGACCACCACCTCCGGTCCCGGCCTCGCGCTGAAGGCCGAGATGATCGGCCTGGCCTGCATCGCCGAGCTGCCGATCGTCATCGTCAACGTGCAGCGCGGCGGCCCTTCGACCGGCATGCCCACCAAGACCGAGCAGGCCGACCTGCTCTTCGCGCTCTTCGGTCGCCACGGCGAGTGCCCGGTGCCCGTCATCGCCGCCCAGAGCCCGGCCGACTGCTTCTACGCCGCCATGGAGGCGATGAAGACCGCGGTGAAGTGGATGACCCCGGTCATCCTGCTCACCGACGGCTACCTCGCGAACGGCTCCGAGCCCTTCCGCATCCCCGACGCCGCCGCGCTCCCGCAGGTCGAGATCAAGTACGAGACCGCCCAGAACGGGGAGAACGGCGAGTACCTTCCCTACAAGCGCGACGCCAAGCTGGTCCGCCCCTGGGCCATCCCGGGCACGCCCGGCCTCGAGCACCGCATCGGCGGCCTCGAGAAGGACTCGCTCACCGGCATGGTGTCGTACGACGGCAACAACCACGAGAAGATGGTCCGCACCCGCGCCGCGAAGGTCGCCAACGTCGTCGAGGACGTCCCCGACCTCACGGTGACCGGCCCGGCCAAGGGAAAGGTGCTGCTCCTCTCCTGGGGCGGGACCTACGGCTCGGTCCGCACCACGGCGGAGCTGCTTCAGGCGGAGGGCCGCAGTGTGGCCCACGCGCACCTTCGCTGGCTCAACCCGCTGCCGAAGAACCTCGGCGCGGTGCTGCGGAGCTACGAGAAGGTGCTCGTCCCCGAGGTGAACTCGGGCCAGCTCGCCTTCTACCTGCGCGGCAGCTTCCCGGGGGTCGACCCGGTGCAGTTCAACCGCATCAACGGCAAGCCCCTCAAGGTAGCCGAGCTGGCCGCCGCGACGCGCGAACTGCTCTAGCCCACGGAAAGGAACCGACAGACAATGGAAACGACCAACGGCCAGAACGGCTCCACGAAGGGCGCCCTCCCCCTCCTCACCAAGAAGGACTTCGAGTCGGGCGTCGACCCGCGCTGGTGTCCGGGGTGCGGCGACTTCTCGATCATCAACCAGGTGCAGAAGCTCATGCCCAACGTGGGCGTGCCGCGGGAGAAGATCGTCTTCATCTCCGGCATCGGCTGCTCCAGCCGCTTCCCGTACTACATGAACAACTACGGGATGCACACCCTGCACGGCCGCGCCCCGAGCTTCGCCTCGGGCCTCAAGATCTCGCGGCCGGACCTGATGGTGTGGGTGGTGACCGGTGACGGCGACGCGCTCGCCATCGGCGGCAACCACTTCATCCACGTGATGCGCCGCAACATGGACATCAAGCTGGTGATGTTCAACAACCGCATCTACGGGCTCACCAAGGGCCAGGTCTCGCCGACCTCCGAGCTCGGCAAGAAGACCAAGACCACCCCGTACGGCTCGCCCGACTACCCGTTCAACCCGCCCGCCCTGGCGCTCGGCGCCGGCGCCACCTTCGTCGCCCGCGCGGTCGACGTGGAGGGCGTGCACATGGGGCAGATGCTCAAGGCGGCGGCCGACCACAAGGGCAGCGCCTACGTCGAGGTCTACCAGAACTGCCCGGTCTTCAACGACGGCGCCTACACCTACATGACGGAGAAGGCGGTGCGGGCGGAGTCGATCCTGCGGATGGAGCAGGGCAAGCCGCTGCTCTTCGGCAAGGACAACAAGAAGGGCATCCGCTTCAACCCGCAGACGGTCCACCTCGAGGTGGTCACGCTCGGCGAGAACGGGATTACGGAGAAGGACATCCTGGTCCACGACGCCACCCACAGCGACCCGACCATCGCCTTCATGCTGGCGAACCTCACCGGCAAGCCGGGCTTCCCCACGCCCATCGGCGTGTTCCGCGACGTGCGGCTGCCCACTTGCGACGAGCTGACCTGGCAGCAGATCGAGGAGGTCACGGCCAAGAAGGGCCAGGGCACCCTCGAGAAGCTCCTCACCAGCGGCGAGACCTGGACGGTGAAGTGAGCCTCACGCGGCGGTAGCGCACCGAGGCCGCCGCGACCGGCGCCGCGATCCTCCGGGGTCGCGGCGCTTTTTTTACTTCAGCCACCGCAGGCGAGCGCGGCGCGCAGGCTCTGCTGGCAGCGCGGGCTGCCGGGCGTCGCCTCCAGGCAGCGCCGGCAGGCTCCGGCGGCCTCGGCGCAACGGGAGAGGCGGACCAGCGAGATGCAGAGCCCGTGGAGCGCCTCGGGGGAGGAGGGGCGCACCGCCACGGCCCGGCGGTAGCTCTCGGCGGCTCCGGCGGGATCCCCGGAGTGCCAGGCGATGAAGCCGAGATCGTGCCAGGCGTCGTAGAGGTCGTCGCGGGCCTCGAGGAGGTGCAGGTACGCGCGGCGGGCCTCGGCGAAGGCCTCGGGGCGGCGGGCGGCGTCGAGGCGGCCCTCCTCCACCAGCGCCCGGGCCAGGTTGAGCCGGGCGTCGAGGAAGTCGGGGTCGACCCGCAGCGCCTCCTGGAAGCGCTCGCGGGCCGCGGCCCGGTCGCCCTCGGCGAGCAGCACCACGCCGAGGTTGTTGTGCCCCTCGGCGAAGTCGCGGCCGGCCTTGACCGACGCCTCGAACCAGCGCCGCGCCGACGCCAGCCGGCCGTGCCGCTGCTCGACGACGCCGGCGCCGTTGAGCGCCTCCGGGAACTCGTCGTTGAACTCGAGCGCGTGCTGGAACGCGACCTCCGCGCGCTCGAGGTCGCCCTGGCCGAGGTAGTCGTAGCCGCGCCGCACCTCCTCCAGCGCGCGCTCGTGGAGCGCGCGGGGGGCACAGCCGGCGAGCAGCAGCGGGGCGGCGAGGACGAGCAGGCGAGGGCGCATGCCCGCGGGGGTTGCCATCGGCGTGCCACGCCACCTAGCGCCGGAAGCGCCTGCGCAACCGCCTCACGGGATCCAGGGGGCTCAGTCAGGGCGCAGGGCAGCGTACCGCCGGGCGGACCCGGCGACCGCGGCGCGTCCGGTCACTTCTCGGCGGCGGCCTGGAGCTTCCGCGACTCCCAGCGGTCCACCTGGCCGTCGCCGTCGAGGTCCACGCCGACCCGATCGACCTCGCCGTTCTCCCAGTACTCCCAGTAATCGATGCGGCCGTCGCCGTTGACGTCGCGTTCCTTGCGGACGAGCTTGCCCTTCTCGTAGTAGTTGAGCCCGCGCGCCTTGCCGTCGAAGCCGAAGTCGTACTCGCGGCGGACGAGCTGCCCCTTCTCGAAGTAGAGGGTCGCGTCCGGCTTGCCGTCGAAGTCGAGGTCGTAGGTGACCTGCGAGAGCTGGCCGTCGTCGCCGTACTTCTCCCAGGCGTCCACCTTGCCGTCGTAGTCGAGGTCCTTCTCCTTGCGGACCACGCGCTCCTTGCCGTCCGGGCCGGTCCGGGTGAAGCGCCAGACGTCGGCCTTGCCGTCCCGGTTGGTGTCGATGGCGGTGACGCGCTCGCCGTTCTGCTCGGTGGTGACGTTCTCGTGGACCTGGCCGACCCTGGGGGCGGGTACCGACCCGGGGCCGGCGGAGGGCGCGGTGGCGCAGGCGGCCGCGGAGGCGGCGAGGAGGAGGAGGAGGAGTGCGCGCTTGCCGGTCATGGGACCTCGAAAGGGACCCCCATCCTACACGCAGCCGATCCGATTCCTCAAGGATCCCGGGAGTGTCGAACATTGACACTACATCCATGGTCACATAGCTTCGTGCCCAGGAATGGCCCGCAAGAAGATCTCCACGACCATCTACATCACGCCCGAGCAGGCGGAACGCCTCAAGCTGCTCAACGAGCGGACCAAGGTGCCGGTGGCGGAGTACATACGACAGGGCATCGACCTGGTGCTCGCGCAGTACCGTGCCGCGCTGCCGGGTCAGCTCACCCTTGATGATGTTGGCTCAAAGAAGTAACCCTCCGCCATGGCCGACCGCAATCGCGCCGTGATCCTCGGCGCCGCCGGCTTCATCGGAAGCCACCTCACCGACCTCTTCCTCTCGCGGGGCTGGGAGGTGGTGGGCGTGGACAGCCTCATCACCGGCACGCTCCGGAACCTCGAGCACCTGCGCGGGGACGCGCGCTTCCAGTTCGTCCACGGCGACATCTGCGATCCGCTCGAGGTCACCGGCCGCATCGACGCGATCCTCGACTTCGCCTCGCCCGCGTCTCCGGTCGACTACCTGCAGCACCCCATGGAGACGCTGCACGTCGGCTCGATCGGCGTGGAGAACGCGCTCAAGCTGGCGAAGCGGGCGGGCGCCAGGTTCCTGCTCTCCTCCACCTCGGAGGTGTACGGGGATCCCACCGAGCACCCGCAGCGGGAGAGCTACTGGGGCAACGTGAACCCCATCGGTCCGCGCGCCGTGTACGACGAGGCGAAGCGCTACGCCGAGGCCGTCACCATGGCCTACCACCGGTACGAGAAGGTGGACACGCGCATCGCCCGCATCTTCAACACCTACGGGCCGCGCATGCGGCTCGACGACGGGCGGGTGGTGCCGGCCTTCGTGGCGGAGGCGCTCCGCGGTGAGCCCATCACCATCTTCGGGGACGGCAAGCAGACGCGCAGCTTCTGCTACGTCGCCGACAACGTGGAGGCCATCTGGCGCCTCCTGCACGCCGACTTCCACGAGCCGGTGAACGTGGGCAACCCCCACGAGATGACGGTGCTCGAGTTCGCCGAGGCGGTGCAGCGGCTGGTCGGCTCGCGCTGCCAGCTGGTCCATCGCCCGCTGCCCGTCGACGATCCCCGCATCCGCAAGCCGGACATCTCGCGGGCCCAGGCGCTTTTGGGATGGGAGCCGGCCGTCGACCTGGACGAGGGGATGCGCCGCACCATCGACTGGTTCAGGCAGCACGTCTGAAAGGGGAGCGCGTGGCGAAGAAGATCCTCATCACCGGCGGCGCCGGGTTCATCGGCTCGAACGTCGCCGACCTGTTCGTCGGGGCCGGCTGGGACGTGGCGGTGGTCGACGACCTCAGCTCCGGCAAGCGGGAGAACGTCCCTGCGGCGGCGCGGCTCTACCCCTGCGACGTGCGCAGCGCGGCGGCGGCGGAGGCGCTGGTCGCCGAGCGGCCGGAGGTGGTGGCGCACCTCGCCGCCCAGATCGACGTGCGCAAGTCGATGGCCGATCCCCGCTACGACGCCGACGTGAACCTGGGCGGCCTGCTCAACGTGATGCAGGCGGCGGTGAAGGCCGGCTCGGTGCGGCACGTGCTCTTCGCCTCGAGCGGCGGCGCCATGTACGGCGAGACCGACCACATCCCCACGCGGGAGGACGAGCCGCCCCATCCGGTGTCGCACTACGGCGCCGCCAAGACCGCGAGCGAGATCTACCTGGGCGTCTACCGGGCCGGCCACGGCATCACCTCCACCGCGCTCCGCTACGGCAACGTCTACGGGCCGCGGCAGGATCCCCACGGCGAGGCGGGGGTGGTGGCCATCTTCGCCGGCCGGCTCCTCGAAGGGCGCCCCTGCACCATCTACGGCGACGGCGCGCAGACGCGCGACTACGTCTTCGTCGGCGACGTGGCCCGCGCCAACCTGCTCGCGGCGGAGCGGGCTTACGACGGCGCGCTCAACATCGGGACCGGCGTCGAGACCGACGTCAACCGGCTCCACGCCATTCTGGCGGCGGCGGCCGGCAAGGGCGACGCGCCGATCCACGCGCCTGGGCGGCCCGGTGAGCAGAAGCGCTCTTGCATCGATCCCTCCGCGGCGCGCCGCGCGCTCGGGTGGAAGCCCGAGGTGACCATCGAGGAGGGGCTGCGCCGCACCCTCGAGTGGTTCCGCGGGCGCCTCGCGGCCTCCTAGCCGGCGCGCCGGGCGCCCGGCCGCTACGGATCGTCGTCGGGGGGCTCGTCCGCGCCGTCGTCGACCGCTGGCTCGGCGGCCGCCGCGGCCGGGGCTACGCCCAGGAGCCGGTCGAGCTCGGCGCGGGCGGCCTGGCTCTCGGCGGGGCCGATGCGCCCGGACTCGAGGAGCAGGCCCAGCACGTGGCGGGAGCGCCGCTTCAGCCAGCGGGAGGGGCGGTGCAGATCGCAGCGGCGCGGGGCCGGGAGCATGGCGGCCATCAGCGCCGCCTGGGCCGTGGAGAGGCCGGCCGCGGAGACGCCGAACCGCGCGCGCGCGCCGGCCTCGATCCCGAAGACGCCGTCGCCCCACTCGGCCACGTTGAGGTAGAGCGCGAGGATGCGTCGCTTCCTGAGCGACCGCTCCATCTTCACCGCGATGAGGGCCTCGCGGCCCTTGCGCCAGAGGCTCTTCTCGGTGCCGAGGTAGAGGTTCTTCGCGAGCTGCTGGGTGATGGTCGAGGCGCCGCGCGCGAAGCGCCGCTCCTCCCAGTCCTTCTCGGCGGCGAGCTGGATGGCGTCCCAGTCGAAGGGGCCGTGGCCGAAGAAGCGGGCGTCCTCGGAGGCGAGCACCGCCGCCACCAGCCGCGGAGAGACGCGCTCGAGCGGCACCCAGGACATCCGCGGCCGGAAGGCGCGGCCCGCGGCCTCCGCCTCGCGGCGGCGCTGCTCCACGAGCGCGGTGGTCCGGGGCGCCTTGAGCGCGAAGGCGCGCGGGTCGGGCAGGGTGAGCCAGAGCGCGGCCCCGAGCGCTGCGGCGCAGGCGAGGCCGACGAGGAGGAGCGCGAGCGGCCGGCGCGGGACAAGAAGTGCCACGCGGCGCACCTTACACTACGCTTGCCAGGCGAGGGAGAGAGGGGGCGGGCGCATGAGGTGGCGAGGGCTGCGCGGGCTGCCGGCCACGGTCTGGCTGCTGGGGCTGGCGAGCCTCCTCAACGACGTCTCCAGCGAGGCGATCTTCCCGCTGCTGCCGCTGTCCTGACGGCGCTCGGCGGAGGCATGCGTCACCTCGGCGCCATCGATGGCCGCGCCGATACGCAGGGCGAGGGCGGAGGCTTCACCGCGCCTCGCCAGCCCGGCGCCCATCGGATGCGACCTGCCGGGAGTCCCCCCGCTTCTGCTTGACGCGACCGGGGCGCGCCCTTACTTCCCCGCGGTCACACTGAGTCACATCCAATCGCGGGGGCCGCAGGGGCCCCGACAGGAGGGAAGCGCATGGCCGACGTGAAGAAGTACGCGGAGCAGGATTTCTCGAAGGTCCGCGGGCTGACCGGCATCTCCGACAAGCAGCTCGAGGAGCACCTCAAGCTGTACGCCGGCTACGTGAAGCGCACCAACGCGCTCACCGAGAAGCTCTCCGGCATCTGCGCCGCCGGCCAGGCCTCGGGCGCCGACCCGGTGTTCGCCGAGCTCACCCGCCGCCTGGGCTTCGAGTACAACGGCATGGTCCTGCACGAGTACTACTTCGGGAACCTGACCGCGGGCGCGCAGGCGGAGCCGCCGGCCGGCAAGCTGCGCCAGGCCATCGAGAGCTCCTTCGGCAAGTACGAGACCTGGCTCGCCGACTTCCGCGCCATCGCCACCATGCCGGGGGTGGGCTGGGCGGCGCTCTACCAGGATCCGAACACCGGCTGGCTCTCGAATCACTGGATCACGCTCCACAACGACGGCAACCCGGCCGGCTTCAAGCCCATCCTGGTGATGGACGGCTGGGAGCACGCCTTCATGCGCGATTACCTCGCCACCGAGCGCCCCAAGTACGTCGAGGCTTTCTTCAAGAACGTGAGCTGGGAGACCTGCGAGAAGCGGCTCAAGTAACGCCGCCGCGCGCAGCGAACGAGGAGCCCGGCCGCGTGGCCGGGCTCTTCTCGTCTCCATGGGAGACGTGGCATCTTCCCGGCGTGCACCTCGCCCCCTCGCGCCGGGCCGCCCTGCGCCGCAAGCTGCTCGCCTGGTACGACGCCGGCCACCGCGACCTGCCCTGGCGCGGGCCGCAGCACGGCGCCGATCCCTACCGGGTCTGGCTCGCCGAGGTGATGCTGCAGCAGACGCAGGTGGCGACCGCGGCGCCATACTACCGCCGCTTCCTGGAGCGCTTCCCCACGCTCTCCGCGCTCGCGCAGGCGCGCGAGCACGAGGTGCTGGAGCTCTGGAGCGGGCTCGGCTATTACGCCCGAGGGCGGAACCTGCACGCCGCGGCGCGGGCCGCGCTGGAGCGCCACGGCGGGCTCCCGGGCACGGTGGCCGCGCTGCGGGCGCTGCCGGGCTTCGGTCCCTACACCGCCGGCGCGGTGGCGAGCATCGCCTTCGCGGTGCCAGCGGCGGCGGTGGACGGCAACGTCTCCCGCGTGCTGCAGCGGCTCTGCGGGCTCCCTGGCACCGCGAGCGACGCCGCGGTGCGCGCTGCGGTCCGGGCGCGCGCGGAGGAGCTCGTGCCCGCGGTCCGACCCGGCGACCACAACCAGGCGCTCATGGAGCTCGGCGCCACCGTCTGCACGCCCGCGGCGCCCTCTTGCCGGCGCTGCCCGATCGCGCCGCACTGCCAGGCCCTCGCCTCCGGCCGGACGGGGGAGATCCCGGCCCCGCGCCGCCGACCGGCCCGACGCCGGCTCGAGCTGGCCTGCGCGGTGGTGCGGCGGGAGTGGCGGTGGCTCCTGGCGCGCCGGCCGGCGCGCGGCCTCTTCGGCGGCCTCTGGGCGCCGCCCGCCGCGGAGCTCGGGGAGGGTGCGTCGCCGGCCGTGGCGCTGCGGGCCGAGCTCGACCGGCTCGGGCTCCGCTGCTCGGTGGGGGAGGAGCTGGCTGCGGTGCGCCGCACGCTCACCCACAGGGAGCTCACCCTGCGAGCCTTCGCCTGTACCATCGAGCGGGAGTCCGGCTCTCCCGGCGCGGAGCTGCGCTGGTCGGTTCCGGAAGATCTCGCCACCGCGGGGGTCCCGACCGCGGTGCGCCGGCTGCTCGAGCAGGTCTGATGCGCTTTTTTCGAAACGAGAGCTTGTGCTTTCGCCCCGCCTTGGACTAGGTTGCGCCCGCTCCGCTCTGCTGCCGTCACCGAGGCGCCGAAATCGCTTGACACCTCGCGGAGCAACCGTATAATTCGCGCCCCTTCGCTCGGAGAAGGGTGAAGTTTCCAGCGCCCCCGCGGTACCGCCAGGGGCGTTTTTATTGAGGGAAAGAGCTTCTTCAGCATGCCGACCATCAGCCAGCTTGTGCGCCAGGGGCGCGAGCAGCTCAAGACGAAAAAGAAGGCGCCGGCTCTCGTGGAGTCGCCGCAGAAACGCGGCGTCTGCACCCGCGTCTACACCACGACGCCCAAGAAGCCGAACTCGGCCCTCCGCAAGGTGGCCCGCGTCCGCCTCACCAACGGCTTCGAGGTCACGAGCTACATTCCCGGCGTCGGCCACAACCTGCAGGAGCACTCGGTCGTGCTCATCCGCGGCGGCCGCGTGAAGGACCTCCCGGGCGTGCGCTACCACATCATTCGCGGAACGCTCGACGCGGTCGGCGTTCAGGGCCGCAAGCAGGGTCGGTCCAAGTACGGCGCCAAGCGCCCGAGCTAAGAAGGAACGGTTTCGATGCCTCGTCGTCGCGTGGTGGTGAAGCGGAAGATCCTCCCCGATCCCAAGTTCCAGGATCGGGTGGTGGCGAAGTTCGTCAACAACCTGATGAAGGAAGGCAAGAAGTCGGTGGGTGAGAAGATCATCTACGGCGCCTTCTCGCAGGTCGAGACCAAGCTCAAGGACGACCCGCTCAAGATCTTCAAGAAGGCCCTCGACAACGTGAAGCCCATGGTCGAGGTGAAGAGCCGCCGCGTCGGCGGCGCCACCTACCAGGTGCCGGTGGAGGTCCGCCAGGATCGCCGCGTCGCGCTTGCCATGCGCTGGCTCATCGAGTACAGCAAGGGCCGCGGCGAGAAGACCATGGTCGAGAAGCTGGCGGGCGAGATCATCGACGCCGCCAACAACCGTGGCAACGCCGTGAAGAAGCGCGAAGACACGCACAAGATGGCCGAGGCCAACAAGGCCTTCGCGCACTATCGCTGGTAAGGGTCTCTAGGAGGATCGAGGAAAGAGCAGGCCGGCTCGGCCGGCATAGTCGCAGCAGCAGGCGCCTCGCGCTCTTTGACAGCTCGGTCGGTTTGGTCGCCGCGGTAGCGGCGTCACGTCGGTTCGTCCACCGGAAGGTTCGGAAGAAACATGCCTCGTTCGCATCCGCTCGATCGCTACCGCAACATCGGCATCATGGCCCACATCGATGCCGGCAAGACCACCACGACCGAGCGCATCCTCTTCTACACCGGCGTCACCCACAAGATCGGCGAAGTCCATGAGGGCACCACCGTCATGGACTGGATGGAGCAGGAGCGCGAGCGCGGCATCACCATCACCTCCGCCGCCACCACCTGCTTCTGGCGCGAACACCGCATCAACATCATCGACACCCCCGGCCACGTGGACTTCACCATCGAGGTGGAGCGCTCGCTCCGCGTCCTCGACGGCGCGGTCGCGGTGTTCGACGCGGTGAACGGCGTGGAGCCGCAGTCCGAGACGGTGTGGCGCCAGGCCGACAAGTACGAGGTCCCGCGCGTCTGCTTCATCAACAAGATGGACCGCGTCGGCGCCGACTTCTTCATGTCGGTCGGCACCATCAAGGAGAAGCTGGGCGCCCGCCCGGTGCCCCTCCAGATCCCCATCGGCCGCGAGGACAAGTTCCGCGGCATGGTCGACCTCGTCAAGATGAAGGCAGTCACCTTCGACGACGAGACCATGGGGGCGAAGTACCAGGAGGTCGACATTCCGGCCGAGCTCGTGGAGCAGGCGAAGGAGTACCGCGCCGCCCTCGAGGAGGCCGTCGCCGAGGCGGACGACGAGCTGATGGCGAAGTACCTCGACGGCCACGCGCTCTCGAACGACGAGGTGCGCGCCGGGGTCCGCAAGGGCACCATCGCGATGAAGTTCTTCCCGGTGATCTGCGGCACCGCCTTCAAGAACAAGGGCGTGCAGCACGTCCTCGACGCGGTGGTGGACTACCTGCCGGGTCCGCTCGACGTCCCGCCGGTCAAGGGCATCGATCCGAAGGGCGTCGAGGTCATCCGCAACACCGCCGACTCCGAGCCGTTCTCCGCGCTGGCGTTCAAGATCATGAACGACCCGTTCGTCGGGAACCTCACCTTCTTCCGCGTCTACTCGGGCAAGCTCGAGGCCGGGTCCTACGTCATCAACGCGACCAAGGACAAGAAGGAGCGCATCAGCCGCATGCTGCAGATGCACGCTGACAAGCGCGAGGAGATCAAGGAGGTCTGGGCCGGCGACATCGCCGCCGCCGTGGGCCTGCGCTCCACCACCACCGGCGACACCCTCTGCGACGAGGACAAGCCGGTCATCCTGGAGCGGATGGTCTTCCCGGAGCCCGTGATCCACGTCGCGGTCGAGCCGAAGACCAAGGCCGACCAGGACAAGATGGGCATGGCGCTCAACCGCCTGCAGATGGAGGACCCGTCCTTCCGCGTCCGCACCGACGAGGAGACCGGCCAGACCATCATCTCGGGCATGGGCGAGCTGCACCTCGAGATCCTCGTCGACCGCATGCTCCGCGAGTTCAAGGTGGAGGCCAACGTCGGCAAGCCGCAGGTGGCCTACCGCGAGACCATCACCAGGCAGGTCGAGTCGGAGGGCAAGTTCGTGCGGCAGACCGGCGGTCGCGGCCAGTACGGCCACTGCTGGGTCCGCCTCATCCCGCAGGCCCCCGGCACCGGCTTCACCTTCGAGAACGCCACCGTCGGCGGCTCGATCCCCAAGGAGTTCATCAACCCCATCGAGAAGGGCATCGTCGAGGCGATGCAGGGCGGCGTCCTCGCTGGCTTCCCGATGGTGGACATCAAGGTCGAGGTCTTCGACGGCAGCTACCACGACGTCGACTCCTCCGAGATGGCGTTCAAGATCGCCGGCTCGATGGGCTTCAAGGAAGGCGCCGCCAAGGCCGGCACCGTCCTGCTCGAGCCGGTCATGGACGTCGAGGTCGTCACCCCCGAGCAGTTCATGGGCGACGTCATCGGCGACCTGAACTCGCGTCGCGGCAAGATCCAGGGTATGAACCCCCGCACCGGGGTCCAGGTGATCACGGCCCAGGTGCCGCTGGCCGAGATGTTCGGTTACGCCACCGACCTCCGCAGCAAGACCCAGGGCCGCGCCACCTACACCATGCAGTTCGCGCACTACGCGCAGGTCCCCAACAGCATCGCCGAGACCATCATCACCAAGAGCAAGGGCGCGGCCGCCAAGTAGCCCGCAGCCGATCGAACGAGAGAGGAAGACATGGCCAAGGAAAAGTTCGAACGCAACAAGCCGCACGCGAACGTCGGGACGATCGGTCACGTGGACCACGGCAAGACGACGCTGACCGCCGCGATCACCAAGGTGCTGGCGCAGAAGGGCTGGGCGGAGTTCAAGGCGT
>DASRRJ010000004.1:0-40033 GCA_035656915.1 Anaeromyxobacteraceae bacterium
CCGGATCTCATCATCGATCACATCTCTCGCGCGCCTGCCACCCGAGCTGCATCAGGAGAAGCGTGTCGTAGCCACGTCCGAGCACCAGCCACCCAGGGGCACCGTTGTTCTTGATATGACCGCCGAGCGCGGCGACAGCGACGAGTGAGCCTCTCGTCACCGAACTCTGCATCAGAGAATTCTGCCGAAGTCTCGGGAACTCGCGGTCGTGCCATCCAACCCTTTGATCATAGGCGGATCACAGCCGCAAGATGTGTAGGATCCTGAGATCCGGATGAACCAGCGGCTGCGCCACCTCACCCAACTCGCGCTCGGCCTGCGGCCCAGCTGCGCGCCGCAGCGCCGTGACCATCTCGCGCCGCGGTGCCGCCTCGGCCGGAGAGATCGCCGCCGCCTCGGCCAGCGCCTCCCGCTTGGAGCGGTGGAAGAAGCGCGGCAGCACCTCACCCCGGTTCTCCGGCGTCAGCACCTTCGCGAGCGCGACCACGCTGGTGATGCAGAGCCGCCCGTCGCGGACCGGCTCGATCACCTCCGGGAAGCGCTGCACCAGCTCGGCCGCCACCTTGCGGTAGTGGGCGGCGCCCTTGGACAGGCCGAGCTCGCGGTACAGGAAGTAGAAGAGGCTCGAGTGGCCGAGCTCCTCCCAGAGCCGGCGGCGGTCGAAGTCGGCGAGGGCGAGGAGAAACTCGGCGAAGGCCGACTGCTCCTTGCGGAGGAGCTGGGCGAGGCGGGCGGTCTCGGTGAGCGCGTCGTTCATGCCGAGAGTGTCTCACCGGATTTTCGGGCCTCGCCATACGCGCGAGGAGGCGCGCTGGCGAGAGAACGCAGCCGGGGCCTCTTGCCTCCGCGCGGAGCGGGGCGGCGCGCGTGGGCGGACCTGCGGCGCGGCGAGAGGTGGCTTCGCGCGCGGCGCGGAAGCGCGACGGCGAGCACGGGCAGGAGCTCGTCAAGCGTTCACCATTGGATAATCAGGGTGACTCCAAGGAGCAGCGATCGGCTGGAGCCGACCTCGGTCTTCGCGGGCTGCCGCGGGTGGGAAATCGTTGGCTGAAGGGGCGGAGGATCCGCGTGGTCGCCCCCCCCCCCACCTACACCGGCTTCGCCGCCTGCCCGCCGCCCTCGCCGGCGGCGCCCGCGGCGCTGCCCTTCCAGAAGTGCCGCGGCAAGAGGCAGAAGCCCATCACCGCGAGCTGCGAGCCGATGAAGGCCGCCAGCGCCCAGAAGGCCTTGTCCATGAAGCCGTAGGAGTGGAGGCCCACCCCGAGCATGTTGACGCCGAACCAGGAGAGGCTGGTGATGACGTTGCCGAAGATGGCCATCGCCATGATCCCCTTCTCCCGGACGTAGCCGCCCCAGCGCGCGTGCAGGATGATCGCGTTCCAGAGCACGATCAGGAGCGCGCCGTTCTCCTTGGGATCCCAGCCCCAGAACCGCCCCCAGGACTGGTCGGCCCAGATGCCGCCCAGCACGGTGCCGACGAAGCTGAAGAAGAGCGCGAAGCAGACGACCCCGTAGGTCATCGAGACCAGCGTGCGCGTGGTGGCCGGGTCGAGGCGCGGGGCGAGGTGGCGGCGCAGCGTGTAGGCGATGGCGATGGCGCCGGCGAGGAAGGTGCCGGAGTAGCCGATGGTGATGGTCACCACGTGCGTCGCCAGCCAGAAGTTGGAGTCGAGGACGGCGCGCATCATCTCCATGGTGTCGCCGTCGCCGGTGAGGTGGTGGGCCACGATGAGGGAGGCGAAGCCGGCCGCGGCGGCCACGGCGGTGCCGAAGCCCTTGCGGTAGATGCGCTCCAGGATCACGCCCAGCACGACGGCGCCCCAGCCCACGAACACCGCCGAGGAGTAGAGGTTGGTGACCGGCGGGCGCCCCTGCAGGACGACGCGCGAGACCAGCCCGCCGGTGTGCACCACCGCGCCGGCCAGCAGGAGCGCGAAGGCGCTCGGCTGCAGGATCTCGGGCTTCCAGGCCCAGGAGGCGAAGAGCACCAGCAGCGCCAGCACGTAGATCACCATGCCGAGGTAGAAGGGCTCGGCGCGGTTGAAGAGCACCTCGCTCGAGGACTGCGACAGCGCCTCGGGCCGGGCGGCGCGGATCGCGCCGGTGAGGTCGGCCAGGGCGCGATCGAAGGCGGCGGGGTCCTGCGCGCCCCAGGCGATCGACGCGCGGGCGAGGGCCTGCAGGTCGGCGCCGTCGGCGGCGGCCGGGCTCCGCAGGGCCTCGCCGACGCTGCGCCAGGCGTCGGCGCGCTGGCCGGGGGCGGGCGGCAGCGGGCGGAAGAAGGCCAGCTCCGCCAGCGCCTCCTGGCGGGCGGCGGCGCCCGGAGCGAGCGGCGCGGCCAGCTCGGCGGCGAGCCCGCCCGAGCGCTCGAGCTGCACGGTGTTCTTGAGCCGGTAGTACAGGTAGGCCCGGTCGAAGAGGTTCACCACCGCCGACTGGAAGCGGGTGCGCTGCTTCGCGTCGACCGGCTGGGCGGCGGCGGCCTGCCGCTGGATCTCCTCCAGGTGCGGCCCCATGGTGCGGAAGGAGAAGTAGCGGTCGGAGGTCTGCTTCAGCCCCATGAGCCCGAGCACGTCCGGATCGTTGATGACGAAGACCGGCTGCTGGTCGGCCACCTCGGGCCGGAAGAGCAGGTCGAGGAGCCACTCGTCGGCCGAGACCGTGCGCCCCTCGAAGCGGAAGCTCTGCTGGCTGCGGATCATGAGCAGCGCGTTGCGCGCCACCGAGTCGACCGGCTTCACCCGCCCGCCCTCGAGCACCGGCAGGTGGCCGAAGGCGTCCACGTCGAAGCCGCGCACCGGCCGCGGCGGGAGCATGGCCGCGCCCACGGCCGCGAGCGCCAGGCCGCCGGCGAGGAGGGGGGCGATCTTGGCGAGCTTCATGCGGCCTCCAGCATCGCCGCCGAATGGCGCCGCTTCAGGGAGCGGCGCAGCACCAGCGCGAAGTGCACGATGAGCCCCGCGCCGACCAGCACGCAGGAGACGTACGGCAGCAGCCAGCCCGGGTTCTCCACCACCTGCAGCACCGAGAGCGTGTCGCCCTTGCCGAAGCTCGCCTGGTAGAAGGCCTTGCCGGCGTAGCGCAGCGGCTGGTTCATGAAGATGAGCACGTCGCGCTCCTCGCCGCGCGAGGGGTTCGAGAGGTGCACCAGGCTCGAGAAGTTCTTGGGGATGTCGGTGCCCGGGTAGACGTCGTGGCTGAACTTCTTGAGGGTGATGGCGTAGGGCAGGTACTGGCGGCGCGGGCGCATCGAGAGCACGAAGGTGTGCCCCTCGTGGATGAAGCTCTGCGGCGCGCCGAGGGCGTTGGAGACGAGCCAGGTGCCGTAGCTCCGGCCGCCGGCCACCGGCTCGACGAAGGCCGCGCGGCGGTTCTGCAGCTCGTCCGAGGCCTCGGGCGGCATGGGTCGCACGCTCACCATCGCGCCCACGCCCATGTTCGCCGGCGAGGGCGGGTCGGCGGGGCCGCGGTTCGCGAGCTCGGCGTTCTGGTAGTAGCCCTTCACGCGGAGCTGGATGGGCGTGCCCGGGATGGCGATGGCGCCCTGCCGGGCGAGGCGCGACTCCGGCACGGCGTACACCTCGTCATGGCCCGGATCGGTCACGTCCACCAGCGCCAGCTCGAGGTCGCGCGGGCTCTCCACGTAGTTGAGGGTCTGCCCCTCCTCGATGGTGAGCTGGGTCTCGACCTGGAAGGCGCTGGTGACGAACTCCCCCACGAAGAGGAGGATCAGCCCGGCGTGGACGATCCAGAGCCCGGCCTTCTTCCAGGAGAGCTCGAGCCGCTTCGCCTGCGCCGCCACCAGGTTCAGCGTGAGCACGAGGCCCACCAGCCCGCCGCCGGGCGCGACCGGGATGCGCCAGGCGCTGCCGGGCACCTCCCACCAGACCAGGAAGCTGCGGATGTAGGCGTTCACCGCCCCGAGCGTGCCCATGGTGGTCTGGGCGAGGGTGCAGGCGATCACCAGCACCATCAGCAGCGCCAGGCAGACGATGGTGAGCTTGAGGGACGTGAGCGCGTCCCAGGCGCGTCTAACGGGTCGCGGAATCAAGGCGGAGGCTCTCCACGAGGCGGAGGAAGTCGGGGCGGGCGGCGGCTGCTGGCTCGGCGTCTCCAACCATCTTCACGAACCAGGTGTTCCCGGCCACCTCGACGAGGCCGGCCACCATGCGGCTCTTCTGTTGCCCGTCGCTGGTGAAGTCGAAGAGCGAGACCGGCCCGGCGCCGCTCCGCAGCGTCTTGCGGGAGCTGGCGAGCGCCGCCTCGTCGACGGGCGGGAGGCCGATCTGGCCGCGCCAGCGGTTCACGTTGGCGAGCTCGCCGCCGGCCGGCCCGGGGAGGACCACCACCGAGACGTCGAGCTTGCCGGGCACCGGCGCCTTCAAGGTGGCGTAGCGCATGCCGCCGGAGAGGCTCTCGGTCCAGCCCTTGGGCAAGGTCCACTTCAGCGCCGCGCCGCCGGTGGGGCTGGGCGGAGGCGGGACGTCGCCGGTCATGCCGGGAGGCGGCGTGCTCCCCGCGCCGGCGCCGGCGGCCGCGCTCGCGGGCGAGGGGAGGGCGGCGGCCGGCGCCTTGGGCACCTGGACGTGGGTGACCTCGTCGCGGCTGCAGCCGGTCAGCGCGGCGGCGGCGAGGAGCGCGGCGGCGAGCGCGGGCCGCGGGGCGGGCGAGCGGGTGGGGCGGTCCTGGGCGGGCGAGCCGGGCATCGTGCCATCCTTGTAATGAATGGACGGTTGACCTACGTCAAGCGTTGCTGGCTGTCAACCAGGCAGGCAGGCGGGTGGGCCCTGGAGGTGGTGCCCGCGGCTCCCTCCCGCTACCATCCCCACCCGTGAAGCGGATCCTCATCGCGCAGACCGGCAGCGTCGGCCCCGACGTCGCCGGTCGTTTCGGCGACTTCTCCCATTGGTTCGCCCGTCTCCTCGAGGGCCGCGCCGAGGCGGTGGTGGGCCGGAGCCCCGCCGAATGGGCCGCGCTCGAGCCCTTCCACGGCGTGATCGTCACCGGCTCCTTCGCGAGCGTCACCGCGCCCGAGCCCTGGATGGTCGAGCTGTCGGCGCGGCTCCTCGACGTGGCGGGCACCCGCCCGGTGCTGGGGGTCTGCTTCGGGCACCAGCTGCTGGCGCGCGCGCTCGGCGCCCGCGTCGAGCGCAACCCGCGCGGGCTCGAGGCCGGCGCCTGCGAGGTGCGCCTCACCGCCGCCGGCCAGGCCGATCCCCTCTTCGCCGGGGTGCCGGAGCGCTTCCTCGCCCACGAGCTGCACGAGGATCACGTGCCGGAGCTCCCGCCCGGCGCGGTGCTCCTCGCCGGCAACGCCATGAGCCCGGTGCAGGCGTTCGCGCGCGGGAACCTGCGCTGCATCCAGTTCCACCCCGAGATCGATCTCGCCCGGGCCCGCTTCTTCGCTGAGCGCGACCGGGCCGACCACGACCGGCGCGTCCCCGGCGGCTCCGGGGCGGTGCGGGCGTCGCTCGCCGAGACGCCGGAGGCCGTCCACTGCCTCCACAACTGGCTCGCGCGCTTCGTCGGCGCGGCCGCGCCCCTGCCCACGGGAGAGCTCCGTTGCGCATCCTCCACACCATGATCCGGGTCGGAGACCTCGATCGCTCCATCGCCTTCTACACCGCCGTCCTCGGCATGAAGCTCCTGCGCCGCCACGACTATCCGGAGGGGCGCTTCACCCTCGCCTTCGTCGGCTTCGGCCCGGAGTCGGAGCAGCCGGCGGTCGAGCTCACGCACAACTGGGACACCCCCGCCTACGACCTCGGGAACGGCTTCGGCCACCTCGCCATCGAGGTGCCGGACGCCTACGCCGCCTGCGCGGAGATCAAGCGCCGGGGCGGGGTGGTGACGCGCGAGGCCGGCCCCATGAAGCACGGCACCACGGTCATCGCCTTCGTGCAGGACCCCGACGGCTACAAGGTGGAGCTCATCCAGCGCGGCCCCGCCTGACGGGCGGGCCGCCGCTGCTCGGCTTGCGGGCGGGCGGCCCCGCCGATACGAGATCGCGGTTCTCGAGCGGAGGTGGCGATGGCCGGCCTGGGGCGGGTGGCGGTGCTGGACGGCGCGTCGCGCCCGGTGCTGCGTGCCTTGCGCGCGCTCGCCCGCTCGGGGCAGGCCGGCGCCGCGGTGGTGCTCCACCCGCCCGACGATCGGCGCGCGGTCCGCGAGGCGGACGAGGCGGTCGAGCTCGGCGACTCGCTCGACGTGGCGCTCTCCCGCGCGCGCGCCGACAGCGCCTGGCTCGGACCGGCGCCGCTCGCGGAGCGGCTCGGCTTCGCCGAGGCCTGCGCGCGGACCGGGGTCGCCTTCATCGGCCCGCCGCTCGAGGCGCTGCGGCGGCTCGCCGCGCCGGGAGGCCAGGCCCGGCTCGCGGCGGAGCTCGGGCTCGGGCTCGCGCCGGCGGCACCCGCGCCCGAGGCCAGGCTCCTGGAGGTGGCGGTGGCGCGCGATCGGACCGGCGCCGCGGTGGCGCTCGGCGTGGGCGAGGCCTCGCTCGCCCTCGGCGGCGCGACGGTGCTCTCCGAGTCTCCTTCGCCTGCCCTCGACGCCGCGGAGGAGGCGCAGGCGCGCGCCCTCGCGGGCCGCGCCGCGACCCGGGCCGGCTGGGTGGGGGTGGCCGCGCTCCGGCTGGTCCTCGACCCGGCCTCGCGCCGCCTCGCCTTCGCCGGGCTCGACGCCTTCGCGCGCTCGGCCGCGGCCATCGAGGGCGCGGCCGGACTCGACCTCACCCGCCTCGCGCTGCGACTGGCCGCGGGCGAGCCGCTCGACCGGCTCGAGCCGGCCACCCGGAGCCACGCCTTCGCGGCCGCCGTCCTGCCGCGCGATCCGGAGGTGGAGGGCGCCGGGCCTGGCGGGAAGGTGGAGCTGGTCCGCTTCCGCACCGGGCCCGGGGCGCACGTGGAGAGCGCGGTGGAGGAGGGGGACGAGGCGCCGGCCGGCGACGGCCCCCTCGCGGTGGTGGTGGCGACCGGTCGGGACCGGGCCGGCGCCGCGGCGCGGCTCGAGGCGGCGCTGGCCGAGAGCGACCTCCTGCTCCGCGGTGGCCCCACCTCGCGGGCCTGGCTGCTGGCGCTGCTGGCGCGCCCGGAGGTGGGCGCCGGCGCGGCCGGGGTGGGCTTCCTCGCCGGGCTCGCGGCCGCGGGGCAGCGGCTGGTGCAGCCCAGGCCCGAGGCGGCCCTGCTGGCCGCCGCCATCGAGGTCTACGACCAGGAGCTCGACCTCGAGCGGGCCCGCTTCCTGGCCGAGGCGCGGCGCGGGCGGCCGCGGGTGGGACCGTCGTCGGGCCGCGCGGTCGAGCTGCGTTACCAGGGCGTCCGCTACCGGCTGGAGGTGCGCCAGACCGGGCTCGACGCCTACCGGGTCGCCCCGGCCGGCGGCGCCCCGGTGGACGTGAGGGTGGAGCGGCGCTCGCGCCTGGAGCGCCGCCTCTCCTGGCACGGGCGGCGGGTGCGGGTGGTGTCGGTGCGGGACGGGCGGCGCCGCCTGGTGGAGGTGGACGGGGTGCCGCACACCGTCCACACCGATCCCGGCGGCGTGGTCGCGTCGCCCATGCCGGCGGTGGTGGTGGCCCTCCCGGTCGCGCCCGGGCAGCGGGTGGCGGCCGGCGAGCCGGTGGCGCGCATCGAGTCGATGAAGGTGGAGGTGGCGGTGGTCGCCCCGGTGGCGGGGGTGGTGCGCGAGGTGGTCGCGGTGGTGAACGGGCAGGTGGACGCCGGCGCGCCGCTCCTGCGGCTCGATCCGCTGGGAGAGGAGGCGCCGGCCGCCGCCGACCTGGTGACGCTCGCCGCCGGGCCGGGGCCGCTCCAGGCCAATCCCCGGGAGCGCTGGCTCGCGGTCCTGGAGGAGCTGCAGCGGCTCCTGCTCGGCTTCGACCTCGAGAAGGGCGAGACCCGGCGGCTGGCGGCCGGCTTCCGCGAGCTCGCCGCCGCCGCGCCGGCCGACCCCGAGGTGGCGCGGGCCGAGGAGGCGGCGCTGCGGAGCTTCGCCGACCTGCACGCGCTCTTCAGCCGGGTGCGGCCGGCCGGGCTCGGGCGGCCGCCGCTGGAGGAGCTGTGGCGCTACCTGCACGGCCCGGAGGAGCGCGGGGAGGGGCTCTCGCCGTCCTTCGTGGCGATGCTGCGCCGCGCCCTCCAGCACTACGGGCTCTCCCTGGAGGAGCCGGGGCGCGCCCTCGAGCTGGCGCTCCTGCGCATGCAGAAGTCGCACGAGCGCTTCGAGGAGCAGCTCCCGCCCGTGCTGGCGCTGCTGGAGCGCCGCCTCGAGCCGCGCGCCGGCGCCGGACCGGGCTCGCGCGAGCTGCTCGACCGGCTCTCCGAGCTCGGGCGAGAGCGCTTCCCCGCGCTGGCCGACCTCGCCGGCGAGGTGCGCCACCGCCACTACGACCAGCCGGCGCTGGAGCGGGCCCGCGCCGACGCCTACGCCCAGTCCGAGGCAGACCTGGCGCGGCTCCACGAGGTGTCGGGGGACGAGCGGGAGGCCCTGGTGGACCGGCTGGTGGAGTGCCCGCACCCGCTCGCGACGCTGCTCGTCTCGCGCGCCGCGGCCGCCCCGGTGGCGCTCCGGCCGCGGCTGGTGGAGGCGCTCGTTCGGCGCTACTACCGGGTGCGGCCGCTGGAGCCGGTGGCGGCGCTGGAGGTGGAGGGGATCCCGTGCGCCTTCGCCGACTACGCGCTCGGCGAGCGGCGACTGCGGGTGGCGGCGGCCTTCGCGCCGGCGGCGGACGCGCGGGCGGCGGCGCGGAGCCTGGCGCGGCTCGCGGCCGACGCGCCGCGCGGTCGCGAGCTGGTGGTGGAGCTCTACCTCTGGCGCGAGGCGCAGCCGGAGTCGGCCGACGCGCTCGCCTCCGAGCTGCGCGAGGCGCTGGTGGAGGCCGCCTTCCCGGGGCCCATCGTGCGGGCCTCGGTGGTGCTCGCCGTCCCCGGTCGCGGGCTCGGCAACGACGCGAGCCAGCAGCACTTCACCTTCCGCGGCGGCCCGCCGGAGTGGGCGGAGGATCGCCGGAGCCGCGGGGTGCACCACATGCTCGCCGAGCGGCTGCAGCTCGGGCGCCTGGCGCGCTTCGACCTGGAGCGGCTCCCCTCGGTCGAGGACGTGTACCTCTACCGCGGCGTCGCGCGCGACAACCCCAAGGACGAGCGGCTCTTCGCCATGGCGGAGGTGCGCGACCTCACCCCGGTCCGCGACGAGGGGGGGCGGGTGGCGCGCCTGCCGCACCTCGAGCGGATGCTCCTCGAGGCGCTCGCCGGGATGCGGCTCTTCCAGGCGCGGCGCGCCCCCAACCAGCGGCTGGAGTGGAACCGGGTGCTGCTCACGGTGGGGCCGCCGCTGCGGGTCTCGCGGGAGGTGCTGGAGCGGATCCTGACGCGGCTCGCGCCGGCGACCGCCGGGCTCGGGCTGGAGATGATCCTCATCGACGCGCGCATCCCCGACCCGGACACCGGGGAGCTGCGCGACACGCTGCTGCGCGCGGTGGTGGTGGGGCGAGAGGTGACGCTGCGCTGGGACGAGCACACCGATCGTCCGCTCGAGCCGCTCGCCGAGTACGAGCAGAAGGTGGTGCAGCTCCGCCGCCGAGGGCTCACCCACCCCTTCGAGCTGATGAAGCTCCTGGCGCCGGCGCAGCGCTCCGACTCCACCGGCATGCCGCCGGGCCGCTTCGTCGAGCACGATCTGGACGAGGCGGGGCGGCTCGCGCCGGTGGAGCGGCCGCCGGGAAAGAACACGGCCAACGTGGTGGTGGGGGTGGTGACGAGCTTCACCGATCGCTACCCCGAGGGAATGCGGCGGGTGGTGCTGCTCGGCGACCCGGGCAAGGAGATGGGCTCGGTGGCCGAGCCGGAGTGCCGGCGCATCGAGGCGGCCATCGACCTCGCCCAGGAGCTCGAGGCGCCGCTCGAGTGGTTCGAGGTCTGCGCCGGGGCGAAGATCTCGATGCAGACCGGCACCGAGAACATGGACTGGGTCTCGCGGGTGCTGCGCCGGATCATCGAGTTCACCCAGCGCGGCGGCGAGATCAACGTGGTGGTGATGGGGATCACCGTCGGCGCCCAGCCTTACTGGAACGCCGAGGCCACCATGCTCATGCACACCCGGGGCATCCTGGTGATGACGCCCGGGTCCTCGATGGTGCTCACCGGCAAGCAGGCGCTGGAGTACTCCGGCAGCGTCTCCGCCGAGGACAACGAGGGGATCGGCGGCTACGACCGGATCATGGGCCCGAACGGCCAGGCGCAGTACCAGGCCGGCAGCGTCACCGAGGCCTGCCAGATCCTGCTGCGCCACTACGAGCACGCCTACCGCGCGCCCGGCGAGCGCTTCCCGCGGCGGGCCCGCACCGGGGACCCGGTGGACCGGGACGTGCGCGCCTCGCCGCACGGGCCGGAGGGCGGCGCCGGCTTCGAGACCGTGGGTGACGTCTTCAGCCTGGAGAAGAACCCGGATCGCAAGAAGCCCTTCGCGATCCGCCGGGTGATGGGGGCGGTGGTGGATCAGGACCACCCGCCGCTCGAGCGCTGGCGCGACCTGCGCGGCGGGGAGACCGCGGTGGTCTGGGACGCCCACCTCGGCGGCTGGCCGGTGTGCCTGGTCGGCATCGAGTCGCGCCCGCTGCCGCGGCTCGAGTTCGTGCCCGCCGACGGGCCGGAGCAGTGGAGCGCCGGCACCCTCTTCCCGCAGTCTTCGAAGAAGATCGCCCGGGCCGTCAACGCCGCCAGCGGCAACCGGCCGGTGGTGGTGCTCGCCAACCTCTCCGGCTTCGACGGCTCGCCCGAGTCGATGCGCAAGCTGCAGCTCGAGTACGGCGCCGAGATCGGCCGGGCGGTGGTGAACTTCGACGGGCCGGTGGTCTTCTGCGTGGTCTCGCGCTACCACGGCGGCGCCTTCGTGGTCTTCGCCAAGACGCTGCGCGAGGAGATCGAGGCGGTGGCGGTGGAGGGGGCGCGCGCCTCGGTGATCGGCGGCTCGCCGGCCGCGGCGGTGGTCTTCGCGCGCGAGGTGGAGACCCGCACCCGCAAGGACCCGCGGGTGGTGGAGGCGGAGCAGGCCGCGGCGCGGGATCCGGCGGCGCGGGCGCGGCTCGCGGAGGTGATCGCCGCGGTGCGCTCGGAGAAGCTCGGCGAGGTGGGGGAGGAGTTCGACCGGATCCACAGCGTGGAGCGGGCGCAGCGGGTCGGCTCGCTCGACCGGATCATCGCCGCGGCCGAGCTGCGGCCGTGGCTGGTGGAGGCGGTGGAGCGGGGGATCGCGCGGGCGATGGCGAAGCGGGGGTGAGGTGGCGGAGGCCCTCACCTCACGCTCTGCCGCACCAGCCCGTCGAGCCCCTTGGGCGTGAGCCCGGCCGCCTGCACGGTGCTGCCCCAGGTCGCCTTGCCGGCGCGGACCCGGGCGAGGAGCGCGGCGGGCGCGGTCCCGAGCTTGCCGGCGAGCACGGTGCAGAGGATCGCCTCCTCGGTGCCGGCGCCGGCGGCGCGGAGCTTGCCGAGGGCGGCGGGGTCGGCGCCGAGGCGGGTCGCGAGCACGTCGTCGACGGCCAGGGCGGCGAGCTGAGCCTCGTTGGCGCCGCGGGCGAGCTGGGCGCCGAAGGTCTTTCCGAGCTTCTCCATGCCCGCGCCCGTGCTGGCGAGCGCGGCTTTCCAGGAGCCGGCCGAGGCCTTGGCATCGAGCAGTTCGCCGGCGGGACGGCCGAGCCGGGCGCCGGCCCAGTGCGCCACCCAGAGGTCCTCGGCGGCGGTCCCCGACATCACCGCCCGCACCAGCTCGGCCTTGGGCACGCCGTAGGCGGCGGAGAGGAGCGAGCTGCGGGTGGTGGCGAGGATGTACGGATCCGCGGCCGAGGGGCGGGCGGCGTCGTAGGTGCGGTCGTTGAAGCAGTGGCAGGCGGGCCCGGTCGGGGCGGCGCGGGCGGCGAGGGGGAGGGAGAGGGCGGCGGCGGCGAGGATCGAGCTGAGCTGGGGGCGCATGGACGGTCCGGGGGAAATTGGCGGCGCAGCCTACCCCGAACCTCCGGCCGGGCGGGAGTCCCCCGGGACCAGGACCGCCGCGCCGGTGAGCTCACCGGCGCGAAGCCGACCGAGCGCCTGGTTGGCCGCCTGCAGGGGGAAAGTGGTCACCTCGGCGCGCACCGGCACCCGGGGCGCGAGCGCCAGGAAGTCCTCGCCGTCGCGGCGGGTGAGGTTCGCGACCGAGCGGACGCTCCGCTCGCCCCAGAGGATCGCGTACGGGAACGAGGGGATGTCGCTCATGTGGATGCCGGCGCAGACCACCGTGCCGCCGGGGCCGACCGCGCGCAGCGCAGCCGGGACGAGCGCTCCCACCGGTGCGAAGAGGATGGCGGCGTCGAGCGGCGCGGGCGGCAGGTCGCCGGAGCCGCCCGCCCAGGCCGCGCCGAGCCGGCGCGCCAGCTCCTGCGCCTCGCGGTCGCCGGGCCGGGTGAAGGCGTGGACCTCCTGGCCGTGGTGGCGCGCCACCTGCGCGACGATGTGGCCGGCCGCGCCGAAGCCGTAGATGCCGAGCCGCTCGGCCTCGCCAGCCATGCGCCAGGCGCGGTAGCCGATGAGCCCGGCGCAGAGGAGCGGCGCGGTGGCGACCGGGTCGGTGCCCGGCGGCAGGGGGAAGGCGAAGCGCGCGTCGGCGACGGCGTACTCGGCGTAGCCGCCGTCGCGCTGCCAGCCGGTGTAGCGCGCCGACGGGCATAGGTTCTCGCGCCCGCTCCGGCAGTAGCGGCAGCTCCCGCAGGCGAGGCCGAGCCAGGCGACGCCGGCGAGGTCGCCCTCGCGGAAGCGCGTCACTGCCGCGCCGCGCCCCACCACCTCGCCCACGATCTCGTGCCCCGGCACCACCGGCCGGCCCTGCCAGGCCAGCTCGCCGTCGGCCACGTGAAGGTCGGTGCGGCAGACGCCGCAGGCGCGCACCCGCACCAGGATCTCGTCGGGCCCGGGCACCGGCACCGGCAGCTCGCGCTCGACGAGCGGCCTCCCCGGTTCCTCCACCACCATGGCGCGCATCGGCTTCTCCTTCGATGGAACATCGGTATCCCCGCACGGCTGGGCGGGAGGGGTACCCGCCGGGTGGCGAGGGGCGGTGGCGAGGGGCGGAGCCCTCACGCTTCCACCTGAGTGGGGAGGGCCGCGATGGTGGGCGCCTCCGTTCATCTCATCGCCCACCTCCGCCGGCGATAGCAAACTCACCCTGCCGGGTCGCTTCGCGCCGGAAGCGCGCCATGTGCTCCCGCCCGAAGACCTTCTCGGCATGGAAGGTGTTGTGCGCGCGACAGGCCAGCCGAAGGTTGGCGGCGGTCGTCGGGCCGCCGAGAGCTACCGGGACCACGTGGTCGAACTCGAGCTGCCAGCGGCTCTGGCGGCGGCGGCCATCGTTGCTGCACCAGGTGCACTGGCCGCCGTCACGCGCCCAGACCTCGCGGCGAACGGCGGAGGGAATGGCCGGCCTCGAGCGCGCCTGCGAGCGCTGGTCGCTCGGTTGGCCCGGGCTCGCTGGCCTGCTCTCGCCGGAGACCGCCCCGGCCGCGCTCGTCGGAGTCTCGGCGCTCGCCTTCACGTTCGCGCGGTCCAGTCGCCGAGGAAGTTCCGGTCGTCGGCAGCGGGACGCCGCCCTCCCGGCGCGACGAGGCCACCTTCCGCCCCGGGGCCACCGCCCCGCGGCGCTTCCCATGCTTCTCGATGGCGCAGCGAACCGCTTCCCGCAGTACCGCGGCGAGGTCCCCGCTCGGCACCTTGTGGCTGAGGAGCTGCCGGAGCTGATCGAGCTCGCTCTTGAAGGTGGCGTCGAGCGTGAGACGGAGCGAGTAGCTCTCCTCCGACACCGGCCGGAGTTCGGGGCGCGACCGAATCGGCATCGGCTCCTCGCGCGGCGGAGCCGCAGCCGAGGAAAGCGGAGCGGGGACGGAAGCAGAGACTTCGCTGGCGCCATCGGCAGGGTCCGGCCGATCTCCGTGACCTCTTCTGGCACATGCCGAGGACCAGCCACCTTCCGGATCCCGTCCTTGGGAGCGTGCCTCGCCTGCAGCGACGCCACGAGCCGATCGACCTCGGCCCGGGTGCGGAAAGCAGAGCGATCCACCACCTCGTCCAAGTTTGCCTCCGCGAGGACCGGACCGATCAGCCCGAGCGTGGAGAGGCAAAGCTTCCCTTCGCGGAGCGCGCTCTCGAGCACCGGGAACCGGCGCAGGACGCGCATGGCGGCGATGCGGCGGCCGGCCGCGCCCTCCCGCAGGTGGAGCGCCTTCAGACAGAAGTCCCAGAGCGAGGAGTAGCCGGCCTCGAGGTAGCCGCGCGGGTGGTCGAAGGCTTCGAGGTGGAGGAGGAAGTCGGCCTGGACGCGCCGCTCGTCGCCGGCGAGCTCGCCGAGGCGGCGGGCCAGAGCGGTGGAGTCGAGCGAGGCGACGGACGACGTGACGATGACGTGCATGGACCCCCCCGTAGACGAGGACCATGTTCGCACGCGTTGTCGGGCTCTCCGGGAAGGGGTCTGGCAGCCTCTCGGATGCGATTTCGGAGGAAGGGCTCTTCGCCTCCACGCGCGCGGCGCTCGCGCGCGACGCCGCCAGGGTGGGCGCGCAAAGAGCTGGATTTCGAGCGCCGGCGAGAACGCACGACCGAATCGAGCAGAACCCCGTCAATGACGATCGACGCACCCGGTGGGCTGGCCCGAAGGAGCGTGCGACTGGAGTGAGCGCCAGGACTGGCAACGTGCTCCGTCTCCCTCACGCCCAAGGGGCCCGGGATCGCAGCGTCGCCGAGAGCTAACGCGCAACGTGCCCGCCGGCTGCCTCGATCTTCCGGCTGATTTCGAACTCGCGACACAGGTCGTTCACCCGCTCGCCGTCGAGCCACCGATTCACGGACGGCATGCGTTCCGACTGTCACCCATGTGCCCAGTCTGATTCACCAACGGAGAACTTCCGCTGGCGGAAGTGAACTCACCCGTCCGGGAGCAGCGCGCTCGGCTCCGGCGCAGAGGGGGAGGCGCCCGCGACGCAGCAGGGAATGCCGGGCGCCCGCGCCGCCCGGCAGGGAGCCGGCGCAGTCCCCTTCAGACTGAATCGTACCGCTCGAAGCGCATGGTGAAGAGCGCCCGGCCCTGCGTCAGCGACCGGAGCTCGGTGGCGTAGCCGAACATCTGCCGGAGCGGCGCGTCGCAGGTGATGGCCTTCACCGCGGCGCCCTGATCGGCGACGTCGAGGATGGCGGCGCGGCGCCGGTCGAGGCTCCCGAGCACCTCGCCGAGGTGCTCGCCCGGCGCCACCACCTCCACCCGCATGAGCGGCTCGAGCACCACCGGGCGGGCCTGCGCCGCCGCGGCCCGCACCGCCTCGGCGGTGGCCACCTTGTAGGCGAACGGCTTCGACGCGCCCTCGCGCCAGGTGGCGCCGGTGAGCGTCACCGCCACGTCCTGCAGCGGCCAGCCCTCGAGCACGCCCCCTTCGGCCGCCTCGCGCGCGCCGGCCTCGGCGAAGCCGCGCACCTCCTCGCGCAGGAAGGGGAGCGCCGCGGCCTCCGGCGCGAGCGCGAAGCGGAAGCCCTCGCCGCGCGGCAGCGGCTCGAGCCGCACCGCCACCTGCCCGAAGACCTCCTCGTCCTCCACCTTCCGCTGGAAGCTCCGCTCGGCCGTCGCCGGGGCGGTGATGGTCTCGCGCCGGAGCACCTGCGGCTCGCCGGTGCGCACCGGCAGCTTGAACTCGCGCCGCAGCCGCTCGGTCACGATCTGCAAGTGCAGCTCCCCCTGGCCGGAGATGAGCAGCTGGCCGGTGTCGGGGTCCTCGCCGAAGCGGAAGCTCGGGTCCTCGTCGGCGATGCGCGCGAGCGCCTGCAGGAGCTCGTCGCGATCCTTGAGCGAGGCGGCCTCGACGGCCGCGGAGATGACCGGCTCGTAGCTCGAGATGCGCGAGAGCCGCAGCGGGTGGGCCCGGTCGCAGAGGGTGTCGCCGGTGCGGGTCTCCTTGAGCCCCATGACCGCGAAGATCTGCCCCGCCCCCAGGGCCGGCATGCGCCGCTTCTCCGCCGCGTGAAGGAGCAGCACCCGCGACACCCGCTCGGCCTTGCCCAGGTCGGCGTTCCAGACCTCGTCCCCCTCGGCGATGCGCCCGGAGTAGACCCGCACGAAGACGTGGCGCCGCTCGTCGTCGAGGAGCGAGACCTTGAAGGCGAGCGCCAGCAGCGGCCCGCGCTCGTCCACCGGCCGCTCCTCCTCCTCGCCGGTGGCCTCGTTCAGGCCGGGGAGCCGTGGCACGTCGAGCGGGGAGGGTAGGTAGTCGCTGACCGCGTCGAGCACCTGCGGGATGCCCACGTTGTGCAGCGCCGAGCCGCAGAGGAGCGGCACGAACCGCCCCGAGAGCGTGGCCCGTCGCACCGCCGCCCGGAGCGCCGCCGCGTCGAGCGGCCGGTCGGAGAGCACCGCCTCGGCCACCTGGTCGTCGAGGTCGGCGAGCACCGTCACCAGTTCCTCGCGGTCGAGGCGCGCCGCCTCCGACAGCCCCTCGCTCTCCTCGAAGGCGCGCGGGTCGTCACGGTCGGTGAATCGAGCGCCGCGTTCCGCCACCAGGTCCTCGAAGCCGGCGAACGAGGCCCCGGCGCCGATGGGGCGCTGCACCGCGGCGATGCGCTGGTCGGGGAAGTGGCGGCGGAGCGACGCGAGCGTCATGGCGAAGTCGGCGCCCACCCGGTCCATCTTGTTGGCGAAGGCGAGGCGGGGCACCCGGTAGCGGTCGGCCTGGCGCCAGACCGTCTCGCTCTGCGGCTCGACGCCGTGGGCGGCGTCGAAGACCGCCACCGCGCCGTCGAGCACGCGCAGGCAGCGCTCCACCTCCACCGTGAAGTCGACGTGGCCCGGGGTGTCGATGAGGTGCAGCTCACAGCCGCGCCACTCGAAGCTGGTCACCGCCGAGGTGATGGTGATGCCGCGCTCGCGCTCGAGCTCCATCCAGTCCATCACCGCCGCGCCCTCGTGCACCTCGCCCATCTTGTGGGTGCGCCCGGCGACGAAGAGCAGCCGCTCGGTGAGGGTGGTCTTGCCGGCGTCGATGTGGGCCATGATGCCGAGGTTGCGGATGGCCCGGATGCGCCGCTCGCCCGTTCCACCCTTCGCACGCTCGGCGTCCATGAAGACCCCCAGCGGCCAAGTATACGTGCGGCCGCATGGAGCCGCAGAGCGTTCGTTGGCCCCCGCAAGGCCCGGGCCGCGCCGGGGGTCCCTCGGCAGAGCCACCGCGTCGGAATGTTGCGCGAACCGTTTGCACGAGGAGACGTGCCATGGAAGTCGATCGCGGAAGGCTGGAGGAGTTCATGGGGAAGGCGGTCGGTGATCTGGGGGCCGCCATGAGCGCAGCGCTGGTGCGCATCGGCGATCAGCTCGGGCTCTACAAGGCCCTGGCCGCGAGCGCGGCCACGCCCGCCGAGCTGGCGCAGCGCACCGGCACGGCGGAGCGTTACGTGCGCGAGTGGCTCGCGAACCAGGCCGCCGGCGGGTACGTGAGCTATGACGCCGCCAGCGGCCAGTACTCCATGACGCCGGAGCAGGCCATGGCGCTCGCGCAGGAGGACAGCCCGGTCTTCCTGCCGGGCGCGTTCCAGGTGCTGGAGGCGATGTGGCGGGCCGAGCCGACCATCGCCGAGGCGTTCCGCTCCGGCGGCGGGCTCGCCTGGACCGAGCAGGACCAGAGCCTGTTCGACGGCACCGAGCGCTTCTTCCGGCCCGGCTACGCGGCCCACCTGGTGGCGGAGTGGCTCCCTTCGCTGGAGGGCGTGGAGGAGAAGCTGCGGCGCGGCGCGCGGGTGGCCGACGTCGGCTGCGGCCACGGCGCCTCGACGGTCCTCATGGCGCGCGCCTACCCGTCCTCGCGGTTCCGGGGCTTCGACTTCCACGACCGCTCGGTCGAGGTGGCGAGGCGCCGGGCCGCCGAGGCGGGCGTCCAGGACCGGCTCACCTTCGAGATCGCGCCGGCCACCGCCTTCCCGGGCGAGGGCTACGACCTGGTGACGCACTTCGACTGCCTGCACGACATGGACGATCCGGTCGCGGCCGCCCGCCGCGCGCGCGCCGCGCTGGCCGAGGACGGCACCTGGATGATCGTGGAGCCGTTCGCCGGGGAGTCGGTCGAGAAGAACCTCAACCCGGTGGGGCGGGTCTTCTACGCCGCCTCGACCATGATCTGCGTGCCCAACTCGCTGGCGCGCCACGGCGCCGCCCTCGGCGCGCAGGCGGGCGAGGAGCGGATCCGCCAGGTGGCGCGCGAGGCGGGCTTCACCCGCTTCCGCCGGGCCACCGAGACCCCGTTCAACCTGGTGTACGAGGCGCGGGCCTGAAGTCCCTCGGTCCCTGAGCCCCCGGCCGGAGCGCCGCCCGGCGTCTGAGGAGGGCCGCTGCCGGAGGCGACCCTCAGCTGGCCCCGAGCCCGGTGGGGCAGGAGACGCCCGTGCCGGCGAGGCCGCAGTAGCCGGCCGGGTTCTTCTCCAGGTACTGCTGGTGGTACTCCTCGGCGTAGTAGAAGGTGGGCTCCTCCTGGATCTCGGTGGTGATCTCACCGTAGCCGGCCGCCCGGAGCCGCGCCTGGTAGGCCTGGCGCGACTCCTCCGCCGCATGCCGCTGGGCCGCGCCGAAGGTGTAGATGGCCGAGCGGTACTGCGTCCCCGCGTCGTTGCCCTGCCGCATCCCCTGCGTGGGGTCGTGCGACTCCCAGAAGACGCGGAGCAGGTCCTCATACGAGATCCGCGCCGGGTCGAAGACCACCAGCACCACCTCGGCGTGGCCGGTGAGGCCGGTGCAGACCTCGCGGTAGGTGGGGTTGGGCGTGAACCCGCCGGCGTACCCCGCGGCGGTGGTGTAGACCCCCGGCAGCTGCCAGTACTTCCGCTCGGCGCCCCAGAAGCAGCCGAGGCCGAGGACCGCCCGCTGGAGCCCTTCTGGGAAGGGCGGGGCGAGCGGATTGCCGAGCACCGCGTGCCGGTCGGGGATCGGCATGGGCTCCGCCCGGCCGGGCAGCGCCTGGGCGAGCGTGGGCATGTCGAGCTTCTTTCCGAGCATATGGCCTCCGCCGGCAGGCGATCTAACCGCCGCCGGACGGGTCTTGCCGCAAGATCACCTCGACTTACCCGAGGGCGCTCGGCTAGCGTCCCCTGCCGTCGTCTGGGGGGGAGGGAGAGCGCATGGTCCAGATCGAAGCCCGGCCGGTGCTGCGCGAGGACTGGTGCAAGGGCTGCGGCCGCTGCATCGGGGTGTGCGCGCGGGGCTGCATCGCGGCCGGCGAGCAGGTGAACCCGGCGAGCGGGCTCGTCCCGGTGGTCCTCCAGCTCGAGGCGTGCAACGGCTGCGGGCTCTGCATCGAGGCCTGCCCGGAGCCGTACGGACTGGTCTCCGAGAGCCTGGCGGCGGAGCTCTCGGCCCGGCACGCCCCGGCGGCCCGGCCGCTGCCCGCGGAACTCCCGGCGGAGCGGGTGGCGCTCCCGGCGCGCCGGCCGATGGTGCTGAAGGGGACGCACGCCGCCGCCGTGGGCGCGCTCCTCGCGGGCTGCCGTCACTTCTTCGGTTACCCCATCACGCCCTCCACCGAGGGCGCCGAGCTGATGGCGAAGCTCCTGCCGGCGCTGGGCGGCACCTTCCTCCAGGCCGCCAGCGAGGTGGCCGCGGTCAACTTCATGTACGGCTGCGGCGGCGCGGGCCGGCCCTCGATGACCTTCACCTCCTCGCCCGGCTTCAGCCTGATGCTGGAGGGGATCTCCTACATGATCGGCGCCGAGGTGCCGGGCGTCTTCGTGGACGTGATGCGCGCCGGTCCGGGGCTCGGCAACATCGGGCCCGAGCAGTCCGACCTCAAGCTCGCCTGCCGCGGGCTCGGCCACGGCAACACCCACGCGCCGGTGCTGGCGCCGGCGACCCCGCAGGAGATGCTCGACTTCACCGCCCTCGCCTTCGAGCTCTCCTTCCGCTACCGCAGCCCGGTGGTGGTGCTGGCCGACGGCCACCTCGGCCAGATGACCGGCAAGGTGACGCTGCCCACGGAGCTGGTGCGCCCGGGGCTGCCGTCCTGGGCCGTGCCCGGCGACGCCCCGCACCGCGGCAACCTCATCTGCTCGCTGCTCCTCGAGGAGCCGGAGCAGGAGCGGCACAACCTCGCGCTCGTCGAGAAGTACGCCCGCATCACCGAGGCCGAGCAGCGGGCCGAGCTCTTCCGCTGCGAGGACGCCGAGGTGCTGCTGGTGGCCTGCAACAGCCCCGCGCGCACCGCCAAGGGCGCCGTGCAGGCGCTCCGCGACGCAGGGATCCGGGCCGGGCTCTTCCGGCCGCAGACGGTCTGGCCCTTCCCCATCCGCCACCTGCTGCCGCTCCTCGATCGCGCCCGCCACCTCATGGTGGTCGAGGCGAGCCACGGCCAGCTCGAGGACGAGCTCCGGCTGGCGCTGAGCCACGCCGGGCGGGCGCCGGGCGATCTCCGGCACGTGCGGCGGCTCGGCGGGGTGCTCCCCTCGGAGCGTGAGATCCTGGCGGCGGTGAGGGCGATGGTGGCGGCGGAGGTGCGGGCGTGAGCGCGTTCTATCGGAGCTTCGAGCGGCACGACCACGCCCGCGGCATCAAGGGGCAGGCCACCCACTACTGCCCCGGCTGCGGCCACGGGCTGGCCCAGCAGTACCTCGCGCGCGCCATCGAGGAGCTCGGGATCCAGGACCGGACGGTGGCGGTGTCGCCGGTCGGCTGCGCCGTGCTCATGTACTACTACCTCGACGTGGGCAACACCCAGGCGGCTCACGGCCGGGCGCCGGCGGTGGCCCTCGGCCACAAGCTCGCCAACCCCGAGAGCGTGGTGGTGAGCTACCAGGGCGACGGCGACCTGGCCTCGATCGGCCTCACCGAGATCGTCCACGCCGCCCAGCTCGGGATCCCGCTCACCGTCATCTTCGCGAACAACGCCATCTACGGCATGACCGGCGGCCAGCTCGCCCCCACCACGCTCATGGGCCAGCACACCGCCACCAGCCCGGCCGGCCGGGACCGCACCATGGGGCAGCCCCTGCGGATGGCGGAGCTCATCGCCCAGCTCGACGGCCCGGTCTACGTGGAGCGGGTCGCGCTCTACGACGCCAAGCAGCGGGTGCGAGCGGCCAAGGCCATCCGCAAGGCGGTTCAGCTCCAGGTCGAGAACGTCGGCTTCTCCTTCGTGGAGGTGCTCGCCGAGTGCCCGACCCACCTGCGGCTGTCGCCGGTGGAGGCCGAGCGCTGGGTGAAGGAGCGGATGGTGCCGGTCTTCCCGCTCGGCGTGAAGAAGGACGTCACGCCGTCGCCCTGGGACGCCCGCCCGGGGCCCTCCTTCGACGCGGAGGCGGTCCTGCGCGCCATCGGCGCCGAGGCCCCGGCGCCGGACCGGGCTCCCGCGCCGCCGTCCGCCCTCCCTGCCGGCGGAGAGCTCGGCCTCAAGCTCGCGGGAGCGGGCGGCGACGGCGCGCAGACCGCGGCCATGCTGCTGGTCCACGCCGCCATCGACGCCGGGCTCGACGCCACCCACATCCCGAGCTACGGCCCGGAGTCGCGCGGCGGCACCTCCTACGCCGACGTGCGCCTCGCGGAGGGACAGGTGCTCTCGCCCGACGCCTCGACCCCCGACGTGCTCGTCGCCTTCAACGCCCCCAGCCTGGCCAGGTTCGGCCCGGCGGTGCGGCGAGGTGGCCTCGCCCTCTACGACCGCTCGGTGATCGCCGCGCCCCCGGCGCTCGACCCGTCGGTTCGGGCGGTGGGCGTGCCCTTCACCGGAATCGCCCACGAGCTGGGCCACCCGGTTGTGAAGAACGTCGTGGCCCTCGGGGCGCTGCAGGGGCTGACCGGCCTCTTCCCCGAGCAGCACCTCCTGGCGACCATCGGCGAGGCGCTCCGCAAGCGGCCGGCGCTCGCCGCGGTGAACGCGGAGGCGTTCCGTCGCGGCGTCGCGGCGTCGCGGGCGGCCGGGTCGGCCGGCTGACCCCGCTCCGGTCCCGCCCGGCCCACTGATCATCTCGTGCGGGGCGCGGCCGCCTCGAGCTCGAAGAGGGGCAGGCCGCTTCGGCGGGACACCCAGAGCCCCGCCCCGAGCTGGCGGAGCCCTGCGGCGGCGAGGTGCGCGCGGTACCAGGCCCCGGTCCGCAGGTGGACGTCGACGTCGGAGGCGGTCCGGTCCACCACCTCGGCGAGGTCCTTGCGCGTCAGCGCCTCGAGGAAGAGCAGGCCCCGGCACATCGCCCCCAGGTTCTCGATGGCGCGCTCGCACGGCTCGTCGTCGAGATACTGGAGCACGCCCTGGCAGATCACGAGGTCGAAGCGCTCGCGACTGCGCCAGCGCGAGATGTCCTTCCGCTCGTGGCCGTAGCGCGCGCAGGCGTGGCGGCTCACGTCGACCGACCGGTAGCGCGCGTCCGGGAGACGGCGCCGGAACCAGTCGCGCCAGAGGCCGGGGCCGGCGCCCACGTCGAGGATCCGCTCGAGTGAGAGCCGGTGGTAGGCGGCGAGGCAGCAGGCCGCCCGCGCCAGCTGGGCCACCTCGCGCGGGGAGCTGACCCGGCCGCGACCGTGGTAGTAGCGGGCGTAATAGGCGGCGTCGAAGGGGGAAGGCATCGGCCGGATGCTGCTCCGGGAGCCGGGCCGCGGGGCGGCTGGGGCGAGAGCGCAGGCCCGCCCTTGCATCGGCACCGCCGGGGCTCCACCTCTTCCGCGGAGGCCTCCATGGAGATACCCAGGATCACCCCGCAGCAGGTTCGGACCCGCCAGGATCGCGGTGAGGAGGTGGTGTTCCTCGACGCGCGCAGCGCCGCCGCCTGGAGCCACGCGACGGACAGGGCGCCTGGAGCCATCCGCGTTCCCCCCGACCAGACCGACGCGCATGTCCCGGTGATTCCGAAAGGGAAGACGCTCGTCGCTTATTGCACCTGACCCGCCGAGAACTCGAGCGCCCGGGTGGCGCTCAGGCTGAGGGAGCTGGGGTACCGGGATGCGTTCGCGCTGCAGGGCGGGTACGACGCCTGGAAGAGCGCCGGGAATCCGGTGGAGCCGCTGACGCCGGAGGACGCGGCCACCACGACGCCGCCCTGAACGGGGGCAGGCTCTCCTTTCGCGAGTGGATCGACGGGGCAGCGGCGGACGGGCGCTCGTCCGCAACTGCGGCGGTGGGTTGGTGTTGATACCCACGTCAACCGGACCGTTCCGGAAGGGAGCCCTCCATGAAGACGCTGAGATTCCTGCTGGCAGCCCTCGCCCCGATGTTCCTCGTCGCCTGCGGCGGCTCGAGCACCGGCAAGGTGTCCCTGCTGCTCACCGACGCCTCGGGTCAGTTCAGCGCCGCCGTCGTGACCATCACCGAGATCGACCTCGTCGGCTCCGGCGGCACGACCGTCCTCAGCACCCAGAAGGTCACCACCGACCTCCTCACCCTCGCGAACAACACCGCGAAGCTGGTGGACGGCGCGGTGGTCTCCTCCGGCACCTACACCCAGCTGCGCTTCGTGATCACCGGCGGCTACGTCGAGGTCCCGCAGGCCGGCGGCGGCTCCATCATCTACGCCTCCTCCCCGACCTACGAGGGCCTGCCCGCGGGCGCGGTGGTCGGCGGGACGCTCGAGATGCCGAGCTACGCGCAGTCCGGCCTCAAGGTCGACCTCCCGGGCGGCGGCGTGAAGGTCGGCACCGACGCGAAGGTGCTGCTCGTCGACTTCGACGTGGGGCAGAGCTTCGGCCAGGTCGCCGGCGGCTCCGGCTCGTGGACCATGCACCCGGTGATGACCGCGACCGAGTTCGAGCTCTCCGGCACGGTCAACGTGACCCTGGCGCTCGGCGCCGGTGTGACCCTGCCCGGCGCGGTCACGCTCGGCCAGTTCAGCGCGGTGCTCACCAACTCCGCCGGGAGCGCCAAGACCCTGACCTTCGCCGACGCGGGCGGCGGCACCTTCGCGGCGAGCTTCCCCTACCTCATCCCGGGGGCCTACTCGCTCACCCTCACCGCGCCCGCGGGCGTGACCTCGTTCACCACCTCGCCGGCCGTGCCGGTCGCGGTGACGGTGGCCTCGGGCCAGCCCACCGCCGAGGCCTTCGTGGTGACCGCCGCGCACTAGAGAGGCCGCCGAATCGAGGTCGATGGCGGGCCGCCGCGGCGCTACCCTGGAGGCATGACCCAGCGCCTCTACCTCGACGACTCCGAGCTGGTCCGGTTCGACGCGCAGCTCGTCTCCATTCGCCGCCTGGGCGAGCGGCCCGCGGCGATCCTGGATCGGACCGCCTTCTTCCCGGAGGGCGGCGGCCAGCCGGCCGACCGCGGCCGGCTGGGCGGGGTGGAGGTCCTCGACGTCCAGGAGGTGGACGGCGAGGTCCTGCACGTGCTCGCTGCGGAGCTCGCGCCCGGGAGGGTGGAGGGGGAGGTGGACGCGGGCCGCCGCCTCGACCACGTCCAGCAGCACCACGGCCAGCACCTCCTCTCGGCGGCGTTCGAGGCCACCGCCGGCGCGCGGACGACCTCCTTCCACCTCGGGCTCGAGACCTGCACCATCGACCTCGAGGTGGCGGCCGACCGGCTCGGCCTGGACGCGCTCCGGGCCGCCGAGGCCATGGCCAACGCCCTCGTCTTCCGGAACCTGCCCGTCACCGCGCGTGAGTTCGCGCCGGAGGAGCTGGCGTCGCTGCCGCTCCGCAAGGAGCCGGTGAAGGGGGCGCGGGTGGTGGTGGTGGGCGAGGCGGGCGAGATCGCCGACGCCTCGCCGTGCGGCGGCACCCACCCGCGCCGGACCGGGACGGTGGGCTGCGTCGCCGTGCTGCGAGCGGCGCGCTGGGGGAGCGCCACGCGGGTCGAGTTCGCCTGCGGCGGCCGCGTGGTCCGCGCGCTCGTGGAGGCCACGGGGAGGCTCTCCGGGGCGGCCGCCCCGCTCCGCTGCGCCCCCGCCGAGCTCCCCGGCGCGGTGGCGCGCCTCGCCGAGGACGCGGCCGCGCGGCGCAAGGAGCTGGAGAAGCTGCTCCTCGCCTTCGCCGAGATCGAGGCCGAGCGCCTCGGCGCGGCGGCGGCCGGCGGCCCGGTTTGCGCGCTGGTGACCGCGCCCGCCCCCGGGGCGCCCGCCTTCCTGAAGGGGGTGGCGCTGGCCCTGGCGGCGCGGGGTAGGGTGGCCCTGCTCGGTGCGGTGGAGGACGGGCGGGCCCACCTCGCCTTCGCGCGGCCGAAGGGCGCCGGGCCGCACCTCGGCGAGCTGGTGCGCGGCGCGGCCGCCTCGCTGGGCGGGAAGGGCGGAGGCGCGCCCGACGCGGCCCAGGGGAGCGGGCCCGAGCCGGCCGGCCTCGAGGCGGCGCTCGCCGCGGCGGCGCGGGCGATCGCGGGCTGAGCGGCTCCCGAGACGAGAGAGGCCGGGACCCCCGACGGGATCCCGGCCTCGCGAGTCCGAGAGGTGCGTACCTCTCTACGGCTCCACGGTCGTCACGTACTTCGGCGCGTTCTTCTCGATGCCGATGATGACGGCCGACTTCACCGGGTTGTGGTCGGCGTCGAGCCGGATGGTGCCGGTGACCGCCTGCAGCGAGGTGGTCTTCTCGATGGCGTCGCGGATGGCGGCCGGCGAGAGGTCGGCGGCGCGGCCCATGGCGTCCACCGCGAGGCGCGCGGCGTCGTAGCCTAGGGCGGCGAAGGCGTCGGGCTTGGTGTGGTAGGCGGCCTCGTACTTCTTCGCGAAGCCCTGGACCACCGGCGACGGGTTGTCGGCCGAGTAGTGGTTGGTGAAGAAGCCGCCGTCGAGGGCGCCCTGCGCGATCTCGTAGAGCTTCGCCGAGTCCCAGCCGTCGCCGCCGCCGAGCTGGGCCTTGAGGCCGAGCTCGCGCGACTGCCGCCCGAGGAGCGCCACGTCGGTGTAGTAGCCCGGGATGTAGACGAAGTCGGGCTTGGCGAACTTCACCTTGGTGAGCTGTGCCTTGAAGTCCTGGTCGCCGGACTTGTAGCTCACGTCCACCACGATCTCGCCGCCGAGCTCCTTGAAGGTCTTCACGAAGTAGTCGGCGAGCCCCACCGAGTAGTCGTTGCCCACGTCGCGGATGATGGCGGCGCGCCCGACCTTGAGGTTCTGCCGCGCGAACTTGGCCATCACCGTGCCCTGGAACGGGTCGATGAAGCAGACGCGGAACATGTAGGGACGGGTCTTGTCGCCGTCCTTGGTGATCTTGGGGTTGGTGGAGGCCGGGGTGATGGCCGGGATCTTGTTGGTGTCGGCGATGGGGGCGAGGGCGAGCGTGCGGCTCGAGCCCAGCTCGCCGATGAGCAGCGTCGCCTTGGCCTCGGTGATGGCGCGGGTGGCGGCGGTGGCCGTCTCCTCGGGCTTGCCCGCCGTGTCGTAGACCTGGAGGGCGATCTTGTGGCCCTTGACGCCGCCGGCGGCGTTGGCCTCGTCCACTGCCAGCTTCACGCCGTTGTTCGAGCTCTCGCCGAACGTCGCGGTGTCGCCGGTGAGCGACGTCACGTGTCCGATGACGATCGCGCTCGCGTCCGCCTGGGGCGCCGGGGTCGTCGCCTGCGCGGCGGGGGCCCCCGCCTGACCTTCGCTCTTCTTCTGACAGCCGGTGCCCGCGACGACCGTCGCCAGCGCCATCATTCCAAGCCACCGCATTCGCATTGTCTCCTGGGCCGCGTCACGCCTGCGCCGGGGCGGCGCGCGGAGCGGGTCCGGTGATGCTTACCATGGGTATGTCCCCCGACGGCGCGCGGGTTGGCCCTCTCCGACGCCACCTCCGGGTCTGGACGACCCCTCCTGACGCTGCGTGCGTGGCCTTCGTGCATTGGACGCGGTAAACGGCCCGCCCCATCGGCAGATTGCCAGCCATTGGAAGCTCGACGAAGGAGATCCTCATGTCCCTCACCACCGAACAGAGCCTCGAGCGGATCATCCGCCAGGCTGCCACCGAGATCGTCGCCAGCGCAGCGGCCGTCATCGCGCAGGCCGTCGCCGCCATCGCCGCCGAGGAGCTGGAGCGCAGCCTGCTCGCCGGACCGGACCCGGGTCCCGCCCGGCGCGCCGCCAAGGCCAGCCGGGCGCGGCCGCGCGTGGTGGTCACGAGGTGGGTGGCCGACAGGCGGGCGCGGCGGGTCCCGAACTTCGTCATCGAGGTCACCGGTGGCCTCGACACCAAGAAGGCCATCGTCGCCAGGTTCGGCGAGAACGCCGTCTTCGAGAAGGGTAAGGGTCTGCCGAAGCCGGCGAAGGTGGCGTAGCCGCGAGCGCTCGCTCAGGCCCGCCGCAGCGTGAAGGCGAAGGTGGAGCCCCGACCCGGCGCGCTCTCCACTTCGAGCCGTGCGCCGTGCGCCTCGAGGATGCCCTTGGCGATGAAGAGCCCGAGTCCGGCGCCGCGCTCCGCGGGGGCGCCGGGGTCCCGGCGCGCCGACCAGTAGGCGTCGAAGATCCGCGGGAGGTCCTCCGGCGGGATGCCCGGTCCGGCGTCGATCACCGCGATGCGGACTCCGTCCGGGACCTCCGCCAGCCGCAGGCGGACCGCGCTCGCCGGCGGCGAGAACTTGAGCGCGTTCCCGAGCAGGTTCCCGAGCACCTGCACCAGGCGCTGGCGGTCGGCGAGGACCGCGCCGGCCGAGCCCTCTCGCAGCATGGTGACGCCGCGAGCCTGCGCCGCCGGGAGCTGCAGCTCGAGGGCCTCCATGGCGATCTCGCTCGCGTCCGCCGGCTCGAGGTGGACCGCCAGCCGCCCGGCCTGGATGCTCGCCATGTCGAGCAGATCGCGGAGCTGGGCGGTCGCGCGGAGGGCGGCGCGCCCGATGCTCGCGGCTCGCCTGCGCGCGTCCGGGTCCCCGGCGGCCTCCTCTGCCAGGAACTGGGCGGAGAGCAGGATCGACTGCAGCGGCGTCTTGAGATCGTGGGAGACCACCGCCAGCACGTCCTCGCGCAGCCGGATGGCCCGCTGCGCCTCCTCGTAGAGCGCGGCGTTCTCGATGGCGAGCGCGGCGCGCGCGGCGAGCGCCTCCGCCACGGCGCGCTCCTCCTCCCCGAGGAGCCGCCCGGCGGCACGGGTGGTGCCGAACGAGAGCACCCCCAGGGTGCGCTTCGCGCCGCGGAGGGGCACCGCCAGCAGCGAGAGGATGCCGGCGTCGAGGATCCAGCGGACGTACTGCTCGTCGGGGGCGATGCGGAGCAGCAGGCGCGAGGTCACCTCGCGGATCAGCATCGACTCGCCGCTGGCGAGCACCGTGGCGAGCCCGTAGGGCGCGTCGGCGCGGAGCGGGTGGGTGACGCGGTACTCGAGGACCCGCTCGGTCCGGACCTGGTCGGGATCGTCGCTCGACAGGGCGGCGATGGCGACGGTGCCGGCGGCGTCGACGAGGTCGAGCATGCACCAGTCGGCGATGCGCGGCACGGCGAGGTCGGTGAGCTGCTGCGCGGTGCGCCGGGCGTCGAGGGAGCCCGCGAGCACCGTGCCCGCCTCGGAGAGGAAGCGCAGCTGCTCCTCGCCCCGTCGCGCCGCCGCCGCCATCGAGCCCGCCGCCCCCAGGAACTGCACGTCGAAGGTGCGGAAGCGGCGCGGCGCGCGCGCGAAGACGCTCAGGACGCCTCGCTGCGCCCCGTGCTCCAGCGGCACGCTGACGCCGCTCACCGCGCCGTGCTCCGCGACCACCGGCGCGAAGCGCTGGGCGGCCTCGGCGCGGACGTCCTCCACCACCGCGGGGGCGTGCCGGTCCAGCGCCAGCCCGGCCAGGGAGTCGGGGAAGAGCGGCAGCTCGGCGCGGCCCACCGTGCCTTCCCGCCACCCCCACCCCGCGCGCATCCGCAGTCGACCACCGACGAGCTCGCCGATCATCGCGAGGTCGGCCCCCAGGACCGTCGCCACGCGCTCGGCCACCAGGCCGAGCAGCGCGTTCACGTCGTCGGAGGCGAGCGCCCGCGCGCCCAGCTCGGCGAGGGTCTCCTGCTGCCGGGCACGGTCCTCGAGCTCGGTCGTGTAGCGCGCGTTCCGGTGCGCCGCCTGCATCCGGACCGTCACCGCGACGATGCGGTCGAGCGCGGCCCCGAAGGCGCGCACCGGCTCGAGCGGCCGGACGGGGAGCTCGCGCGCCCAGCGCCGCAGCACGATCTCCCTGAGCAGCGCGTATTCGGTGACCGTTTCCGACAGGTCGAACCCCTCGGCGAGCCGCTCGGTCGCGTGCGCGGTAGCCTTGGCCTCCGGGAGGGGAGCGTCCGGCGCGTCGCTCTCCAGGAAGGCGGTCAGCGCATCCAGGATCCCCGGGACGTGATCCAGGAGCGCCGGTTTCGAGAGGCCCTTCGCCGCGCCCTGCGGCGCCGCGGCCGCCGCCCACTCTTCCAGGATTCCGGCGCGGTGCGCCCGCATGAAGGCGGCCAGTTCCGCCGCCGGTGCCGCCTCCAGGGACTTCGCCATCAACCCCCAACGGGCCGCACCCGAGCGGCTCTCTCCGTCCCTTAGGGTATGCGGCGGGAGCGCGCCTCGAAACCGTGACCTTCGGGGGGCGCGGCGGCGCGAGGGGTGTCAGGATGGACGCATGAGCGTCGTCGGCGCCCCGATTGGAGCTGCGACTGGATCCGAGGCGCGGCGCGGGCCCGCCACCCCTTCCCGCCTGCGAACGGCGGCGCTGACCCTGGCGACCCTGGTCTGCTTCGCCGCCAACTCGCTCCTCTGCCGGGCGGCGCTCCGGCCCCGCCTCGTCGACGCGGTCACCTTCACGACCGTCCGCCTCCTGTCCGGCGCCGCCGCGCTGACGCTCATCGTCCTCGCCCGCCGGCGCGCGCGCCCTCGGGGAGGGAGCCTCGGGGCCGGCCTCACGCTCCTCGTCTACGCCGTCGCCTTCTCCCTCGCCTACGTCCGCATCGGCGCCGGGGTCGGCGCGCTGCTCCTCTTCGGCGCGGTGCAGGTGACGATGCTCGGCTGGAGCCTCGCCCGCGGGGTCCGCCCCGGTGCCATCCAGTGGATCGGCATCGCCGTCGCGCTGGGGGGGCTCGCGTACCTCGGGTTGCCGGGCGCGAGCGCGCCCGATCCGGCGGGCGCCCTCCTCATGGTCGTCGCGGGCGCGGCCTGGGGCGCCTACTCGCTCCTCGGCCGCGCCGGGGGGGACGTCATCGCGACCAACGCCGACAACTTCCTGCGCGCGGCGCCGTTCGCGCTGGCGCTGAGCCTCGCGCTCTACGGACGCGCCACCGCGACGGGCGAGGGGCTCCTGCTCGCGGCCGCCTCCGGCGCGCTCGCCTCCGGCGCGGGCTACAGCCTCTGGTACACGGTGGTCCCGGCCCTCGGCGCGACCCGCGCCGCCGCCGTCCAGCTCCTGGTGCCGGTGCTCGCCGGGCTCGGCGCGACGGCGTTCCTCGGCGAGGCGCTCACCGCGCGCGTGGCCACCTCGGGCGCCGCCATCCTCGCCGGGATCGCGCTCACGCTGCGGCGGCGGTGAGCGGGCCGCGCCGCCCGGCGCCCGTCCGCTCACTCGCGCCAGGCGCGCGGTACGGAGGCGCCCGACGCCTGCCGCTCGAGATCCTGCAGGGACTCGTTCGCGTGCGCCAGCCGCGCCTCCACCTCGGCGAGCTGCTTCCTCGGGTCGTTGGGCGCGCTCGTCGGCAGCGAGGTCGTGACGCGCTCGCGCAGGCGCTCGCGCCGCCCCTCGAGAGTCGCGATGTCGGCGCGCACGCGGCGGAAGGCGCCCCGCCAGGCCGCCTCGTCCCGCGCGTCCTGGGCGGTCTCCCGGGACGTCTGGGCGCGCGCTCGCGCCTCTTGCATCCGGGCGCTCGCCTCGACGGCGCTGGGCTTCGGGAAGGGGATCGGGGAGTCGGACTCGTCGCCGCCGCGCACGGCCAGCACCGCCGACGCGGGCACCTCGTCGAGCGCGCAGCCGCCGAGGTCGAGCGGCGCGAGGCCGACGAAGACGTCGCGCATGATCCGGTTCTCGCTGGCCCACACGAGCCGCGGCTGGTCGGGGGCGTCGCGCAGCTCCCGCTCGAGCTGCTGCTCGGCCGGCTCCCAGGACTGCACCTCGGTGGCAGACGAGCAGAGGATCCTGGCCCCGCCGCGGACGTCGATGGTGACGGGGAGCTCGGACGGCGAGCCGGCCCAGCGGCGCAGCACCACGGCGAAGAGGCCACGCTGGGGGTACAGGCCCGCTGCGGCGAGGGTGGGCTTGCGATACCGGCCCCGGTACTTCTCCACCTCCGCCTGGTCCTCCTGGCGGAGGCGCCGGAGCGTCTCCGTCCAGCGCCGCCGCGCGTCGTCCCCGGGGGGCGGCGCCTCGGGGAGGAGGGCGCGGAGGTACTCGACCGGCAGCGCCAGCCCGATGCCGTCCGCGCCCGTCACCTTCCTCGAGACGATCCCGACGACGCGGCCAGCGCCGTCGAGGAGCGGTCCGCCGCTGTTGCCCGGGTTCACGCTGCCGTTGAGCTGGACGAAGGCGGTCCCGAAGAAGTTCCGGCTCGGGTAGCCCACCTTCGCCTCGTGCGCGGTGAAGGTGAGCCCCTGCGGGTTCCCGAGCAGCACGAGGGGATCGCCCGGGGCGAGCGCGGTCGAGTCGCCGAGCGGGAGGGGCCGCGCCGCCGCGCCGACCACCTCGAGGATGGCCAGGTCGAGCTTGGGCTCGAGGGTGAGGGGCCGGCCCATGAGCTCCCGCCCGTCGTGGAACCGGATCCGCAGCAGCTCGTCCTTGCCGCAGGTGACGTGGGCGTTGGTGGCGGCGCGCTCCGGCGTGACGAAGAAGGCGGTGCCGGTGCGGGCGCCGCAGGCCACCTCGACGACGCTGCCGAGGGCCGCCGAGGTGATCTCCTGGGTGCTGAGCCGCCTCTCTCCCGAGACGGCCGCGCCGGCGCCGGCGACCGAGCCCGCGGCAGGAGCGCCGTCGGCGGCAGGCGGGCCAGGCGACAGGAGCGAGGTGGGGCCGGCAAGACGCGCCCGGACCACGGCCGCTCCTCCGACCGCCATCGCCAGCAGCGCGGCGGCGAGCCCCAGGGCCACGAGAGGGACCCGGGACCGGCGGCGCGGGCTCGCCGAGGCGGCGGCCCTCGCGCTCGCGCCGAGCCCCCGGCGTTCCAGGAGGTCGATCGCCGACCGCGCCGCCCCGCGGGCGAGGCCGGCGGCGAGCCGCGAGCCCGGCCGGCCCAGCGCGTCCTTCAGGTTCGCGAAGTCGGCGCCCGGCAAGCCGAGCGCGGCGAGCTCGCGCGCCGCGAGGAAGCAGGTGCGTGGGTCGGCCGCCGCCGAGTCGAGCCAGAGGTCCACCCGGAGGGTCGCGCCGCACCGCGTGCAGGCGGTGTCCGAGTCGCTCCGCTGGCCGCAGGCCGGGCACAGGTCGAGCTGCGGCGTCGTCGCAGTCATGCGTCCCCCGGTCGCTCCGTCGCGACCCCGCGAACATACACGATCCGCGAGCCCCGGCCACCAGGCGGAGGGGCGAGGCGGAGGGAGTGAGCGGCCTCAGCGACCGCCGGCGTCCGGCTCGCTCTCGAGCCAGCGCGAGTAGGCCTGGAGGTCGTAGAGCGCCGTGAAGCCCCGCTCGCTCAGGGCCTTCCGGGCGATCCCGCTCCGGTGGCCGGTGCGGCAATAGAGCAGCACGGGGGTCGACGGGGGACCCAGCTCCGCGTGGCGCGCGTCCATCTGGTCGTGGGGGATGTTCACCGCGCCGGGGACGTGGCCCGCCTGGAACTCTTGCGGCGTCCGCACGTCGACGACCTTCACGCCCGACGCCACCAGCGCGTGCGCCGCGTTGCCGTCCACGATCCCCGGCGGGATCGCGCTCGCGCCGGCGCCCACCGAAGCGGCGGGGACGGGGCGGGGACCTACGGAGGCGCAGCCCGAGGCGAGCATTAGGAGGGCGAGCGCGAACGCGCGGGGCTTGGTCATGACGTCCTCACTCGCGCGGGGGCCAGGTGGGCGCCCGGACCAGCTCGTCACGGAGGGCCGAGTTGTACGACGCGCCGTTCGGCAGGTGCTCCCGCAGCCGGAAGTCGGGGCGCGGCTGCGCGTTCACGAACGCCGCCACGTCCACCGCCTCCGAGTCCGAGAGCGTCGGGTCGCCGTAGGGCATGGTGGCCCGCACGAACGCGGCGAGCTTCTCGACGTCGGCGAAGCCCGCGCCCGCGTTGTAGGAGCGCGGCCCCCACAGCGGCGGGTTGCCGTCGCCGTCCTTCCCGTGGCAGGTCGCGCAGCGCGCCTCGAAGACGGTGCGCCCGCGCTGTACGTTCACCTCGTCGGCGAAGACCGGCAGCGGCGCGAGCGCCCGGGGCCCCTTGGGATACCGGGGGTTCATCGCGACCGGGAGGCCCGCCGACAACCAGGTGACGTAGGCCGTGAGCGCGACCGAGGGCGGGCTGCCGTTCGGCGGCCGGACGCCGTTCATGCTGCGCATGAAGCAGTTGAGGATGCGGTCCTCGAGCGTGATGACCGCCTTCTCGCGCGTGGACCAGGCTGGATAGGCCGTGGCCGCCCCGACCAGCGTGGCGGCGGCCCCCGCGCCGGAGTCGGGATGGCAGGACGCGCAGGTGAGCGCGTTCTTGACGTAGGGCTTCGTGAGCGGGTGCGTGTCGGTCTCGTCGAAGAGGCTGCGCCCGAGGCGGACGACCTTGCCGAGCTCGCCCGGCGGGAGCGCGGCCGCGCCCGGCGCCGCGGCGGCAGCGGGGCCAGGGTTGCCGGCGGCGAGCAAGGACGCGAGCGCGAGCGCGGTCAGCATGGACTCATTGTAATCGGGCAGCGGAGACCTGGGCGGCGCTCCCCTGCCGCACCCCGAGAGGGCGACGCCTCGACGAACGCGGCGCGCCGCGTGCGGCTACAATCGAGGGATGCCCGAACCCACGCGCGCCTCGGCCTGGGCGCTCCTCTGCGAGTTCACGAAGACGCAGCCCCTCCGCCGCCACGCCCTCTCCGTGGAGGCGTCGATGCGAGCCCTCGCCCGCCACGCGGGCGTGACCGACCCGGCAGAGGTCACGGCGTGGGGCATCGTCGGCATGGTTCACGACTTCGACTACGAGCGCTTCCCGACGGCGCAGGATCACGTCTGGCGCGGGATGGAGATCCTGCGCGAGCGCGGCTGGCCGGAGCGGCTCGTCCGGGCGGTGGGGGCGCACGCCAACTACACCGGGATCGCCTGCGAGACGCCCATGGAGCGGGCCATCGTGGCTGCCGACGAGCTCTCCGGATTCGTCGGCGCCTGCGCGCTCGTTCGCCCGTCGAAGAGCGTCCGCGACCTCCCGGCCGAGTCGGTGGTGAAGAAGATGAAGGACAAGGCGTTCGCCCGCTCCGTGGACCGGGGCGAGCTCCGCCGCGGAGCCGAGGCGGTCGGCCTGCCGCTCCCCGAGCTGGTCGCGCTGATCATCGCCGCGCAGGTCCCCATCGCCGACGCGCTCGGCGTGGGCGGCGTGCCCGCCCCGGACCTCGCCGACGAGCCCGTGCCGCCGGAGCCGCCCGCGCCGGTCGCTCCCCGCGCATGACGCCAGCAGTGGCTGACCGGTACTCGATGGCCCTCTACGTTCAAGTGCAGATGAGCCCGGGCTGCGGTCACGGCCGGGAGACGGTCGAGCTGGTCAGAGGCGTGCTCGCCGAGCTCGCCCCCGACGCACGGATCGAGACCGTCACCGTCGCGACCGCCGAGGACGCCGAGCGGCTCGGCTTTCGAGGCTCGCCCACGGTGCTCATCGGCGGGAAGGACATCGAGCCAGGCCCACCCGGCGGGACCGGACTGGGCTGACGCCTCTACGGCCTCGCGGGCGTGCCCCCGCGAACGCTCATCGAGGCGGCGGTGCGCGCTGCGGCGCGCGGCGAGCGCCGATGACGCCCCACGGTGCGGACGCGGCACGAGGCCGCGGTCGATGCCGTCCTGGCGCAGTCGCATCTCGCCGTGCCCGATCCGCGGGTCCTCCGCTCGTTGTTCGACACCGTCACCGACGGCGACTCCAACCTCCAGGCGATGGTCGCTCTCTCCGCCGCCAGCGCGAAGACCAGCGCGGCGCAGATCCACGCCGGCCTTCGGCGGCTCTCGTCGCTGTACGGAGCGCTCGCCGCCACGGGCACCGTCGGGGCGTTGATCCTGCTCCTGGAGACGCTCCGTATCGTCCGCAGGTACGCTCGCGTGGTGAACCAGCACATCGAGGACCTGGACGCGTTCAGCGGACAGGTCGCCCACGACCTCCGCGGGCCACTCCAGACGATCCAGCTCTCGGTGGCCACGATCCGGAGGAGGACGGAGGACCCCTCGATCCAGCGGCTCGCGCGAGGAGCGGCGTCCGGCGTCGCGCGCCTCGACGCGATGATCCGCGATCTGCTCCAGTACGCGCGCGGCAGCTCCTCGCGCAGCGAGCGCGCGTCCGCGAACGTCTCGGCCGTGGTCGCCGACACGTGCACGGAGCTGCTCCCGATCGCGGAGCGAGCGGACGTGAAGGTGACCGTGCAAGCCGGAGCGGACCTGTTCGCGAGGATCGAGCCGGTGGCGGTGAAGACGATCGTCGCGAATCTGGTCGAGAACGCGATCAGGTACCGGAGCCACGAGCGCGAGAACGAGGTGGTCGTGACCGCCTGCGCCCAGGGCGACGAGATATGGCTCACGGTCAGCGACTGCGGGCCCGGCATCGACCGCGAGCTCCTCCCGCGGTTGTTCGAGCCTTTCGTCCGCGGAAGCGAGCGGCCCGACAGCTACGGGCTCGGGCTCGCCACGGTGAAGCGCCTGGTGGACGCGCACGGGGGCACGATCCGCGTCGACTCGGCGCCGGAGGCGGGCACGACCTTCGTGGTGCGGCTGCTGGCAAAGCGGAGGGGCGTCCTGGCTGCCGCGGCAGACGGCGGGCCTGCGCCCCTCCTCGTGGCGAAGGGGCGCGTGGCGAACGCCGTCGGCCGGAAGGAAGCGCCTCCCGAGCTCTAGCAGGCTGTTGATCATCGGGGGCGAGTCGTACCGGGACCGGCTCACCGGGCTGCGGTCACGGCCGGGAGACGGTCGAGCTGGTCAGAGGCGTGCTCGCCGAGCTCGCCCCCGACGCACGGATCGAGACCGTCACCGTCGCGACCGCCGAGGACGGCGGTCCTCCACGCGGTCGCGGACGAGGGCGTGCCCGCCCGCACGATCGCGGAGATCATCGGCAAGAAGCTCGGGCTGCCGGCGGTCCCGATCCCGCCCGAGGCCGCGGCGGCTCACTTCGGCTGGCTCGGGATGTTCTTCGCGATCGACCAGCCGGCCTCGAGCGCCCTCACGCGCGAGCGCGTGGGCTGGACGCCGACCCACCCCGGATTGGTCGAGGACCTCGAGGCCGGCCACTACCTCGACGAGTGAATCGGCGGAATTCCTGGTGCAAGGGGCCGCGGCCACGACTAGCACCTCTCCGGCGCAGGACGCCCTGGTCCACGCCGAACGGAGGACGAGCCGATGGCCAAGAACACGATCTTCCTCTGGTACGACAAGGACGCCGAAGCCGCGGCCCGCTTCTACACCCAGACCTTCCCGGACAGCGCGATGGGTCGAATCGTCCGCGCGCCCGGCGACTATCCCAACGGCAAGAAGGGCGACGTGCTGGTGGTCGAGTTCACCGTGGTCGGGGTGCACTGTGCCGGCCTGAACGGCGGACCCGAGTTCAAGCACGACGCGGCGTTCTCGTTCCAGATCGCGACCGAAGATCAGGAAGAGACCGATCGTTACTGGAACGCGATCGTCGGCAATGGTGGCCAGGAGAGCTCGTGCGGCTGGTGCACGGACCGGTGGGGCGTGTCCTGGCAGATCACGCCGCGGACCCTGACCGAAGCGCTGGCGGCAGGGGGCGAGGAGGCGCGGCGCGCCTTCGAGGCGATGATGCCCATGAGGAAGATCGACGTCGCCACGATCGAGGCGGCGCGGCGCGGCTGACGAGCTCACGAGGTCGATCTGCGCTCCCCTGTTCCACTGCACCCCTCGCACCTCGTCGCATGCCACCCCGTCTCGCTCACCCGCAGCGCCCCCGGCCTGCCGCACAGTTCGCAGACCTCTCCGCTGTGCTCCATCGCAACCTCCATTCGCTCCAGGTACTCGGGACGACGGTCCTTCACGTAGAAGCGCAGCGTGCCGAACTTCTCCTTCACCTGGAGCACCTCTCGATCCCAGCCCAGTCGGATCAGGTCCTCGACGAGCTCCTTGAGGAGGCCGTGCCAGCCTCGCCCGACGGGATCCCGAGCGGCGTCGAAAGGCTGACCGGGAACGTGCCCGTCCCGCAGTTCGTAGGGCGCGAGCAGTGAGACGAGGGCCGCGCGTTCTGCGTTCGAGTTCCTCATGGTCTTAGGTTAATCGCCGGGCGGACCAAACCAGATCCCGGCCCTCGCCGAGGAGGACCGTGCAATCCGGCCCTCCTCGCAGCCGCCCGTACATCGACCGGGCGCCCGCGGAAGCGCTCGCGGGTGAGTACGCCGGAGCTTGCGCGGGCGAGATCTGTCCCCGGCAGGCAGGACAGCGCGACCGGGCGCGCGCACGCCGTACGAACCCACGGTCCGTTCCGCCGCCCTTTCCCTGGCCGCCCGAGCTGCCCGCCCGGTGGACATGCTAACGTCGATCGAGCTGCCCCCCACTCCCCAGGAGCGAACGCCATGCGCCGATTCCCCTTCCTTTCGGTCGTGGCCACCGGCCTGCTCGCCGCGCTCGCGCTCTCCGGATGTGGCGGCGCGGGCGGAGGGACGGACTGGTACTACCACTGGAGCTGCAACGGGGACTCGCAGTGCCTGGGCGACAATCCAACCGGGCAGGCCTCGGGCACGTCCGGTCCCATCTCCGGTGGGCAGGTCGGGTGCAACGAGCTGATGACCTTCGGCTCCAAGTTCTGGAACGTCCCCCCGGCGACGCAGTCCTGTGACAACTCGCCGAGTGGCCCGTCGGCCAAGCTGACGGCTCTCGCCGTGACTCCGCAGGGACCGAGCATCGCCATCGGCGCGACCCAGCAGTTCACGGCCAACGCGAGCTATTCCGACGGCAGCACGAAGGACGTGACCGGCTCCGCCACCTGGACCTCGTCGGCCTCGAACGTGGCGAGCGTCGGCTCGAGCGGGCTCGCGACCGGGGTCGCGGTGGGGAGCGCCAGCATCCGCGCGTCCTACGGCGGCGCCTCGGCGTCGTCCACGCTCACCGTGACGGTCAGCTTCACGGTGACCAGCTTCTCGCCCGGTGGCGGCGTTCCGGGTACCGCCATCACCATCGCGGGGGCCAACTTCCCGACGGCAGGCGTGACCGTGAAGGTCTGCGGCACGGCGGTGCCGCTGGTGAGCGCGTCCGCCGCCCAGCTCGTCGTGGATGCGCCAACGGCGAGCGCGGGCGCGAGCACCGCGGTCTCCTCCACCACGGCGTGCACGGTCTCGGTGACCACCAGCCAGGGGACGGTCACCGCGCCAGCCCCGTTCCAGGTCCTCACGAGCTCGGTGCCGTCCGTCTATTTCCTGGAAGGCGGCAGCAGCGGCTCGGCGATGGTGGTCGCGAAGTCGGGCGGGACCGCACACACGCTCGCGTCGGGACTCCTCTCTCCGACCGCGATCGCCGCCACCCCGTGGGCGGTGTACTGGTTGGAGGGCACCTCCACCGGGGAGCTGAAGATGGTTGGATCGGGCGGCGGCGCGGTGACGACCCTCGCCGCTTGTAACGTGCCGTTCGGCGTCAGTCCGCCGCTCAACCTGACGGTGGACGGCGCGGGCAACGCCTTCTGCGGCACCTCCGCCGGACTCGCCGTGGTGCCGCCCGGCGGCGCGGCGAGCCTGCTCGCGCCGGCGGCCTCGGGCATCTACGACTCGATCGCGCTGAACGGCACCAACCTCTACTGGACGGAACGGGCCTCGGGGTCACCACTGGGGGAGGTCCGCGGGATCGCGACGAGCGGGGGCGCGGCGACGACGCTCGCGAGCGGCATCTCCATGCCGACCGGGATCGCCGCCGACGCGGCGAGCGTCTATTTCATCGCTGGAGGAGCGGTGAGAAAGGTCCCGCTCTCCGGCGGGACGCCGGTCATGCTCGCGATCTTGACCGGCTCCGGCGATTTGACCGGCGTTGGCCTGGACTCGACGTACTACTACTGGGCCGACATCGGATCCATCTACCGGCTTCCGCTGGCCGGCGGTACGCCGGCCGCCCTCGTGAGCAACGCCTACATCGGCGGGATGGCCCTGGACGGGACGAACCTCTACTGGACGGACTCGGGCGCGCTGAAGACGATGCCGAAGGGCGGCGGCACGATCATCACCCTCGTTTCCGGCGGAGCCGGCGGGGCGGTCGCGGTCACGCCGTAGCGCCCTCCTCACCCGCGCTCGCCCCATCAGGCTACGGTGACCACTCGGTTACCGGGGCTCTTCGTTTCATGCCTTCAGCGTGCCGGGCTGCCCCCGCTACCGCCGCACCGGCGCGCCCCGTCCTGCCGCCCTGCTCACCCTTGCCTTGCACTCGGCCTGCGCCACGGCGCCGCACGTCGAGGCCACGGCGCCGGAGGCCGGGCCCGCGGCGCGCGATCCGCGATCGCTCGCCGGATGCGTTCTCGATGGTGGGCTTCGGCGACCAGGTGGTGGTGGTGATCCCGTCGCTGGACCTGGTGGTGACACGCCTCGGGTACGCCCGCGGCGGCGACGTCTCGGCCAAGCTCCGGAGGGCGGTCTTGCCGGCCGTGGTGGCGGCGGCGCGCGCGGCGCCTTGAGCGGGAGCGCAAGGGCGTAAACGAAAGCCCCGTCCCCACCGGTAAAACCGTAGTGGGAACGGGGCTGAATTGGCGCGCGATACTGGATTCGAACCAGTGGCCTTCGGCTCCGGAGGCCCTTCGACGGAGCGTGAAGGCGGATGCAGCGGGAGGCAAGCCCGCGCAATCGCTACGGTCCAGCGGGTTGGCGCAGCCCCGTCTCGTGCAGTCTGAGGCAGCCAGCGGCAACCGTTTTGTCCCCACTTTGTCCCCGCGGCTGCTTCTCACGGTGCGGGAGGTTGCTGCGAGGCTCCGGGTCTCGACGGCGACGGTCTATGAGGCCGCGCACGCTTCTTGAGGTCGCGCCCCCGGTTTCTTGAGCGCGCACGTCGAGGGGGAAAGGCGAAACCCCCTCCGAAAACTTGCTCGAAGTTCCGGAGGGGGTTTCCTCTCTCAGTCCGCCAAGACAGAGAGAG
>DASRRJ010000005.1:0-41743 GCA_035656915.1 Anaeromyxobacteraceae bacterium
GTGCTCGAACGATTCCGCCGCGAGCTCGCCGCCTCCTGCGTGCTGCCGCCGCGTCGCTCCGAACGCCTCTACCCCAGGGCGGTGAAGATCAAGATGAGCAACTACCCCCGCAAGCGGCCGCCCGCTAAGTGAGCGGCATTGGCGCTAGGCCTCGGCGCCCGGCTCGTCCCCGCCGCCGGCCGCCTCCTCCGCCAGCGCGGCGTCGATCTCCTCCTCGGAGGCGGCTGCCGCGTCGAGCTCGGGCTCTGGCGCTGGCGCCGCCGGGTGGAAGAACTCCCAGATGGCGCGCGCCGCCTTCGGCCCGAACCCCTCCACCCCGGCCAGCTCCTCCTCGCGCGCTTCCTTCACCTTCTTGAGCGACCCGAAGTGGCGCAGCAGCGCCTTCTTGCGGCCCGCGCCCACCCCGGAGATCTCCTCCAGGACGCTCTGGAAGTTGCGGGTGCGGCGCAGCTTGCGGTGGAAGGTGATGGCGAAGCGGTGGGCCTCGTCGCGCAGCCGCGCCAGCAGGAACAGCTCCGCCGAGTTCTGGCGCAGCACGATGGGGTCCTTGCGGTTCGGCAGGAAGACGCGCTCGGGGCTGCGGGCCAGCTCCGGCACGAAGCCCTTCTCCGCTCCCTCGGCCGCGTCGGCGAGCGCCGCCGCCGGGCTGGCCCGCCGCTCGCGTCGCCGGCCGATGACCCGGCTCGTGCCCATGGTGGCGGCGTCGATGAGCCGGCTCTTGGCCAGGCCCACCAGCTCGACGAAGGGCGCCCCGGGCACCCCCGTCGGCTTCACCGGCACCCCCAGGTCGCGGGCGGCCGCCAGCGCCGCGTTGAGCTGCCCCTTGCCGCCGTCGATGACGATGAGGTCCGGGAAGGCGCCCTCGGCGAGGCAGCGCCGGAGCCGGCGGGTGATGACCTCGTGCAGCATGGCGAAGTCGTCCTGGCCGGCGACGCCCTTCACCTTGTAGCGGCGGTAGTTTGCCTTGTCCGGCTCCCCGTCCTTCATCGAGACGCCGGAGCCCACCGCCAGCGCGCCCTGGAAGGTGGAGATGTCGTAGCACTCCATCCAGCGCGGCGGCTTCACGAGGTGCAGGTGCCGGGTGAGCGCCTCGAGCGCCTGCTCGCGCCGCTCGTCCTTCTCGTGCCAGCTCTTGAAGCTCTGCGCGGCGTTCCGGGCCGCCACCTCGAGCAGGTCGGCCTTGGCGCCGCGCTGCGGCGAGAGCACTCGCACCCGGCGGCCGCGCCGATCGGTGAGCACCTCGTCGAGCGCCACCACGTCCTCGATCTCCACCGGCAGCAGCACCTCCTCCGGCGGCGGGTTCTGGTCGTAGTAGAGGGCGACGAAGGACGAGACCAGCTCGGCGGCTGGGAACTCCTGGTTCTGGAAGGGGTAGGCGCGGCTGTCCTGCAGCTTCCCTTGCCGCATCGAGAGCACCTGGATGACGAGGTCCGGCCCCTCGCGGTAGAGGCCGAAGGCGTCGCGGTCGGCCTGGTCGCCCATCAGCACCCGCTGCTTCTCCAGGCTCCGCTCCACCGCCTGGAGCTGGTCGCGCAGCCGCGCCGCGTCCTCGAAGCGCAGCTCGCGGGCGAGGTCGGCCATGCGGGCCCGCAGCCGCGGCACCAGCTCCGATTCGCGCCCTTCGAGGAGCTCGACGGCGTCCTCCACCGACTGCCGGTACTCCTCGGGCGAGACCTCGTAGACGCAGGGCGCCGGGCAGCGGTGGATCTGGAAGAGGATGCAGGGGCGCTTGCGGTGGTCGAAGACGTGGTCGGAGCAGGTGCGCAGCTGGAAGTGGCGGTTGACCACCCGCAGGGTCTCGCGGATCGAGCTCGCGCTCGAGTACGGGCCGAAGTAGCGGGACCCTTCCTCCCGCTTCTCCCGGGCGCGCCGCACCTCGAGCCGCGGGTACGGGTGGCGCTGGTCGAGCTTGAGGACGATGAAGTCCTTGTCGTCCCGGAGCCGCACGTTGAAGCGCGGCTGGTACTTCTTGATGAGCTGGTTCTCGAGGAGCACCGCCTCCTTCTCGGAGCGGGTGACGATCACCTCGAGATCGCCCAGCAGGTCGTCGAGCAGGGAGACGAAGGCACGCTCGTCGCCCCGCCCGGCGTCGAAGTAGGAGCGCACCCGGGAGCGCAGGCTCGACGCCTTCCCCACGTAGACCACCTCCCCCTGGCGGTCCTTCATGAGGTAGCAGCCCGGCTCGGGGGGCAGCTCGTCGAGCTTCTTGCGGAGGGTGGGCTCCATCGCGGCGTAGTGTAAACGCCCTCTCCCCCGAAAGCCCTTCCGCTCCGCGGCGCAGGAGGCCCACCTACCTCGGCGGATGGACTCGTACCCGGATGGGTGCGGTACGCCTCAGGCGTGTCGCGCCTCGTCGCTCGGCCGACCGTCCGCATGCGCCTGCACCCGCTCGCCCTCCTCCTGACCGCGCTCGCTCTCTCCGGGCCGACCGCCTGCGGCCAGGGCTCGGCGTCGAACGCACAGGAGGTGAGCGCCCGCGTTCCCCTCGGGAGCGCGCGCGGCTGGCTGCGCGCCGCCCGGCCCGTGGCCGGCCAGTACGTCGTCGCGCTGCGCGACCGCGCGGGCCTCGACGAGGCGGCGCCGCGCCTCGCGGCGGCCCACCGCGGCGCGGTGCTGCGGCTCTACCCCGCCCTCCCCGGCTTCGCGGCCCGCCTGGGCGAGGCCGAGGTGGCCTCCCTCGCCGCCGAGCCCGAGGTCTCGTTCGTCGAGGAGGACGGAGCGCTCGGCGCGCACCAGTCGGCGCCCCCGGCCGCGGCCGCCGACTGGGGCCTCGACCGGCTCGACCAGCGCACCCTGCCGCTCGACGGGCTCTACGCGGTCTCGGGCGGCGGCGCCGGGGTGCACGTCTACGTGCTCGACAGCGGCGTGGACGTCGCCCACCCCGACCTCGCCGGCCGCGCCAGCCCCGACTTCACCGCCGTCGACGACGGCCACGGCGCCCTCGACTGCGCCGGGCACGGCACCCACGTGGCGGGGATCGTCGCCGGCTCGCGGTTCGGCGTCGCCCGGCAGGCGCTGATCCACTCGGTGCGGGTGCTCGACTGCACCGGGAACGGGACCATCTCGGGCGCCATCGCCGGGCTCGACTACGTGACCCGGAACCACCTGATCCCGGCGGTGGCCAACCTCTCGCTCGGCGGCGAGCCTTCGGCCGCGCTCGACGACGCGGTGCGGGCAGCGGTGGCGAGCGGGGTCACGGTGGTGGTCTCCGCCGGGAACGACGCCATCGACGCCTGCCAGCAGTCCCCGGCCCGCGTCCCCGATGCCATCGCCGCCGGCGCCACCGACCCGGACGACCGGGTCGCGAGCTACTCCGGCCGCGGCCCCTGCGTCCGCGTCTTCGCCCCCGGCTCCGGCATCACCTCCGACTGGATCGGCGGCGGGACGGCGGTCCTCTCCGGCACCTCGATGGCGGCGCCGCACGTCGCCGGCGTGGCGGCGCTGATCCTCGAGGGCGTCCCCTCGGCGAGCCCCGCGGCGGTGGCGCAGGCCCTCGACGACGGCGCGACCCGCGGCGCGCTGCTCGAGCTACCGGCGGGGTCTCCCGACCGGCTGCTCTACGGCGGGTTCGCCTCGGCCGCCGGGGCGCTCTCCGCCTGCAGCCGGCTCGAGGAGCTGCTGGTCGACGGCGGCTTCGAGGCCGGGACCGGCTGGACCGCCACGCCCGGCGCCCTCGACCGCGCCCCGGGCACGCCGGCGCGCAGCGGCGCCGGCAAGGCCTGGCTCGACGGCTACGGCCGCGTCCACCGCGACCGCCTGGAGCAGACGGTCTCCATCCCGGCCGGCGCCTGCTCAGCGGTGCTGCGCTTCTGGCTTCGCGTCGAGTCGGAGGAGACGAGCGGGGCGACCGCCTACGACCGGCTCACCCTCTCCGCCGAGGATCCGGCAGGCGGCGCCGCCGCCGCGCTCGGGGCCTGGTCCAACCTCGACCGCGGCCAGGGCTGGGTGCAGCAGGTGGTGGACCTCGCCGCCTTCCGCGGCCGCACGCTGACGCTCCGCTTCGACGGCGCCGAGGACGAGAGCCGGCGGACCAGCTTCGTCCTCGACGACGCCTCGCTCACCGTCACGCGGTAGGCGCCGCTCAGCGGCGACGGCGACGCTGCTGGGCACGCCCGGCGCCCATGCGCGCCCCGGCGCCGGCCATGGCGCCGCTCCCGAGGAGCCCCTTCGCCCCGGCCGCGGCGCCGGGCCGCTTCACGCCGAGCTGCAGGTCCTTGAGCGCCAGGATCCGGTCGCGCAGCCCGGCGGCCTTCTCGAACTCCAGCTCCTCGGAGGCGCGCCGCATCTCCTTCTCCAGCTCGGCGACGATGGCCGGGATCTGCTCCGGCTGGTACTCCGCGCCGTCGGCGGCCACCGGCACGGTGAGGTAGTCCGCCTCGTACACGGCCATCCCCAGGTCGGAGATGTTGCGCTTGACGCTCTGAGGGGTGATCCCGTGCTCGCGGTTGTAGGCGCGCTGGAGCTCGCGGCGGCGGTCGGTCTCGCCGATGGCCCGCCTCATCGACTCGGTCACGTGGTCGGCGTAGAGCAGCACCCTCCCGTTCACGTTCCGGGCGGCGCGGCCGATGGTCTGGATGAGCGACACCTCGGAGCGGAGGAAGCCCTCCTTGTCGGCGTCGAGGACCGCCACCAGCGCCACCTCGGGGATGTCGAGCCCCTCGCGCAGCAGGTTGATGCCGATGAGCACGTCGAACTCGCCGCGGCGCAGGTCGCGGATGAGGGCGCTCCGCTCGAGGGTGTCGATGTCGGAGTGGAGGTAGCGGCACTTCACCCCCACGTCGGTGTAGTACTCGGTCAGGTCCTCGGCCATGCGCTTGGTGAGGGTGGTGACGAGCACCCGCTCCCCGGCGGCGGTGCGGGCGCGCACCTCGCCCAGCAGGTCGTCCACCTGCGACCCCACCGGCCGCACCTCCACCTCGGGATCGACGAGGCCGGTGGGGCGGATGATCTGCTCCACCACCACGCCCCCGGCCTTCTCGAGCTCGTACTTCGCCGGGGTGGCGGAGACGTAGATGGCCTGCTTCACCATCCCCTCGAACTCCTCGAACTTGAGCGGCCGGTTGTCGAGCGCCGAGGGCAGCCGGAAGCCGTAGTCGACGAGCGTCTCCTTGCGCGAGCGGTCGCCTTTGTACATGGCGCCGATCTGCGAGACGGTCTGGTGCGACTCGTCGATGACGAGGAGGAAGTCCTTCGGGAAGTAGTCGAGGAGGCACGGCGGCGGGTCGCCCGCCCGGCGCCCGGAGAGCCAGCGCGAGTAGTTCTCGATGCCGTTGCAGAACCCCATCTGCTCCAGCATCTCGAGGTCGAACATGGTCCGCTGCTCGAGCCGCTGCGCCTCGACGAGCTTCTCCTGCCCGCGCAGCTGCTGGAGCCGCTCGAGGAGCTCGCCCCGGATCCCGGAGATGGCGCGGGCCCGCGTCTCCGGCGCCGAGACGTAGTGGCTGTTGGGGAAGATGGCCGTCTTGTCGAGCTCGGCCAGGGCCACCCCGCGCAGCGGATCGAACTCCTGGATCCGCTCCACCACGTCCCCGAAGAACTCGATCCGTATCGCCTTCTCCTCCTCGTAGGGCGGGAAGATCTCGAGGGTGTCGCCGCGGACGCGGAAGGTGCCGCGGTGGAAGTCGGCGTCGTTCCGCTGGTACTGGATGTCGATGAGCGAGCGGATGAAGCGGTCGCGCAGGAACTCCTGACCGCGCTCCACGTGCTGGAGCAGCCCGTAGTAGGCCTCGGCGGTGCCCAGGCCGTAGATGCAGGAGACCGAGGCCACGATGAGCACGTCGTTGCGGGTGAGCAGCGCGTGCGTCGCCGCGTGGCGCATCCGATCGATCTCGTCGTTGATGGACGAGTCCTTCTCGATGTAGGTGTCGCTCGAGGGGACGTAGGCCTCGGGCTGGTAGTAGTCGTAGTAGCTGACGAAGTAGTGGACCGCCGCGTCCGGGAAGAGCTCCTTGAACTCGGCGTAGAGCTGGGCCGCCAGGGTCTTGTTGTGGGCGATGACCAGCGTGGCCCGCTCGACCTTCGAGACCACGTTGGCGACCGTGAACGTCTTGCCCGAGCCGGTGACGCCCAGCAGCACCTGGTGCCGGTCGCCGCGCGCGAGCCCCTCCGTCAGCTCGCGGATGGCCCGCGGCTGGTCGCCGGTGGGCTGGTGGGCGCTGGTGATGTGGAAGGACACGGCTCGGGGTTCTAACGCCCGGTCACTCCACCTTCCACGTCGTCCCGGCCGGCCCGTCCATGATGGCGACGCCCATGGCGGCGAGCTCGTCGCGCAGGGCGTCGGAGCGGGCGAAGTCCTTGGCCTTGCGGGCCTCGGCGCGCGCCGCGAGGCGGGCCTCCACCGCGGCCGGATCGATGCCCCGCCGCGCCGCCGCCCGGTCGCGGATCGCGGCGAGCGCCTCCGGCACGGGCCGCTGCAGGATCCCGAGCGCCAGCCCCACCTCGCGCGCCTCGGCGGCGAAGCGCGCCAGCCCCGCCTTCTCCTCCGGCGTCTTCTTGCCCTTCCGGTCCGCGAGGGCGTTGGCGGCGGTGAAGGCCTCGGCGACGACCCCCAGCACCGCCGCGGTGTTGAAGTCGTCGTCGAGCGCCTCGCGCACCCGCTCCATCAGCCCGGTCTCCGGGCCGGCGGCGGTCCCGGCGGCCACCCGGTCGGCCTTCTCCAGGGTCTCGTAGAGATAGACCAGCCGCTTCTCGGCCTCGCCGAGCACGGTGTCGGAGAAGTTGAAGTCGTTGCGGTAGTGGGTGCCGAGCAGGAAGAAGCGCAGCGCCTCGCCGTCGGCCTTCTCCAGCACCGCGCGGACGGTGAAGAAGTTGCCCAGCGACTTCGACATCTTCTGGTCGTCGATCTGCACGAAGCCGTTGTGCATCCAGTAGCGGCTGTAACGCTCGGCCTCGAGCCCGCCGCCCTGCGCCGCCACCGACTGGGCGATCTCGTTGGTGTGGTGGGGGAACACGAGGTCCTTCCCGCCGGCATGGATGTCGATGGGGGAGCCCAGGTGCGCCAGGGTCATGGCCGAGCACTCGATGTGCCAGCCCGGCCGCCCCTCGCCCCACGGTGACGGCCAGCGCGGCTCGCCCGGCTTGGCAGCCTTCCAGAGGGCGAAGTCGAGCGGGTCCTGCTTGGCCTCGCCCGGTTCGACGCGAGCCCCGGCGACCAGGTCGTCCAGGTTGCGCTTCGAGAGCCGGGTGTACTCGGGGAACTTGCGGACCGAGAAGTAGACGTCGCCGTTGCCGGGAGCGTAGGCGAAGCCGCTCGCCACCAGCCGCTCGATGAGGGCGACGATCTCCGGCAGGTGGCCGGTGACGCGGGGCGCCGCGTCGGGGCGCAGGCACTGCAGCGCGTCCATGTCCTCGTCGAAGGCGTCGGCGAAGCGGGCCGCGAGCGCGGCCGGATCCTCGCCCCGCTCGTTGGCGCGCCGGATGATCTTGTCGTCCACGTCGGTGAAGTTGCGGACGTACTTCACCTCGTGACCGCGCGCGCGCAGGTGGCGCAGCACCACGTCCCAGACCACGTAGCAGCGGGCGTGGCCCAGGTGGGCGAAGTCGTAGACGGTGGGGCCGCAGACGTAGAGGCGCACCTTGCCGGGCTCGAGGGGCTCGAAGGTGCGCTTCCTACCGGCGAGGGTGTCGTAGAGCTGGATGGCCATCTTGCTCCGGGAGTCTAGCCGACGAGCGCCGGCGGTGCGGTGGTCAAACCGAGCGCACCAGCAGCGCGACCGCGTGGGCGGCGATCCCCTCCGCGCGGCCCACGAAGCCGAGCTTCTCGCCGGTGGTGGCCTTCACGTTCACCTGGGCGGGCGAGACGCCGAGGGCCTCGGCGAGCCGGGCGCGCATCTCCTCGGCGCGGGGCGCCACCTTGGGACGGCGAGCGGCGAGCGTCACGTCGCAGTTCCCCACCCGCCAGCCCCGCTCCGCGGCGAGCCCGGCGATGTGGCGCAGCAGGAAGAGCGAGGAGACCCCCTTCCAGCGCGGGTCGGTGTCCGGGAAGTGCCGGCCCAGGTCGCCCAGGCCGGCGGCGCCCAGGACCGCGTCGCCGATGGCGTGGGCGCAGATGTCGGCGTCGGAGTGGCCGAGGAGGCCGTCGCCCTCCCCCTCGAACTCGACGCCACCGAGGATGAGCCTGCGGCCGGGCGCGAAAGGGTGGACGTCGTAGCCGATCCCCATCGCCACCGGCGCCTCGAGCCGCGCCCGCGCCCGCTCCACGTCGGCCGGGCTCGTGATCTTGAAGTTGCCGGACTCCCCCGGCACGAGCCGCACCTCGCCGCCGGCGCGCTCCACGAGGGCGCACTCGTCGGTGGCGAGCGCGGCGTCGGGCCCGGCGGCGTCGAAGGCGCGCCGGAGCACCTCGGCCCGGAAGCCCTGCGGCGTCTGCGCGAGCCAGACCTCGCGACGGTCGATGGTGCCGGCCACGCGCCGCTCGCCCGGGGCGGCCCGCTTCACCGTGTCGGTGGCCGCGAGCGCGGCGAGCGCTGCGCCCGCCTCGGACGCCGCCACCACCACCTCGCGCGCCAGCGCCGGGGTGGCGAAGGGGCGGGCCGCGTCGTGGATGAGCACGAGGGCGCAGTCCGGCAGCGCGGCGAGGCCGTTCCGGACCGAGTCGGCGCGCGCCGGTCCCCCGGCGACCGCCTTCACCGGCTTGCCCAGGCCCGCGAGGTCGGCCAGCGCGCGCGCCTCGTCCCCGGGCGGCACCACCGCCACCAGCTCGTCCACCAGCTCGCAGGCGGCGAGGGCGCGCGCGCTGCGGCGCAGCACCGTCTCGCCCCCGAGCACCAGCCACTGCTTCGCCACCCCGGCCCGCTGACCCGAGCCGCCCGCCGCCACGATGGCACCTACCCGCTCGCCGCCGATCATCGACTCCTCCCGGCCCGGCGCCCGAACGCCGGCTGGCACCGCTCGTGCTCCAGAGCGGCTCGTGAACGCTGCCGTGCGCCACTCCTACCCCAGAAACGACCGCCGCGCGGACCTGAGGCCGCGCGGCGGAACGTCGGGCGACGCCCCGCGAGCGGGGCGCGGCGCGTCAGTTGATGTTGAAGATCTTCTTGAGGTCGCTCTCGACGTCCTGCTCGTCGCAGTCCTTGGCGATGGCGAGCTCCTTGATGAGCAGGGAGCGGGCGGTGTCGAGCATCTTGCGCTCGCCGAAGGAGAGGTCCTTGTCGGAGCGGAGCAGGTACAGGTCTCGCAGCACCTCGGCAATCTCGAAGACCGAGCCGGTCTTGATCTTGTCCATGTACTCGCGGTAGCGGCGGTTCCAGGTCGTGGAGTCGACCGAGACCTCCTTCTCCTTGAGGATGCTGTAGACCTTGCGGACGTCCTTCTCGCCGATGATCTCCCGCAGGCCGACCGAGCCGACCTTGTTCATGGGGATCATGATCTTCATCCCGTTGTCGAGGATCTTGAGCACGTAGAAGGACTGCCGTTGACCGGCGACCTCCTTGTGCTCGATCCCCATGACCTCACCCACTCCCTGGCCGGGATAAACCGCCTTGTCACCGACCTTGAAGTTGTGGTTAGGCTGGATAGGCGCCATTCATTCCTCCGTACCGCGGCCGCGCGGTCCGATCTCTTCCAACTTTTTGGGGGACCAGACAGAGCGCTGAGTCGGGGCACGTTAGCACAACGTTCCGGCTCCGTCAATCACCACAGTCTTTTCCGGTACTTAGGAGCATGAGGCGCGCTCGCCCGCTCCTGCCCCTCGCCATCGGTTTCGCGGCGGGGGTGGCTCTCCCGGGCTCCATCGCGCCCTTCCCCGCCATCGGAACGGTCGCCGCTGCCGCCCTCTTCCCCCCTCTCGCGCCAGCCGGCTTCGCCGTGCTCGGCCACGCCGTCGCCGCCTCGGCGCGCGCCCCCTCGACCCCGGCCCCACCCGAGGGAGAGGTGCGGGTGGAAGGCACCGTGGTCTCGCTGCCCGACCGCTCCGACGAACGGGCGCGGTACCGGCTCCGGGAGCCGTCCGGGCGGGTGCTGGAGGTCCTGTCGCCCGAGCCGGGCTGGCCGCTCGCGCCCGGCGACCGGGTGGCCCTCTTCGCCCGGCTGCGGCCGTTCCAGCCGCCGCTCAACCCGGGCGGCCGGGACGACGCGGCGCGGGCCCGGGCGCGCGGCGTCGCCCTGCTCGCCCTCGCCTGGACCCCGCCGGTTCGCTTCGCCCCGCCCTCCCCGCTCGCCGGGCTCGACGCCGCGCGGCTGCGCTTCGGCGCTGCGGCCAGCGCGCACCTCCCCGCCCGCGAGGCGGCCCTGGTGCGGGCCATCGGCGCCGGGGATCGCTCCGCCGTGGACGCGGCGACCAACGAAGCCTTCGCCCGCAGCGGCCTCGCCCACCTGCTCTCGGTCTCGGGGCTGCACCTGGCGGTGGTGGCCGCCGGGCTCTACGCCGCCCTCCGCGCGCTGCTCTCCCGCTCGGCCTGGCTCGCCGAGCGCGCCGACCCGCGCCGGCTCGCCGCCGCCGGCGCGCTGCCGACCGCGATCCTCTACGCCCTCGCCACCGGCGGAGACGTCCCGGTGGTTCGCTCGGCGGTGGCGACCGGGGCCGTGCTCCTCGGGGTGCTCCTCGATCGCGACGGGGACGCGCTCAACACCCTCGCCCTGGCGGCCCTCGGCCTCCTGGCGGCCGATCCGGGCGCGCTCCTCGACGTCTCCTTCCAGCTCTCGTTCGCGTCGGTGATCGGGCTGGCGCTCCTCGCCGGGCCCTTCCGCCGCGCCGTCCCTTTCACGGCGCCGCCCGGCTGGAAGGGGCGGGCCGCGGAGGCGCTCCTCACCGGGCTCTGCGCCAGCGCCGCCGCCACCATCAGCACCGCGCCCCTCGTCGCCTTCCACTTCCGCCGGGTCTCCCTCTTGTCGGTCCTGGCCAACCTGGCCGGCATCCCGCTCGGCTCGGCGCTGACGGTGGTCGCCGCCCTCGCGGCCCTCGCAGCGGGCTGCTCTCCCTCCCTCGCCACGCCGCTGCTCCACCTCTCCTGGCCCCTGGCGACGGCGCTGCTCCGCGTGAACGACGCCTTCGCCCGCCCCGCCTGGTCGGTGGTGGGGCTGGCCTCGCCAGGCCTGGCCGGACTGGCCGTCTGCCACGGGCTCGGGTTCCTGGCCCTGGCGGCGAGGGGCCGCTGGCGGTGGCTCTGCGCCGCCGCCTCGCTCGCGGCGCTCCTCGCCCCGGGACCCCTGCGCGCGCTGGCGGCGCGCCGGCGCGCCGGTTTGGAGGTGGTCTTCCTCTCGGTGGGGCAGGGCGACGGTGCCTTCCTGCGGCTCCCGGACGGCTCGGCGGTGCTCGTCGACGCTGGCGGCGAGGCCTCCGGACGCTACGACCCGGGCGCGCGGGAGGTGCTCCCCTTCCTCCGCGACGCCGGCGTGCGCCGCGTCGCCGCCGCGTTCCTCTCCCACCCCCACCCCGACCACCTCTTCGGCCTGGCCGGCGTGGCCGCGGGGATGCCCGTCGAGCGGCTCTTCTCCAACGGCCGGCCCGGGGACGAGGCCGCCGCCCGGGCGCTCGCGCGCCTGCCGCCGGCCGAGCCGCTCCGCGCCGGCGAGGCCTGGGAGCGGGCGGGGGTCCGCTTCGAGATCCTGGGGCCACCGACCGGGAGCGAGGCTTGGAGCGAGAACGACGCCTCGCTGGTGCTGTCCGTGCGGTATGGGGCCACGGCGTTCCTCTTCCCCGGCGACGTCGAGGAGGAGGCGGAGGCCGCCCTCGCCAGCTCGGGGCGGGACCTGCGGGCCGACGTGGTCAAGGTTCCGCACCACGGCAGCCGCACCGCCGCCAGCGCGACGTTCGCCGCCCGCGTCCGGCCCCGCTGGGCGGTGGCCTCGGTCGGGGTCCAGAACCGCTTCGGGTTCCCGCACGCGGAGGCGGTGGCGAGCTGGACCCGCGAGGGGGCGCGTCTGCTGCGGACCGATGAAGGCGCGGTGCGCTTCTTCTCCGACGGCCGGAGCGTCACCCGAACGGAGGCCGCCCGCGCCCTCGACCTGCTGGCGACGCCGCCCGCGCGCCTCTAGGTTCCACCCATGGACATCGACGACATCGATCTGGCTGAGCTCGCGGCGTCCATCCAGCGCCACATCCCCCCCAACGACCCGCCGGTCGGCTACCTTCGCGGCCGGTCCTATTTCCGGGACGTCATCTCCCACGAGCTGCGCTGCTCGGAGGTGGAGGCGGAGCAGCTGGTGGAGACGCTCGAGACCAACGGGTACCTGCGCTTCCTCGGCGATCCCTCGAGCCGCTCGCAGGCCGAGAGCCGCTGGTCGATCCTGCCGCACGTCCCTTGAACAGGGCCCTGCGCCCCACATCCCGGCGCCCGCCGCGGCACGGAACGTGAAAAACCGTGCGGCATGCGCCAGCCCCGACCCGCCGACCCCTCGCCCGAGGCCACCCGCGCGCTCGCCGGTCGACTCCTGCGAGGCGGACCGCTGCCGCGCGAGGTGCCCCATCTCCAGATCCTGACCGGGCCCGGCGCCGGCGCGACCGCGCCGCTGGCCGACGGGGTGACGCTCGGGCGAGGAAAGGAGGCGAGCTGCCGCGTCGACGACCCTGCCGTCTCCCGGCTCCACGCGCGCGTGGAGCGGCAGGGAGCGGGCGAGGTGCTGGTGGACCTGGGGAGCAAGAACGGGCTCCGCCTCAACGACCGGCGGCTGCGGCGCCCGCGCCGGCTGCGCGACGGCGATCGGATCGCGCTCGGCGAGACCGAGCTCCTGGTGGTCGCGCCGGCGCCCTCACCAGCCGCCCGGAGGGCCGGCCCGGGGCCCGGCGCGCCGCACCTCTCGCGGCACGGCGGCGCGAGGCTCCTGCTCAGCGCGGCCGCGCTCCTGGCGCTGGCGGCGGCGCTCTGGATGGCCGGCTAGCGAGGCGGCCCGATCGCCGCTGCGACTACGCCTTCGCGGTCGCGAACGGATTCTCGAGCACGATGGTCTCGTCGCGGTCCGGGCCGACCGAGACCGCGATCACCTTCACGCCGACCAGCTCGGCCACGCGCTCCACGTAACGGCGGGCGTTCACCGGCAGGTCGTTCCAGGAGCGGGCTCCGGAGAGCGGCTCGGACCAGCCGGGCAGCGTCTCGTAAACGGGCTTGGCCCGCTCCAGATCCTCGAGGTCGCTCGGCATCTCCTCGACGCGCTTGCCGTCGAGCTCGTAGGCCACGGCGATCTGGAGCTGCTCGAAGCCGGTGAGCACGTCGAGCTTCATGACGGCGATCCCGTCGAGCCCGTTCACCCGCGCCGCGTAGCGGAGGGCCAGCGCGTCCATCCAGCCGGTGCGGCGAGGCCGCCCGGTGGTGGCGCCGAACTCGCCGCCCAGCTGGCGCAGCTTCTCGCCGGTGGCGTCGAGGAGCTCGGAGGGATAGGGGCCGCTGCCGACGCGGGTCGAGTAGGCCTTGGTGATGCCGATCACCCGGTCGATGGCGGTCGGGCCCACGCCCGAGCCGACCACCGCGTTGCCGGCTACCGTGTTGGAGCTGGTGACGAACGGGTAGGTGCCGTGGTCCACGTCGAGGAGGGTGCCCTGCGCGCCCTCGAAGAGCACGGAGCGACCCTGCTGGATGGCCCGGTGCAGCCAGAGCGAGGCGTCCCGGGCGTAGGTCGCGAGCCGCCGGCCCAGCGCGGCGTGGCCCTTCACGATGCTCGCCTCGTCGAGCTCGACGCTGGCGCCGAGCCGGGCCAGCTCCTCCCGGGCCGAGGCGAGCCGCTCCTTCACCTTGCGGGCGAGCCGCGCCTCGTCGAGGAGGTCGCGGACCCGGATGCCGCGGCGGGCCACCTTGTCCTCGTAGGTTGGGCCGATGCCGCGCCCGGTGGTGCCGATCTTTCCCGCGCCCATGCGCTGCTCGCGGGCCACGTCGATCGCCTTGTGCCAGGGCATGATCACGTGGGCATCGAGCGAGAGCACGAGCTGCCCCTCGTCTTTCAGGAAGCCGCGCTTCTTGAGCGCGTCGATCTCCTCGACGAAGACCTCCGGGTCGACCACCACGCCGTTGCCGATGACGCAGGTCTTGCCGGGATGGAGGATGCCGGCGGGGATGAGGTGGAGCACCGTCTTCTGCCCGCCCACCACCAGCGTGTGGCCGGCGTTGTTGCCGCCCTGGAAGCGGACCACCACGTCGGCGTTCTGGGTGAGCAGGTCCACGAACTTGCCCTTGCCCTCGTCACCCCACTGCGCTCCGATGACCACCACGTTCGGCATGTCGTTCCTCGAGAGATGGATGGCGCCCGGCCGCGGGTCGGGCGCGCGGGCGGACGATACCAGGGGGCGGCGCCAGCCGCCAGCTACGCCGACGCCCGCCGCCGCCGCGCCGGCCTCGGGGCGCGCCGCCCAGCCTGTCGCTCCAGCGCCTGGGTGGCGAACTCCAGGTCCACCGCGAAGCCGATGGCCGGGCCCGGGCGGCCGAACCGCTCCAGCAGCCCGTCGTAGCGGCCGCCGGCCGCCACCGCGCTCCCGGCGCCGGGCGCGTAGCCCGCGAAGACCAGGCCGGTGTAGTACCCGAGCCCGCGGACCTCGCCCAGGTCCACCTTGACCTCCGGGAGCCCGCGCCGCCGCGCCAGCCGGAGCGCCGCCTCGACCTCGGAGAGCGCCGCCTCGGCGCCGACGTTCCCCTTCGCCAGGGCGCGGCCCCGGGTGAGCGCGCCCTCCCCGTAGAGCGAGACCAGGAGCGGCAGGGCCTCGCGGGCCTCGGCCGCCGCCTTGCCCCGGGCGCGCGCGGCCACGCCGGCGAGCGCGTCGGCGTCCTTGCGCGCCAGCGCATCGTGCGCCTCCTCCAGCAGCGCCGCCGAGAGGCGCGCCGCGGCCAGGATCTCGGCCGCGAAGCGCGCGTGCCCCACCTCGATCACCGCGCCGGAGAGTCCCACGGTCTCGAGGGCGCGCGCGAGCAGCAAGAGCGCCTCGGCGTCCGCCTTGGCCCCGCCCGCGCCGAGCAGCTCCACCCCGGCCTGGTAGACCTCGCGCGGCCGCCCCGCCCGCGCCTCGCGCGCCCGCAGCACCGGGCCGTCGTAGCAGAGCCGCGCCGGCGCGGGCAGCGCGTCGGGGCGCGCCGCGTAGAGCCGGGCGATCTGAGGGGTGATGTCGGGCCGGATGGCGACCACCTCGCCCGACCCCGGCTCGACGAACTTGAGGACGCCCGCGAGCGCCGCCGGAGAGAGGCCCCGCTCCACCACCTCCAGCCGCTCCAGCGTGGGCAGGAAGACCCGCCGGTAGCCGAAGGAGGAGAAGACGCCGTGCAGCTTGCCGGAGAGCTCGGCCAGGTGGGCCGAGTGATCGGGGAGCAGGTCGCGCAGGCCTGCCGGGAGGGAGAGGTCGAGCATCGCGGCGGGACTGTATCCGCTCGGGCGGCCCCGCGAGAAGGGGCAAGTCCGATCAGTGGTGGATCGTCGGGTCCTCGGGCCCGACCTCGGTGCGGCGGGGGCTGGAGGGGTAGACGCTCCCCTCGCGCGGCACGGTCGGCCCCGTGAGCCGCTCCCGGTAGGCGCGCTCGTCGGCGGCCGCCCGGTCCACCCGCGCCGCGCCGTCGTGGCGCCCGCGACCGCCAAAGGGCCGCAGCCCCTCGCCGGTGAGCATCCGCCGCCCCGCCGCCGCGCCGAGCAGCGCGCCTCCGAGCCCGAAGAGCGCCGCCACCCCGGCTGCCCCGGCGCCCTCGGCGGCCCCCTTGGCGGCGTCGTCGGCCGCCGCCGAGGTCCGCGCGCGGTTGGCGGCGGTGTCGCGGCGCGCGAGCGCCTGGACGGGCGCGTTCCCTCCCGCCGCGCTCCCGGCCGTGAGCGCGCCCGCCCCCATGACGCCGGTGAGGAAGAGCGCGCCGGCGATGATCCCGATGCACCAGACCATGGCGCCGTCGAGGAAGGCGCTGGCTGGCTCGCCGTCGCGGGCGATGCGGACCGCCACCCAGGCTCCGATGAAGCTCGCGACGAGCGGCGCCAGGATGCTCCAGACGCCGGCGAGCACCCCGATCGCGGACGAGTCGGCGGGGCGCGAGGCGAAGCCGAAGGCGGCGCCGAAGAGCCCGAGGACGACGTGGGCTGCGATGGCGCAGAAGACGCCGGCGATCACCGGCGCCCAGTTCACGCGGGGCAAGGCACCGCGAGTCAAGGTCTCCACTGCCATGGTGTACCTCCGTTCCGAGCCCAACGGTGCGCACCCCGGATCGGGGGCACAACCCTGGGCCGGGCGGGCGGAGGCTACAGCCGCGCCGCGCGGACCGAGCGCACGTGCGGCAGCTTCCGGAGCCGCTCCAGCAGCTCGGGCGTCGCCGGTGCGTCGACGTTGAGCAGGCAGAAGGCGGAGGAGCGGTCGTCGGCCCGGGCCAGCGCGATGCGGGCGATGTTCACCCCGGCCGCGCCGATGGTCACCCCGAGGTTCCCGACCACGCCCGGCGCGTCCTCGTTCTCGCAGATGACGAGGTGGCCCTCCGGCTCGGCGGCCAGCCGGAACTGGTTCACCCGGACCACCCGCGGCTCCTTGCGCCCGAAGACGGTGCCGGAGACCACCACCTCCCCGGCCGGCCCGCGCACCCGCACCGTCAACAGGCTCACGTAGTCCTCGGGGTCGGCGCTGCGCTCCTCCCGCACCGCCACGCCGCGCTCCCTGGCCAGGGCCGGCGCGTTCACCTCGTTGACCGGCGCCTCGACGAAGTGCTGGAAGAGGCCCCGCAGCACGCGCGCGGTGAGGGCCCGGTGCGGCGCGCCGGCCAGCTCCCCGGCCAGCTCGACCTTCACCTCCTCCATTCCCCCGGGCCCGAGCCCGAGCTGGGCCGCGAGCGAGCCGAGCCGCCCGGCGAGGTCGAGGTAGGGCCCCATGCGCTCGAGCGCCTCGAGCGGCACCGACGGGAGGTTGACCGCGTTCTTCACCTCGCCGCGGGAGAGGTAGCCCGCGATCTGTTCCGCGATGGCCACCGCCACCGCCGACTGCGCCTCCTCGGTGGAGGCGCCGATGTGCGGGGTGCAGATGAAGCGCTCGCTCGCGAGGAGCGGGTGATCGGCCGGCGGCGGCTCCTTCTCGAAGACGTCGAGGGCGGCGCCGCCGAGCCGCCCGCCCGCGAGCGCCTCGGCCAGGGCCGCCTCGTCGACCAGGCCCCCGCGGGCGCAGTTCACGAGCAGCGCGCCCGGCTTGACCTTGCGCAGCACCTCGGCGTTCACCATGTTGCGGGTCTGCTCGGTGAGCGGCACGTGCAGCGAGATGACGTCCGCCTGCGCCCAGAGCTCGTCGAGCGCGACCGGCGTGACCCCGAGCCGCGCCGCCGCGTCGGCGGAGATGAAGGGATCGTAGGCGACGACCCGCATCTTGAGCGCGAGGCAGCGATCCACCACCACCGAGCCGATGTTCCCGATGCCGACCACGCCCAGGGTCTTGCCGGCGAGCTCGCGCCCCTGGAACTTCTTCTTCTCCCACTTGCCGGCCTTCACGCTGGCGGTGGCCTGGGGCACGTGGCGCGCCAGCGCCAGCATGTGGGCCACCGTGAGCTCGGCCACGGTCACCGAGGAGCCGCCGGGGGTGTTCATCACCACCACCCCGCGGCGGGTGGCGGCCTCGAGGTCGACGTTGTCCACTCCCACGCCGGCCCGCCCCACCACCTTGAGCCGGGTGGCCCGCTCGAGGAGCCGGGCCGTCACCTTGGTGGCGCTGCGCACCGCCAGCCCGTCGTAGCCGCCGATGATCCCGGCCAGCTCCTCGGCCGGGAGCCCCACCTTCACGTCCACCTCCAGGCCGGCGTCGCGGAGGATGCGGATCCCCTCGGCGGAGAGGTCGTCGGCTACGAGCACGCGGGTCGGCATCGGCGGTCCCCTCACCTCCTACGCGGAGGTCCCGGCGAAGCTCTTCATGGCCGCCCCGACGCCCTTGCCCAGCTCGAGCTTCACGCCCATGTCGGAGAGCGCCCGCTCGATGGCGGCGATGGCGATGCAGATGTCGAACTCGTCGAAGTAGCCGAGGTGGGCGATGCGGAAGATCTTCCCCTTGGCCTGATCCTGCCCGCCGACCAGGGTGACGCCGTAGCGATCGCGCAGCACCTTCACCAGCTTGTCGGTGTCGACGCCGTCCGGGGCGACGACGGTGGTGAGGGCCATCGAGGGGCTGTCGGTGTAGAGCTTCATCCCCAGGGCGGTCACCGCCGCGCGGGCGGCGAGGCTCATCCGCGTGTGCCGCTCGAAGGTCTTCGCGAGCCCGTCCTCCTTGAGCCAGCGCAGCACCTCGGCCAGGCCCACGATGAGCGAGACGGCCGGGGTGAAGTTGGTCTGGTTCTTGGCCTGCATCTCCCGCTCCTTCTTCCAGTTGAAGTAGAAGCGCGGCAGGTCGGCGGTCTCGGCGAGCTTCCAGGCCTTCTCGCTGGCGGCGGCGAAGGCCAGGCCGGGCGGGAGCATCAGCGCCTTCTGCGAGCCGGAGAGGAGCACGTCCATCCCCCAGGCGTCCATGGGAAGGTCGAAGGCGCCGAGCGCGCTGATGGCGTCCACCACCGTGATGGTGCCCGGCCGATCGCGGGTGAGGGCGCAGAGCTCCTTCACCGGGTGAGCCACGCCGGTGGAGGACTCGCTCGCCTGGACGTAGACGGCCTTGGCGGCGGGGTGCTGCTCGAGGGCCTTCGCCACCTGCGCCGGGTCGACCGCCTTGCCCCACTCCACCTTCACCTCGACCACCTCCACGCCGTAGGCCTTGCAGATCTTGCCCCAGCGCTCGCCGAACTTGCCGCCGTTCACGACGATCACCTCATCGCCGCGGCGGAGGAAGTTGGTGACCGCGCCCTCCATGGCCCCGGTGCCGGAGGAGAGGAAGACGAGCACGTCCTGCTTCGTCTGGAAGAGCCACTTCAGGTCCTCGCGCACCTGCGCGAAGAGCTTCTCGAAGGCCGGCGCGCGGTGGTGCAGGATGGGCTGCGCCATGGCGAGCGCCAGGCGCTCCGGGACGGGGGTAGGACCAGGAGTCAGCAGGTAGCTCTTGAGCGCCATCGAGGCCTCCAGCGGGATGTGGTGAAAGGGGGCTGGTAGAGGTAGCAGCCGACCTGACCCGGGTCAACCGAACCGGCAGGTTCCCACCCGGGGAGGGCCCCGTGCAGCCTACGAGCGCGGTCGCACGCCGAGGCCGGCGAGCGCGAAGTCGACCACCGCCTGCTTGACCCGCTCCGCCTCGTCCTCGCGCCCGTCGCCCACCAGGCCCACCACCGCCGCGGTGAGGGTGAGCTCCAGCGCGCCGAGCACGCAGGCGGCCGCCACGGTGGGATCGGCGTCGCCGCGCAGGTCCCCCTCGCGCTGGCCGCGCCGCACGATGCCGGCCACCAGCGCCACGGCCGTCTGGAAGGTCTGCGGCGTCGAACCGGCGCGCAGGACGTTGGGGGTGCGCGCCACCTCGAGCAGCAGCACCCGCACCGCCGAGGGGGAGGTCTTGTAGACGTCCACCGCGAAGCGGCAGATCGAGGCGAGGTGCTCGGAGGCGGTCCCCGGACCGTCGCCGATGGCGCGGATGGCGTTGATGAAGATGGTCCACTGCTCGGCGAAGACGCTCTCGAGCAGCTCGTCCTTGTTGCGGAAGTAGTGGTAGACGAGGCCGTAGGCCACGCCGGCCTGCCTGGCCACGTCGGCGATGCGGCAGCCGTGGTAGCCCTTCTCGGCGAAGACCTTCACCGCGGCGTGCAGGATGGCGCGCCGCTTCTCCGGCTCATCTCCGGACGGAGCGGGCTCGGGGCGGGCTGGGCTGCGCTTTCCGTTCCGGGCGCCGGGCAAGGTGGACCTCCGCTCGTGGATAGCGAGCGCTGGCGGCGGATGTCAACGGAAGGTGACGCCGCGTCCCGCAAAGGGCGGCGGCGGGTCAGGTCACCGCAGGGCGCTCGCCTGCGCGAAGAACTGCGAGAAGTCGAAGACGAAGCTGTAGGTGGGCTTGTCGAGCCCGACGCACTCGTTGGCGAGGAACACCACCCCCGCCTTCCAGCAGTGGCAGGGCGAGTCCCAGGTCAGGGTGGCCTGGTGCTGGTAGACGTGCGGCGAGGTGCTGACCTTCTTGCCGGTGCCGCAGACCGCGGCCGACTCGGGGATGTTGGTGGGGTTGAACCAGGCGTCGTAGGACGCGGTGAGCCCCGAGTACCTGGCCCGCGCGCCGGCCACGGCGCTGTTGCTCGACTGCGTGTAGGGGCGCTGGTCGAAGAGCGGCTCCAGGCCGGCGGCCGACTGGGGCGAGCCGCCCGAGCCCACCGAGCCGAGGGTCAGGTGCACGTCCTCGCCGCGACCGTCGGCCACCGAGAGGCCGGCGGAGAGCGCGGTGAAGGGGTCGAGCCAGGTCGAGGCCGGCGCGGTCCCGCCGGTCGAGGCGGTCGCCGCCTCCGCGCTCGCCGGCTTCTGGGCGCCGAAGGCGTAGGCCTTGGCGAGGAAGCTGGCGGTGGCCGGGCCGATGGTGAGCGCCAGCCGCCCGAAGGCCTCGGCGCGGGCCAGGCGCGACAGGTCCACGTCCTGCCCCACCTCCGCCTCGAGGTTGAAGGGGAAGGCGCCGAGCGGCCCGATCAGCCGGGAGCGGATCGAGGCCCTCAGCTGGTTGAACCCGCCGTAGGGCATGGCGGTCAGGGTGCGGACCGGCAGGACCAGCCCGGCGGAGGTCGCCGTGGCCGCGTAGGTCAGGCGCGGGTCGCCCGGCCGCGGCGGGGCGTCGTCGAGCTCGTCGTAGGCGTAGGCCGGGAGCGCGGGGCCGAGGGGGGCCGTTCCGGCGCGCCACTCCAGGCGAGGGACGATGGAGTGGCGCCGCGCCGACGCTCCCTCGCCGTAGAGCCGCGAGATCTCGGTCTGGGCCACCAGGCCCGCGGCGAGCCAGCCGTCGGCCTGCGCCGGCTTCGCCTCGGCGAAGGCGTACGCGAGCCCGGTGCCGCGCAGGTAGGGCTCGAGGAGCAGCCAGCGCCCGAGGTCGATGGGCGCCCGCAGCTCGCCGCGGGCGGCGAGGCGGGTGGCGGCGAGCCGCTCCCCCTGCTCCCAGCGCCCGTCCCCCTGGAAGGCGTCGGGGGCGGCGTTGGGCCAGCCGCGCTCGCCGGGGCCGACGCCGCTCGCCCCCTCGTCGCCGGTGGCCCCGTGGATGGGCGCGAAGCGGGTCAGGCTGGCGCTCCCGGAGAAGAAGAGCGGGCCGCCCAGCGGCACCGGGAGGGCGGTCGCGGTGAGCGACGGGAGCCGCTGGAAGACCGGGAGGCGGCTCCCGAAGAGGCCGTACTCTGGCCGCGCGATGCCGCTCGCGGGGTCCACCGGGAAGAACCAGTTGTTGCCCACGCCGGCGAAGGGCTGGAAGTAGGCGGCCTCGGCGGAGAGGAGCAGGTCCTCCCGCCGCTCGGTGAAGGCGATCGCCGACCGGCGGTAGGGGTTGGCGCGCAGGAAGACGTCGTTGGTGAAGTCGGTCGGGTGGAGCGGGTCGGCGAAGAGCTCGGCGTCGAGCCGGAGCCGCTCGCGCGCACCCAGGCGCGAGTCGAGCTGCGCGGTCAGGTCGACCCGGTCGCCGTGCGCCGGCGAGGCGGCCCCGCCCAACCAGTCGCGCTCGACGTCGCGCAGGAAGAAGAGCTTGAGCCGCGCGTCGGTGCCGACCGCCGGCGTGGCGCGGAGCTCCACCGCGCCGCCCAGGCCGCGCACGCCGCGGGTGCCCGCCTGGACCGCCTTCTCGCCGACCCCCAGGATCCACTGTGGGGTGAAGGTGACGTCCGCGCTCTCGCCGAGCGTGACGAAGAGCGGCTCGGCGAACGAATAGCCGAAGGCGCCACCCATCACCACCTCGGGGAAGAGGAAGCCGGTCTGCCGCTCGCCGAGCGGCAGGTAGAACCAGGGGAGCGCGAAGAACGGGACCGGCCGCTCCAGGAAGAGGAAGCGCGGGGTGAGGTAGAAGACCGGCCAGGAGAGGATGGCCCGCTTGCCGGGGATCACGTCGGCGTGGCTGGCGCGGACCTCCCAGGAGGGCGGCGTGGCGCCGCCGCAGTCGCAGAGGGTGAAGCGCCCGTCCGCGACGTCGAACCGGCCCTGCTCGCCGCTGGCCTGCTCGCCGCGAAGGGTGAAGCGGTTCAGCCCCTTGTCGCGCGCCTCGGCGACGGTGTTGGCGCCGGAGAGGTCGAGGAGCCCGGGCTTGAGGAAGGCGGTGACGTCCTTGGCCGCGAAGGGGCCGTCCAGGATCATGTGCGCGGAGCTCGCCGAGAGGGCCCGCCCCGGCTCGAGCAGCAGCACGTCGCCCAGGGCGTCCACCTCGCCGCTCTCCGGGTCGTAGCTGGCGCTGCGGCAGCGGAGCGTCACCGCTCCGCGCCGGAGCACGGCACCGCCGGACAGGTAGTACCGGCCGCTCTGCTGGTCGTAGCTCGCCTCCCCCGCCTCGACCGCGATGGGTCCGGGCGGTTCGGCGGCGCCGGCCACCGCCGGGAGTGCCAGCGCCGAGAGGGCGATCGCCAGCGCCGCCGCAGCGGCGGCCACCGACCCCCGTCGCCACTCCATCGACCGTCAGTTCCCGAGCGGGATGGGCAGCTCCGGCGCCTCGGCCGGCTCGGGCGCGGCGGCCGGGACGACGAGCTTGCCGGCCGGCGCGGAGGCCCTGACCACCGGGAGCGCGGCCTTCTCCGCCGGGGCGGGGAGCGAGGCCGGGCGCGCGAAGTCGAGGGCGATCAGCTCTCCCTCGACCTTCTGCTGGTAGGCGACCTTCTCGCGCAGCCGGATCTCGACCAGGTAGCTGCCGTTCTGGCGCCTGGGCGACACCGAGAGCACGGCCGACGGGAAGAAGGAGGTGTCGAAGGAGCGCACGTCGTTGCGGTTCATCACCCGCGCGTCCTCGAAGCGCAGCTCGACCGACCTGTCGCCGCCGTCCAGCACGGTGAAGCGCGGGGCGCCCCGCGTGCGGACGTAGACCCGCGAGCCCTCGCCGAGCTGACGGAAGCCGATCTCCTCGACGAGCTGATCCGTGCCATTGGACCGGTGCGCCGCGGCCGTCCTCCGGGCCGGCGCGGGCCTGGAGACGCTGGCCGCGACCCTCGCCTTCGGCGGAGTGGGGCCGCTCGCGGGCTGCGCCGCCGGCTGGGGCGTCGCGGCGGCGCGGGACTTCTCCTCCGCCTCCGCGCGAGCCGCCTCGGCCCGGGCCTCCTCGGCGACGCGGGCCGCCTCGACCTCCGCCTGCTTGCGCGCGCGCTGCTCCGCCGCGGCCTGCTCCTTGGAGGCCTCCTCGGCGCGCAGCCGCGCCTTGATCCGCTCGGCGCGGGCCGCGCTCTCGGGGGCGGCGTCCGCCACGGCGTCGGCGGCGAGCCCCTTCGACGGCGCAGCGGCTGGCTCGGCCGGCGCCGAGGACGCGGCGACCACCGCGGCGGGGGTGGCCGGCCTGGCCACCTCGACCACGAGCGCGTTCCCCTCCGTCCGGACCCGCGGCGCCTCGGTGTCGTGCGCGAACCAGATGACCACGCGCGCCATCGACTTGTCGGGGTACGCGAGGCTGTTCACCACGGTGACCGTGCCGTTCTTCACCACGGTGCTGCCCGGCACGCCGTCGAAGGTCGCCTCGGCCACGTCGACCACGAAGCGGGGCGGCGACTGGAGCGCGAAGGTGGTGAAGCTGGGCGGGCGCGAGCCTTCCACCCGGATCGCCACCAGGCCGTCCGCGTCCCTCACCTCGACCTTGCGGATGGCGTTGAGGCCCTGACTCTCGGCGTGCGCCGCGCCGGCGGCGAGCAGGATGGCTGCGAGGGCGAGCGGAAGAGGACGCATCGGGATGCTCCTGAAGAGTGAGGAGAAGCCCCGGGAGGATAGCACGGCGCAGCGCGCCGGGAACGAATCCAGCCGCCGGCCGGACCTACCCTGCCCTACCCGCGCAGCAGCTCGCGCGCCTCGCCCACGAGGTAGAGGGAGCCGGCGGCGCAGACCAGCGCGCCGTCGCCGGCCGCGGCGCGGGCGCAGTCGAGGGCCTCCCGGCAGCTCGCGTGGACGTCCACCCTGGGTCCATAACTCCGGGCCAGCTCCAGGTAGTCCTCCGGCGCGCGCGCGCGCGGAGAGGCGGGGGCGACCAGGTGCATCCCCCGGACCTCCGGCGCGAGCGCGGCCAGCATGCGGCGGTGGTCCTTGTCGGCGAGCACGCCGAAGACCAGCTCCACCGGCCGCCCGGGATGAAGCGCCCGCAGGGCGGCGGCCAGGGCGGCCGCGCCGTCGGGGTTGTGGGCGCCGTCGAGCAGCACGCCCCCGACCTCCTCGAGCCGCCCCGGCCAGCGGGCGGTGGCGAGGCCACGGGCGATGGCCGCCTCCGGGACCGCCACCCCGGCCGCGTCGAGGAGCCGCAGCGCCGCCGCCGCCAGCGCCGCGTTGCCGGCCTGGTGTGGCCCGCGCAGCGCGATGGGGCCGTCCCATGACTCCGCCGCCACGTGGAAAGGCGCGCCGCGCGCGGCCGCCTCGGCCTCCAGCCGGGCCATCGCCTCGGGCGGCTGCGAGGCCGCCACCACCGCCGGCACGCCCGGCTTGAAGATGCCGGCCTTCTCGCCGGCGATGGCGCCGAGGGTGCCGCCCAGCATCGCCTCGTGGTCGAGCCCGATGCGCGACACGGCGGTGACCAGCGGGGCGACCACGTTGGTGGCGTCGAAGCGCCCACCGAGCCCCACCTCCACCACCGCCACGTCCACCCGCCGCTCGGCGAAGTGCACGAAGGCGAGCAGGGTCGCGAACTCGAAGTAGGTGAGCCGATCGTCCTCCGGCCCGCGCTCGTGCCAGGGGCAGGCCGCGCGCACCTGGTCGACGGCGCGCGCCAGCTCCTCGTCGGTGATGGCGCGCCCGTCCACCTGGATGCGCTCCCCGAAGCGCACCAGGTGGGGAGAGGTGTAGAGCCCAACCAGGTGGCCCGCCTGCCGCAGCGCCTCGGCGCTCATGGCGCAGGTGCTCCCCTTGCCGTTGGTCCCGGCCACGTGGAGCACCGGGAAGGCGCGCTCCGGGTGGCCGAGCGCCGCCACGGCGCGCTCCATCCGCCCGAGCCCGAGCCGGATGGCGAGCGGCTTCAGGGAGGAGAGGTAGGCGCGAGGATCCACGGCCGGCCGGAGGGGCGCCTAGCCGAGCAGGGACAGGAGCTGCGACAGCTTCTGCCGCAGCTCCGGGCGCGGCACGATGGCGTCGATCATGCCGTGCTCGAGCAGGAACTCGCTGCGCTGGAACCCCTCCGGCAGCTTCTCGCGGATGGTCTGCTCGATGACGCGCGGGCCGGCGAAGCCGATGAGGGCCTTGGGCTCGGCGATCACCACGTCGCCCAGCCAGGCGAAGCTGGCGGCGACGCCGCCGGTGGTGGGGTGGAGCATCACCGAGACGTAGGGCTTGCGCACCGAGCGGAAGCGGTGGAGCGCCGCCGAGGTCTTGGCCATCTGCATGAGGGAGAAGATGCCCTCCTGCATGCGGGCGCCGCCGGTGGAGCTGAAGACGATGGCCGGCGCCTTGAGCTCGTAGGCGCGGTCGAAGACCCGGGTCACCTTCTCGCCCACCACCGAGCCCATCGAGCCGCCCATGAACTCGAAGGCGAAGCTGCCGAGCGACACCTGGGCCCCGTCGATGGTCCCCACGCCGGAGATGAAGGCGTCGCGCAGCCCGGTGTTCTTGTAGGTGCTCTTGACGCGGTCCTTGTACTTCTTGGCGTCGGAGAAGCCGAGCGGGTCGGCCGGAGCGAGCTCGGTGTCGAGCTCCTCGAAGGTGCCCGGGTCGAGCACCATCTCCAGCCGGCGGCGCGCCGGCAGGGCCTCGTGGTGCCCGCAGCTCCGGCACACGTGGAAGTTGGCCTCCCACTCCTGCTTGTAGACCACCTCGCTGCAGGCGTCGCACTTGTGGAAGAGCCCCTCGCCCTTGGTCGGGGCCGGGGGGGTCTTCGCCTTCACCTTCGCCGCGGTCTTCTGGAACCAGGCCATGTTCACCTAAAGTTGGAGCCGATCGCCGGCGGAGAGGATCCTCACGCCGTCGAGGCCGAGTGATTGCAGCTCGCGCTCGAGCACGGCCTGGTGGGCCGGCTTGAGGTGGTACAGCCAGACCGGCGCCGACCGGCGCGCCACCTTCCGCAGCTCGAGCTCGAGCGTGCGCGGGGTGAGGTGGCCGGAGAGGTCGGCGAGCCACTGCAGCGCGTTCGGGAAGCTCATCTCCACCAGGAGCGCCCCGAGGTCGGGGACGGCGTTCACCCGCTCCCAGAACCCGGCGGTGGGGCCGGTGTCGCCGGAGAGGGCGAAGTTGGCCCGGCCGTCGGAGATCAAGAGCCCCACGCTCTCCACCGTGTGGCTCACCAGCGCCGGCTCGATGCGGTAGCGGCCGACCTGGAACGGCTTCGCCGGATCGAAGGGGTGGAGCTCGAGGATGGGGCGGTCGGGGGTGGGGATGCGGGTGAAGTCGGGCCAGAGCCGGCCGTTGAAGACGCTGTCGCGCAGGGTCGCGGCGCAGGTGGCGGAGGCGTGCACCCGCAGCGGCTGCTGGCGCTGGCCCACCAGCAGGTCGGCGAGGAGCGGGACGTCCTTCACGTGATCGAGGTGCGAGTGGGTGAGGACCACGTCCTCGATCCGCAGCAGCGCCTCGAGCGGGAGGCTGGCGGTGAGGGCGCCGGCGTCGACCGCCAGCACCCCGTCCACCAGGAAGCAGGTGGTGCGGTGGCCGCACAGCTCGCCCCCGGAGGCGCCGAGCACGTCCACGATCAAGCGATGTCCCCGAACTGCGCCTTCATCCGCAGGAACTCGAGGAAGTGGCCGAGCCGGGCCGCGTCCGGCACCAGGAAGCCGGCCGCGTCCGCGACCGCCAGCTGCGCCCGCGCCAGCTTGCGCAGCACCTCGTCCACCGTTCGCGGATCGACGCCGAGCCGCGCCGGCAGATCGCCCGGCGGCACCTCGACCCGGTGGCCCATGGCGGCGCGCGGCGCCCGCTCCGCCTCCTTGAGGAGGAAGTGGACCACCCGCGAGGAACCGTCGCGGAGCAGCAGGTTCTCGATCTGATCGTCCGCCGCCTGCAGCCGGGTGGCCAGCTTCTTGATGAGCCGCAGCGCGATCTCCGCCGAGGAGCGGACCATGGTCTCGAAGGTGCGCGGGTCGATGACGATGAGCCGGCAGTCCTCGGCGCAGCGCGCGGTGGCGGAGCGGGGGCGATCGTTCAGGATCGACATCTCGCCGAAGAACTCGCCGCCGCCGAGCGTGGTGAGGAGCTTCTCCACGTCGCCGACCGCCTTGGCGATGTGCACCCGCCCCGACTGGATCACGAACATCTCGTGGCCCGGCTCTCCCTCTCGGAAGAGCACCGTCCCCTTGGGGAACTCGCGGCCGAACCTCTGGAAGAGCTGATCGTCGACGGCGCTCATGGCGGCCCCTCCTGGCCGTGGCCGGGTTGTTATCCGACAACTCTTCCGACTGTCAACGCGCGTCGCGGCGCGGGAAAGGGCCGGAAGCCCCCGGTATCACTTGCGCCGGAGCGCTCGCGCTTGGTAAGCGGGGGCCATGGCGCTCACCTATCGCGACGCAGGCGTGGACATCGACGAGGGCGACCGGCTGGTCGAGCTCATCAAGCCCCACGCCAAGCCCACCCTGCGCCCCGAGGTGCTGGCCGGCATCGGCGGCTTCGGCGGCCTCTTCGCGCTCGACGTCAAGAAGTACCAGGAGCCGGTGCTGGTCTCCGGCACCGACGGGGTCGGGACCAAGCTCAAGGTGGCCTTCGCCGCGGGGCGTCACGACACCATCGGCATCGATCTCGTGGCCATGTGCGTCAACGACATCGCCGTGGTCGGCGCCGAGCCGCTCTTCTTCCTCGACTACTTCGCGACCGGCAAGCTCTCGGCCGAGCAGGGCGCCCTGGTGGTGAAGGGGATCGCGGAGGGCTGCCGCCAGGCCGGCTGCGCCCTCATCGGCGGCGAGACCGCCGAGCTCCCCGGGTTCTACGAGCGCGGCGAGTACGACCTCGCCGGCTTCGCCGTCGGCTGCGTGGAGCGGTCGCGGATCGTCGACGGGAAGGCGGTCCAGCCAGGCGACGCGGTGATCGGCGTCGCCTCCTCCGGCCTCCACTCGAACGGCTACTCGCTCGCCCGCCGCGCGCTGCTCGACGCCTACCCGCTCGACGCCTGCCCGGCGGAGCTCGGGGGCCGGTCGGTGGCCGACGCGCTGCTGGAGCCGACCCGCATCTACGCGAAGCAGCTGCTGGCGGTCCTCGAGAAGGTGAAGCTCAAGTCGATCGGCCACATCACCGGCGGCGGCCTCCCCGGCAACGTCCCGCGCAACCTGCCCGATGGGACGCGGGCGGTGCTCGACGAGCGGCGCTGGGCCCGCCCCGCCCTCTTCGACCTCATCGAGCGGGTGGGCGGCGTCCCCCACGACGAGATGCTCCGCACCTTCAACATGGGGCTCGGCCTCACGGTGGTGGTGGCGCCCGGCGACGCTCCGGCGGCGCTGGAGGCCCTCCGCGCCGAGGGGCTCGAGAGCTGGGTGGTGGGCGGCATCGAGCCCGGCGAGGGCGAGGCCACCTGCGAGGTGGTGCGGTGATCAGGCTCGGGGTCCTCGCCTCCGGCGGCGGCACCAACCTGCAGGCCCTCCTCGACGGCTGCGCGGCGCGCGCCGTGGACGCCGAGGTGGCGCTGGTGATCGCGAACATCCCAGGCGCGGGGGCGCTCGCGCGCGCCGAGCGCGCCGGCGTCCCGTCCAGGCTCCTCCCTTCCAAGGGAATCGAGCGGACCGCCTACGACGCGCAGCTGATCGAGCTGCTCCGGGAGGCGCGGGTGGACCTGGTCTGCCTGGCCGGCTTCATGCGGCTGCTCTCCCCCGGCTTCCTCGACGCCTTCGGCCCGGCCGCGGGCACCCGCGGCTGCCCGCGGGTGATGAACGTCCACCCGGGGCTCCTGCCCTCCTTCCCGGGCCTGAAGGCCCAGGCGCAGTGCCTCGACTACGGAGCCCGCTTCGCCGGCTGCACCGTCCACTTCGTCGACCGCGGCGTCGACACCGGCCCCATCATCGCCCAGGCGGTGGTGCCGGTGCTGCCCGAGGACGACGAGGCGGCGCTCGCCGCGCGCATCCTCACCGAGGAGCACCGGCTCTATCCGCGCGCGGTGGGCTGGTACGCCGCCGGGAGGCTCTCGGTGGAGGGGCGGCGGGTGCGGGTGGACGGGGCGCGGGCGCCCGAGCGCGGCCTCGCCAATCCGGTCGACTGACGCTCGGGAGGGCGAGATGGCCGAGCGGCTCCAGGTGGAGGGACCGGTGCTGGTGAGCGCCTGCCTCCTCGGCGAACGCTGCCGGTACGATGGCGGGGACCGGCGCGACGAGCGGGTGGTCGCCGCGCTGCGAGGCCGCGAGGTGGTCCCGTTCTGCCCCGAGGCGGCGGCCGGCCTCGGCACGCCCAGGCCGCCCTGCGACCTCGAGGGAGGCGATGGCGCCGAGGTGCTCGACGGGCGGGCGCGCGTGCTGGCCCGCGGCGGCGCCGACCTGACCCCGGCCTTCGTCCGCGGCGCGGAGCTGGCGGCCTCCGCCGCCGCCCGCTGCGGGGCCCGGCAGGCGATCCTGAAGGAGGGCTCGCCCTCCTGCGGGAGCCGGGGGGTCTGCGCCGCCCGGCTGGCGCGGCTCGGAATGGCGGTACTGCACGAGGGCGACCTGGCCTAGACTCGGGCGACCGCCATGGCGCAGATCCTCAAGCCACCCTCCACGCAGCGCGTCTACGACGTCGCCGTCATCGGCTCGCAGCTGGGCGGCGCCGTCGCGGGGGCGCTCCTCGCCCGGCGCGGCTACCGGGTCCTGCACATCGACCACGACGGCGTCGGCGCGAGCTACGCCGACGGCGGCTACCTGCTCCCCTACGCCCCCGCCATCCTCTTCGGCCCGCGCCAGACCCCGGCCGCCGAGGCGGCGCTGGTGGAGCTCGGGCTGCACGTCGACGTGGGCCGCCTGCTCGAGCCGTCGGCGCCGGACCTTCAGCTCCTGCTCCCGCGACACCGGGTGGACGTCCCGCGCGACCCGCAGGCCCGCGTGCGCGAGCTCGAGCGCGAGTGGCCCGCGGACGCCTCCCGGCTGGCGGCGGCGCTCTCGAGCTTCGAGCGGCTCTTCGCGGCGGCGAACCCCTTCCTCAAGGAGGTCCCACCGCTGCCTCCGGAGAGCCCGGCCGAGCGGCGCGCGCTCGCCAAGGCCACCCGGGCCGGGCCGGCCGGGCCGGACGGGTACGCGGACGAGGCCCGCCCCTTCGCCGGCCTCGAGGACCACCCCTTCGTGGCGGCGCTCCTCACCTCGCAGCGCTTCCTCAGCTACCTCGACGGCGAGCCGTCGCCCTTCTCGCTCAACCGGCTCCTCGGGTGCGCCCTGCACGGCACCTTCCGCATGCCAGGCGGCTACGAGGCGCTGCGCGAGCTCATCCGGCGCCGCATCGCCGAGTCGCGCGGCGAGCTGCTCGGCGGCGGGGACGGGCCCGCGGCGGTGGTCGACGCCATCGAGCTCGACGGCCAGAAGGCCGTCTCGGTGCGGCTGGCCGATCACAAGGACTACTTCGTCGCCCGGGCCTTCGTGCTCGCCACCGACGCGCCGGCGGTGCGCCGGATCCTGCCGCAGGGGGAGGCGAAGCTCGCTCCGCTGCTCGAGGCGGTGAAGCCGCACCGGCAGCTCCTGGCGGTGAACCTGGTGGTGAAGAAGGGCGCCCTCCCGCCGGCGCTGGGGAGCACCGTGGTGGCGCTGCGCGATCCCACCGGTCCGGACGACCTCGGCAACGCCGTCCTGCTCCAGGTGCTGCCCGCCCGGCGCGACACCCTGCGCGACGCGCGCCGCGGCCCGGGGGACCTCGTGCCGGACGAGCGGGTGGTCTGCGCCGCCGGCTTCGTCCCGGCCGACGCCCGGGAGCGCGGCGTCGACTTCCTCCAGGGGGTGGGCCAGCAGGTCCTGGCGGCGGTGGCGGATGCCGTCCCGTTCTTCGAGCGCCACCTGGTGCGCAAGTCGATCCCGGCGCTCGACGCGCACGAGCGCCGCGGCTCGCGGCTGCTCCCCCACCCGCTCTACCAGGTGACGGGCGAGCAGGCGCTCGGCGTGACCGGGCTCCAGGCGCGGACGCCCTACAAGAACCTCTTCTTCGCAGGCCGCGAGGTGCTCCCCGGGCTCGGGCTGGAGGGAGAGTTCCACGCCGGGGTCCAGGCCGCGGCGGCGGTCACGGCCCTCCTCGGGAAGATCGTCGGCCGGAAGTAGCTTGATCTTCCTGTCGAACTAGCTTAGAAGTCCGCGCTCTTTTAGGGGTACACACGCCATGGCACGTCGCTGCGAAATCTGTGGGAAGGGGCCGCTCGTCGGCAACAACGTCTCCCACGCGAACAACAAGACCAAGACCCGCTCGCTCCCCAACCTGCGCTCGGTTCGCGCCATCTCCGGCGGGACCGTGTCGCACATCCGCGTCTGCACCCGCTGCCTCAAGGCGGGGCGCGTGGTGAAGGCTGGGCGCGGCCGCACCCAGCCCGTCGCCTAGCGGCGTCCGCGGGCGCGGTACGGCTCGTCTCTCGACGACGGAAGCGCTGCACCCTGCCGGCCGTCGCCTCGACGCCCTGCCGGCGGGGACGCTCCTGTCCCGGCTCCACGCCGGCGACGGGGAGGCGGTGCGCGCCGTGGGCGGCGCGCTCCCGGCGCTGGCGCCGCTCGTCGACGCGGTCGCCCGCGCGATCGCCGGCCGCGGCCGGCTCCTCTACCTCGGCGCCGGCACCTCCGGACGGCTGGCCGCCGCCGACGCCGCAGAGTGCCCGCCCACCTTCGGCACCCCGCCCTCGCGCGTGGTGGCGCTCGTCGCCGGCGGGCGCCCCGCCCTCGCGCGCGCGGTGGAGGGCGCCGAGGACGACGCGCCGGCCGGCGCCGCCGCGGTGCGCGGCGCGCGCGCCTCGACCGACGACGTGGTGATCGGGGTCTCGGCCTCCGGCCGGACGCCCTTCGTCCTCGCCGGCCTCGCCGAGGCCCGGCGCCGCGGCGCGCTCACCGGGCTCCTCACCAGCAACCCGGAGGCGCGGGCGAACGTGGATCACCTCGTGCTCCTCGACACCGGCGCGGAGCGGATCGCCGGCTCCACCCGCATGAAGGCGGGCGCCGCGGCGCGCATGGCCCTCACCCTGCTCTCCTCGGCCGCCATGATCCGGGCCGGGCGGGCGCCGGGTGGGCGGATGCTCGACCTGCGGCCCAACAGCGACAAGCTCCGGGCCCGCGCGGTCCGGCTGGTGACGGAGGCCACCGGCGCGACGCCGGCGCGGGCGCGGCGCGCCCTCGCCCGGTGCGGCTGGAAGGTGCGGGCGGCGGTGGCGGACCTCGGGAGGAAGCGATGAGCAGAGCGGAGAAGACCAGGAAGACCATCGAGCCCGCGGCGCTGGCCGCCGCGCGGGCCCGGCTGGCGCGCGCGACCGGCAAGCAGCGGGTCGACCTCATCCTCGACGCCCCCGACCCGCAGGCGCTGGTGCGCGCGCTGCCGGCCGACGAGCTCTACCTGACCGTGCGCGAGGTGGGGCTCGGCGACGCCGCCGACCTGGTGCAGCTCGCCTCGGCGGAGCAGTTCCGCACCTTCCTCGACCTCGACGCCTGGAAGGGCGGCGAGCTCGCCCCCCGCCGGGCGCTGCCGTGGCTGCGCGCCGCCCGCGCCGGCGCGAACGGCTCGCCCCAGGCCGCCCGGCGCTGGGCCGCGAAGCTCCACCTCCTGGACCGCGAGCTGCTGCACCTCGTGCTCCGGGGCGCGCTGCGGGTGCACGACCTCGAGGCCGACCAGGATCCGGTCATCGTCTCGACGCGCTTCATGCGCACGCCCGAGAGCAAGTTCGTCCTCGAGTTCGAGGTGGACGGCGCCGAGTACCTCGCGGTGCGCGGGATCGTGGACGACCTGATCGCCGAGGATCCGTTCACCGCCACCCGCCTCTTCTCGGCGCTCGCCTGGGACCTCCCCTCCGAGCTGGAGGAGAGCGAGCGGCGCTGGAGGGACGCTCGCCTCGCCGACCTGGGCTACCCGAGCCCGGAGGAGGCCCTCTCCTGGTTCGCGCGGCCGCCTGGACAGCCCGCGGTCCAGGCGGGCGCGCCGGCGCGCCCGCCCGGCTTCTGGCTTGCGACCTTCCGCAGGGGCGCGCTGCTCGACCGCGCCGTCGACCGGCTCGATCCGGCGGCCCGCGACGCCGTCGAGGCGGAGCTGGTGGGCGCGGCCAACGCGGTGCTGGTGGCCGACGCCGTCGACCCGGGCGACCCGGCGGCGGTGCGGGCGGCGGTGGAGGCCGCCAGGGCCACCCTCGAGCTCGGGCTCGAGGCGCTCTCCGGCGGCGACGAGTCGCGCGCCGCGGAGGCGCTGGAGCGCACGCCGCTGAAGCGGATCTTCCAGCACGGCTTCCTGCGGCTGCTCGAGCTGCGCTGGAGGGCGGAGCGGCTCTTCAAGGCGGGCGGCGCCGGCACCCCGTCCGCGCCGCTGCTCGACGCCCCGCTCGGCGAGGCGACGGCGGCGCTGGTCCGGCGGCGCCCCGCCTTCTTCCCCGGCCTCGAGCTGCCGCGCGAGGAGTGGGGCGAGCTCGCCGCCCGCGCCTTCACCCCGCGCCACTTCCTCTCCGCCGACGAGGTGGCGCGCGCCGGCGCGGCCCTCGAGCTCGGCGAGGGGCTCGCCGCCCTGGCCCGGGAGCTGGGGCTCTCGCCGCCCGACCTCGCCCAGCGCGAGCCGCCCCGCCTGTCGGTCCTCTACCTGACGGCCCTCGCCAACGAGCGGCTCGGGCGCGCCTTCTCGCCCGCCCCGCTCGATGCGGCGGAGCTGCCGCGCGCGGCCGCGCTGCTGGCGACGATCGACGACCCGCGGCTGGCTGCGCGCGGTGAGGCGGGGGCGCTCCTCCTCGAGCTCGCCCGCCACCGCGTCGAGGAGCTTGCGCCGCTGCGCGACGGGGGAGAGGTGCCGGCGGCGCACCAGGGGGCGCTGCTCGTCCGTTAGCCGGGCTGGCCCGACGCGCGGCCGTCGCGGCGCAGCCCCGCCCTCCGCGCCTACTCCGCCTCGTCCGGCGCGGCCTCTGCCGGGGCGCCCAGCGAGAGCCCGCAGTCGGGGCACTCGGGGCTGCCGGGGTCGATGACGAAGCGGTGGCCGCAGGCCGGGCACTCCACCTCGCCCCCCTCGTCCAGATCCACGGCCCGGATGCCGCGCTCGGCGGCGGCCGCCGCCTCCGGATCCGCGAGCAGGTCGGCCCAGTCCCGCCGCAGGAACCCCATCGCGCGCTCCGCCTCGGTCTTGGGGACGTAGAGGTTCCAGAGCGGGTGGGCCTGCTCCTCGGGCCGCCGCGCCGGGACCTGCTCCACCTCCGGGGCGAACTTCTCCTCCTCGAGGAGCTCCATCATCTCCTTCACCGAGGCGTAGCCGGACCGCAGCAGGAGGGCGAGCCCCTCGGCGGCGGCGTCGCAGGTCACGCACGCCCCCTTGGCGTCGAGCGGCGTGTTGCAGGTCTTGCATACCTGGACGTCCATGGCGCCTCCGGCGGGGTGAGCTGCTCCGTTGCATTCTAGGCCGGCGCGCGCGACTGGCGCATTCCTCTTTGAGGAGGGTCGCGGCTATACTGCGCGCCCCATGATCATCGACGGCAAGAAGGTCGCAGCGCAGGTCCGCGCCGAGGTGGCGCAAGAGGTGAAGAAGCTCCAGGCGCTGGGGCGCACCCCTGGCCTCACCGTGGTCCGGGTCGGCGACGACCCCGCGTCGGCGGTGTACGTCCGCGGAAAGCGGAAGGCCTGCGAGGAGGTCGGGATCCGCTCGGTGGAGCATCACCTCCCGGCCACCACCACGCAGGCGGAGCTGCTGGCCCTGGTGCAGCAGCTCAACGCCGACCCATCGGTGGACGGGATCCTGGTGCAGCTGCCGCTCCCCAAGGGGCTCGACGAGGGCCAGATCCTCGACGCCATCGATCCCGGCAAGGACGTGGACGGCTTCCATCCGGTGAACGTGGGAGCCCTCTGCCTCGGCAAGCCCGCGCCCCGCCCCTGCACGCCGCACGGGGTGATGCGGCTCCTCGCCGAGGCGGGCTGCGATCCCAAGGGCAAGCGCGCGCTGGTCATCGGCCGCTCCCACATCGTCGGCAAGCCGATGGCGCTGATGCTCCTCGAGAGGCACGCCACCGTGACCATCGCCCACTCCCGCACCCAGGACCTCGCCGCCGAGGTGGCGCGCGCCGACATCGTGGTCGCCGCCATCGGCCGGGCCGAGATCATCCGCGGCGAATGGGTGAAGCCGGGCGCGGTGGTGATCGACGTGGGCATGAACCGCAAGGACGACGGCAAGCTCTGCGGCGACGTGGAGTACGCCGCCGCCGCCGAGCGCGCGTCGGCCATCACCCCGGTGCCGGGCGGCGTGGGCCCGATGACCATCGCCATGCTGCTCGTCAACACGGTGGAGCTGGCCCGGACGCGGGTGTGAGCCGGGCGGCGGCGCTCGCGGTCGCGCTCGGCCTCGCGCAGGCCGGCTGCTGCTCCTGCGCCGGGGGCGGCGCCTACACGGTGCGGGAGCAGACGCCCCCCGCGCCCCCGTCCACGCTCTCCGAGGACGAGGTGGCGCGCTCGGTGCCGAAGCCGCTGCTGCGGGTGCTGCTCCTCGGCGACTTCGGCGACGACACCTGCCAGCAGCGGGCCGTCGCCGACGCGGTGCTCGCGGCGCACCGGCGCGCGCCCTTCGACCTCGGAATCCACCTCGGCGACAACCTCTACGAGTGCGGCCCGGACGCCGCCCTCCCCGGCGCCGGGGCCTGCGCCTTCGGCCCGGACGGGAACGCCGTCGCGCCCGGCTTCCACCCGCCCACCGACGACCGCTTCCGCAGGCTCCTCGAGGGGCCGCTCGCGCCGCTCGCGGCGGGGCCGCGCCCCCTGCCCTTCTACGCCGCGCTCGGCAACCACGACGTCAACACCTCCGGCGCCTGCCTCGCCCCGGGCGAGCGCGCCGCGGCGGTGGGGCGCGCCAAGGCCTGCCTGGAGGTGGCCCACGAGAGCCCGCTCTGGCACATGCCGGGACGCCACTACGTGGTCGACCGCGGACCGGCCCGCTTCATCGTGCTCGACGGGAACCTGCTGGTCGGCGATTACGGCGGCTTCACCCTCGAAGGAGAGGTGGAGTTCGCGCGCGAGGCCACCCGCCCCTGCGCCGGGAGGCGCTGCTTCATCGTCGCTCACCACCCCGCCGCCACCGCCGGCAGCCACGTCGCGGACTGGAAGGATGGGCGCTACCGGGAGCGGCTGCGCAGGGTGCAGGACGCCTTCCAGGGCCCCATCGCCGCCTGGCTCTCCGGCCACGACCACGACCTGCAGCAGCTGCGCGCGCCGGGCGGCTACGACGTCTTCGTCTCCGGCAACGGCTCGCGCCAGCGCCCCAGCGAGCGCTTCGAGAAGGTCATGCCGCCGGAGGCCCGCCTCCTCTTCGCCTCGACCTCCTGGGGCTTCGCCTCCCTCGAGCTGTTCGACGACGGATGGGGCGTGCGGTTCGAGGACGCCGCCGGCGTGAGCCTCCAGTGCTGCCGCGCGCGCGGCGCCGGGCGCTGCGAGCCGGGCGGCTGCTGGCGCTGAACGCCCTTCTGGGCTCAGGGTGGACGCGGCACCGGCTTCGCTTGACCCCTGGCCCTCCGCCGATACAATCCGCCGCACCCTCCGTACAAGGCCCCCCATGCCCCTCCGCACACCGCTCTACGACCAGCACGTCCAACAGGGCGGGCGCATGGTCGAGTTCGCCGGCTGGGAGATGCCGGTCCAGTACGCCGGCATCCTCGCCGAGCACGAGGCGGTCCGCACCCGCGTCGGGCTGTTCGACGTGTCGCACATGGGCGAGGTGGTCTTTCGCGGCCCAGGTGCGCTCGAGGCCGTGCAGCGGCTCTTCACCAACGACCTCTCCAAGTGCGCCGACGGCCAGGCCCAGTACGGCTGCCTGTGCCGCGAGTCCGGCGGCATCGTGGACGACGTGGTGGTCTACCGGCGCTCGGCCGAGGATCTGCTCGTCTGCGTCAACGCCGGCAACCGCCAGAAGGACTTCGAGTGGCTGCGCGACCACGCCGCCGCCGGGGTCCCGGTGGAGAACGAGTCGGACGCCTGGGCGCAGCTGGCGCTCCAGGGCCCCAAGGCGGCCGAGGTGCTCCAGCCGCTCACCGGCACCCGCCTCTCGTCGGTGGGCACCTTCCGCTTCGTCGCGGGCGAGGTCGCCGGCGTCCCAGCTACCATCGCCCGCACCGGCTACACCGGCGAGGACGGCTTCGAGCTCTTCTGCCGGCCCGACCAGGCGGTGAGGCTCTGGACGGCGCTCCTCCAGGCCGGCGAGGCGGCCGGCATCGCCCCCTGTGGCCTGGGCGCGCGCGACTCGCTCCGGCTGGAGATGGCCTACCGGCTCTACGGCAGCGACATGGACGACGAGACCACGCCGCTCGAGGCCGGCCTCGCGTGGGTGGTGAAGCTCGACAAGGGCGAGTTCATCGGACGCGACGCGCTCAAGCGCCAGAAGGAGCAGGGCGTGTCGCGGAAGCTGGTGGGCTTCGTGCTCACCGACGCCGGCATCGCCCGCCACGGCTACCCGGTGCTGCAGGACGGCCGCCCGGTCGGCGCGGTGACGAGCGGCACCCGGTCGCCCACGCTCGGCACCTCGATCGGGCTCGCCTACGTCCCCCCCGCGCTCGCCGCCGAGGGCTCCACCTTCGCCGTCGAGATCCGCGGCCGCCCGGCCGCCGCCAAGGTTGTGAAGACCCCGTTCCACGACAGGAGGAAGCCGTGACCCTTCCCGACGATCTCAAGTACACCAAGGAGCACGAGTGGTGCCGCGTGAAGGGCAACCGCGCCATCATCGGCATCACCGATCACGCGCAGAGCTCGCTCGGCGACATCGTCTACGTCGAGCTGCCGGAGGTCGGCGACCTGGTCAAGAAGGGCGAGTCCTTCGGCGTGGTCGAGTCGACCAAGGCGGTCTCCGAGCTCTTCGCGCCGGTCTCGGGCAAGGTGGTGGAGGTGAACGACCCCCTCTCCGACGCTCCCGAGACCATCAACGAGGATCCCTACGAGGAAGGGTGGATGATCCAGGTCGAGGTGTCGGACGAGAAGGAGCTCGCGGAGCTCCTCGACGCGGCCGCCTACGGGAAGTTCATCGAGGAAGAACAGGCCTGAGCCGGTGCGCTACCATCCCCACACCGAGGGCGACGTCCGGGAGATGCTCGACGCCGCCGGGGCGAAGAGCCTCGACGACCTGTTCCGCTCGATCCCGGCGCCGCTCCGGCTGAACCGCCCGCTGGAGGTGCCGCCGCCGGCCGACGAGGTCACCCTCCTCGCCGAGCTGCGGCGGCTCGCCGCCCGGAACGACGCCCAGCACCCGCCCTTCGTGGGAGCCGGCGCCTATCCCCACCACGTCCCACCGGCGGTCGATCAGCTGCTCCTGCGCGGCGAGTTCTTCACCGCCTACACGCCGTACCAGCCGGAGATCTCGCAGGGGACGCTGCAGGCGCTCTTCGAGTGGCAGACCTTCGTCTGCCTGCTCACCGGCCTCCAGGTGGCGAACGCCTCGATGTACGACGGCGCCAGCGCGACCGCCGAGGCGGCGCTCCTGGCGACCCGCGTCACCGGCCGGAGCAAGGTGGTGGTGAGCGCCGCGGTCCACCCCGAGTATCGGAAGGTCCTCGCGACCTACCTGCGCTCCTCGGGCGACGTGATCGTCACCGTCCCCTTCGGGGCGGACGGCCGCACCGACCTCGCGGCGCTCTCCGCGGCGGTCGACGAGGAGACCGCGGCGGTGATCGTCGGCTACCCCAACTTTCTCGGAGTGGTCGACGCGCTGCCGCAGGCGGCCGCGGCGGCCCACGCCAAGGGCGCCCTCTGTGTCTCGGTCACCACCGAGGCGGTGGCGCTGGGGCTCCTCCAGGGCCCGGGCGCGCTCGGCGCCGACGTGGCGGTCGGCACCTTCCAGAGCTTCGGCAACCCGGTCTCCTTCGGCGGTCCAGCGCCCGGCTTCTTCGCGCTGCGCGAGGAGCACCTGCGCCAGATGCCGGGCCGGGTCTGCGGCGCCACCGTGGACAAGCAGGGGCGGCGCGGCTTCGTGCTCACCCTCTCCACCCGCGAGCAGCACATCCGCCGCGAGCGGGCCACGTCCAACATCTGCACCAACGCCGGCCTCTGCGCCCTCGCCTCCACCATCCACCTCGCCCTGCTCGGCAAGCAGGGCCTGGCCGAGCTGGCGCGGGTGAACTACGCGCGGGGGCGGGTGCTCACCGAGGCCATGGCACGGCAGGGGTTCCGCCGCGCCTTCTCCGGCCCGGTGTTCAACGAGATGGCCTTCGAGGTGGGGGACGCCGAGGCGGTGGTGGAGCGGCTCGCGGGGCGGGGCCTGGCGGCCGGCGCGCCGCTGGGGCGGTTCTACCCCGACGATCCGAAGATGAAGGGCGCGCTGCTGTGCGTCGCCACCGAGCTCCACACCCCGGAGCTCATCGACCTGTTCGCGAAGGCGGTGAGGAGCTAGATGGCCAATCCGACCGGCTGGAAGCCCGACCTGGAAGCGGGCGCCGCCCCCGTGGCGCAGGAGGAGGTGGGGCTCGGGCACGCCACCCGCGGCCTCTCCTTCGAGGAGGGGCTGCTCTTCGAGCGCGGCTCCCGCGGCCGCATCGGGGTGTCGCTGCCGCCGCGCGGCAATGACGGCGACCCGGCGAGCGAGATCCCGGCGGCGCTCCTGCGCGCCGAGGTGGAGGGGATGCCGGAGGTGGGCGAGCTCGAGGTGGTGCGCCACTTCACCCGCCTCTCCTCCTGGAACTGGGGCATCGACACCGGCTTCTACCCGCTCGGCTCGTGCACCATGAAGTACAACCCGAAGTCGAGCGAGGCGCTGGCGCGCCTGCCCGGCTTCGCCGAGGTGCACCCGCTCGCCCACCCCTCCATGGCCCAGGGGGCGCTCGAGCTCATGTACCGGCTCGAGCGGGCGCTCTCCGAGATCTCCGGGTTCGCCGCCACCACCCTCGCGCCGGCGGCCGGCGCCCAGGGCGAGCTCTGCGGCCTCATGCTCATCCGCGCGTACCACGTGGCGCGCGGGAACCCGCGCAAGAAGGTGCTCATCCCCGACACCGCCCACGGCACCAACCCGGCCAGCTCCGCGCTCAACGGGTATCAGGTGGTGCCGGTGAAGAGCGGCGAGGACGGGCGGCTCCACCCCGAGGCGGTGCGGGCGGCGATGGACGACGACGTCGCCGCGATCATGATCACCAACCCCAACACCCTCGGGATCTTCGAGAGCCACATCGCCGAGATCGCCGAGATCGTCCACGCCAAGGGCGGCCTGGTGTACGGGGACGGCGCCAACATGAACGCCCTCCTCGGCATGGCGCGGCCCGGCGACATGGGCTTCGACGTGATGCAGTTCAACCTGCACAAGACCTTCGCCACCCCCCACGGCGGCGGCGGCCCCGGCTCGGGGCCGGTGGCGGTGAAGGAACAGCTGCTGCCCTTCCTGCCCCTGCCGCTGGTGGTGCGGGAGGGGGAGCGCTATCGGCTGGTCACCGATCCGGCCGAGCGCCCCCAGACCGTGGGCAAGCTCCGCGAGTTCTGGGGAAACTTCGGCATGTTCGTCCGCGCCTGGGCGCTCATCCGAGAGCTCGGGCCCGAGGGGCTGCGCCGGACCGCGCAGCTGGCGGTGCTCAACGCGAACTACGCCCGCGCCCTGCTGAAGGACACGTACGACCTGCCCTACGCCACCGACTCGCTGCACGAGGTGGTCTTCACCGACAAGAACCTGAAGCCGACCGGCGTCACCACCATGGACGTCGCGAAGCGGCTCATCGACCACGGCTTCCACCCGCCCACGGTCTACTTCCCGCTGGTGGTCCACGGCGCGCTCATGATCGAGCCGACCGAGACCGAGTCGAAGGAGACCATCGAGCGGTTCTGCGCCGCCATGCGCGCCATCGCCGCCGAGGCGGCGGAGCGGCCGGAGGCGGTCAAGGCCGCGCCGGTGAAGCCGGTCCGGGCGCGGCTCGACGAGACCCGCGCTGCCCGCAAGCCGGTCCTCCGCTGGACGCCGGACATGAAGGTCGAGTAGGGCCGCTCCGGAGGGGGCGGCCCCGCGCGGCGAGCCCGCGCCGGTTCACCCGGCGCTAGGCTTCGGCCCATGCGCACCTCCTCCCGCCTGCTCGCCTGCCTCCTCTCGGCGGCCGCCCTGGCGGCTTCGCCGGCGGCCCGCGCCGCCGACGACACCGCCATCGAGGACCTTCCGCTGCTGATCTCCTCGAAAGACACCGGCCTCACGCTCTCGCTTCGCCTGGCCTACGCCTTCCCGCTCGGCGATTACGCTGGCGGCGTCGGTCTGGGCGACGTGTACCAGGGGTCGATCCCGCTGCAGCTCGACGTCGGCTGGCGGCTCGACGACCGCTGGACCGTGGCCGCCTTCTTCCAGTACGGGTTCGCCTGGATGGGCTCGAACTGCCCGGCCGGCGCGGACTGCTCGGCCCGGGATCTCAGGCTGGGAGCCGAGGTGCTCTACCGGATCCTGCCGGGCGCGCAGTGGGTGCCGTGGGTGGGGCTCGGGGCCGGCTACGAGTGGGCCCGGGCGACGAGGAGCCTGGGCCCCACCGCGGTGGACGTGACCAGCCGCGGTCTCGAGCTCGCCAACGTGCAGCTGGGCGCCGACTACCAGTGGGGCAAGAGCCTCTCCTACGGGCCTTACGCCGCCTTCACGGTGGGGCGATTCTCGACCACCACCGTCGGCGACCTCCCGGACAAGGCGCTCCACCACTGGCTGCAGCTCGGCCTCAAGGGCACCTTCAACCTCTAGCGCACAATGCCGCTCACTTAGCGGGCGGCCGCTTGCGGGGGTAGTTGCTCATCTTGATCTTCACCGCCCTGGGGTAGAGGCGTTCGGAGCGACGCGGCGGCAGCACGCAGGAGGCGGCGAGCTCGCGGCGGAATCGTTCGAGCAC
>DASRRJ010000006.1:0-308156 GCA_035656915.1 Anaeromyxobacteraceae bacterium
ACCTCGACGCCGGCTACTCCTCCCTCTGGGAGTTCTGCCAGAGGGCGCTTCACCTCAGGGAGGGCGCGGCCGGCCGGAGGATCGCCGCCATGCGCGTGCTGCGCCGCTTCCCGGCGCTCGAAGGCGCCCTGCGCGAGGGGAGGCTTTGCCTCTCGACGCTGGGGCTCCTCGGGCCGGTGCTCACCCAAGAGAGCTGGAGCGAGGTGGTGGAGCGGGCCGCCTTCCGCACCCGGGCCGAGGTGGACCGGCTCGTCGCAACGATGCAGCCGCGGCCCGCGCCGAAGGACGGGATCCGGAAGCTCGCGCCTCGCCAGGTGGCACCGGAGGGCGCCCTCTTCACTGGAGACGACTCGCCCAGCACCACCGACGTGCCGGCGGCGCGGCCGGCGGCCGCCAGGGCACCCCTCGAGTTCGCCGATGTGGGCCCAGTGCCTCGCGAGATTGCTGGCGCGCAGCCGGCGCCGTCCGCGAGCGCCGCCGCGCTGCCGGTGCCGTTCGAGCGGACCCCTCCGCAGGCAGGTCCCATCGCGCGGGTCGCGCCCTCGCACGGACCGATCTCCGATAGCAGGCTTGGGGGCATCAGTGCCGGCCCGGGATCCGAGTCGAGAGAATCCTCTTCGCCGCTCCCGATGGCGCAGGCCGACTCGCCGCTCCGCGCCTCGAGCCGGGCCCGCCCCGAGCTCCGCCCGCTGTCGGAGGAGAGCTACTCGCTCCGCCTGACCCTCGACGCCGCCTTCAAGGGCGAGCTCGACCAGCTCCGGCAGCTCCTCAGCCACAAGCTGCCGAGCGGCGATCTCGCGGCGGTGCTGCGGGAGGCGGTGCGGTGCGCCATCGACAAGCACGGTAAGCGGCGCGGCGCGGTCGCGCCGGCGCGGAGGCCAACACCGAACACCGCCGCACGGCCGGCCGCCGAAGTGACGGGGGCGAACGCGGCGGGGACGGACGCCATCTCGAGTACTGCCGGCACCGGCGCCGTCGCGAACCTCGCGAACGGGTCCGCGCCGGCGAAGCCTGACCACCAGCGCTCCAAGCCGCGGTCTCGCCCGGCCATCCCCGCGGCCGTCCGCCGAGAGGTCTGGGCGCGCGACGGCGGGCGGTGCGCCTGGCGCGGCGAGGGCGGGCGCCGCTGCGAGAGCCGCTGGCAGCTCGAGCTCGACCACGTCGTCCCGGTGGCGCTCGGCGGGCCCACGACCGCCGCCAACCTTCGCCTGGCGTGCCGCGCGCACAACGGCTTCCACGCCGAGCAGGTCTTCGGTCGGGAGCACATGGCCCGCTTCCGGCGCGGAGCGACCCGGCAGGGTGAAGTCACGATCGCCAGCGGAGGTGAGCGGTGAGGCGATCACCTCGCACACCCACGACCTGTTCGCCGCGGATCTCTACGACTCAAGTCTGCGCTTCGGTCCTCTTACTCCGCCTCCAAGCGCAGCGCCGGCCGGTCCGCCCCCCCCCCGGTCGATTTGCATAGGGATGGGACCACGCCGTTGCAGAAGGATTCCCCCACGGCTCCCATCGGCATGACGTGCACTACTTGCCCTTCTTTCTCGGTCCGCTGTCCAGCCTTCAGCCCCGGCTCGAGCCGAGCGCGGTACGACTCGCCCTCGATGACGACACCCTCCGCCTCGCGCAGCTCGGCGAGGCAGCGCGTGGTCGTCGATCTCGAGCAGTGCCGCCGTTCGTCTGCAGAGCGCCCCTGCCTCTCGTTCTACCGCGCCACCTGGGGCCAGCCTGGCCCGAGGCGCGGCGTGCGCGAAGATGCCTCCGGCCGCGAAGTCGGATCGACAGGTGGTGCGGCGCTCCAGCGGGAGCGGGGATGAGGGCTCACTGTCGATGGGCATGAGCGGCGACTACCCGGCGGCGGTCGAGGAAGGCGCCCGCGGCGGAGCGCCCGTCATGCGGGCCCGGAGGGGCTCCTCCCCGCCCCGCCCCCCCTACGGCTCGAAGTAGGTGAAGTCCTTCCCCTCGTAGTTGCGGAAGACCCACTTCTTCCCCTCGTGGGAGACCACGTAGTCGGGGTTCACCGGGATCTTGCCGCCGCCGTTGGGCGCGTCGACCACGAAGTAGGGCACCGCGAGGCCGGAGGTGTGGCCGCGCAGGGCGCGGATGATGTCGAGCCCGGTCTGCACCGGCGTGCGGAAGTGGCTGATGCCGCGCGCGAGATCGCACTGGTAGATGTAGTAGGGGCGGATCCGCATCAGCAGGAGCTTGTGGTTCAGCTCCTTCACGGTGGCCGGGTCGTCGTTCACGCCCTTGAGCAGCACCATCTGGTTGCCGATCACGCAGCCGGCGTCCGCCAGCCGGCGCGCCGCCTCGAACGCCTCGGCGGTGCACTCCTTGGGGTGGTTGAAGTGCGTGTTGACGTAGACCGGGTGGTGGTGCCGCAGCATGTAGCAGAGGTCGTCGGTAACGCGCTGGGGCAGGGTGACCACGTTGCGCGTGCCGAGCCGGAAGATCTCGATGTGCGGGATGGCGCGCAGCCGCCCCAGGATGTAGTCGAGCCGCTCGTCGGACATCGAGAGCGGATCGCCCCCGGAGATGACCACGTCGCGGATCTCGGGGTGCGCCGCGATGTAGGCGAAGGCGGCCTCGTGCTGCGCCTTGGCGGCGGCGCTGGTCGGGTCGGCCACCTTGCGCTTGCGGGTGCAGTGGCGGCAGTACACCGGGCAGTTGTGCGTCGTGTAGAAGAGCACCCGGTCCGGGTAGCGGTGGGTGAGCCCGCGCACCGGCATGTCCCGCTCCTCGGCGAGCGGGTCCTCGAGGTCGGCCTGGTCGAAGTGGAGCTCCTCCTCCACCGGCACCGCCTGGGCGCGGATGGGGCAGGAGGGATCCTCGGGGTCCATGAGCGCCGCGTAGTAGGGCGTGATGCCCATGCGGAACTCGCCGGCGGTCTCGATGCAGGCGCGCCGCTCGCCGTCGGTGACCCGGATCACCCGCTCCAGCTGATCGAGCCGGGTGATGCGCTCGCGCTGCTGCCAGTGCCAGTCGTTCCAGAGCGGCTCGGCCACGCCCGACCAGATGGACCGCGGTCCGGGCGTGAAGCGGCTCGTGACCGAGCGCGGCGGGCGGATGCTCGACGCGGGCGCCGGCGAGATCGGAGCGATCTCGCCCACCGCGTTCGATGCTTCGGACGCCGTCAGAAGCGCGGCGTCGGACATCACCGGTAGACTGGCCATCACCGTCCCCACAACGGGCAGCAGATCCGCGCAACCATTGAAATATAGACGCCCGACCCGCCGGTCAAGGGAGCGCTTCGCCCCGGCCCCGGCGGAGCCCCGGCCGCGTTGACTTCGTCTCCCCCGGCAAGTAGCTTCCCGCCGCCTCCGCCACTGCGTCTCGAGCGCGCGCGGCGCCCCCCGATGATCGACTGGCGTGAACGATTCCCCGGCGTCTCCGAAGCCGAGTGGCGCGACTGGCGCTGGCAGCACCGCCACGCGCTGCGCACGGCCGAGGGGCTGGTGAGCCTGGTGTCGCTCACGGACGAGGAGCGGCGCGGGCTCGCGGCCACCCGCTCGCTCTTCCGCTTCGGGGTGACCCCCTACTACGCGGCCCTGATGGACCGCGACCACCCCTCCTGCCCGATCCGGCTGCAGGCCATCCCGCGGGAAGACGAAGCCCGCGCGGTCCCCGGCGACCTGCGCGACCCGCTCGGCGAGGACGCGCACCGGCCGGCGCGGGCGGTGGTCCACAAGTACCGCGACCGCGTGCTCTTCCTCGTCGGGGACACCTGCTCGGTCTACTGCCGCCACTGCACGCGCCGGCGCATCACCGGGGGCGAGGAGGGTGGCTTCGACCGCGCCGCGGTCGGGGAGGGGGTGGCCTACGTCCGGGCCCACCCCGAGGTGCGCGACGTGCTCGTCTCCGGCGGCGACCCGCTGGTGCTCTCCGACGAGCGGCTCGAGGAGCTCCTCGCCGCGCTGCGCGCCATCCCGCACGTCGAGATCCTGCGGGTGGCGACGCGGATGCCGGTCACCTGCCCGATGCGGATCACCCCGGCGCTCGCCCGGCTGCTGCGCCGCTTCGCGCCGCTCTTCGTGGTCACCCACTTCAACCACCTGAAGGAGTGCACCGCCGAGGCGGCCGAGGCCTGCGGCCTCCTGGTGGACGCCGGCGTCCCGGTGGAGAACCAGAGCGTGCTCCTGCGCGGCGTGAACTCGACCGCGCGCAACATCCGCAAGCTCAACGAGAAGCTCCTCACCCTGCGCGTGCGCCCCTACTACCTGCACCAGGGCGACCTCGCCGAGGGCACGGGCCACCTGCGCACCCCGCTCTCGTGCGGCCTCGGCATCCTCGAGGAGCTGCGCGGCCGGACCAGCGGCCTCGCCATCCCTCACCTGGCGGTCGACCTGCCGGGCGGGCTCGGCAAGGTGACGGTGCAGCCGCAGTACCTCCTCGAGCCGGGGGCCGGCCCCGGCGGCGAGGGCCAGGGCCACTGGCTCCGCAGCTACCGCGACGAGCGGGCCTTCTACCCCGATCCCCCGGGCGCCGACTGCGGCTGCCCCTACGACGCCGTCTTCTACGGAGAGAGCCCGTGATCCAGAAGGTCATCGAAGCGCTGGCGGTCTTCACCACCGGCGTCATCGGAGGAATGGGCTACTGGGGCGTGGCGCTCCTCATGGCCATCGAGAGCGCCTGCATCCCGCTCCCCTCCGAGATCATCATGCCCTTCGCGGGCTACCTGGTCTTCACCGGCAAGATGACGCTGCTCGGCGCGGCCTTCTGGGGCGCGGTGGGGTGCGTGCTCGGCTCCATCCCCGCCTACTACCTCGGCCTCTACGGCGGCCGGCCGGTGATCGAGAAGTACGGCAAGTACGTGCTGCTCTCGCACCACGACCTCGACCTCGCCGACCGGCTCTTCGCCCGCTGGGGGCAGTGGGTGGTGCTGGCGGCGCGGCTGCTCCCGGTGATCCGCACCTTCATCGCCTTCCCGGCCGGCGTGTCGCGCATGAACATGCCCCGGTTCATCGCCTACACCTTCGCCGGCTCCTTCCCCTGGTGCTACGGGCTCGCCTGGGTGGGCTACAAGCTCGGCGAGCAGTGGAACAAGAGCCCCTGGCTCAAGTCGATGTTCCACCGCTTCGACGCCGCCATCGTCGGCGCCGGCGCCATCGCGGTGGCGCTCTTCGTCTGGCACAAGGTGCGGAGCGCGCGCGCCACGCCGGAGGGGAACGGGGCGTAGGGGCCGTGAAGGTCCTCCTCTCGCTGGCGCTCCTCCTCGCGCTCCCCGCCCGCGCCGAGGAGATGGTCCGGATCGCGGTCGCGACCGGCCTGCCGCGGGTCGAGATCGCCGCCGAGGGGCTCACCGCCGCGCCGCTGCGCGAGGGTGGCGAGGCCCGGGCCATGCGGGGCGGCAAGGCGCTGGTGGCCCTGAGGAAGGGCGAGCTCCAGCTCGACGGCGCGCCGCTCCCCGCCGCCGGGGTGGTCTTTCACGCCCCTGGCCCCATCCACGCCGGTGCCGCCGCGGTGGAGGGCGAGGTGGAGGTGCGCCGCGGCGCCTCCGGGCTGGAGGTGATCCACGACCTCCCGATGGAGCGGTACGTGGCGGCGGTGATCGGCGGCGAGATGCCGCTCTCCTTCCCGCCCGCGGCGCTCGAGGCCCAGGCGGTGGCGGCGCGCACCTACGCGGTCGGCAAGAAGATCGAGGCCGAGCAGGCGGGGCGGCTCTGGCACCTCGGCGCCACTGTCCTCGACCAGGTCTACAAGGGCGCGGGCCGGCTCGATCCGCGCGCGCTCGCGGCGGCGCGGGAGACCGCCGGCGAGGTGCTGGCGAAGGACCACCTGCCGGTCGAGGCCTACTTCCACTCGGCCTGCGGCGGCCGCACCGAGCGCGGCGCCGACGCCCTGGCGCGCGACCTCCCCTATCTGCAGGCGGTCGAGTGCGGCCATTGCAAGGAGGCGCCGAGGTACCGCTGGAGCGCCCGCTTCGACGCCGCCGAGGTGGGGCGGGCCGCCGGCCTGGGGCGCGCGGCCACCGGCGCGCGGGTGGCCGCCCGCACCGCCTCCGGCCGCGCCGCCCGGGTGGAGGTGACGGCCGGGAGCCGCCGGGCCACCGTCTCCGCGGTGGCGCTGCGCCAGCGGCTCGGGTACGAACGGCTCCCCTCGCTGGCCTTCGAGGTGGAGCGCGACGGCAAGGTCTTCCGCTTCGACGGCCAGGGCTCCGGGCACGGCGCCGGCATGTGCCAGTGGGGGGCCGCCGGCATGGCGCGCGAAGGGGCCGGCTACCGGGAGATCCTGGCCCACTACTACCCGGGCACCGAGCTCCTGAGGATGTACTGAGTGAACGTCTCCGACTTCGATTACCCGCTCCCGGAGGAGCTCATCGCCCAGCAGCCGGTCACGCCGCGCGACGCCTCGCGGCTGATGGTGGTGCCCCGCGACCCGACGGCGCCGCTCGCGCACCGGACGTTCAGCGAGCTCGACCAGCTGCTCCGCCCCGGCGACCTCCTGGTGATGAACGACACCCGGGTCATCCCGGCGCGGCTCACCGGCCGCAAGGAGAGCGGCGGCAAGGTGGAGGTGCTGCTGCTCGAGCCGGAGTCGCCCGGGAGCGCCCGCTGGAAGGCGATGGGGCAGGCCTCGAAGCCGCTGCGTCCGGGGGCGCGCGTCGACTTCCCCGGCTTCTCGGCGGTGCTGGAGGAGGTGCTCGGCGAGGGGTTCTACACCGTCCGCTTCGACCGCGAGGGCGCGGCGCTGGAGGAGGCGATCGCCCGCGAGGGCGCGCTGCCGCTCCCGCCCTACATCCGCCGCGCCCCTGGGCCGGCCGACGCCGAGCGCTACCAGACGGTGGTGGCGCGGGTGCCGGGGAGCGCCGCCGCCCCCACCGCCGGGCTCCACTTCACCCCGGGGCTGCTCGAGCGGCTCGCGGCGCGCGGCGTGGAGCGGGCCCACCTGACCCTGCACGTCGGCCCCGGCACCTTCCTGCCGGTGCGGAGCGAGACGGTGGAAGGGCACCGGATGCACGAGGAGCGGTACGAGGTGCCGGAGGCGACCGCCCGCGCCTTTGCCGCCGCCCGCGCCCGCGGGGGCAGGGTGGTGGCGGTGGGGACCACCAGCGTGCGCACCCTCGAGAGCGCCTTCGACGGCCGCGCGCTGCGCGAGGGGCCGGGGCGCACCGCCATCTTCATCACCCCGGGCCACCGCTTCCGGGCGGTGGACGCGCTCGTCACCAACCTGCACCTGCCGCGCTCCACGCTGCTCATGCTGGTCAGCGCCTTCGGCGGCACCGGGCGCGTGCTCGAGGCCTACCGGGCGGCGGTGGTCGAGCGCTACCGGTTCTTCAGCTACGGCGACGCCATGCTGCTGGTGTAGAAGGGGCCCGTGATCCGCTACCAGCTCCTCTCGCGCGACGGCGAGGCCCGCCGCGGCCGGCTCGAGACGCCCCACGGCGTCATCGAGACGCCGGTCTTCATGCCGGTCGGCACCGCCGCCACCGTGAAGACCCTCTCGCCCGACGAGCTCACCGGGCTCGGGGCCGGGATCATCCTCGGCAACACCTACCACCTCTACCTGCGCCCCGGGCACGAGCGGATCGCCCGGCTGGGCGGCCTCCACCGCTTCATGAGCTGGCAGGGCGCGACCCTCACCGACTCGGGTGGCTTCCAGGTCTTCAGCCTGGGGGAGGGGAAGGAAGGCGAGGGCGGCGGCGCGGCCAAGGGCAGCCTGGTCAAGATCGTGGAGGAGGGGGTCGAGTTCCGCAGCCACCTCGACGGCGGCAAGCACTTCCTCTCCCCGGAGAAGGCCATCGAGGTGCAGGAGGCGCTCGGGGCCGACGTCATCATGGCCTTCGACGAGTGCCCACCCTCGCTCGCGGACCGCGCCTACCACGAGCGCTCGCTCGCCCGCACCCAGCGCTGGCTGGTCCGCTGCAAGGACGCCTGGGCGGAGGCGGAGGCACGCAAGGCCGACCTCGGTCCCGAGGGGCGCACGCCCTGCAGCCTCTTCGGCATCGCCCAGGGCGGCCTCTTCTCCGACCTGCGCCGCCGCGCCGTCGAGGAGGCGGCCGCGCTCGACCTGCCCGGCTACGCGCTCGGCGGCTACGCCGTGGGCGAGGAGCCGGCGCAGATGTGGGAGGGGGTGGCGCGCGACGCCCCGCTCCTGCCGGCCGACAAGCCGCGCTACCTCATGGGCGTGGGGACGCCGGAGGACCTCCTGGCAGGCATCGCGGCCGGCGTGGACATGTTCGACTGCGTGCTCCCCACCCGCTGCGCCCGCAACGGCCTGCTCTTCACGCGCCGGGGCCGGCTCACCATCCGCAACGCCCGCTTCGCCGACGACCCCCGTCCGCCCGATCCCGAGTGCGGCTGCTACACCTGCCGCACCTTCACCCGGGCCTACCTGCGCCACCTCTTCCGCTCCGGCGAGCTGCTCGGGTTGAGGCTCAACACCCTCCACAACCTCCACCACTACCTCGAGCTCATGGCCGAGGCGCGGCGAGCCATCGAGGCCGGACGCTTCGAGGCGTTCCGACAGGAGCGGCTCGTCGCCTGGCGGTCCGGGCTGGAGTAGCCGGCCGGGCGCCCGCTCTCGAATCGCTTGCGAGCGGCGCCGAAATACTGCTAAATGTCAGCGCTTTTTCGAGTTTTACCGGGAGAATCCATGCACCCCATCTTCAGGGCGTTCCTCGCGCAGACCGCGGGGGTCGAGGCCGCGCCCAACCCCATCGTCAGCTTCCTGCCGTTCATCGCGATCATCGTCGTCTTCTACTTCATCTTCTTCCGGCCGCAGGCGAAGCAGCAGAAGAAGCACCAGGCCTACCTGGCGGAGCTGAAGAAGGGCGACGAGGTGGTGACGCAGTCCGGCATCATCGCCAAGGTGGTGCTGGTCGAGGACCGGACCGTCACCCTCGACGTGGGCGCCGGCAACAAGATCCGCGTCCTCAAGGCGCAGGTCGCGGGGGCCTGGCTGGAGAAGCCGGCCGAGCCCGCCAAGGCGGAGGCCAAGAAGTGATGGAACGCTCCTGGCTCTGGCGCGTCGGCCTCATCGCCGCCGTCGCCCTGTTCTCGATCTACCAGCTCGTCCCGAGCTGGTTCTACTTCAAGCTCCCGCCCGGCGAGCGCAACGGGCCGGCGTACGAGGACTCGGTGCCGAAGTGGGCCCCCACGGCCCGCCGGCACCTCAACCTCGGCCTCGACCTGCAGGGCGGCATCCACCTCGCCATGGGCGTGGACGTGGACCGCGCGGTGAAGGCCAAGGTGGCGCGGCGGGCGGACGAGATCGCCGAGTACCTGAAGGAGAAGGGTGTGCCGGTGGAGTCTGCCCGGCCGGTCTCCGACGGCCGGGTCATCGAGCTGAGGAGCGCCGAGCCCTCGCGCGCCGAGAAGACGGTGCTCGACCAGTACAGCGGCGAGATGTACGCGCCGTCGGGCGCTCCCCAGGGCGCCACCTGGCTCGCCTTCAAGACCAAGGTGCTGCAGGACTTCCAGGCCAAGGCGGTGGAGCAGGCCGAGAAGACCATCCGCAACCGCGTCGACAAGTGGGGCGTCTCCGAGCCCGACATCAAGCGCAAGTCGAACAACCAGATCCAGATCCAGCTCCCCGGCTTCAAGGATCCGGAGAAGGCCAAGGAGCTGCTCGGCCGCACCGCGCAGCTCGAGTTCAAGATCACCGACGACGAGTCCCCGCTGCTCGATCAGGTGCGCTCGGAGCTGCCGGCCTGCCCGGCCACCGAGGCCGGCTTCACGCTGCCGATGCCGGCCGAGGGCTGCTGGAGCGTCGAGACGGTGGAGCTGCCGTCGGGCGGGACCCGCCAGGTCACCTTCCTCGCCGCCAACAACCGGATCGAGCTCGACGCGGCCGTCGAGAAGCACGCCAAGGCCAGGCTCGACCACGACCACGAGCTCGGCGTGGGCGAGGGCACCGTGGGCCAGGGGCCCATCCGCGAGCGCTACTACCGGACCTACCTGCTGCACGCCAAGACCGAGCTGACCGGCGACTACATCGCCGACGCCCGGGCGGCGGTCGACAACTCGCAGGGCTCCGGCAAGCCGGTGGTGGTCTTCACCATGTCGCCCGAGGGCGGGCGGCTCATGGAGAAGCTGACCACCAACAACCTGCACCGCCGCATGGCCACCGTGCTCGACGCCAAGGTGGAGACCGCTCCGTACATCCAGGGCAAGATCTCCACCAACGGCCAGATCACCCTCGGCTCGGGCCGCCCCTACCAGCAGATGTTCGAGGAGGCCAACGAGATCGCGCTGGTGCTGAAGGCCGGCGCGCTCCCCGCGCCGGTGACCATCTTCGAGGAGCGCACCGTCGGCGCCACCCTCGGGCCGGAGCTCATCAGGAAGGGCACCACCGCGGCCCTCATCGGGCTGCTCCTGGTGGTGGTCTTCATGATCCTCTACTACCGGGCCACCGGGCTCATCGCCGACGTGGCGCTGGCGCTCAACGCGGTGCTGGTGCTCGCCATCATGGCCATCATCGGCACCACCCTCACCCTGCCGGGCATCGCGGGCTTCGTGCTCACCCTCGGCATGGCGGTGGACGCGAACGTGCTCATCAACGAGCGCATCCGCGAGGAGCTGCGCGCCGGCCGCACGGTGCGGCAGGCGGTCGAGCAGGGCTACGACAAGGTGTTCTGGACCATCGTCGACGCCCATGTCACCACCCTGGTGGCCGGCGTGGTGCTCATGCAGTACGGCTCCGGTCCGGTCCGCGGCTTCGCGGTGACCCTGATCATCGGCCTCATCGCCTCGATGTTCACCTCCATCGTGGTGACCCGCGCCATCATGGACTTCTTCACCCGCCACGACACGGCGAGGCTGAGCGTCTGATGCAATTCAAGACCTTCGACATCATCCCGCACGACACGAAGTTCGACTTCGTCGGCAAGCGGTACATCGCGGTCACCCTGTCGCTCATCGCCAACCTGGCGGTGATCCTCTTCTCGCTCAACGCCGTCCACGGCCTCAACTTCGGCGTGGACTTCGCGGGCGGCACCGAGATGGAGGTCAAGTTCGACCGCACCGTCGACGCCAGCGACATCCGCAAGAGCGTGGAGGAGCTCGGCTTCAAGGACGCCTCGGTCCAGACCTACGGGCCGGAGGCGGAGCACAGCTACCTCATCCGCGTCGGCCGCATCGCCCTCATGAGCCAGGAGGACGTGAACCGCGTCGTCCAGGCGGTGAAGGCGAAGCTCCCGGTCGCCGGCGAGCCCCACTTCAACTCGGAGGTCGGCGACAAGATCGACTTCCAGTTCACGAAGAACCCCACCCCCGACGAGCTCAGGGCGGCGGTCGAGGGGGCCGGGGTCAAGGTCCGCGAGGTGCGCGAGGAGGCTGGCCTCACCGCCGGCACCCGCTCCTTCGCGGTCATCACCCAGGGCATCCGCGACAAGGTCGAGAGCGATCTGATGCAGAAGTTCGCCTCGGCCAGGCCCGACGTGCGCCGCGTGGAGTACGTGGGCCCGGCGGTCGGCCGCGAGCTGCGCAACCAGGGCTTCAAGGCGATCCTCTACGCCATGGGGCTCATCGTCATCTACGTGGGCCTGCGCTTCGACTTCCGCTTCAGCCCGGGCGTGATCATCGCGCTGCTCCACGACGCCATCATCACCCTCGGCTACTTCGCCTTCTCGGGGCGCGAGTTCAACCTCACCTCGGTGGCGGTGATCCTGACGGTGGTCGGCTACTCGGTGAACGACACGGTGGTGGTCTACGACCGCATCCGAGAGAACCAGGCCAAGTACAAGGGCAAGCACCTCGGCGACCTGGTGAACCTCTCCATCAACGAGGTGCTCGGCCGGACGTTCCTCACCTCGTTCGCGACCGCGCTCTCGCTGATCGGCCTCCTCATCTACGGCGTCGGCACCATCTTCGACTTCTCCGCCGCCATGATGATCGGCATCATCTCCGGCACCTACTCCACCTGGTTCATCGCCGCGCCGATGACCATCTGGCTGGAGGAGCGGGCCGAGAAGAAGAAGGTCGCCGCGGCGCGCCAGCAGCCGGCGCAGGCCAAGTCGGTCTAGCCGGCCGCTCCGCCGTGGTCCAGGGCCGCCTCCGGGCGGCCCTTTTTTCGTCTGGCATCGGGGTTGCGAGGCCGCGCCCGCGACCCTAGACCTGCGGGCTCGGAACGAACGCCGATCTCCTACCAGGAGTCACACATGTCCAAGGTGAAGTGCTACGCCGCCATGGCCGCCAAGGCCCCGCTCGCCCCCTGGGAGATCTCCCGGCGCGAGGTCGGTGAGCAGGACCTCCGCATCGAGATCGCCTACTGCGGCATCTGCCACTCCGACATCCACCAGGTCCGCGACGAGTGGGGCGGTGCTGCCTTCCCGATGGTCCCCGGTCACGAGATCGTCGGCCGGGTGACGAAGGTCGGGCGCCGGGTGGAGCGGTTCAAGGAGGGCGACCTCGCCGGCGTCGGCTGCATGGTCGACTCCTGCCGCACCTGCGCGAGCTGCCGGCGCGACCTGGAGCAGTTCTGCGAACAGGGCGCCGCCTTCACCTACAACGGCACCGAGATGGATCGGAAGACGCCGACCTACGGCGGCTACTCCAGCGAGGTGGTGGTCGCCGAGAAGTTCGCGCTCAAGGTGCCGGCCAACCTCGAGCTCTCGGGCGTGGCGCCGCTGCTCTGCGCCGGGATCACCACCTGGTCGCCGCTGCGCCACTGGAAGGTGGAGAAGGGGCAGCGGGTAGGCGTGGTTGGCCTGGGTGGCCTGGGCCACATGGCGGTGAAGCTCGCCGCCTCGCTGGGCGCCGAGGTGACCATGCTCAGCACCTCCAAGTCGAAGGAGGCCGACGCGCGGCGGCTCGGCGCGCACGAGTTCGGCCTCACCCGCGACGACGCCACGTTCACCCGGCTCGCGGGCCGCTTCGACCTCATCGTCGACACCATCTCGGCGCCGCACGACCTCAACAAGTACCTCGGCATGGTGAAGGTGGACGGCACCATGGTGATGGTGGGCGTGCCGCCCGCGCCGGAGCCCCTGGAGGCCTTCTCGCTCATCGGCGGGCGCAAGAGCCTGGCCGGCTCGCTCATCGGCGGCATCCGAGAGACGCAGGAGATGCTCGACTACTGCGGCCAGCACGGCATCGTCGCCGACGTGGAGGTGACCTCCGCGTCGAAGATCAACGAGGCCTACGAGCGGATGCTGAAGGGCGACGTCCGCTACCGCTTCGCGATCGACGGAAAGACGCTGTAGCGCGTCGCCGGCGCCTCCCTGACCCTGCCCCGCTTCGCAAGGAGGCAGGCCCGCGCGCCTCCGGGGCAGTGACCTCCCCCGGGAGCTCGCCTGTCAGCCGGCCGTGCTAGCGTCCGCCCCCGTGAACGGTCCGGTGAGACGGCGGTGGGTGGAGGTCCCCTGCGACGAGGCGGCGGTGGCGCGGCTCGAGCGCGAGCTGGCGCTGCACCCGCTGGCGGCGCGCACGCTCGCCTGCCGCGGCCTCGGCGATCCGGTCGACGCGGAGCGGTTCCTGGCGGGCCGGCTCGCCGACCTCCCGGACCCCTTCACCATGCGCGGCATGGAGGAGGCGACGGCGCGCATCGGGCGGGCCCTCGCCGCCGGCGAGCGGATCGGCGTCTACGGCGACTACGACGTGGACGGCGTCACCTCCACCGTCATCCTCACCCGGTTCCTGCGCGCCGCCGGCGGGGACGTGGTCACCTACACCCCGCACCGGCTCGTGGAGGGCTACGGCCTCAACCAGGGCGCGGTGGCCAAGCTCGCGTCGCAGGGGGTGAAGCTCCTCGTCACCGTCGACTGCGGCATCACCAGCGTCGAGGAGGTCCGCGCCGCGGCCGAGCTGGGGGTCGAGACGGTGGTGGTGGACCACCACACGGTGCCGGTGGCCCTCCCGGCGGCGGCCGCCATCCTCAACCCGCACCAGCCCGGCTGCGGCTATCCGTCGAAGGTGCTCGCCGCGGTCGGCGTCACCTTCTGCCTCCTCATGGCGCTCCGGAAGCGGCTGCGCGAGGCGGGGCGGTTCGGCGCGGCGCGGCCGGAGCCGAACCTGCGCGAGTACCTCGACCTCGTGGCGCTCGGCACGGTGGCCGACGTGGTGCCGCTCACCGGCGCCAACCGGATCCTGGTCCGCCACGGGCTCGAGGAGCTCGCGCGGACTCGCCGGGTCGGGCTGCGCGCGCTGAAGCAGGTGGCGGGGGTCGCCGAGGGCGCCCCGGTCACCGCCGGCCAGGTCGGCTTCCGGCTCGGGCCGCGCGTCAACGCCGCCGGGCGGCTCGACGACGCAGGCCGCGGGGTGCGGCTGCTCCTCTCCGAGGACGAGAGCGAGGCGGCGGCGCTGGCGCGCGAGCTCGACGACGAGAACCGCGCCCGGCAGGAGATCGAGCGGGAGATCCTGGATCAGGCGCTCACCGACGCGGCCGCGCGGGTCGCGGAGGGCGCCCGCGGCCTGGTGCTCTCGCGCGAGGGCTGGCACCCGGGCGTCGTCGGCATCGTCGCCTCCCGGGTGGTGGAGCGCTTCCACCGGCCCACCGTCCTGGTCGGGGTGAAGGACGGGGTGGGGAAGGGGAGCGGTCGCAGCATCGAGGGGTTCCACCTCTACGACGCGCTCGCCTCCTGCGAGGGTCACCTGGCCCGCTTCGGCGGCCACAAGCACGCCGCCGGCGTGACGGTCGACCCGGCCGCCATCCCCGCCTTCCGCGCCGCCTTCGAGGCGCACGCCGCCGCGGCGCTCGGCGAGGAGGACCTCGTGCCGCGCTGCCGCATCGAGGGGCGGCTCGAGCTCTCGCAGGCCACCGAGCGCGCCGCCGAGGCGCTGGAGCGGCTCGCGCCCTTCGGCGCCGGCCATCCCGAGCCGCTCTTCTGGCTCCGCGGAACGCCGACGCGGGTGAGGGCCATGGGGGCGGGTGGGGCGCACCTCAAGCTCGGCTTCGGGCCGGGGCTGGACGCGGTCGGGTTCTCGATGGGCGACCGGCTCCCGCTCTGCGACGGCGAGGTGGAGGCGGCGGTGTCGCTCGGGTTCGACGAGTGGGACGGGCGGCGGAGGCTGCAGCTCAAGCTGAAGGACCTGCGGCGGCCCTAGGGCGCGGGCATGGCGCACGAGTTGCGCGTGGCCCGGACACATCGTCGAGCTGCCGCCAGCCTTGCACGCGGCGGCCCGGCTGGCGGGCAGCCCCGGCTTGCGGTATGGAGCGGGCGGGCGGCCGCGGGGCCGCGCCGCGGGAGTTTGCATGGCCGTCGCGGTGATGCTCAACAACTTCTTCCACGACCTCTCGGTCGCGTTCTTCACCTGCGCGCTGCTGGCCGAGATCGCGCTCTGGCGCACGGCGCCCGGTCTGGCCGCGGGTGCGCGCCCGCTCCTCTTCGCCCTCGACCGGCTGGCGCTCCGGATCGGTGCCTGGGCGTTCGCCGGGGTGATCGGCTTCGGCGCGGTGCGAACCGCAGCCTTCACGACCTACGAGTGGCTCCCGGCGGCCGGGCGAAACCAGATCCCGGCGCTGGTGGTGAAGCACGTGCTCCTCGTCGCGCTGCTGGTGCTGCCGAGCGCCGCGGCCTGGAGGGCGCGGCGCCGCGGCAAGGCCGCGGTGGAGACGGCGTGAGCGGGCGCTGAGGCTGGCCGGTGGAGGAGTCGTCCGTGCGAGGCCGTGCGCGCGCGGGCGGGGGACGATGCTGCCGAGGGTGAACAGCCGAGCTCGTGGTCGGTCCCGTGCGCACGTGAGGAAGGGTGCGAGACCCCCCCATGCGTGAAAGCACCCGCTCCTGGGGCAATTCGCACGCGACGAGGATCCGGGATCTCCGCTGACGCGCTCGCGGTATGCGCTGGGCGCGGACTTCTGCGCATCATGGGAAGGCACGGGTTCTGCAGTTGCCACGGATCAACGGGGGGGGGAAAGCGACGTGGCGTGAATTCCTGGTTCGGTCGGGCATCTTCTGAGACGTGCTCGCAGGTGAGGCCGAGGCGCCTCGGGATGCCTGCGGCTCGCGGCACGTCTCCAGGGGCTGCGCCGGTCAGGACCGGCCGTGACCACCGCCACCTGCGGTCCGGCCTCTGGGGCGCCTTCGCGCTCCTGCTAGCCGCCTTCCCCCGCGCTGGCGTGGCGCAGGTCGCGCTGGGCGCGAGCGGGTGGCAGTCGGTCGGATCGGCCGCCGCCGCGCAGGTCCAGGTCGGAGTGACCGCCGATGCCGGTGCCAACCGGCTCATGGTCGTGGTCCTGGCCGGGACCGGGACCACCGGCGTCGCGCCCACCTGCGCCGGGACCTACGGCACCTCCGCCTTCACTCAGGCAGTGGCCTCGCCGGGCACCCAGGCCCGCAAGAGTTGCATACTCACCCTGACGGAAAGCGGCATCGCAGCGGCCGGCACCGGCAGCCAGACGCTGACGGCGCAGTTCTCCGCCGGCGGCGTCACCTACACTCAGGCCTGGGTGGCGGTCTACACCGGCGTGAACCAGACCACGCCCTTCGGCGCGAGCCAGAAGAACGACTCCTCCACCAACGCCGTCGCCTACGCCGCCTCCCTCGCTGCTCCGGCGACCGGCGCGGTGGTGGTGGGCGCGGCCGGGTACGGCACCGAGACGAGCGTCTCCTACGCCAGCTCGGCGAGCCTCGCCTACACGCAGCGGGCCTTCGGCGCTCCCAACAGCAGCAGCGGGGTGGCCGAGAGCGTCTACGACCGGCTCCTCGGCGCCTCGGCCGAGACCGACACGGTGACCGAGACCTTCCAGTCCAACACCTCCAGCGCGTCCATCGCGGCCGTCGCCTTGAGCCCCGCGCCGACCGTGACGATCGGGAACGGCAGCGCCGAGCCGGCCAGCAGCACCGTCGTGTCCGGGGCGGTGGGCGCCATCGACGCCTTCTCGCTGCAGGCGGCCTCGGGGACCGCCACCGTGACGGCCGTCGCCTACTCGATTTCCGGCAGCGCCGGGCTGGCAAACCTCTTCGTCAACAGTACCTCGGCCTGCACCGGCACCACCTACGGCACGCTCGCCTCGCCCGGCGCGACCGGCACCATCGCGCTCAGCACCAGCATCAGCGCGACCACCACCTCGGGGTCGACCAACCTCTACCTCTGCGGCACGGCCGCCTCGGTGAGCGCCAGCTACCCCGTGAGCGGCACCGTCTCCGGCATGACGGCGTCCGGCTACGGGTTCGTCGACAACGACACCGCCAGCGCCACCCTCACGGTGGTCCCGGGCATGGTGGCGCTCAGCGATCCCGGTACCCAGCCGACCACGCCCACGACCGTGACCGCAGGTACCCAAGGCTCCATCGTCGGCAAGATCGCGCTCACTGCGACTGGCGGCTCCGTCGACCTCACCGGGATGAACGTGCAGAACACCGGCACGGCGGTCCCGGGCGCGGACATCCAGGGGCTGACGCTCTTCACCTGGAGCGGCACGGCGTGCACGACCACCGCCGTCGCCGGTACGACCAACTACTCGAGCTCGCTCGGCCGCTGGGTCTTCGCCGGCGCGCCCATCACCACCGTCTCCACGACCGCGACCACCTACTGCCTCGGCTTCAACGTGAGCAGCTCGGCGAAGGCCGGGAATACCTTCAAGATGTCGGTCGCCAGCGCGGACCTTTCGGTGGCTTCGCCTAACACCGTCAGCGGAACGACCACCGTCAACACCGCAGGAACCTTCACCATCGGGGCCGGCGCCACCGCGCAGGAGGGCAATGTCGCCGGCGGCGCCCCGCTGGTCATCCTCCTCAACCCTGGCGACGGGCAGACGGTCAGCCAGTCGGGCGGCTTCCGCGTGCAGGTGCAAGTCTTCCATCCGCCGAGCGCACCCGGCGGCACCGACGGCGTGAGCAAGATTACCTCGCTCACCATGAGCGTCGACGGCGCTGCCGCACAGAGCATCCTCACGGCGGCGGCCGCGTACAAAATTAACGGGGTCACCTACACCCCGAACGGTGGACAGACCAGTTTCGATTCGCTCGTCGGGCCGAACGCCCGAATCTATCAGCTCACACTCTCGACGCTATCCGCGGGGACGCACACGCTGCAGGCCACCGCGGGCGACGGCACCTACACCAGCAAGAGCCGGCAGGTGGTGGTGAACGTCGTCGCCACCACCGTCTCCGGCGACGGCAACCTGCTCGTCCGCGACAACGCTTCGCAGGCCTGCACCGACTGCCACGCGGTGAAGACGCACTCCAGCCAGGAGACCATGCCCACCACCACCACCGTGCAGAAGTACGGTGCCTGGGGCATGAACTGTCGCGACTGTCACACGCCGCACCGGACCCCCAACATCTACATCATTAAGCCGAACATCAACCCGCCCAACCTCACCGCCACCTATCTCTCTCAAGTGGCGATCAAGTTCTCGACTACGGTGGGCGACTCGGGAACCAGCACCGCCTCGAAGGCCTCCTTCGTCAACAGCGACGGCTCCGGGCCGTGCCAGGCCTGCCACACGCGTACCGCCAATCCCATCGGCGGCGCGGCGCGGTGGCGCAACCCGGCGACCGGCGGCACCGGCAACACCGACAACCACTACACGAGCGCGGTCGGCACCGTGGCCTGCACCAACTGCCACAAGCACACCAGCGGATTCAAAGGAGCTGGTGGGTGCGTCGATTGCCACAACAGAGCGCAAGGCAGCATCCCGCGGGCCCAGATCGTGGGCGGCACCGCCGGCAATGCCGGCGACGACTTCATCCGTCCGAGTCGGCACGTGAGCAACGGCACCACGACAGCCATCGTGACCAATTACGATTGCATCCTGTGCCACGCCGAGGGAGATATCAGCTCGTCGGGCGCGAACATCAAGACCGTGGCGGCGAACCACGGCGGCGATGGCGGGACGACCACCATCGATCTGCGCAATGTCGACAGCAGCGGCGGAACGGGCATCGCCGTCGCCTGGCCCGGCAAGCGCAATGCCTCCTTCACCGCCACCACCGCTCAGCGCGACGGCATGGACAGCTTCTGCATGGGCTGCCACGACTCGAACGGCGCGAGCGCGGTCGCGGTCAACAAGAACAACCCGCCGGACGGGATGCTCTACAGCGGGACCATGCTTCCGACCTCGGCGCAGGCGCTCAAGCCGTTCAACGTGAACGACACGCTCCAGAACGTGAAGGAGTCCCCAACCGTGTTCTCGCCCTTCACCGGGACCATCCCCGCCTGGCGAGCGACGAACGGCAAGATCACCAACGTGAAGGGCGACGGAGGGAGTCTCATCGGCTTCAACTCGGGGAACGCGGTGGGCACGAACTGGGCGAGCCACCACAACTTGAACCAGTTCGCGAAGCGCTACGCGACCAACCCCACCAGCGGCAACAGCACTCTCCCCAGCACCATCTGGCAGGCCTACACCACCAAGGAAGGCGTCCTGCTCAACTCGGGCGCTGCCAACGCCGGCTGGGCTGCGGGCCTGCACTGCTCCGATTGCCACCTCAACGAGACGAACGCCCACGGGAGCCGGAACGGCTGGTACATGCTAAGCGACAAGAGCGGCAACGACGCGCTGCCGACCAACTCGGGAATGAGCTCGTCCACCGACATCTGTGCCAAGTGCCACAACCCGTTCAACTCGACGCGCTACAGCCATTCGGCGGACGCGAGCCACATCCAGGGAGCTCCTGGCTACGGAATCGCGCAGCTGGGTCAGCCGAACGCATCGGCCCAGTACCTCGCTTGCCTCGGCTGCCACGCCGGAGGGACTCCGGGCGCCATCCACGGCATGAACGGAACCTACAAGCCGGACCTCAGCACCAGCTGGACGTCGAAGCAGTACCGCTTCCACGGAGGCGGCGGGACTTGGCGCTGGTACTCCCCCACCGGCAGCGCCACGGGCAGCGACGCGAGCTGGGAGACGTCCGGTGGCTCGTTCGGCTGCTATACGCTCAACGGTACGGGGATCACCGCCGATACCTGGGGCGGGTGCACTCACCACGCGGTGCCCGGCACACAGACATCGAGTTTCGGCACGGGTTCCCGCAAGCTCAGCTACTGAGCGAGCCGCCGTGCTTCTGCGTGGAGGGCTGCCACGCAGCCCCGTCCCGGGCTACGATGGCCTGCGATGAAGAAGGCGCGCTGGTCTCTCCTCTTGCCGCTCGCAAGCGCGGTGGTGTTCGCGGCGGCGGCCGCGCCGCACCCTTTCGTGTACGCACGACTCGCGCGCGGAGAGCTTTCCGGGCGCGATCGAAAGGCGATCCTCGACACCGTGCGCCTCTTCGATCGCATCTACGAGGACTTCTACGCGAGCGGCGGCGGCGCGGCGATGATCGATGCGTTCCCCGCCACGAAGAACGTGAAGCACCACGTCTTCCGGGACGTGGGCTTCCTGCGCGACGAAAAGCTCGTGCTCGTCTACGACCTCGCCGATCTCACGCCCATCGACGTGAAGCAGACGGGCGCGGACACGGCGGAGGCGCTCGTCTACGAAGAATGGAACTACCTCTACCAGCACGCAGCAGACCGCAGCACCGCCGCGAACCTGAAAGGCATGGGCCAGGGCTTTAGGTATCGGCTCCGGCAGGAGCGCGGGCGCTGGATCGTGACCGGTTGGGACTTCGAGGACGTGAAGCCGACCCGGCGGGACAAGGGGTTCGTTTACTGATGCGTCTGGGTCGTTTCGCCCGCATCCTGCTCTGGCCCGGTTCTGGCCTGGCCGTCGCAACGGTGGCGCTGCCGCTTGCCGCAGGGCTCCTCGTTGGATGGCGGGCGCTGGGAATGAGCGCTGTCGAGCTGGCTTCTCTCCCGCCGCTCCGCGCCTACGGCCTCGCGCTCGTGGCTGCGCTCGCGATCGCCATGGTCCGAGGCGCGGCCGAGCGTCGCGTGGGGGTCTGCGCGCTTGCCCTCGGCGGGCTCGCCGTCCTCGGCCATGCCGTCACGCACCTCACCCTCGGCTTCAGCGGGGTCGTCGACCTGGGGGAGGGCGAGCCGGCTGGTGCCTGGACCCGAGTCATCGCTGGTCCGCGCGCAGCGGAGCCGCCGGCTCTCGAGCTGAGGAGCGTCCCGGTCTCCGCGTCCGCCCCGGTGCGGGTCGCCCTGGAGGGTCGCGAGATGGATCTCGCCCGGGACTGGAGCCATCACGCCTCGGGCGCTCGCCTTCGAGTCGTCGAGACCGGCATCGCTCCACGACTGGTCTTCGAGAGCGTCTCTGGCGCGACGCTCGACGAAGGACTCCTCAAGCTCCCGATGGAGCACGCGGCCAGCGACTACCTCGAGATCCCGATCCTGCCTCACCGCTTCTACCTGTCGCGAACCTCCGCGGCGGTGGCCGGCTCCGAGCTGAAGGTTCCAGACGTCCTCCATCTTAAGGTGACCCGCGGCAAGCTCACCCTCGTCGATCGCGATCTCCCGAAGGGCGAGGCGACGAAGATGGACGGTTTCACCGTCCGATACCTCGACGGTCTGCCGTGGGCGCGGATCGAGTTGGAGCGGGATCCCGGAGCCTTCCTGCTCTACGTTGGAGTCGCGCTCCTGCTCGCGGGCGCAGCCATCGAGCTACGAGCGAGGCGATCCACGTCGCGAGCGTCCCCGGAGCCCCGCTCGTGAGGTTCGCGCTGCGAGTCTTTGGCGTGCTGCTCGCCGCGACCACCTTCTTCATGACCCTCTCGATGATCGAGGAGTGGCCCGTCTTCCGGCAGCTCTTCGCCCGGGCCCCGCCTCCTTCGCCACAGCCGGACCGTTCGGCAATCGAGCGACGCATGCGCGAGTTCAACACCGCCATGGCGCGGGACGAGCGGGCCGCGCCCGAGGAGTCGATGGCCGCGGCCGCGCTGCGGGAGGATCAGCAGTTTCGCGTCCGGCGGGGGATCCGGCAGGAGCTCACACTGGAGGAACTGACGCTGGGCGAAGTGCGGCCCGCTGGGCCGCGGCGGATCGTCGCCACGACCCGGGAGCGATCGAGGCTCGTCATTTCTCGCCCCGGGGGCGTACCGCGCGCCTACGCCGTGAAGGGGACGTGGCGCTACACGCTCGCCATGCGGGGCGAGGCGCTAGAAGTGGTGGACGTGCTCCCGGAGGAGACCGACCTCGAGCCTCTCGACGACGGGAAGGTACAGTGAGACGCGTGCTCGGGATCCTCGGCTCGCGACGGTTCGCGGACCTCCTCCTCCTGTCCATGGCCGGCTGGTACGCGCTCTTGCTGGCCTGGAGCCAGACGAGCCCGCTCGCCATCGTCCAGCGGATCGGAACCATGTGGGCTTTCCGTGGGCTCTACGCGGCGCTCGCGGTGAATCTCTTCGCCTGCTTCCTCATCGAGCTTCCGCGCGCTCTGCGCCGCTCGGCACCGCGCACGGTTCCCCCCGGCGAGTTCCCTCCACCCGGCCACGAGGAGGTGGCCACGCCCGACTGGGATGGGCTCGACACCGCCGAGGTCTCCTTGCGCAGGCGCGCCTACCGCACTCGGCGAGAGGGCGTGCGCCTGGTCGCGGAGCGCGGACGGTTCGCCCCGGTGCTCGGGATGCTCTTCCACCTGATCCTGCCGCTGCTCCTGCCGGCAGCCGTCTTGTCGCTCGCGAATCGGCAGACCTTCTCCATGGACGTCGGGGAAGGCGAGGTCGTCGAGCCGCTGCCGGGGGGACCCCGGGCCCGCATCGGCGTGGAGCGCATCGACCCTCGGTACCTCGGCGGGGAGATCTACTTCACGCAGCTCACCGCCGCCGTTTCCGTGGACGGCGCTCCTGCCCGCGAGATCCGGATCAACGACCCGGTGACCGTTGACGGCGGCGACCTGCGCATCGTCTCCATGGGGTTCATGCCGGGGCTCGCCATCTCCGATCCGGACGGGGCCTTGCTCGATCGCGCCTTCGTGAAGGCGGGCCTCTTCCCGCCCGGGACCGAGGCGGAGCTCACGTTCGCCGGATCACCGCACCGGCTCCTTACGTCGTTCTACCCGGACGCGGAGCGGGGACCGGACGGTGAGCCGCGGAACGCAACGCTCAACCTCCGCCGCCCGCTCCTCAAGGTGAGGGCGGTGCGCGGGAAGCTTCCGATCTCTACTGCGGTCCTCTCGCCTGGTGAGTCGATGGAGTTGGAGGGATTCCATCTCGGCTTGGAGGAAGCACGACTCTGGGTCAAGCTCGAGTGGGTGCGGGATCCCTCCGCGCACCTCGCCCTCTGGCTCTGCGCGGCGGCGCTGATGCTGCTCGGCGCGAAGGTCTTCTGGCCTCGAACGACCTGGATCGTCGAGGAGTCTGACGGCGGGGTGCGCGCGGCCCGGCGCGTGGAAGCCCCGGCGGCGCTCTCCGACGAGGGAGGTGCCGATGTTCCCTGAGACGGCCCTGGCGATCGCTGCGCTGTTCGCGGCCCTCGCTGCGGCGGTGGCGGGGCTCACGCAGCGAGAGCGGCCGTCGCGCTACCTGTTGGGAACCGCGGCCCTCGTGGCGACGCTCGGAGCAATCGCTCGCGGCCTCTTTGCTGGACACCTCCCCAAGTTCGGCACCTTCGAGGAATCGCTGGCTTGCTCCGCCGTCATCCTGCTCCACGCCGCCTGGGTGGCTCGGCTCCGCGGCCGGGCGGTGCCCGCCGGCGTCGCGGCGCTGGTGGCGGCGCTCCTGCTCGCGCACGGGTTGGTCTTCCCCAGGGAGCGATTGCCGCTCACCATCTCGGAACAGAGTGGCTGGCTCGACCTGCACGTGTTCGCGGCGTGGCTCACCTCGGCCGCCTTCGCCCTCGCTGCCGGAGGGTCGGCCTGGATCCTCGCTCGCGGCGGAGAGACCGCAGAGGCCTTTCTCACCCGCTCGCTCCAGGTGGGGTTCTTGTTCCACTCCGCACTGATGGTGCTCGGTGCCTGGTACGGGCTCCGGCTCTTTGGGCGAGCCTTCTCACTCGATCCGGTCGAGCTCCTCGCCGTCATCGCCTGGCTCACGGAGGCCTCGGTCCTCCACCTGCGCGCCTATCGCGGGCTACGGGGCGCGCGTTACGCGGCGCTCGGCCTCACTGCGGTGATCCTGCTGCTGCTCTCGTTCCGGCTCGTCGTGCATCTGCGGCCGACCAGCACCTATCACGTCATCGACATGGCGCTGCGGATCCACTCGTGACTTTTCGGGCGCCAGCCGAGCCTCGGGGAGCGCGCGCGGCGCTCTCCGGCGTCTGGCTGCTCTTCGCCGCTGTTTGGTTCCTGGCGGCCGCCGGGGTGGCGGCCCCGATGGACGAGCTCCTGCTGGCGCTCTCGTTCGCGGCGCTCCTCGCATCGGCTGCGCTCCTCTTTGGGATCGTCCGCAGGGCTCGACGAGGCCCAAAAGTCGATCTGTTCGACGCTGCGTCGGCCGTTCGAGCCGGCGATGGCACGGCTCGCCTCGCACGCGCGCTGTCGGTGGTCCAAGCGGATGGGGCTGGCGCAGGCTACGTGCGTCGCTGGGCCTTCGCCTTCCCCGCCGTCGCGGCCCTCGCCGCCGGCGGAACGGCCCTCGCCGGGATCGCGCAGGCCGGGTCGCATGTCGACGGAACGTGGATCCAGTATCCGTCAACCCTGCGCGCGCTCGCCGCACGCGAGGCCTACCGAAGCCTGGATCCGGGCCTCTGGGCGGCGCCTTCAGACGTGGCGATGGCGTCTGCCGTCGGGGCCATCCTGCCCCGCGCCCCCGCGCGGCTCCTGCAGCTCCGCCTGCTCGACGGCGCCGGTGGCGTTCTGGCTGAAGACGTCCTCCCGGCCGGCGCGGCGCTCCAGGCTCGCGGCTTTGCCGTCCGCGCATGGGCGATCGGGCCGTCGGTCCCCGTCGCCCTCCTGGGGCCCGATGGCGGGACGCTGCTCGAGGCGGTCGTTCCGCTCTGGCCGGGCGCCGGGGTCGGCGCTTACTCCGGCCGGATCGACCTCTCGCCCGGCGTGGCAGAGCTTCGGGTCGCGAACTGGCCCGGTCCCACGGAGGAAACGGTGGAGGTCGAGGCGACCGTCCGGATCGGCGAGCGAGTCGTCTTTCGAGGAGGCGTCGAGCCAGGCCGCCCGATCCCTGTCGGCGGAGAGGTCCGGCTCATCGCAGGCGCGGTGCGGCCGTTTGCAGGCCTCGGCCTCTCACGGCCGGGGCCGCGCCGCGCAGTCGCCGGCTGCGCCGCTCTCGTGGCGCTGGCGCTCTGCGCCGCGACCCTCATCTCACCACGGCCCTACTGGTATCGAGAGGAGGAGGGCGGCTCCTTGGCGGTGTCGCCTCGTTCCGCGTGGGCCCTGCTCACGCTGCGTGCGCGCCGGAGGGGCGCCCCATGAGGGCGATCGATCTGGTCGCTGTCGAGTGGCGGGAATTCGTGGCCTTCCTGCGGACACGCGCGCTGGTTCTCGTGAGCATCCTCCTGCTCACGGGACTCTACGGAATCGGCCTCGCCGTTCCGCAACGGGTTCGGCTAGCTCCGAGCGCGTACGCGGCGTGGCGCGCCTCTCGCCCGAGGCTCGTCCGCGCCCTCGAGGCGGCCGGCCTCACCGACGTCTTCCGATCCCCGATCGTCTACTTCGCCACTGGGCTCTTCTTCGCGTCGCTGCTCGCCGTCATATGGGAACGGATACCGCGCATCGTCCGGCGCACCCGGCTCGAACATGGGATCCCGCTGGAGCCCGCCGCGCTCGCTCGGCGCAAGGGCACGCGCAGGATCCCAGTGGCAGAAGAAGAGGAGGCCGTCCGCCGCGCAGCCGGCCTGCTCGAGGCGAGCGGCTATCGGATCTACGAGCCTCGTCCGGGGGCCCTCCGTGCGGTCCGGTTCCGCTGGGCACCTCTTGGATTCCTGGCGTTCCATGGCGCCTTCGGGCTCCTCCTCGCAGGCGCGATAACGATCGACCTGACCCGGTATTCGGCATGGGCGACCATCGGGGAAGGCGAGGCGTTCGACGCCGCGAGTGGCCCGTTCCGCAATCCCCCTAAGCCCCCCAAAACAGGCGCGGCACACCCTGAGCTCGCCTTCCAGGTGCTCGACGTCCGGCCCGAGAGGGAGAGCGGCATGCAGAAGAGACTCGGAGCCGACCTGCTCTTCGCGGGGGAGGCCACGCCGCGGCACGTCGAGGTGAACCAGCCTGCGGTGCTCGGTTCGACATCGGTGCTCATTACCGGGGCGGGCCCGGCGCCACTCTTCGCTTGCGGTGCGCCCGGGGGCGCGTCGAGCGGGGTTTGGGTCAAGATGAAGCTGGACCGGGATGGGGTGACGCACTTCGCGCTGCCGGAGTGTGGACTCCGCGTGGCGGTGCGCCCGGCGGAGCAGCCCCAGCGACTGGGGAAGAACGGACAAGGAGTGATGCTACAGGCAACCGGGGCTGCGCTCGGCCCGGAGGCGCTCGCGGACGGAGTGGAGGTGCTGATTCTCCGGGCCGGGGGCGTCGAGAGGCGTGGCGTGCTCGTCCCCGGCGGAGAGATGGCGACGGACGATGTCGGGGGGCGGCTCGCCATGCCCGAGGTGCGCCTCTACGCAACGTTCGAGATCGTGGACGAGCGCGGCGGCGCGCTACTCTGGGTTGGCTTCGCCCTCGGGGTCCTCGGCCTCGTCTTCCGACTGGTGCTGTTTCGTCGCGAGGTGGTCGCAGTTGCGAGCGGGGGCGCGGTGCTCCTGGCTTTCGCGGCGGAGGGGGCCGGGCTCGCGGGGGAGAGCTCGCTGCTCGCACGACTCGAGCTATTCGTGGCAAGTCCGGAAGAGGAGGGGTAGATGCCCCGCACCGAAGCCATCCTGGTCACCTTCACTCTCGTCCTGTACGCGGTGAGCTTTTCATCCTCGGTCGCTGCGCTCGCCATGGGGCGGGAGCGGCTCCTGAGCCTTGGGCGTTGGACCGCCCTTTGTGGACTCGGCCTCCACGCCGGAGCCCTCGCCGCGCGTTGGGCGGTCTCCGGGCACGCTCCGGTGGCGACTCCTTACGAGAACGCGAGCACCGGCGCGTGGTCGATCGTACTGCTCACGTTCCTGGCCCCCCGGCGCTGGCGGCTCTTTCGCGGTGCCGGGGCGGGGGCGATGGCCCTGGCCCTCATCATCCTGGGGTGGGGTACGACTGGCGACACGAGCTTCGGCCCGATGGCTCCGTCACTGCGGAGCGTTTGGCTCTACGTGCACGTGTTCTTCGCGTTCCTGGCCTACGCTGGCTTCTCCGTGGCCAGCGGCACCGCGCTCGGATACCTCTGGAAGGCAAAGCGCGGGGAGGTCGGTCTCCTGGCTCGCTTACCGGTGCTCGAAGACCTCGACCTCACGGTGTTCCGTTACGTCGTCTTTGGCTTCATCACCTGCGCGGTGATGATCGCGGCCGGGTCCATCTGGGCCAAGGACCTGTGGGGAGCCTACTGGTCCTGGGACCCTGTCGAGACCTGGAGCCTGGTCGCATGGCTCACCTACGGGGTGCTCATCCACCTGCGCGTCACCTACGGATGGAAGGGTCGGCGCTTTGCCTGGTTCGCGCTCCTCGCAATCGTGCTCGTCATCGTCGCCTACTTCGGAGTCGGCCAGGTGGTGACCGCGACTCAGCATGTCTTCACGGTTCCGGAGCCGCCCATTTTCTGAGTATCACCCTTGACGGCGGATACCTCATCGCGGCGAAGCCTCGCAAGCTGTGGGGGCCTTCAAGATCCCGAGGTCTAGCGGGCGCGATCCTTAGCGCCGAGTCCAGCACGCGCGAGGATCTCCTCGGTATCGTCCCTCACGCCACCCCCCACTGCACCTGCGCCTTGGTGAAGAGCGCTCCCATCCTGGCGAGGTCGAGCATCCGCATCTTCTCCGTCCGCCGCTCGAAGCGCCCCTTGCAGCCAGCCGAGCAGAAGTAGTAGCGGCGCCGCTTGTACTCCAGGCTGTCGGAGTCGTCCTGCACCACCGGCTTGCCGCAGATGGGATCCCGCGAGATCCCCTCGATCCGGACCTTCATCGTCGGCTCCCTTCCGCGCTCGGGCTCGTCCGCCCGAGACCGCCCCCGAGGCGCACTGCAACCGGGAGGCCAGCGGCGGCGCGCCTGGAAGCCAAGTCTGGGTGCGCTCCCTCCCGACCGGCTGTGGACCTCCGGGGCATGACCTGGAAAATAAGTCTCCTCCCGGCCGGCGGCCCCTCCCGCGGCGCTCCCCGAGCACCTTGACGCGCTGCGAGAGCGAGTGTTAGCTCACCGCCTCACCTCACGGAGGTATGGCCTTGCCCCGCTTCATCACCGAGCTCAAGCGCACGCACACCTGCGGTCAACTCCGCAAGGAACACATCGGCCAGGAGGTGGTGCTCTTCGGATGGGTCTCCAACCGGCGGGACCACGGCGGCGCGGTGTTCATCGACCTGCGCGACCGCGAGGGGCTGACCCAGGTGGTGTTCGAGCCGGCGACCGACCGGGCCGAGGCCCACGCCCTCGCCGGGCAGCTCCGGCTCGAGTACGTGGTCGGCCTGCGCGGGGTGGTGCAGAGCCGCGGCGGCAACGTGAACCCCAAGCTCGCCACCGGCGACATCGAGATCCACGCCACCGAGCTCGAGATCTTCAACCGCTGCGAGCCGACGCCCTTCCCCATCGAGGACTCGATCGACACCGGCGAGGAGAAGCGGCTCCAGTACCGCTACCTCGACCTGCGCCGGGCGCCGCTGCAGAAGACGCTCATGACCCGCGCCCGGGTGAACCACCTCACCCGCAACTACTTCACCGACCGGGGCTTCCTCGAGCTCGAGACCCCCTTCATGGTGAAGTACACCCCGGGCGGCGCGCGCAACTTCCTGGTCCCCAGCCGCCTCAACCCCGGCAAGTTCTACGCCCTCGCCGAGAGCCCGCAGCTCTTCAAGCAGCTCTACATGATGGCGGGCTTCGACAAGTACTTCCAGATCGTCCGCTGCTTCCGCGACGAGGACCTCCGGCTCGACCGCCAGCCCGAGTTCACCCAGGTCGACGTGGAGATGAGCTTCGTCGAGCAGAACGACATCTTCGACGTGATGGAGGGGCTCATCGTCAAGCTGTGGAAGGAGGTGCTCGGGGTGGAGATCCCGCGCCCCTTCCTGCGCATGCCCTTCGAGGAGTCGATGGGCAAGTACGGCAACGACAAGCCCGACCTGCGCTTCGACCTGCACCACGTGGAGCTCACCGCGCTGGTGAAGGAGAACGAGGGCGGCGGCGTGCCCATCCTCGCCGACGCGGTGGCGGCGGGCGGCATCGTCAAGGCGCTCCGCATCCCGGGCGAAAAGGCGTTCAGCCGCACCGAGATCGACAAGCTCGAGGAGTACGTGAAGGGCATGGGGGCGAAGGGGCTCGCCCGCGCCAAGGTGGGCGAGGGCGGCGAGTGGACCCAGTCCCCGCTCGCCAAGAACATCACCCCGGCGCTGCGCGCCGCCATCAACGCCGCCTGCGAGGCCCAGCCCGGCGACCTGCTCCTCTTCCAGTTCGGCAAGCCGGCGGTGGTCCACACCGTCATGGCGAACCTCCGCGTCCACCTCGCCAAGAAGCTCGGCCTCATCCCCGAGTACGGCTCGGGCGGCCAGTGGAACTTCCTCTGGGTGGTGAACCCGCCGCTCTTCGAGTACGACGAGGAGGCGAAGACCTGGGCCGCCGCGCACCACGCCTTCACCCGGCCCCACGACGAAGATCTGGAGTACCTCGAGACCGACCCGGGCAGGGTGAACTGCTACCGCTACGACCTCGTGCTGAACGGCTTCGAGATCGGCGGCGGCTCCATCCGCCTCCACGATCCGCAGGTCCAGGCGCGGGTCTTCAAGGCCATGGGGATCAGCGACGAGGACGCCCGCGCCAAGTTCGGCTTCCTCCTCGACGCCCTCAAGATGGGCGCGCCGCCCCACGGCGGCATCGCCCTCGGCATGGACCGGCTGGTGATGCTCCTCACCGGCGCCGAGTCCCTGCGCGACGTGGTGGCCTGGCCCAAGACGCAGAAGGGCACCGACCTCATGACCGGCGCCCCCGGCGACGTCGACGCGCGCCAGCTCCGCGAGCTGGCGGTGAAGAGCACCGCCGAGACCAAGTAGCGCCCGGCCGCCAGGCCCCGCCCGCTCCCCCCAACGGCTCCGCCGGGAGGGGCGGGCGGCTGCTATGCTCGCCGGAGATGCCCGACCCGGCCGAGCGCTACGACGTGGTGGTGATCGGCGGCGGCGTGAACGGCGCCGGGACCGCCCGCGACCTCGCCATGCGCGGCCTCTCGGTGCTGCTGCTCGAGAAGGCCGACTTCGGCGTCGGCGCGAGCGGCAACAGCTCCGGGATGATCCACGGCGGCATCCGCTACATGCTGTCCGACCGCCGGGTCACCGAGCTCGCCTGCCGCGACTCGGGCTACATCCAGCGCATCGCCCCGCACCTGCTCTTCCGCATCCCCTTCCTCATGCCGCTGGCGTCTCGGGGCGAGGAGGCCACGCTGGTCGAGCGCGCCACCTGGTACGCCACCGAGGTCTACGTCGGGACCTACGACAAGTACCAGCCGCTCAAGCGCGGCAAGCCCTCGGTGCGGCTCTCGGCCGAGGAGACCTACGCGCTCGAGCCCTCGCTCCGCCCTGGCCTGCGTGGGGCGGTGACGCTCGACGAGTGGGGCATCGACGCCTTCCGGCTCTGCGCCCTGAACGCGCTCTCGGCCCGCGCCCACGGCGCCGTGGTCCGCACCTGGACCGCCGCCCGCGAGGTGGTGCGCGAGCAGGGGCGGGCGGTGGCGGTGCGCTGGCAGGACGCGCTCACCGGCGAGCGCGGCGAGGCCCGGACCGCGGCGGTCTTCAACGCCACCGGCGCCTGGAGCCCGGCCTTCGCGCGGCGCCACGCCGGAGCCCACGTGCCCATGCGCCCGGGGAAGGGGGTGCACCTCACCCTCGACCGCCGCTTCTCCAACTACGGCGTCATCTGCACCGCCGTGGACGGCCGGCAGATGTTCCTCATGCCGCACGAGACCGAGTCGATCATCGGCACCACCGACGACGACTACTACGGCGACCCGGACGACCTCGAGGCCAGCAACGACGAGGTCGAGTACCTGCTCGAGGGGGTGGAGTCGCTCGTGCCGGGCGTGCGGCGGGCCCGCGTCACCCGCGCCTGGTGCGGGCTGCGCACCACCATCCACGCCTACGGCCCGGCCGAGGACGCCCTCTCGCGCGAGCACGCCCTCCACGACCACGCCGCCGAGGGCGCCGCCGGCCTGCTCTCCATCTCCGGCGGGAAGCTCGCGAGCTACCGCGCCCAGTCGCAGGAGGCCGCCGACAGGCTGGTGGCGCTGGTGGGGAAGCCGGTCCGCCCCTGCCGTACCCACGAGGAGCCGCTCCCGGGCGGCGACGAGGTGCCCGATCCGGCGCGGCTGGCGGCCGAGTACGGCGTGGCGGCGCCCGCGGCGGCGCGGCTCGTCTACCGCCACGGCAGCCGCGCCCGCGCGGTCCTGGGGCTGGTGCGCGACGACCCGCGGCTCGGGCTGGTGCTCTGTCGCGACGAGGCGATCCTGGCGGCCGAGGTGGTCCACTGCGTGCGCGAGGAGCAGGTGCGCCGGCTGCAGGACCTGCGCCGGCGCTGCCGCCTCGCGGTCGGGGGCTGCGCAGGCACCGACTGCGCCCGGGTGGCCGCCCAGCTCGCCGGGCGCGAGCTCGGCTGGAGCGCCGAGCAGGTCCGCGCCGAGCTGGCCGACCTGCTCGAGGTGGGCTGGCGCGAGCGCCGCCCGGTGCTCGACGCCCACCAGCTGGTGCAGGAGGAGCTGCTGCGCGGCGTGCAGGCCGGCCTGGGGGTGCGGCGATGAGCGCCGGGGCGCCGGGGAGCGTCGCGGCCGACCTGCTGGTGCTCGGTGGCGGGCTCGCCGGCGCCGTGGCCGCGCTGACCGCGCGGGAGCGCGGGGCGCGGGTGGCGCTGGTGCGGCGCGCGCCCGGGGCGAGCGCCCTCTCGAGCGGCGGGCTGGGCGTCGCCTGGGACGCCGAGGCGCTGCCGGGCGAGGCGCTCCGGTCGCGCCGCGGCTGGCTCGAGTCGGCGCGGCGGCTGGCGGCGCGGCAGCCGGAGCACCCCTACGCCGTGCTGGGGGAGGCGCTGGAGGCGCTCCCGGCCGCGGTGGCCTTCACCGCGCGCGAGCTCGGCGCGCTGCTGGCGCCGCCGCTCGAGCGGAACCGCTTCCTCGCCACCGCCAACGGGGCCGCGCTCGGGTGCGCCCTCTGCCAGCGCGGGATGGTCGCGGGCGATCTGCTGGAGGTGCCGGGGAAGCTCGCGGTGGCCGACTTTCGCGGCCACCTGGGCTGGGACTCCCGGCTCGTCGCCGGCGGCCTCGCCGCCTTCGCGGCGCTGGGCGGTCCCGAGCCGGTGGCGCTGCAGCTCGACCTCTTCACCGGGCCGGGGCAGGGGCTCCTGCGCCCCCACGAGCTGGCGCGCGCCCTCGAGCCGCCGGGCGCCGCCGAGGAGGCGGGGCGGCGGCTGCGGGAAGCGCTCCCCGCCGGCGCGGGGGCGGCGCTCCTGCCGCCGGTGCTCGGGCTCGATCCGGCGGCCCGGGTGCCGGAGCGGCTCGCCAGCGCGGCCGGGCTGCCGGTGGCGGAGCTCCTGTCCGACGTCCCGAGCGTCCCGGGCCTGCGGCTGCAGGCGGCGCTCGACGAGCGGCTGCGCGCCGCCGGGGTGGAGCTGGTGGAGGGCGCGGTGGAGCGGGCCGAGGGGCCGGGGGAACCGCTCCTCGCCGGCGGCCGCGAGGTGACCGCGGCCACCTGGGTGCTCGCCACGGGGCGGTTCACCGGGGGCGGCGTCGTCCGGCGCGGCGCGCTGCGCGAGCCGGTGCTGGGGCTGCCGGTCCACGCCGGCGGCGAGGACCCCGCCGGGCCGCGGCTCCACTCCCGCCCGCCGGCCGCGCTCACCCAGGCGCGCTGCTTCGGTCCCCAGCCGCTCCTCGCGGCCGGGCTGCGGGTCGACCGCGACCTGCGCCCCCTGGGGGAGGACGGTCGGCCGGTGCACCCGCGCCTCCTCGCGGCGGGTGCCGTCATCGGCGGCCACGAGCCGGCCCAGGACGGCACCGGGCTCGGGGTGGCCCTCCTCACCGGGTGGCTGGCCGGGCGCGTGCTATAATCCACCGCCGATGTCCTCCTCCCGCCTCTCTTCCCTGGCCTACCTCGCCTGGCGCGCGGTGGGCGCCCAGCCCGCCAAGCGCATCGCCCAGGAAGGCACGGGCGCCGAGCGGTTCGAGAAGAACTACGCCGCGGAGGGGCTCGTCCCCACCACCGACCAGGATCGGAAGGTGGCCGAGGCTGCGAGCGCCTGCGTCGCCTGCGGGGTCTGCGAGGCTCGCTGCGAGCTCATGGCCGCCACCCCGCACGTGCGCGCCCTCGGGCTCCACACCGCCTTCCGGCTCTACTCGAAGAGCACCACCGAGCTGCCCTGGGCCAGGGAGGCGCTGCGGGCCTGCGAGAGCTGCAAGGGCTGCGAGTCGGCCTGCCCCACCGGCGTGCCCATCGGCCGCGTCATCCGCCAGCTGCTCGATCGGCTGGAGCGGCTCCCCGCGCCGGCCAAGGCCGGCCGCCGAGAGCCGTGAAGCCGTTCCTCATCGTCAATCCCGCCAGCGCCGGCGGCCGCACCGGCCGCCACTTCGACGAGATCGCCCGCGCCGTGCGCGGCGAGCTGGGCGAGTTCGAGTGGGCCTTCACGCGCGCGCCAGGCGATGGGCGAACCCTCGCCCGCGAGGCGGTCCGCGCCGGGGGGGAGCTGGTGGTAGCGGTCGGGGGCGACGGCACCGCCAGCGAGGTGATCGACGGGCTCCTCTCGCCGGGAGGGAGCGCGGCCAGCTTCGGCTTCATCCCCCGCGGCACCGGCGGCGATCTGCGCCGGAGCGTCGGGTGCCCCTCCGACCCTGCCGGCGCGGCGCGGGCCATCGCCGCGGGCGCCACCCGGGTCTGCGATCTCGGGGTGGTGGAGCTCACTCGCCCCGACGGCGGCACCGAGGTCCGCCACTTCGCCAACGTCGCCGGCTTCGGCATCTCGGGCCGGGTGGTGTCGCGCATGGGGCGGCGCGCCGGGCTGCTCCCCGGCCGGCTGGCGTTCATGCTGGCGAGCGCCCGAGAGCTCGCCGGCTGGCGGGACCAGCCGGTGCGCTGGCGCGCCGACGGCGGCCCCTGGCGGGAGGACCGGGTCACCGCCTTCTCGATCTGCAACGGGCGCTACTTCGGCGGGGGCATGATGGTCGCGCCGCGGGCGGAGCTCGACGACGGGCTCTTCGACGTCACCATCTGGCAGGGGCTCGGGCTCGCCGACTTCGCCCTCAAGAGGTCGATGCTCTACGACGGCACCCACCTGCGGCTCCCCAACACCACCTCGCTGCGCGCCCGCACGGTGGAGGCCGAGCCGCTCGAGGGGGCCGAGGTGCTGCTCGACGTGGACGGCGAGCAGCCGGGCCGGCTGCCAGCGCGCTTCCGCGTGCTGCCCGGGGCGCTCCGCATCCGCGCCTGAGGGGGGCACCACGCGAAGGGCGAGGTGGCGCTCGGGCGCGTGCCTACCCTTGGCGCATGGTCGCCCTCCTGCTCGCCCTCTCGCTCTCCGCCGCGCCGCTCCCCATCGAGACGTCCGAAGACGCGGCCCGGCTCTGCGCGGCCCTGGCGCCCCCCGGCCGCGCCGGAGGGCTCGGCGAGGCGGCGCGGGCGGCGGCGCTCGCCGGACGCTACGAGGTGTCGGTCGCGGCCGGCGGGGTGCGCTTCCAGGCCTGGGATCCGGGCGAGCAGCGGCTGTCCCTCGACCCGGCGGCCTTCCTCGCGGCGGCCGGCGGCGCGCTGCGGGTCTGGGCGCCGGCCGCGGCTGGTGGGATGTCGGTCATCGCCAGCCGCTCCACGCTCGACCGCATCCTGGCGGCGCGGGAGGCGGGCCGGCTGTCGCTGGGCGTCACCTTCGCGCTCCGCGCCGAGCCGGGGGACACGCCCTGCGCCCACGTCCCCGGCGCGCGCGCCGCGACGCTGGAGATCGCGCCGCTCGCCTGGGAGTGGCGCGACGGCGACGAGCCGCTCGCCGGCGGGGCGCTGGAGTCGGACCGGCCGGCCTTCTCCGTGACGGAGGGGGCGCGGCCGCGCGTGACCGTGGCGCCGGACGCGGCCGGCGCCGCCGCCCGCCTCCAGGCCCGCGCCGCCTCGCTGGAGCGCTGCTACCGCGCCGCCCTGTCCCGGCGCCCCGACCTCGACGGCGCGCTGGTGCTGGAGCTCACCCCGGAGGCCGCCCCCCGGGTGGCGGCCGACTCGGTGCAGGACGAGGAGCTCGCCGCCTGCGTGCGCCGCGCCGCGTCGGACCTGCGCTCGGAGGCGCTCGCCCTGGTGCCGGTCCACTTCGATCTCGAGGCTCCAGCCACCGCCCAGGCGCGCTGATTGCGGCGGGCGTTCCATCCGTCGTAGGCTACGCGCCGGGGGAGGAAAGGCAACGCTCTGGCTTCACCGTCCCCGCTCCAGCTCGAGGCGCTCTTCGCCGGTTCGCCGGTGGGCGTGGCCTTCACCGACAGCGAGGGGCTGGTGACCGCCTGGAACGCCTCGGCGGCCCGCGTCCTCGGCCGCACCGAGGAGGAGGCGCTCGGACACGCATTCCCCTCGCCGGTGCCGAACCAGGCGGAGCGCTTCGAGGCCGCCCTGGCCCGGGCGCGGGGAGGCGTCCCATCGAACGAGCTGGAGCTCGAGCTCCAGGGGCCAGAGGGCGCGGCGCGCCAGGTCACCCTCTCGTTCGTCCCGCTGCCGGGATCCGGCGTCGCCATCCTGGCCCGGGACGTCGGGGCGAGGAAGGCCGCCGAGCGCCTCCGGACCGAGGAGCTCCATCGGCTGGAGGTGGTGGTCGAGGCGGTCCCGGTGCCGATCTTCTTCAAGGACGCCGCGGGCGTCTACTGCGGCTGCAACCGCGCCTTCGAGGAGTACCTGGGGCTCCCGCGCGAGCGGATCGTCGGGCTCCCCGTGGAAGGACTCTCGCCACCCGAGCTGGCGAGGGTCTACCGCCGCGCGGACGACGAGCTCTTCGCCCGCGGCGGGACGCAGTGCTACGAGACGCAGGTGCGCTGGGCCGACGGCTCAGTGCGCGACGTCATCTTCCGCAAGGCGGTCTTCGCGAGCGAGGCCGGCGGCGTCGGCGGGCTGGTGGGCAGCATCCTCGACATCACCGACCGCAAGCGGGCCGAGGCGGCGCTGCGGGAGAGCGAGGCGCGGCTGGCGCTCGCGGATCGGCTCTCCTCCATCGGCACGCTGGCCGCCGGCGTCGCCCATGAGATCAACAACCCATTGGCCTACGTGCTGGCCAACCTGGAGTACGCCCGCCGGGCCCTCGGCGGCAGCGAGCGCGTCGAGGTGGAGCAGGCGCTCGCCGACGCCCTCGAGGGGGCCTCGCGGGTCTCGCGCATCGTCCAGGACCTGAAGGGCTTCGCGCGGGCGGATGAGGCGGCGGTCGAGGTGGACCTGACCCGCGTGCTCCGCTCCACCGCCAACCTGGCGCGGGCGGAGGTGCGACGGCGCGGGGCTCTGGTGGTCGAGCTGCCGGCGGAGCTGCCGCCGATCACCGGCAACGCATCCCGGCTCGGCCAGGTGTTCCTGAACCTGCTGGTGAACGCGGCGCAGGCACTGCCCGACGGGGCGCCGGATCGACACCAGGTGCGGCTCCGCGCCCATGCCGAGCGCCATCGGGTGGTGGTCGAGGTGGAGGACACCGGGAGCGGCATCGACCCCGAGATCCGGGGGCGCCTCTTCGATCCCTTCTTCACCACCAAGCCGGTCGGGATCGGCACCGGGCTCGGGCTCGCCATCAGCCACCAGATCGTGACCGACCTCGGCGGCGAGATCGAGGTGACGAGCGCGCCGGGGCAGGGCGCGACCTTCCGCGTGAGCTTGCCCCTGGCAGCCGGCCGAACTGCCGGCTCGTAGCATCCCTACGCGCAGGGGCGACTTCAACCGGGCGAGGTCGCGGCGCGCTCGCGACGTCGCCGCCCCAGCGCGTAGGCCGCCCAGCCGGCGAGGAAGGGCGACTCGGCGAGGACGTCGAGCAGGTAGACCGGCGAGATGCGCCCGCGCGCGACGAAGACCGCATCGGCGCAGGAGAGGGCGGCCGCTCCGGCCGCGCCGAGCAGGGCCACCTCGGGCGCCGGCTCGCCGCGCCGCGCCGAGGCGAGCAGGGTCCCGCCCACGATGGCGATGAGCGCGCCGATGGTCTTCACGAGCCAGTCATCCTTCTTCGGGCCGGTGACCGCCTCGAAGCTGCGGTAGTGGGCGAGCGGCCACAGCCCCGTCAGCAGCCAGAACGCCCCCTGACCCAGCGCCGTCGCCCTCCCGATCCCGCTCGCCATGCCCTACAGGATGGGGCGGCCGCGCGCCCGTGCAAGCAGCGCCGGGAAGGCCCCGGCCTGATGACGCGCGGACCGATAAGTTGACGCGTGCTCTACTACTCCGACGAGCGCTGGAGCGTGTCCGCCGCGGAGGCGCTCGGTGCGGTCCGGGCGCGCCTCGCGGCCGCCCGGGCCGGCGCCAGCCACGAGGCGCTCATCGCGCTGCTCGTCGAGGCGAGCGCCCTGGCGCAGGGCGTCGCCGACGCGCAGCGAGACCTGGCCGGGCGCGACGAGGGCGCGCCGGCCTCGACGGCGGCGCTGGAGGTGGTGCGCGCGGCGGCGGCCGCGGTGTGGGGATCGTGGCGCGGAAGGGCGCCGGGCCTCGCGCACGTGGAGGCGGCGCTCGCCGGGTTCGCGCGCGCGGAGGACGTCCCGCCGATCCTGACGCTGCGCGTCCCCGAGGGTCACGTTCAGTACGGGGTGTTCCCGGAGCTCTTCGGGGAGGCGGCGCGCCGGGCCGGTGGGGCCGCGCCGCTCGCCATCGGCATCCGGACCATCGGCGTAGGGCTCGCGGCCATGGTCGCCGCGGCGACCGGGAACGGGGAGGTGGTGACCGTCCGCCCGGTGGGACCGCCCTTCGAGCGCCGGGTGGAGCTCGGGGGAAGGCTCGCGTCCAGGCTGCGCGCGGCCGTCGCGGCGGGGGAGCGCTTCGCCGTGGTGGACGAGGGTCCGGGGCTCTCCGGCAGCTCGTTCGCAGCGGTCGCGCGCTGGCTCGCGGACGCAGGGTGTCCTCCCGATCGCGTAACGATCTTCCCGGCCCACGCCGCCACCCCCGGGCCCGCCTCCTCCGCGGCCACCCGCGACTGGTGGGAGCGCTCCGAGAAGCACGTCGTCCCCTTCGCTGCGGCGCTGCGCCCGCGCCTCGAGGCGTGGGCCGCGCGCGAGCTGGGAGCCGCCGGCGTCGTCGACCTGTCGGCGGGGGGCTGGCGCGCGTACGTTCCGGGCGCCGCCGAGGTCCCGGTGTTCCGCCAGCAGGAGCGGCTGAAGCTGCTCGCCCGCTCGCCGGTCGGGGCGTACGTCCTGCGCTTCGCGGGGCTGGGGCGCTACTTCGAGGAGGCCCGCGCCCGCGCGCTCGCGGTGTCCGAGGCGGGGTTCGCGCCGCCGATGATGGCCGCGCCGCACGGGTTTCTCGCGCAGCGCTGGGTCGAAGGGAGGCCGCCGGAGCCGGGGGAGCTCTCGCGGGAACGCTGGTTCTCGCACCTCGCGCGCTACCTCGCCCTGCGTGCGCGGATGCCCCCCGCGCGCCCTGGCGCGGGCCATCCCGGCGCGCTCTTCCAGGCGCTGCGGGTGAACGCGGGCGAGGCGCTCGGGGCGGAGGCGGCGGAGGCGGCGGAGGCCTTCGAGGAGGGAGCGGCCGCGGCGGCGGCGCTCCCGCGCTGCGCCGTCGACGGGAAGCTGGAGCGCTGGGAGTGGCTCGTCGCCGCGGACGGGGCGCTCGCGAAGGCCGACGCCGTGGACCACGCGCTGGGCCACGACCTCGCGGGCGCGCAGCCCATCGGCTGGGACGTCGCCGCCGGCGCGCTGGAACTCGAGCTGGGCCCGGGGGCGGCGCGGGAGCTCGACGTGCGGGTGGCGGCAGCAGGGGGCCCCGCGACGCCGCCGGCGGCCCTCGCCTTCTTCGAGGCGGCCTACCTCGCCCACCGGATCGGGCGCTGGACGTACGCGCTGTCGGCCGAGAGCGACGCAGCCGACCGCCGGCGCATCGCGACGGCCCTCGACCGGTACCGGCGCCTCCTCGCGGCGGCGCTGGCCCGAGGGCCGCGGTGCTGATCAGCGGCGGGAGCGCGGCGCGTCGTCCCCGGCGCGCTCGAGGAGGGCGGCCACGTGCCGGGCGAACGGCGGGGCGGTGAGCCGCGGGTCCTCCCCGAGCGCCCGCTCCTCGACCGCCAGCTCCGCCCCGCTCGCGTCGTCGAGCCAGGTGATGCGCCAGCGCCCGGGCGCGAGGCCTCGCAAGGCGACCGACGCCCCGCGCACGGTGCCACCGTACCCCGCGCGCGGCCCGTGCAGCCAGAGCGCGACGGTCGACGGTCCCGCGAGGGCCAGCGCGCGCAGCCCCGGCACGCTCGCCTCGGGGTCGGGCGCCGGCGCGAGCGGCCCGCGCGCCTCCGCGCGGCGCAGGAACGCCGCCAGGACGCGGAAGTGGCGGCCGCGCTCGGGCGTCATGGGCTCGTCCGAGTCGATGGCGAAGACCGGGGCGGAGTGGGCGAGGACCCCGGCGCCGGCGAAGGTGGTCGCCCACAGGCCGACGTGGGTGTGATCGTAGGCGGGCTTGGCCTCGCCCCCCCAGGCGAACTCGCCGAGCAGGACGGGCTTGCCGTACCGGGCCGTGTCCCGCACCGTCGACACCAGCGCGGCGGCGAGGTCGTGCACGTCGTACACGTCCTTCCCGTAGCGGTGCCACTGGACGATGTCGCAGGCGTCGCTCGCCCACCACGCGCGCTCGTCCCGCTTCACGTTCCAGTGGAGGCCGACCGGGCCGAGCGTGATGGGGTGCTGGTAAGGGTCCTCGCTCCGCCACGTCCTGGCGAGGTCCTGGGCCCAGGGGATCCAGAGATCCTCGTCCACCGTCCCGTCCCACTCCGGCTCGTTGAGGAGGTCGACCGAGAGCAGGGCCGGCGAGGCGGCCCAGCGCCCGAGCACGTAGCGCAGCCGGCGTCGCGCGGCCTCGCGCGCGGCGGCGCTCGAGAAGAAGGCGGCCGGGGACGCGGCCGGGCCGCCGCGGACCGAGGCGTAGGGGTTCTCCTCCCAGCCCTTCCACTGATCGCCCGGGGTGAAGCCGATGGCGAAGATGGAGAGCACGACCTTCAGCCCGTGCCGCTCCGCCGCGGAGAAGATCTCGTCGTAGCGCGCCGCCGCGGGCTCGTCGAACCGCCCGAGCGCCGGCTCGAGGCATCCCGGCTTCGCCGGCGCGCCCGCGCGGCCGCAGGCGGTGAAGACGAAGACGCGCACCGTGTTCATGCCGTAGTCGGCCATCCGCGCGAGGTAGGCCTCGGGGGAGAGCCCGTCCGACCACGCCGGATCGTAGACGTTGAACCGGTTCTCGCCGAGCGGGTGGAAGGGGCGCCCGTCCTCCGTCTCGAGCCGGCCGCCCCGGGCCAGCACCTGGCCGGATGCGCCCACGTCCTCGGCCATCACCTCTCCGCGCGCCAGCTCGCGCGCGGCCGGGCCATCCGCCGCGAGGAGCCGCCAGCGGTGCAGGCCGGGCTCGCGGGGGCGGAACCGCACCGCGGCGCCCCCCGCGAGGGGGAACGCCGGCAGCCGGTACGTCGCGCCGGAGGGGGTCACGATCTCCGCGTGCGCGCCGGTCGCGGGCGTCGCGACCTGGACCTCGGCGATCCGGTTCACGGCGGCGGCCTCGAGCGGGGACGGGCCGCGCCCTTGCCCGGCAGGGGCGGCGCTCGAGGCGGCGAGCGCCGCCGCGAGCAGGAGCGAGAAGGGAGCTCCGCTCATCAGGCCGCCATGGGGAAGAGGCCGCGCGTCTGCTTCGCCACCAGCGCGGCGTAGTGACCCCCGCGTGCGAGGAGCTCGGCGTGCTTGCCAGACTCCACGATCCTGCCGCCGCTCAGCACCACGATGCGGTCCGCGTCCACCACGGTGGAGAGCCGGTGGGCGATGACGAGCGTGGTCCGGCCGCGCGCCACCCGCTCGAGCGCCTGGTGGACGAGGTGCTCGGACTCGGCGTCCAGCGCGGAGGTGGGCTCGTCGAGGATCAGGATGGCGGGGTCCTTCAGGAGCGTGCGGGCGATGGCGATGCGCTGACGCTCGCCTACCGACAGCCGGTTGCCGCGCTCGCCGACGATGGTCTCGTAGCCCTGCGGCAGCCGCATGACGAAGGCGTGGGCGTTGGCCGCGCGCGCGGCGGCCTCGATCTCCGCGGCGGTGGCGCCGGGCCGGCCGTAGGCGATGTTCGCGCGCACCGACTCGTTGAAGAGGAGCGGCTCCTGCAGGACCGCGCCCACGTGGCGGCGGAGCGATCGTTGCTTGAGCGCGCGCAGATCGATTCCGTCCAGGGTCACGGCGCCCTCGGTGGGGTCATAGAAGCGCTGCACCAGCGCGACCAGCGTCGACTTGCCCGAGCCGGAGGGGCCGACGATGGCGACCCGCTCGCCGGCGCGGACCGACAGGTCGATCCCGTCGAGGAGCCAGGGAGGCTCGCCGCCGTAGGCGAAGCGGACGCCGGACCAGACCACCTCGCCCCGGACGCTCACCACCTCACGGGCGTGCGGGGCGTCGCCGAGCGCGTCCTGCGCGTCGAGGATCGCGTAGACCTCCTCGGCGGAGACCCGGGCGGTGCGGAGCGTCTTGTAGACCCCGGCCAGGCCCAGCACCGGACCGAACAGCCCTCCCACGTAGCCGAGGAAGGCGACCAGCGTGCCGATGGTGACCTCGCCGCGCAGGACGAGCGTCGCGCCGAGCGCCAGCGCGGCGACTCGGGCGGCGACCTGCACCAGGTTCTGGGCCGCGCCGACGCCCGAGTCGAGGCCCACCCCCCGGATCACGATCTCGTTGGCCGAGCTCACCTCGTCGAGGAAGCGCTTCTTCTCGGCGTCCTCCATGGCGAAGCTCTTCACGGTGGCGATGCCCGACAGGACCTCGCTGAACCGAGAGTAGATGCGCACCCATCGATCGAGCAGCGTCCGCTCGCGGCGGGTCTGCGTCGGGGCCGCCAGGCGCGCGATGAGCGCCGGCATGGGCGAGAGCCCCACGACGAGCAGGGCCAGGCGCCGGTCGAGCCGCCACATCACCGCCACCGAGAGGGCGAGGTAGATCGCCGCCGGCACCACGTTGAAGGCGAGCTCGGACAGCGCCCCGACGAGCCCCTGGATCGACCGATCGAGGCGCGTCATGACGGCGCCGACCCCCTCGCTGCGGTGGAACTCGAGCGGCAGCCGGTGCAGCCGCCCCACCGTGGCCTCGGTGAGCCGGTAATGGATGCCGAGGCGCGTCCGCCAGGTCAGCCAGTTGGAGGTGGCGAGGAACGCCTCGCGCAGGAGCCCGAGGCCGACGAGCAGCAGGATGCCCTGGACGAAGCGCCCGGGGGGCTGGCCGCGGCCCAGGGCGAGGGCGTCGAAGAGCTGGCGGAGCGCCAGCGGCTCGGCCGCGTTCAGGGCCGCCAGGCCGACGGCCAGGCCAAGGAGCGCCGCGATCGGCAGCTTGGCGTGCTCGAGGAACTCGGCCGCGCGGAGGAGGCTCACTCGCCGGGCCGGCTGCTGGTGGGCGGTCACGAGCGCGGGAACGCGCGGCACCCCGGCGGTCATTCCAGGAAGTCGTCCCCGATCGCGCCCAGGATCCCGAGCAGCTCGTCCACACGGTGGGCGCAGGTGTGTCGCGCGCGGATGGTCTCGAGGCCGCTCTCGGCGAGCGAGCGGGCGAGCGCAGGCTCGCGCAGGATGGCGGCGAGGTGGAGGCGCATCTCGGCCCCATCGCGCGCCACGAGGTAGTCGCGCCCAGGGCGGAAGAGCCCCTCGGCGTCGTCCCAGGGCGCGCAGACGAGCGGGATGCCGCAGGCGAGCGCCTCGAACGCCCGGATGGTCGGGATGCCGGGCAGCGCCCGAGCGTACGGGCGCCGCGGCACGTGGACCGTGACCCGGTGGCGGGCGAAGGCGAGGGGCGCCTGGAAGTTCGGCAGGTATCCTTGGAAGGCCAGGCCCGCGGCCGCCAGCTCGCGCCTGGCTGCCGGCGGGTAACGGACCCCGTGGACCACGCCCGCGATCCCGAGGTGCTTCACCGGCCCGAGCAGGAACTCGCGCAGCTCCTCCGTCCGCTCCTCGTCGCCCCAATTCCCCACGAAGACGAGGTCGCCCTCCTTCTCGGACGGCAGGGGCCGGAACCGGCGCACGTCCGCGGCCTCGTGCCAGGTGAAGACCCGGCGGGCCCAGCCGCGCTCGCGGTAGAGGCGCTCCACGGCGCGCCCGAAGGCGAGGACGCCGTCGTAGCGGGAGAGGTCGAAGCGCGCCATTTCCTCGGGCCGCGTCGCGGCGCGGTGGTGCGTGTCGTGGAAGAGGAGCCTCAGCGCCGGCCGGCGCGTCCGCTCCTCGCCCAGGCGGGCCACCAGCGCCGGGTCGTTCCACTCGTGGACGAGCGCCACGTCCACTCCCTCCAGCGCTTCGCCCGGGTCGAACGCCTCGGGGCGGTAGAGCCGGATGGTGCCGGCGAGCTCGGGGTAGGGTCCGCGCCAGGCCTCGAGCGCCGCCGCGCCGTGGTCGCGGACGAGGTTCTCGGCGCTCCACGCTCCCTCCGGCTCGAAGGCGAGGACTGCGTGGCCGCGGGCCACCAGCTCGGAGGCGACGCCCCGCAGGAAGTGGGCGTTGCCGTGGTTCCAGTCCGAGCGGAGCGAGTGCACGAAGAGCGCGAACCTCATGGCCCCCCGATCACGGGCGGTAGATCCGGTCGAGCGTCGCCTGGACCTCGACGATGGACTCGATGGCCGGGTCGTAGCCTGCGCCGGCCGCGAGCGCCCGCGCCCAGGCGACCGCCGCGCGCCCGCCCCACGCGTCGGGCGCGCTGGCCAGGGTCTCGCGCCGGGTGCCGGTGAGCCGCTCCACCGTGAAGTCGTAGAAGGAGCCGTCGAGGTTGCGCAGCGAGGCTCCTCCTCTGGTGCCGAAGAACGAGGCCTCGATGACGCAGTCCTGCCCGGCGGGGAGGTGCCAGGAGCAGGCGAGCTGGACGGAGGTGCCGTTCCCGAGCTCGAGCTGCGCGGCGGCGTAGTCCTCGACGCGCCCCTCCTCGCGCCCGCGGAGCTCCTGGCCGCCCGAGCGGAGCGAGGAGGAGACCCGCGCCACCGGCGGGAACCCCAGGACCCAGAGCGCCAGGTCGACGAGGTGGATCCCGAGGTCCATCACGCAGCCGCCGCCCGAGAGGCGCGCGTCGTAAAACCAGGGCTTGTCCGGGCCGTAGGCGTTGTGGAAGGCGAGCCGGGCGGCGTAGATGTGACCGAGCTCGCCTGCCGCCACGAGGCGCCGCACCTCGGGCATCCCCGCGACGTGCCGGTAGGAGAGGTCGACGCCGAGCAGCCGCCCGGCGCGGCGGGCGGCGTCCACCACGCGCTGGGCCTCCACGGCGTCACGGCCGAGCGGCTTCTGGCAGAAGACCGCCACCCCGCGTTCGAGCGCGGCCGCGGCCTGCTCGGCGTGGAGGGCCGAGGGCGTGGCGATGACGAGCCCGTCGAGATCGAGCGCCAGGAGCTCGTCGAGGGAGGAGAGGGAGCGGCAGCGCCCCACCTCCCGGGACGCCTGCTCCGCCGCTTCGGCGGTCTGGTCCGCGACCGCCGCCACCTCGGCGGCCCCGCTGGCCGCGATGGCGCGCAGCCTGTGCCGCCCGATCCAGCCGACGCCCAGGAAGCCGAGGCGCGGGACGCGCGGGCGGGCCGCGGCGCTCACGAGTGTCGGGCTCACGTGATCAAGAGCGCCTTGACGAAGCCGTCCGGCCGCTCCTCCATCGCGCGGAACGCCTCGCCGGCGCGCTCCAGCGGGAAGCTCTCGTAGAGGAGGCCCGGATCGAGCCTGCCCTCCGCCACCTCGGCCGCGGCCCGCGCCACCCCCTCGCGCTGGACGCGCGGATCGCGCTCGTGCGCGTTCACCACGTCGATGCCGCGCCAGTTCCAGAGCCCCATGTCCACGAGCCGGGGACCGTCCTGGTGATAGCCCGCGACGACGAGCCGCCCGCCCTCCCGGACGAGCCTCGAGGCCAGGTCGAGCGCGTCCTGGTTGCCGACCGCCTCGATGACGACGTCGCAGAGCCTCCCCGACGTCATCTCGCGGACGGCGTCGACGGCGGCCTCGCGGTCGCCCGTGGCGACGGTCGCCTCCGCGCCGTAGGCACGGGCGCGGCGCAGGGACGTCTGCCGCCGCGACAGCGCGGTGACGCGCGCGCCGGCCTGCGCCGCGAGGCGGAGGGCGACGAGGCCCAGGAACCCCGCGCCGACCAGCGCCACCTGGTCTCCGCGCCGGATGCGGCTGCGGCGGAAGACGTTCACCCCGCAGCCGAGCGCCTCGCCCGGGAAGGGACCGGAGATCGCGCCGGGGATCGGCACCGCCCGCTCGGCCGGCGCGACCTCGTACTCCGCGAAGGCGGCACCGGAGAGCAAGGCCACCCGGTCCCCCTCGGTGAGCTCCGCCACGCCCGGCCCGACCGCCGCCACGCGCCCCCAGCCCTCGTGCCCGGGGGCGCCCGGCGGGAACGGGTAGTGGAACCAGGGCCGCCCTTGCCAGGGCGCGAGGTTCGAGCCGCACACGCCGCTCCCTTCCAGGCGCACCAGCACCTCGCCCGGCCCCGGCGCGGGGCGCGGCACCTCCGCCAGCTCGAAGCGGCGCGGGCCGGCCAGCACCGCCGCGCGCATGGTCCTCGCCGCCGGAAGCGGCCCGTGGCTGGCAGCAGCGCCGCTCACGTGAGCGCCTCCGCCGCGACCGGGGAGGGCAGGCGCGCTCTCTCCAGCCAGGCGTGAAGGCGGAGCACCCCCTCGCGCACGGTCGTGGTCGGCCTCCAGCCGGTGAGGGTCGAGAAGGCGGTCGGGTCGGAGACGTACCAGCGCTGATCGGCCACCCGCCAGCCCTCCCGCTTCACCAGCGGCCGGGCGCCGCGCAGGAGCGCGATGAGCTCGAGCAGCTCGAGCAGGCTCACGGTGCGCTCCGGTCCTCCGCCCAGGTTGAAGGCGCGGCCCGCGACCAGGCGCGAACGCTCACGGGCGAGCAGGAACGCGTCGAGGAGGTCCTCGATGAAGAGGACGTCGCGGACCTGCTTGCCGTCGCCGTAAAGGACGATGGGGCGGCCCCTCATCGCCTGGAGGAGGAAGTGGGCGACCCAGCCCTGGTCCTCGGTCCCGAACTGGCGCGGGCCGTAGATGCAGCTCATGCGGAAGACCGCGCTCGGCACTCCGTAGGTGCGGGCCCAGTCGAGGACGTACTGTTCGGCGGCCCCCTTGGAGCACCCGTAGGGCGAGTGGAAGGAGAGCGGCCTCGCCTCGGAGACGCCGCGGCGCAGGGCGCGGTCGCGCGGGACGTAGCGCGTGCCGGCGTCGGCCAGCTCCACGTCCTCGAGGTCGCCGTACACCTTGTTGGTGGAGGTGAAGAGGACGAAGGGCGGCGGCTCCTCGCGCCGCACCGCCTCGAGCAGGTTGAGCGTGCCCCGGGCGTTCACCTCGAAGTCGCGCACCGGATCGACGAGCGAGGTGGTCACCGCCACCTGGGCCGCGCAGTGGAAGACGGCCGAGGCGCCCCGCACCGCCCCCGCCACCGCGGCGGGATCGCGGACGTCGCCCACCACCGGCTCGACGAGCGCGCCGTGGCTCGCCACCAGCCAGGAGAGGTTCTGCTCGACCCCGGGCCGCGAGAGGTTGTCGAGGACGCGCACCCGCGTCCCGGCCGAGAGGAGCCGGTGCGCCAGGTTGGACCCAACGAACCCCGCGCCACCCACCACCAGCACGCGCTCGCCGGTCACAGCGACAGCCCCCGCGCCGTCAGCTCGAGGCGCGCCTCGTCCACCCGATCCTGCGCGATCTGGCCTTCGAGCCAGCCCGCCAGCTCCTCCAGGCCGTCCTCGAACGTGACCCGCGGCTCGTAGCCGAGGACTCGCCGCGCCTTCCCGATGTCGGCGAAGCAGTGCCGGACGTCGCCGACGCGGTATCGCTGGGTGATCTCCGGCGGCAGGTCCTCGCGCCCGAGCGCCCCCGCGAGCCGCTCGGCGACCTCGAGCACCGTGAAGTCGCGCCCGCTGCCGACGTTGAAGACCTCGCCCCGCGCGCCGGGGGCCTCGAGCGCGAGCCGGCACGCGGCGGCCACGTCCCTCACCGAGACGAAGTCGCGCCGCTGTCGTCCGTCCTCGTTCACGAGCGGCCGCCGCCCGTTGAGGCAGCGCGCCGCGAAGATGGCGAGCACGCCGGTGTACGGGTTGGAGAGGGCTTGGCGCGTCCCGTACACGTTGAAGAAGCGGAGGGCCGTGACGCCCATCCCGTAGGCCGCGCCCACCAGCAGGCTCATGCGCTCCTGGTCGAACTTGGAGAGGGCGTAGACGGAGGCGAGCGCGGGCGGCTTCGTCTCGGGCGTCGGCACCGGCTCCAGGGGCGCGCCCTCGTCGTCGACGGGCTCCCAGCTGCGCTGCACCAGCTGCGCGCGCGTGCGCTCCGCCTGCACGAGGCGCCCCCGCGTATCCCGGTAGAGCCCCTCGCCGTACAGGCTCATCGAGGAAGCCACCACCAGCCGCTCCACCGGGTTGGCGATGAGGGCCTGCAGCAGCACCGCCGTTCCGAGGTCGTTCACGGCGACGTAGCGCGAGACCTCGTACATGCTCTGGCCCACCCCGACGGCGGCGGCCAGGTGGACCACCGCGTCCACGCCGCGCGTCGCCCTCCCGACGGCCGCCGAGTCCCGGCAGTCGCCCACGACGAGCTCGACCTCCGGGTCGAGATAGGCCGGGCGCCGCCGCCCGGGTCCGTGCACCTGCGGGCAGAGCGCGTCGAGCACCCGCACCGCGGCGCCCTGCGCCAGCAGGTGATCGGAGAGATGTGAACCGATGAACCCCGCCCCGCCGGTGATGAGCACCCGCCGCCCACGCATTTCACGCTCCCCCCTCGTACGGCCGCTCGCCAGACCGATCCCCCATTCGAACCGGGCCACCCCGTGCGCCGAGTCAAACGTGAGTCGCTACGGCGTTCGAGCCAACCCCCGGCCCTCACGGTCGCATGCCGGCGGCTGCTGGGACGCGCGCCCAGGGCCTAGATTGAGCGGCAGCGGAGTCACGCATGAAGATGGCCTTCTTCGTCTCGAGCCTCGTCTCCAGCTACTGGAACGGGGCCGCGACGTACTACCGCGGGCTGGCTCGCGCGCTCCACGAGCGCGGGCACGCCCTCACCTTCTACGAGCCCGACGCCCTGGGGCGTCAGTCACACCGCGACCTCGCGAGCCCGGACTACGCGCGCTCGGTGGTGTGGGATCCGGCGTCGCCCGGCGACCTGGAGCGCTGCCTGGAGGAGGCCGGCCGCGCCGACCTGGTGGTGAAGGCGAGCGGGATCGGCGTCGACGACGCGCTGCTCGAGGCGCGGGTGCTGACGCTGCGCCGGGCGGACAACCGGGTGGCGTTCTGGGACGTCGACGCGCCGGCCACCCTGGAGTCGCTCGAGCTGGATCCGGGCGCCGCCTTCCGGGCGCTCGTGCCGCGCTACGATCTCGTCTTCACCTACGGGGGCGGCGCGCCCGTGGTGCGCGCCTACCGCGGGCTCGGGGCACGGGCCTGCGTGCCCATCTACAACGCGCTCGATCCTTCCACCCACCACGCGGTCCCGCCGGAGGACCGGCTCACCGCGGACCTGGCCTTCCTCGGCAACCGGCTCCCCGATCGGGAGGAGCGCGTGAAGGCGTTCTTTCTCTCGGCGGCGACGCGGCTGCCGGAGCGCTCGTTCCTCCTCGGTGGGGCGGGCTGGGGCGACGCCCCGCTCCCTCCCAACGTCCGCTGGCTGGGCCACGTCCCGACGAGGGACCACAACGCGCTCAACTGCTCGGCGCGCGCGGTGCTCAACGTGAACCGCGACAGCATGGCCCGGGTCGGCTTCTCGCCACCGACGCGCGTCTTCGAGGCGGCCGGCGCCGGAGCCTGCCTGGTGAGCGACGCGTGGGACGGGATCGAGGCGTTCCTCGAGCCGGGCAGCGAGGTGCTCCTGGCGAGGGACGGCGAGGAGGTGGCCTGGCACCTCGCCGCGCTCACGCCGGCGCGGGCGCGGCGGCTCGGAGAGGCTGCGCGCCGACGGGTCCTCGCCCACCACACCTACGCGCACCGGGCGCGGGAGGTCGAGGTTGCCCTCGGCGACGGCGCGGCGGCGGAGGTGGTCGCGTGAGCCACCCGCTCGACATCGTCTTCCTGGGCCTCTGCATCACCTCCTCGTGGGGAAACGGCCACGCCACCACCTACCGCGGGCTGGTCCGCGAGCTCACCCGGCGCGGCCATCGGGTGCTGTTCCTGGAGCGGGACCGGCCCTGGTACGCCGAGAACCGGGACCTGGCGCAGTCGCCGTGGGGCCGGGTCGAGCTGTACCAGACCCTGGACGAGCTCAAGGATCGCTTCGAGCCCGAGATCCGGCGCGCGGCGCTCGTGGTGGTGGGCTCCTACGTGCCGGAGGGCGTCGCCGTGGGGACCTGGGTGGTCGCGCGCGCCCGCGGCCTGACCGCCTTCTACGACATCGACACCCCGGTCACCCTGGAGCGGCTGGCCGCCGGCGACTGCGACTACCTCTCGAAGGATCTGGCGCGCCGCTACGATCTCTACCTGTCCTTCACCGGCGGCCCGATGCTGGGGCGCATCGAGCGCGAGCTCGGCGCGAAGCGGGCGCTCCCGCTCTACTGCGGCGTCGACGTGAACCAGTACCTGCCGGAGGCGCGCGAGACGTCCTGGGATCTCGGCTACCTCGGGACCTACAGCGAGGATCGGCAGCCCATCGTCGATCGCCTGCTCATCGAGCCGGCGCGCCGCTGGCGGGCCGGGCGCTTCGTGGTGGCCGGGCCGCAGTACCCTCGCAACATCCGCTGGCCGCAGAACGTCTCGCGCGTGCAGCACCTCGCCCCCCCGAAGCACGCAGGCTTCTACAGCGCGCAGCGGTTCGCCCTCAACGCGACGCGCCAGGACATGGCCCGGGCCGGCTGGTCGCCATCGGTGCGCCTCTTCGAGGCGGCCGCCTGCGCCACGCCCGTGATCTCCGACGGCTGGGCCGGCCTCGAGGAGTTCTTCGCGCCGGGCCGGGAGATCCTGGTCGCGCGCAGCACCGAGGAGATCCTGGCGTTCGTCCGGGAGATGCCCGAGGCCGAGCGGAGGCGGGTGGGGGAGGCGGCCCGCGCGCGCGTGCTGCGCCAGCACACCGCCGGGCACCGCGCGCAGGCGCTCGAGGAGTACGTCTCCTGAGAGGAAGCATCACGCGCCGCCGCGCACGGCCTCCGCCGCCGGCGCCCTCGCGAGGGCGCGCCGCGGGCCGGGCGCAGGCCGGTCAGCGGGCGTAGTGCCGCGCCATGCGGGCGCAGAACTCGCCGAACTCCTCCAGGACCAGCGGCGGGCTCGTGTGGTGGGGATGCACGCCCCGGTGCTCGGGGGTGAAGCAGAACGTGAGGGTCACGTCGAAAGGGTCGAGCGCCCGCATCTGCCGATCGAACCAGGCCTCGGCGCCCGGGCGGAAGCTGTCCGCCCAGGAGAGGCCGGTGCGCAACTTGCGGACGCCGAGCTTGCGCAGCCACGCCACGCCGGCGTCGAGCCGGTGGTCCTCGAAGTGGAACCACTGGCAGATGCCCAGTTGCGGCGTGTAGTCGGCGAAGTGGCGCAAGGCGAGCTTGGGCTCGCCGTCCTCCCGGATGAGCCCCATGTAGAAATGGCGGTAGTAGGACGAGCCCTCCTCCTCCCGGTGACGCGTGGTCGCCGGCCAGGCGCGCGGGAGATCGAACAGGCTGTACCAGTGGACGCGCGGCGCGCGGCCGAGGAGGAGCTCGGCAGTGCGCCTGAGCCCGAATTCCTGCACCTCCTCGGCGCCGAAGCTCGAGGCGCCGACCTCGCTGACCCACACTGGCTGTGAGACCACCGAGCGGACCTCCTCCAGGCGCGCCGGCCACTCGTGGATGGGCCAGTGGTTCCAGTCGAGCGGGAAGCCGTGCACCGCCACCGCGTCCACGGCGTCGAGGGCCCTGAGGTCCTGCAGGCGCAGGAGGAAGCGCGGGTCGATGGGTGAGATCCCGCCCAGGACGCGCGGCAGGTCGCTCACCGAGCGGAGCGCCGCTCCAGCCGAGCGCACCATGGCCGCGAACGCCCTCCACTCCGGGTCGAGCTGGAAATCCCAGTGGGAGAGGTTGTTGGGCTCGTTCCACAACATCATCGCCTCGACCATGGCCCAGCCCAGCGCCTTCCCCGGCGTGTTCGCCGACCGCGCAGGCCAGGGGCGGCCCGCCTCCTCACCTTAAGCACGCGCGGGCGGACCGAAGCGCGCGGGAGGCGCACGAAGAGGAATCCGCGAGCTTAGCCGGCCGGAGGCACCGGGCCTCGCCGTCTGTGAGGAGCAGCCTCGCGGGCGCAGGCGAGCGATCCGGTGCACATCGTGGAGGGAATGGATGAGCGCGCTGGCGCGGAGGCGCGCGGCGGAGGGGTGGACCGTGAGGATCAGCGTGGTGGGGGCGGGGTACGTGGGGCTGGTGGCTGGCGCCTGCCTGGCCGACTCGGGCAACGTGGTCACCTGCATCGACTCGGACCCGCGGAAGATCGGCCTGCTCCGGGAGGGCTACGTCCCCATCTACGAGCCCGGGCTGGAGGACCTCATCCGGCGCAACGTGCGGCGAAGGCGCCTGGCCTTCGCGACCGATACCGCCTCCATCCGCAAGGCGCAGGTGGTCTTCATCGCGGTCAACACGCCGCCGGGCGATGACGGCTCCGCCGACGTGCGGCACGTGCTCGAGGCGGCCGACGCGATCGGCCGCGCGCTCGAGCGGTACGCCGTGGTGGCGCTCAAGAGCACCGTGCCCGTCGGCACCGCCGAGCGCGTGCGCCAGGTCCTCGCCGCGGCCGGCGCGGTCGACGTGGACGTGGTGTCCAACCCGGAGTTCCTCAAGGAGGGGGCCGCCGTCGAGGACTTCCTCAACCCCGACCGCGTGGTCATCGGGACGCGCTCGCCCCGCGCCCGCGAGATCATGCGCGAGCTCTACGGCCCCTTCCTCCGGACCGAGAAGCCCGCCCTGGTCATGGACGAGGCCTCCGCCGAGCTCACCAAGTACGCGTCCAACGCCATGCTGGCGACGCGCATCTCCTTCATGAACGACATCGCGCTGCTCTGCGAGCGGCTGGGCGCCGACGTGGACTCGGTCCGAAAGGGCATGGGCGCGGACCGTCGCATCGGGTACCCGTTCCTCTTCCCCGGCGTCGGCTACGGCGGCTCCTGCTTCGGCAAGGACGTGAACGCGCTCATCTCGACGGGGCGCGAGTCGGGGGTCGACCTCGAGATCCTGAAGGCGGTGGAGCGCACCAACCGCCGCCAGAAGCGGGCGCTGGTGGAGAAGGCGCTGAAGCACTTCGGCGGCGCGCTCGCCGGGAAGTCGTTCGCCGTGTGGGGCCTCGCCTTCAAGCCCAAGACCGACGACATGCGCGAGGCGCCAGCCATCGACGTCATCGAGGGGCTCCTGGGCAAGGGCGCCCACCTCCGCTGCCACGATCCGGTGGCCGAGGCGGTGGCGGAGCGGCACTTCGGGGATCGGATCCTGTACGCCGACACCCCCTACGACTGCATCGAGGGCGCCGACGGGCTGTTCGTGATCACCGAGTGGAACGAGTTTCGCCAGCCGGATCTGGACCGCATCCGGCGGAGCATGCGCCAGCCGGTGGTCTTCGACGGCCGGAACATCTTCGACCCGGTCGTCATGCGGGAGCTCGGCTTCACCTACTACGGCATCGGCAGGCCCTGAGGCTCCGGCTCGGCCTCTGCCTGCTCCCGCACGTGCCGCGCGGTCTCCTGCGCGCGCAGCAGGTGCATCGCGTGGTGGTAGCCGTGCAGCGTCCCCACGTCGACGTACGACTCGCCCGCACGGACCGCGCGCGCCTCCCCGCCGCGCGCCAGCCACTCGTTCACCAGCGAGCCGACGTACTCGTCTCGCCGGCCGCGCTCGAGCCAGAGGCGGTGCAGCTCCGCCAGGGTCGCGCCCGGGATCCTGAACGCGCCCCAGATCCAGCGCGTGCGCGGGGCCGCGCTCTTCACCTCGATCTCGCGCACGGCGCCGGCGCCGTCGGTGACGACGGCGTCGAAGAGCTGGGGCTGCGCCACCGGGAAGAGCAGGAACGAGAAGCCGCCCGGCAGGCGGGTCAGCGCGTCCTCCGGGAACCAGACCGTGTCGGGCAGGCCGACGAGGACGTCCTCCGCCGGCGGGATGAAGGGGAGGGCCCGGAAGAGCGCGTCGCAGAGGCCCGCCGGGCTGGGCTGGACCGTGTAGCAGATCGGCGCGCCCCCCACCTGCCCTCCGTAGTACTCCACGATGTCGCTCTTTCCGGGAGAGATGACGAAGCACAGCCTCTCCGCGCCGGCGCGCAGCATGCGCTCGACGAGGTACTCGGACACGGCGCGGGGACGCTCGGCTCCGCCCACGAGCTGGCTGCCCACGGGGAGGAGCTCCTTCGAGAAGGCCAGCGGCTGGATCCTGCTCCCCGCCCCGGCGGCCGGTAGGAGACCCCACACCTTTCAGGCCCCCCCGTCCAGAAGGCGTGCCGCCGGACGTGCCGGCGCCGACTCCTCGAGCGTCCGGAGCAGCTCCTCCGCACGCCGGTCCGCCGTGTGCTCCGCGAGCACGCGCTCGCGCGCGGCGCGCCCCACGCGCGCGAGCCGCTCCGGGCCCAGGTCGAGCGCCGCGAGCGCGTCATCCGTGTCGCGCGCCAGCAGGATCTCGCGCCCCGGCTCGAAGAAGGCGTCGAGCCCCGCCCACTCGTCGGTGAGGACCGGCGTGCCGCAGGCCGCCGCCTCGAAGAGCCGGCCGGAGGGGCAGTGCCCCATGGCCGCCATCGGGCCGCGCGTCACGCTGACGGTGAGCGGCGAGGAGCAGAAGAACGCGGGGTGCTCGGACGGCGGCAGGTGGCGCACGTACCGGAGGTTGTCGCGCCACGGAAAGTCGGGGCCGTACATGGCGCCGCCGATGACGAAGGCGCGCGCCGGTCGCGCCCGCGCCGGCGCCAGGAAGAGCCGCTCGAGGGCCTCCTGGCGATCGGCCGAGTAGGTGCCGAGGTAGGAGAGGTCGGCCGCGTAGCCGGGCTGGGGCGCGACCGGGTGGTGCACCTGTGGATCGACCCAGCCGTAGAGCGGGCGCACCCGCCGGGCACCGAAGGAGCGCTCGAGCGCGCGCAGCGCGCCGCCGCCCGTGAACGAGAGCACGAGGTCGAAGGCTCCCAGGCCGCGCGGGCCGATGTAGCCGATCGCCTCGCCGGCGCGGGCCTTCTCGAGCGTGACCGGCGCGTCGAGGTCGTAGAACACCCGGACCCGCGCCGGCGAGGCGAGGATCAGCTCGGTGGCGGCCACGCCGTCCGGACAGTACGAGGTGACGAGACCGCAGTCGGCGCGGGCGAGCTCGCGCTCGGCCGCCCGCCGCGCCGTCGCCCAGCTCGTGTAGAGGCGCAGCGTGCCCTCGGGGAGGCCGGCGTCGTCGCGGTGCGCCGCGTAGTAGGGCACGTCCCGCTCGAAGAACACGACCCGGTGCCCTCGCCGTGCGAGCGCGCGGACGAGCCCACGCCAGAGGGTCGCGTGGCCGTTGCCCCAGGACGAGCTGATGGTCAGGCCGAAGACGACGAGCCGCATGTGCCCCCTGCCGGCGCCGCCCGCGCGGCCCTCCGACAAGATAGGGACAGGCGCCGCTGGCCGGGCGCCGGCCGGACGCCTTCCTGGCGGTCCCGGGCGTGCCCACGTTTCGCGGCGAGCCCCGGGAGCGCTCGCGCCGCCATGCACCTGCTCATGACCGCCGACACGCTGGGGGGGGTCTTCTCCTACGCGCTCGAGCTCGCGGCCGCGCTCGGGCGCCTGGGTGTCCGGGTGACGCTGGCCACGGAGGGCGCGCCGCTCGACGGCGCCCAGTGGGTCGAGGCGCGCGGCGTGCCCGGCCTGCAGGTCTTCGAGAGCCAGGGCCGCCTCGAGTGGATGGAGGATCCCTGGCCCGACGTGGCGCGCACCGGCGCCTGGCTGCGCGACCTCTCGGCGCGCCTGCGGCCGGACGTGGTCCACCTCAACTCCTACGCCCATGGGGCGCTCCGCTTCGGGGCGCCGGTGGTGGTGGTGGCGCACTCCTGCGTCTGCTCCTGGTTCGAGGCGGTGCAGGGGACCGCGGCGCCGGAGCGCTTCGACCGGTACCGGCGCGAGGTGGCGCGCGGCCTCGCCGGCGCGGACCTCGTCGTCGCGCCCACGCTCGCCATGCTCCAGGCCGTGGAGCGCCACTACGGCCAGCCGCGGCGCGCGCGCGTCATCCTCAACGGCCGTTCGCCAGCCCGATTCGAGCGCGGCGAGAGACCGAAGGAGGAGCTCGTGCTCTGCGCGGGCCGCCTCTGGGACGCGGCCAAGAACGTCGCGCTGCTGGACGGCATCGCGGGGGACTTGGCGTGGCCGGTGCTGCTCGCCGGCGAGGCGGAGCACCCCGACCCGGCGCACCGGGGCTCGGGCGCCGCCCGGCACGCGCGCCGCCTGGGCCGCCTCTCGAGCGCCGCGCTCTCCCGCGTCTACGCGCGCGCGGCCATCTACGCCCTCCCGGCGCGCTACGAGCCCTTCGGCCTGTCCGCGCTCGAGGCGGCGCTCGCGGGCTGCGCGCTCGTGCTGGGAGACATCCCGAGCCTGCGGGAGGTGTGGGGCGCGGCGGCGACGTTCGTCCGCCCCGACGATCCCAGCGCCTGGCGCGCGGCCCTCACCCGGCTCATGGCCCGACCCGGGCAGCGGTCGAGGCTCGCTGCCCGGGCGCGGGCGCGGGCGCTCGCGCTCTCCCCCGAGCGCATGGCGCGCTCGTACCTGGAGGCCTACCAGGACCTGCTCGGCGACCGCGAGCGAGCAGCTGCGCGGCGTGCATAGCTTGAGGCGCGGGGCGGCGGCCCCTCGGACGGGGACGGAGAGCCGATGGCGAAGACCGGGATCACACGGCAGGAGATCGAGCGAAGGGTCGAGGAGCTCGGCGAGTGGTTCCACAACCTCGATCTGGCCGGGGTGAGGACCGCGCCGCGGCACTTCCTCGGCGACTACCCGGCCGTCGTGTGGGGCGCGATCGCGGACGCGCTCCCGCGGCACCTCGACGGCAAGACCGTCCTCGACGTGGGCTGCAACGCCGGCTTCTTCTCGCTCGAGATGAAGCGCAGGGGGGCCGCGCGCGTGCTGGGGATCGACAGCGACGAGCGCTACTTGGCGCAGGCGAGGCTGGCGAGCGAGGTGTCCGGGCTCGACCTGGAGCTCGCCCAGCTCTCCGTCTACGACGTCGCGTCGCTGCGGGAGCGGTTCGACGTGGTCCTCTTCATGGGGGTGCTCTATCACCTCCGCCACCCGCTGCTGGCGCTCGATCTCCTGCACGCGCACGCGGTGAAGGAGCTGCTCGTCTTCCAGAGCATGCTGCGCGGCGCGAGCGGCGGGGCTCGGCTCGCGCCGGACTACCCCTACGCGGAGATCGAGATGTTCGACGATCCGTCCTGGCCCAAGCTGCACTTCGTGGAGCGGTCCTATGCCCACGACTGGACCAACTGGTGGGTCCCGAACCGCGCCTGCGCCGAGGCGCTGCTCCGGTCGGCGGGCTTCGAGCCGAGCGCCGTGGGCCAGACGGAGGTGTACCTCTGCCAGCGCGTGGAGCGGCCGACCCCGGACGGCGCCGTGTACCCGGCGCGCCCCGGGGCCGAGCCAGGGGAGGGCTGAGCGTGCGGCTCGACCTCGACTGGGTGACGCCGCTGCTGGCGATCGGCGGGAGCTTCCCGGTGGAGGCGGCCGAGCACCTCGCGCGCGAGCTCGGTGTCCGGCACGTCGTCGACCTGCGGGTGGAGGACCGCGACGACGAGGTCGCGCTGCGGCGGCACGGGATCGAGCTGCTCCACCTGCCGACCCGGGACGTCTGCGCGGTGTCGCTCCCCATGCTCGAGGAGGGCGTGCGGTGGGTCAGCGAGCGGCTCGAGCGCGGGGGCAAGGTCTACGTCCACTGCGAGCACGGCATCGGCCGCAGCGCGCTCCTCGCGGTCTGCGTGCTCAGCGCCGCCGGCGATCCGCCGCTCCAGGCGCTCGCGCGCGCCAAGGGGGCGCGGCGCTGCGTCTCGCCCAGCCCCGACCAGCTCGAGGCCTTTCGCGCCTGGCTCTCGCGGCGGCCGGTGCGCGGCGGCGAGCAGGTCGACGTCCCGAGCTTCGAGGCGCTCGCCTCGATCGCCTACGCCCACCTGCGCGATCCGGGGCCCGAGGGCGACGTCAGGCGTTCGGGATAGCCCGCGACGACGCCTCGACGGGCAGGCAGCCCGTCAACCGTCGCAGCGCCAGAAGGCGGTCGCCACCAGCGTGCGCTTCTCCTTCACCTGGGCGCGCCGCTTCAGCTCGGCCAGCGCCCGGTCCTTCTCGCCGTAGCGCTGCGCCTCGGCGGCCCTCGAGTCGTCGAGCTTGCGCCGGTACTCGCGCTCGGCCCGCTCCAGCATGGCGCGCCGGTCGCGCAGCGGCAGGTCCACCTTGTCGTGCAGCGCGGCGCGGGCCTTCTCCCAGGCGCCGCGCGCCTCCTCGGCGGCGCGGCGCGGGGCGGCGAGCGCGTCCTCCACCGAGCGATCCCAGCGCTCGCGCGACTCGTCGAAGGCCGCGCCGGTCCGCTCCTGGAACTCGGTCACCAGGCGCGAGCAGACCTGCGCGAGCCCGTCCTCCTGCGCCTGGCCGATGGGGATCGCGCCGCCGCGCGGAGCCGAGCGCGTCTCCCGCGCCGGCAGCCCCGCGAAGAGCTCCGCCTCCTCCTGCGGCAGCAGGTGGTAGGCCTCGCCGTCCGACCAGAGGATGAGGTGGACCACCTTCTCCTCGGCCACCACGCCGTCGAGCCCGATCCTGTAGGCGAACCACCAGCCCTCGCGGCCGGCGAGCTCCAGGAGCCGCTCCGGCAGCTCGGCCGGGTCGAGCTCGAGGAAGGAGACCGCGTCCTGCGGGCGGGCCCGCACCGCGTCGGCGGCGGCGCGCGCCAGCCTGGCCCGGCGCGCCTTGCTGCGCGGGCCGGGGAGCGGTGCCACCTCGGTGTCCGGGAGCGGCTGCGGCGCGTCGCCCTCGAAGACCGCCTGCACCAGCGCCTCCTCCTGCGCCTCGCGCTTCGCCACCGCCTCGCGGGCCTTCTGCTCGGCCACGCGCAGCTTGCCGCGCACCTCGCCGTCGAAGCGCTCGAAGAGCAGCGTCCTCGCGGCGGCTAGCCGGGCCTCGATCCGCTCGTCGAGCTCGCCGCGCAGCGTCGCGAAGGCCTGATCGATCTCCTCGCTGGAGCGGCACGACTGGTAGATGTCGAGCACCCGCTTCTCGAAGTCGATGCCCGAGCCGAGCGCGCCCAGGATCTCGTCCGAGGCGCCGAAGACGCCGTCGAAGAGGGCCAGCTTCTGCGAGAGCAGATCGTAGAGCCGGGCGTCGGCGGCGTTCTGCCGGTTGAGGAAGTTCAGCACCAGCACGTCGCGCTGCTGGCCGTAGCGGTGGCAGCGGCCGATGCGCTGCTCCACCCGCTGCGGGTTCCAGGGCAGGTCGAAGTTGACCACCAGGTTGCAGAACTGGAGGTTCAGCCCCTCCGCCCCGGCCTCGGTCATGATCAGGATCTGGCTCTTGTTGCGGAACTCCTCCACCAGCCCCTGCCGCTTGTCGGCGCCGCCGCAGTCGCCGGAGAGGCAGGTGACCTGGTAGCCCTTCGACTCGAGCAGCCGTGCCAGGTAATCCTGGGTGCGTCGGAACTCGGTGAAGACCACCGCCTTCTGCGGCCAGCCGCAGGCGCGCGCCACCGTGAAGGTCCGGTCCACCCCGCGCACCAGCGCGTCGCACTTGGCGTTGGAGGTGATGCTGCGGGCGAGCCGGGCGCAGTCGCGCAGCTCCTGCAGCTCGGCCTTCATCTTCGAGACCGCCACCGGCCCGGAGGGCGACTGGTAGTCGAAGGCGTCCTCCGGCAGCTCCTCGAGCTCGTCCTCGAAGCCGGCCAGCTCCAGCTCCAGCGAGGCCTGGGCGGCGCACTCGGCCCCGGCGAGCTTCTCGTCGAGCGCGTCGGCCAGCTTCTCGAGCGTGTGCGCCAGCGCGAACGAGGAGGAGGCCAGGATCTTCCGGTAGACGAGGACGAAGAGCGCGCGCCGCCCCGGCGGGATGGCGTAGGTGTCCTCCCGCCGCAGGTACTCGCTCACCCGGTCGTAGAGCTCCTGCTCCCGTGGCGTGGGCGCGAAGTCCTCCACCAGCGAGCGGCGGGCGGTGAACTTCACGTACTCCTTCACCTGCCGGCGCAGCGTCCGCACCACCACCGGGGCGAGCCGCGCCTGCAGGTCGGCCGCCTTCTCCTCGGTCATCTCGCCGGTGGCGTACTGGAGCCGGAAGGTCTCCTCGTTGCCGAGCAGGGCGTCGTCGATGAAGGCGGTGAGCCCCAGCAGCTCCATGAGGTCGTTCTGGAGCGGGGTGGCGGTGAGCAGGAGCTTGGGGCACTTGCGCAGCGCCTTGCGCAGCGCCTGCCCGGTCTTGTGGTCGCGCTTGTAGGCGTTGCGGAGCCGGTGCGCCTCGTCGATGACGGCGAGGTCCCACGGCACGCGCTCGATCTGGTCGGCGCGCAGCGCGGCGAACTGGTGCGAGCAGACGACGATGCCGCCGGTGTCGAAGGGGTTGAGGCGCAGCCCCTGCTTCTCGGCGGCGCGCGCCCGCTCGCCGTCGACCAGCTCGCAGTCGAGGGCGAACTTGCTGCGGAGCTCGTCGCGCCACTGGGCGCGCAGCGAGGAGGGCACCAGGATGAGGACCCGGCCCCGCCCCTCGGCGGCCAGCTGCGCCAGCACCAGGCCGGCCTCGACGGTCTTGCCGAGCCCCACCTCGTCGGCCAGCACCGCGCCCCCGGTGGGCAGCGCCGAGAGGGCGAAGGCGGCCGCCTCGATCTGGTGGGGGTTGAGGTCGACGGCGGACTGGGCCAGCGCCGGCGCGAGCCGTGAGGCGCCCGACCCGGAGCGCGCGGTGAGCGCCTCCGCGCTGATGCGCTGGTGGAAGCGGGTGAGCCCCCCGCCCTTGCCGCCGACCTGCTGCTCCGCGCGCTCGCGCGCGGCTGAAACCACCGACCCCATCCCGTCCGCCTCCGTCCCACCGACCCTGCCGCCCGCGCTCCCCCGAAACCGGAGCGCTCGCCAGCGGCGCAAGGGACCACTCTAGCCGATCCGCGGCCAGCGCGGGAGCGCGATCGAAGCCACCGCCGCGGGCCGCGCGGGCGCTTGTCGCCGTTTGACGGCGCGGCCGCTCCGGTCTACATGGACCGGATGCAGGTCAAGCTCAACGGCGAGATCCGCGAGCTGCCCGACGCCCTCTCGGTCGCGGGGTTGCTCGCCCACCTCGGCATCAAGCCGCAGCGGGTGGCCATCGAGGTGAACGAGGCGGTGGTCACCAAGGATCGCTACGAGAGCCACCGGCTCTCGAGCGGCGACTCGGTCGAGATCGTCGCCTTCGTCGGAGGAGGGTAGTCATGGACGGGTGGAGCCTGGGCAGGCACCAGTTCACGAGCCGGCTGCTGGTGGGGACCGGGAAATACCGCGACTTCCCCACCATGAAGGCGGCGCTCCTCGCCTCCGGCGCCGAGGTGGTCACGGTGGCGGTGCGGCGGCTCGACCTCTCCAAGCAGGGGGCGGAGTCGCTCCTCTCCTGGGTCCCCGAGGGGATGAAGCTCCTCCCCAACACCGCCGCCTGCTTCACCGCCGACGAGGCGGTCCGCACCGCCCGGCTCGGGCGCGAGCTCGACATGGGCGACCTCGTGAAGCTGGAGGTCATCGGCGACAAGCGCACCCTCTTCCCCGACGTGGAGGAGCTGGTCAAGGCGGCCGCCATCCTGGCGAAGGAGGGCTTCACCGTGCTCCCCTACACCAACGACGATCCGGTGACGGCGCGCAAGCTCGAGGACGCAGGCTGCGCCGCGGTGATGCCGCTCGGCGCGCCCATCGGCTCGGGCCTCGGGATCCGCAACCCCTACAACCTCCGCATCATCATGGAGACGGTGAAGGTGCCGGTGCTGGTCGACGCCGGGGTCGGCACCGCCAGCGACGCCGCCCTCGCCATGGAGCTCGGCGCGGTGGCGGTGCTCATGAACACCGCCATCGCCGAGGCGAAGGAGCCGGTGCTGATGGCGGAGGCGATGCGCGACGGCGTGGCCGCCGGGCGCAAGTCGTTCCTGGCCGGGCGCATCCCCATGAAGCTGCACGCGGCCGCCTCGAGCCCGATGAGCGGGCTCATCGGGACCTAGAGCCTACAGCGGCGTCACCGGCGCGATCCGCTGCACCGACTCGACGTCGAGCCGGAAGACGCGCGACGGCTTGCCCCAGTTCCCGGCCGAGAAGCCGCCCGAGATCTTCTCGAAGGCGGCCGGGTTCTGGTGGGGCGAGAACTCCTCCACCACGCCGCGCACCTGGAAGCCGGCGTACCCGTCGAGGTCGAGGATGGTGCGGGTCTCGCGCTTGTTGACCTTGAGGTTCATGTAGGTCTTCAGGGCGAGCCCGTCGCCGTGGAAGAGCGCGAGCCGGCCGTCGCGCAGCTCCCAGTGATAGATGAAGCGCGGAGAGAGGTTGGCCTGGACCCCCACCCCCACCAGCGCGGCGCGCACGCCGCCCAGGGTCTCCTGCACCTCGTCGTACGGGATCTGCTCGAAGAACTTCATGGTGTAGGGGCTGTGGTGCACCGTGAAGGTCTGCGCGCCCTTGATCCGGAGGTTTCCCTCGGGGGTCCGCTCGTAGAGCGCCGAGAGCGGCGTCCCCGGGTCGACGCTGCGGGTCTTTATCTGGAAGCCCTGATACTGCGAGACGTTGGTGACGTGCACGGTCAGGCACTGCCGGAGGTCCGGCGCGCGCGGCAGGTCGCCGCGCAGCTCGACCGTGAGCTGGCTGCCGTCCCCGGCGGGCTCGAGACGCACCATCGGGTGCACCGAGACGCTGGCCTGGGTGCCGGGCTGGCCGGTGGTCCCCATGAAGCTCAGCACCTTCTCGAACTGCACCGTGCTGAAGTGGGGCGCCTGCTTCACCTTCTGCTCTTCCAGGAAATCGACGACACTCTGCAGTTCGGTCGACACGAAGCTCTCCTGTCTTCCCGGCGTCAGAAGCGTTCGGAGGATTAGCAATGGCGCTCCCCGCTGTCCACCTGATAACGGACCGGCGCCTCGCCGCGGACCTTCCGGCGGCCGCGCGGCGCGCCCTGGGTGGGTTGCCGCCCGGCGCGGTGGCGATCCACCTGCGAGAGAAGGACCTGGGCGGCGCCGCGCTGCTGCGGCTCGCCCGCGCGCTCGTGGAGGCCTGCCACGCCAGCGGGCAGCTCCTCCTCGTCAACGACCGCGTCGACGTGGCGCTCGCCGCAGGGGCCGACGGCGTACACCTGCCTTCGCGCGGGATCGCTCCCGCCGAGGCGCGCCGCCTGCTCGGCGCGGCCGCGCTGGTCGGGGTCTCGTGCCACTCGGCGGACGACGTGCGCCGGGCCCGCGACGGCGGCGCCGACTACGCCACCTTCGGCCCGGTCTTCGACACCCCGTCGAAGCGGCGCTACGGCCCGCCGGTTGGGCTCGAGGCGCTGGCCGCCGCGGCCCGCCTCGGCTTGCCGCTGGTGGGGCTCGGAGGGATCGGCCCGCTCGACGCCCCCCAGGTCTTCGCCGGCGGCGCCTGCGGGGTGGCCGCCATCCGGTCCTGGCTCGACGCACCCGACCCGGCGGCGGCGGTGCAGTCGCTCCTGAGCGCCGCCGGCGCGAACCCTGCCGCGGCGGCGCGGCTCGTACCGGCAGACCCCCACCGGAAGGCGCCATGAGCCACCATCAGGAACCTCACCAGCACGGACACCGGCACCACGGCTCCCACGGCAACCCGGAGGACCTCGCGGCCTACGTGGCGAAGCAGGAGGATCCCTCCCGCGACGGGTGGCAGAAGCCCGACCAGGTGATCGGCGCGCTCGGCGTCTCGCCCGGCCAGGTGGTCTGCGACGTCGGCGCCGGCCCCGGCTACTTCACGCTCCGGCTCGCCCGCGCCGTGGGGGCGGGCGGCGCGGTCCATGCCATGGAGGTCGAGCCCGAGATCCTCGGGATCCTGCGCCAGCGGCTCGCCGCGGCCGGCGCCGCCAACGTGCATCCGCACCTCGTCCCCGGAGACGCGCCGCCGCTCCCGCCCGAGCCCTGCGACCTGATCCTCGTCGCCGACGTCTTCCACCACTTCTCGGACGGGCCGGCGACGCTGCGGGCGCTGGCGTCGCGGCTGCGCCCGGGTGGCCGCATCGCCAACCTCGACTTCCACCAGGGCGAGCTGCCGGTCGGCCCGGGCCCGGACCACAAGGTCTCGCGCGAGCAGTTCCTCGCCGCGGCGCGGGAGGCCGGGCTCGAGGTGGTCGAGGAGCACCGCTTCCTGCCGTACCAGTACCTCTTCGTGCTACGGCCGGGCGCGAAGTAGCGGGACGGGGCTCGAAGCGCGCGCGGCGAGAAGTCACTCCCTCCCCGCCGCGCCGGGAGGCGCGGAGATGATCCGCCCAGGCCGCAGTCGCCCCGGACCCCAGACGGCCACCGCCGCCGCCCCCAGCATGGGCAGGTCGCGCGCCACCGTCCCCCAGCTCGCGAGCTCGGTGCCGCCGAAGCAGCCGCAGTGGAGGTCGATGCCGCGCAGGAGCGCCTGCGAGAGCCCGGCGACGAAGAGCGCCAGCAGGCCGGCGGTCACCAGGGCCGCGGCGCGGGCCGCGAGGCCCGCCACCAGCAGGGCGCCGACGACCAGCTCGATCCCCACCACGGTCGCCGCCGCCGCCGGAACCAGCGCCGCCGGGAGCATGCGGTAGTTGGCGAGGTCGGTCGCGAAGGCGGCCAGGTCGGGGAGCTTGGTCGCGGCGGCGTAGAGGAAGACGGCGCCGAGCGCGGCGCGGACCAGGCCGAGGAGGAAGGGCTTCATCGCGCCCCCTGCTGGCAGAGCTCACAGGGACCCGAGACCCCGGGGCCGCCGGCGGCCAGCCAGGCCGGCCAGGCCCCCGTGAGCACGCGGACCTCCTTGAGCCCACGCGCCTTGAGCCGCCGCGCCACCGCCTCGGCGCGGCCGCAGTCGGCCTGGCCGTCGTAGACCACCACCAGCGGGAACGACGCGAGCTGGGCCACCACCTGGTCCTCGCCCGGCTCGCCCGGCGCGAGGTGGAGGGCGCGGACCACGTGGCCCGCCTCGTAGTCGCGCGCTTCGCGGGCGTCCACGAACCCGGCGGTGCACGCCGTGCAGCGCGCCTCCGCCTCCGGGACGGAGATGCGCGGGGTGGCGAGGGGCCCCTGCGCGGGCAGCTGGCAGGTGCCGCCGCCGGTGTCGGCGAGGGCCTGCGCGGGCCGGCCGAGGACGGCGGGGTGGGGGGAGAGCGCGTTGGCGGCGAGCCCGGCGAGCGAGCCGGCGATCGCCACCAGGGCTGCCTGGGAAAGGAGCTTCACGGCGCGATGTTACCTCGGCGCGCGCCCGGGGTGCACAGCGGCGGTGAGGCGGGTATATTGCGCGCCGAAATGGGTTCCCCCGTCTACGAGATCTCCAAGGACTTCTTCTTCAGCGCAGCCCACTGCATCCGGCTGCACCCCGGGAAGTGCGAGCGGCTGCACGGCCACAACTGGCGCATCCGCGTCCACGCGCGCGCCTCCGAGCTGAACCACCTCTCGATGGTCGTCGACTTCGCCGATCTGCAGAAGATCGTGGCCGAGCTCTGCGCGCGCTTCGACCACCGCAACGTGAACGAGGTGCCGCCCTTCGACCAGCTCAACACCACCGCGGAGAACCTGGCCCGCTTCTTCTACCAGGAGGCCGACGCGGCCCTGCTGGCGACGGAGCAGGGGCGGGTGCGGGTGTCGAAGGTGGAGGTCTGGGAGAACGAGGGCTCGCTCGCGATCTACCGGGAGGAGTAGCGTCAGGGAGGGCTGCTAGGCTGCGGCCGTGCCCACCCTCTGCCTCTTCCCCACGCCGCTGCGGGCGGCGCGCGCGTCGCGCCGGCTCTGCGACGCGGAGGGGGGCATCCTCTTCGGTGCCCGCGCCACCACCCTCGCGGCCCTCGCGCCGGGCGTCCTCGCCGCCGCCGGAGATCGCCGGAGGCTCCTCACGCCGCTCGCCGAGGAGCTGCTGGCGGTCGAGGCCGGGCGGGGCGCCGGCGGCTCCTTCGCCGGGCTCTCGGCGTCGAGCGGGCTCGCCCGCGCGCTCGCCTCCGCTCTGGCGGAGCTGCGCCGCGGAGAGGTGACGGCGGCGGTCGCGGCCGGGGTGGCCCGCGAGCTGCCGGGCCGGGCCGGGGCGCGGCTGGGCGAGCTGGCGTCGGCGCTGGCGCGCTACGAGGAGCGGCTCGCCGCGCTCGGCGCGCTCGACGGAGCGGCGGCGCTACGGGCGGCCGCCGAGGCGGTGCGCCGCGGCGCGGGCTCCGAGGAGACGCGCGGCCTCTCCCTGCTGGTGGTCGAGGGCTTCACGAAGGTGTCCCCGGCGGAGTGGGACCTGCTGGCAGCGCTGGCGGCGCGGGCCGACCGGAGCCTGTTTCGGCTGCCCTTCTTCCCGGAGAGGGCCGACGCCTGCGGGCCGGTGGAGCCGCTGCTGCGCCGGGTGGAGGGGCTCCACGAGGTCGCCGCGCGACGCGAGGTCTCGATCGGGTTCGCCGCGCTCGACGAGCGCGCACCGGCGCTGGTGGAGGTGCTGCGGGCGGTGGCCGGGGGCCAGGCGCCGGCCGGGACGGCGGCCCGCGAGGGCGCGCTGCTCGCCGCCAGCGGTCCGGGCGCCGAGGGGGCCGCCGACGCCGCCGCCCGCCTCGCCGCCCGGTTGCTCGACTCCGGCCTCGCCCCCGACGACCTCTGCCTGGTCGCCGCGCGCACCGACGCCGCCGGCCCGCTCCTCGCGCGCGCCTTCGCCGCGCACGGGGTCCCGCTCGCAGGGGTCCGGCCCGGTCCGCTGGCCGAGGCGCCGCCGGTCCAGGCCGTCCGCGAGGCGCTCCTCGCGGCGCCGCGCCTCACCCGCCGCGCCGCCGAGCGGCTCGCCACCTCGAGCTATCTCGGCCTCGCGCCGCTGCCGGCGCGCCTCTCCCACTGGCTCGACCGCGCCGGCGCGATCGATGGCCGGAACCTCCCGGAGGAGGCGCTGCGGCGCCGCGCGGCCCTGCTCGAGGCGCGCCGCGCCGCGCCGGAGCGGGCCGCGCTGCTCCGCGCCGCCGAGGCCCTCGCGGAGGTGAGCCGCGCCCTCGCCCCCCAGCGCGCGCCGGCCGCGCCGCGGGAGCGGGCCAGGCTGCTGCGGAGCCTGGTCGAGCGGGCCGGGGTGCGGCGCCGCGCCGCCCGCGCCGAGCCGGAGGTGGCCCGCCGGGACCTCGCCGCGGTGGCGGCGCTGGAGGAGGCCGCCGACGACCTCTCGCAGGCGCTCGCCCTCTGCGGGCGCGCCGAGGAGCGCCTCGGGCTCGACGACTACCTGCCGCTCCTCGACCTCGCCGCCGCGCGGGCCGCCGCCCCGGGCGAGACCGAGCCGGCGGCCGGCGCGGTCGAGATCTGGCCGCTCTCGGAGGCGGCCGGCCTTTCGGCCCGAGGCGCCATCCTGGTGGGCTGCGGGCGGGAGGGCTTCCCCGGCGCGCCGGCGCCCGAGCCGCTCCTGCGCGATCCGGAGCGGCTGGCGCTGAACCGCGCCCTCTCCCGCGCCGCCCTCGCCACCGGCGGGGCCCGCCGGGCGGAGGCCGCGCACCGCGCTTTCTGCGCGCTCGCCGCCGGCCGCGAGGCGGTGGGGCTCGTCTGGGAAGGGGACGGGCCCGAGGGCTCGGGCGAGTCGCCCGGGCCGCTCGTGCTCGAGGCGCTCGCCGTCGCCGGGGTGCCGCTCGCCGCAGCCGCGCGCCCCGAGCCCTCGCTCCCGGAGTCGCGCACCGCGGCCGAGGCGCTCCGGGCCGCGGCGCGGCTCGCCCGCGACGGCCACCGCGGCGCGGCGGCCGAGGCCCTCCGCGAAACTTCGCCCGAGCTCGCGGCCCGGGCCGAGGAGGCGGCGCTCCGCGGCGACCTGGAGTCGGAGCGGCGCGAAGCGATGCTGGCGCGCGCGCCGTCGCCAGCGGCCGGGCTCCTCCCTCCGGCGCTCCGCCCCGCGCTCGCGGCCGCGCTCCCCGCCGAGTGGTCCCCGACCCAGCTCGAGACCTTCGCCCGCTGCCCCTACCAGCTCTTCCTGAAGCTCCTCCTGAAGCTCCCCGACCGCGAGGCGGCCGACCTCGACATCGATCCGCGCGACGAGGGGCAGCTGGTCCACGCGGTGATGGAGAAGTTCCTGTCGGGGCGCCTCGCCCGCGGCGCCTTCCCGCTCTCCGGCGCCGAGGCCGACCAGGAGGAGGCGCGCGAGGTCGCGCTGGCCCTCTTCGCCCGCTTCGAGGCGGAGGGGCGGGTGGGCGACCCGGCCGTCTGGGCGGCGCGGCGCGAGGCGGTGCTGGCGCGGGTGGCGCGGGTGGTGGAGGCGGAGGGGCGCGACGCCGATGGGCTGGTGCCGCGGCTGCTCGAGCACCGCTTCGGCGGAGAGGCGGAGGAGCCGCCGCTCGCCATCCCCGACGGCGGCGAGACCGTGCTCTTGCAGGGGCGCATCGACCGGGTCGACGGGGGGGCCGGCCGGCTGCTGGTGCTCGACTACAAGAACGCCCGGCGCGGCGGCGATCACCAGGAGAAGCTCGAGCCCGAGGCGCTCGGCGAGGTGAACTTCCAGGTGCCGGCCTACCTGCTCGCGGCGGCGCGGGCGCTGCCGGGCGCGGAGCGGCTCGAGGCCTCCTACCTGCTGCTCCGGTCCGCGGAGCGGGCCGAACCCTACCGCGTCGCTGCCGGGGACGGCTTCTTCGCCCTCGACGAGGCCCGGCGGGCGGAGCTGCGCGCGGCTGGCGAGCGCAACTTCGCCGATCTGGTGACCGGCGCGGTGCGCCGGATCCGCGCCGGGGAGTTCCCCATCGCCTCCCGCAGCTGCAAGGGGTGCGGCTTCGGGGCGGTGTGCCGCTTCCAGGCCACCGCCGAGGAGGCCGCGCCGTGAGCCGCCGCGACCTCGTCTGGAGCCGGGCTGCGCTGGACCTCTTCCGCCTCGAGGCCGACACCGCCGTCTCCGCCGGCGCCGGCTCCGGCAAGACCACCTGCCTCGTCGAGCTCTGCCTCCGGCTGCTCTCCGGCGAGGCCACTGGCACCCCCTGCGAGCCCTCCGCCCTGGCCGCCATCACCTTCACCGAGAAGGCGGCGGAGGAGCTCTCGGAGCGGCTCCGCGGCGCGGTGGCCGAGGAGGCGCGCCTCGCAGCCGAGAGCGCGCCCGGCTCCGGCGAGGCGCGGGCGTGGCTGGCGCGGCTCCACGACCTCGACCGCATGCAGGTGGGCACCATCCACGGCTTCGCGGCCCGCCTCCTGCGCGAGCACGCCCTCGAGGCCGGCCTCGACCCCGACTTCGCGGTGGCCGAGGAGGAGCAGGCGTCCGAGTGGCGGCGCGAGGCGGCGCGCGCGGCTGTGGTGGAGGCGGTGGACGCCGGCCGGCGCGAGGCGCTCCTCCTCTGCGGCGGCCACGGCGCCGGCGGGCGGCGGCTCGGCCTCGCCGACGTGGTGGCGGAGCTGGTGCGCGAGCGGTCCACCCTCGGCGCGGCCGGAGCGCTCTCCCCTGCGCCGGACCGGGTGGAGGAGGCGCGCGCCGCGCGGGCGGCCCTCTTCGCGGCCTGCGACGCGCTCCTCGCCGCGCGGGCGGAGGTCTCGACCGCCAGCGGGCAGAAGGCGCTCGCGCTCCTCGCCGAGCGGGCGGCGGCGCTCCCGGAGGAGGACCGGGCGGGGCCGCTCTCGGTGAGCGGCATCGGCCGGCTGGGCGCGCTGGCGCAGGCGGTGAAGGGCTGGCGGGTGGGCAAGTCGGACGGGGAGCGGTCGAAGGCGCTGCGCGCCGAGCTGGCCGAGGCGGCGGAGGCCTTCGCGCCGCTGGCGGCCGAGGCGCTCTCCGGTCCGCAGAAGGCGGAGCTCTGCCGGCTCACCGCGCGGGCCGAGGAGCTCTACGCGCGCCGCAAGCGGAGCGAGCGCGCGCTCGACTTCGACGATCTCCTCCTCGGCGCCCGCGACCTCCTCCGCGCCGACGCACCGCTGCGGGCCGAGCTGCGCGGCCGCTTCCGGGCGCTGCTGGTGGACGAGTACCAGGACGTGAACCGCCTGCAGCAGGAGGTCTTCGAGCTCCTCGCCGCGCCGGAGGAGGGCGGCGGCCCGCGCGCGCTGCGGGTCGGCGTGGGCGACCTCAAGCAGTCCATCTACCGCTTCCGCGGCGCCGACGTGGCGGTCTTCCGGCGCTTCATGGGGCGGCTCGCCGGCGGGGAAGGGCGGGTGCTCCACCTCTCCCAGAACCACCGCTCGTCGCCGGCGGTGCTCGACCTCGTCAACGAGACCTTCGCCCTCTGCATGCAGCCCGCGGGCGCCGAGCCGCGGCCGTACGAGCTCGGCTTCGCGCCCGAGGACCGGCTCCTGCCGGTGCGCGCCGAGGGGACCCGCCCCGCCTGCGAGCTCCTCTGCGACGGCGAGGGCGGCCGGGCGGCGGAGCGGCGCGCGCGCGAGGCGATGGCGGTGGCGGCGCGGGCCCGGGCCATCGTCGACGGCGCGGCCGGTTTGACGGTGCGCGAGCGCGGGAGCGACGGGGTGGAGCGGCCGCGGCGGCCGCGCTGGGGCGACCTGGCCATCCTCTTCCGGCGGCTCACCCAGATCGGCGAGTACGAGCGCGCGCTGCGGGCCGCCGGCATCCCCTACCGGCTGGCGCGCGGGGGCGGCTTCTACCAGGCGCCCGAGGTGCGCGACCTCGGCGAGCTGCTGGCGAGCCTCTTCGACCCCGAGGACGCCATCGCCTGGGCGGCGCTGCTCCGGTCGCCGTTCTGCGGGGTGAGCGACGGCGCGCTCTTCCAGCTCTCCCGCGGCGGCTTCGCGAGGCTGGCGCGGCTGCGGCCCGAAGAGGCGGCGGAAGAGCTCCAGGCCTCCTCGCTCCCCACCAGCTCGCGCGACGCCTCGCGCCTGGCGCGGTTCCTCTCGGTCTGGCAGGCGCTCCAGCCGCTCCGCGACCGCTTGCCGGTCCCCGAGATCCTCGAGCGCGCCACCTCCGCGCTCGACGTCGAGCCGGCCCTCCTCGCGGCCCCCGACGGCGAGCGGCGCCTCGTGAACCTGCGCAAGGCCGTGGCGCTCTCCCGCCGCTTCGCGGCCCAGGGTGGCACCGGGCGCGGCTTCGCCGACCGGCTGCGCCAGATGGCCGAGCGGCCGCCGCGCGAGCCCGAGGCCGAGCTCGAGGCGGCCGACGCGGTGGCGGTGCTGTCGGTCCATCAGGCGAAGGGGCTCGAGTGGCCGGTGGTCGTCGTGCCCGACCTCGGCGCCGCGCCAAGGAACGACGGCCGGCGCGCGCTGCTCGACGGCGACGGCCGCCTCTGCGCCCAGCTCCATGACCCCGCCGCCGAGCGCTTCCTCGCCACCGCGTCGGTGGAGGCCGCGCGGGAGGAGGCGAAGCGCGCCGGCGCTGCCGAGTCGCGCCGGCTGCTCTACGTGGCCCTCACCCGCGCCCGCGACCACCTCGTGCTCTCCGGCGAGGCCGCCAGGGGCGCCTCCGAGAGCTGGCGGGCCTTCGTCGAGAGCGCCGCCGCGGCGCGGCCGGACCTGGTCCGGCTGGTCGCGGCCGCGGAGGCCGGGACCGCCCTCGCCGGCCCGGAGCCGCTCCCGCCCGCGCCGGAGGCCCACGCGTCGCCGCCGCGGCTGGCCGCTCCCCGGCTCGCCTTGCCGCCGCGGGTCGCGGCGGTGCGGCTCGCCGTCACCGACCTGGTGGAGCACGCGCGCTGCCCGCGCCGCCACTGGTTCAGCCGGCACCTCGGACTGCCGGAGCGGAGCCACGTCTCCGGGCAGCCGGTGCAGGACGACCCGGAGCGCGCCACCGCCCGCGGCACCCTCGCCCACGCCATGCTGGCCGAGACCGACCTCGCGGCGCCGCCGCTGGAGCGCCGCGCCCAGCTCTCCGCGGCCGCCGTCCGCCGCGGCTACGACCCGGCGAGCCGCGGCGTGAAGCGGATCCTGGGTGACGTCTCCCGCTTCCTCGACTCGGGGGAGGGCCGGAAGCTCGCGCTCGCGGCGTCGCGCGGCCAGGTCCGGCGCGAGCTGCCCTTCCTGCTGCGGCTCGAGGGCGACGGCGTCCCCGCCTGCTACCTCACCGGCGCCATCGACGCCCTGCTCGAGGGGCCGCGCGAGGTGGCGGTGGTCGACTTCAAGTACGCGCACGCCCGGCGCGAGTCGGCCGACCGTTACCGGCTGCAGCTCCTCGCCTACGCCCTCGCGGCGCGCCGCGCCCTTCCCGGCCTCGCGGTCCGGGCGCGGCTCCAGTTCCTGCGCGGCAGCTGCGCCGCGGTCGACCTCACCCCGACCGACGCCGAGCTCGCCCGCTTCGCCCGCGAGGCCCCCTTCGCCGCAGCGTCGGCCCGCGCCGGCGCTGCCGCCCAGCGCGCGCCCGCCGAGCTGGGTCGGGACCGCGCCCGCTGCGAGGCCGAGGGCTGCGGGTACCTGCTGCGCTGCTACCCGAGCAGGGGGACCGGGAAGGGCTGAACGGCCCGCAAAGAGGCCGTCTCAAGGGTGTTTTGTTGGGGCTGCCCCGGTCTCGACCGCTTCCTTCCCCAGGTCGCCGCGGTGGCGCACGTCCTTGCTGAACATCCCGAACCGCGCATCAGCCTCGGCGAACTCGCGCTGTACCTCGTACGGGCTCTGGTAGATCCGGTCCGGCAACGACCTGAGGAAGTTGATGGCGTCGGCGGGCGCGCCAGCGTCGGCGGCCGCCTCGGCCAGGTCGTCCCGCGTGATGGGGTACTCGACCGCGAAGAGAATCGCCGCCGGGCTCTGCTCGGGCGGTTCGCCCATTCCCTTGGCCATGCACGTGCTCCCGCTGAGGGTCCGCCCGAACCATGCGCAGCCCCTCGCGGCCCTGCCACGGGGGGTAGGATTCCCCTTGCCTCGGCACACGCGGAGTCTCTAAATACCGGGCTTCGAGCAGGTGCGGGACCCACACCAACTTTCACGCGGAGAGCTCCGATGCCTCAGCACACGACCGAGCGGGTGAAGCAGATCCTGTCCTGGTATTCCTCCGACAACGCCGGGACGCTCACCAACCTCTCCCGCCTGCTCAATCACGGTCGGCTGGGAGGCACCGGCAAGCTCGTCATCCTGCCCGTCGACCAGGGCTTCGAGCACGGGCCGGCACGCTCCTTCGCGCCGAACCCCGAGGGCTACGACCCCGACTACCACTTCCAGCTCGCCATCGACGCCGGCTGCAACGCCTACGCGGCGCCGCTCGGGTTCCTCGAGGCCGGCGCGGCCAGGTTCGCGGGCCAGGTGCCGCTCATCCTCAAGGTGAACAACTCCGACTCGCTCTCGAAGCTCGGGGGCGCTCCCTGCTCGGCGGTCACCGCCGGCGTGAAGGACGCCATCCGGCTCGGCTGCGTGGCCGTCGGCTACACCATCTATCCCGGCTCCGACGCCCGCAACACCCAGCTCGAGGAGCTCCGCGAGCTCACCGCCGAGGCCAAGGCGAACGGGCTCGCGGTGGTGGTCTGGAGCTACCCCCGCGGCAGCGGCGTCTCGAAGGACGGCGAGACCGCCATCGACGTGGCCGCCTACGCGGCGCAGATCGCGGCGCAGATGGGCGCGCACATCATCAAGGTGAAGCCGCCCACCGAGTTCCTCGAGCAGGGCGAGGCCAAGAAGGTCTACGAGAAGCAGAACATCCCCATCAAGACGCTCTCCGACCGCGTGCGCCACGTGGTGCAGAGCGCCTTCAACGGCAAGCGCATCGTCATCTTCTCGGGCGGCCCGGCCAAGGGCACCGAGGAGGTCCTCGCCGAGATCAAGGCCATCAAGGAGGGCGGCGCGTTCGGCTCGATCATGGGCCGCAACGCCTTCCAGCGCCCCAGGGCGGAGGCCCTGAAGTTGCTCGATCAGGTGATGAAGATCTACGAGAGCTAGGAGCGGCTCCCAGGTCCGACGGCGCGCGACGCCGTCCCGGATACGGCCACCCCCTTCAGGGTGGCCGTTTTCGTTTTTATGAGCGCGCACGTTTGTTCCGCGCGCTGGATGGCGCGCCGGTAAGCCCGGACTGGTGGTGATGGAGGGCGACGTGAAGACGGGAGCGGCGCGGAGGTTCGCGGTCCGGTCCATCGCGGCGCGCGGCGCGCTCGCCTCGGCCGGCGCGGCGGCGGCTCGAGCCGCGCATCAGCACGCTGGGGCCGTTGGTTTCCCGGTTGGGAAGGAGCGTGAAGGGAGCGGCAGGGAAGAGGCCGCCGACGACCCGGAAGTGGCGTCGGTCACAAACGAATTTCCACACTGAGCGGTCGGCTTTTTTCCTTGCCACTCGCGGCGAGCGAGGTTTATACGGGGTTCACTCTTTGATTCGCGGTCACAGCACGCGGCTGCAGCGCGGCTTCCGGCCGCGATGCCGAGCCGAGGACGGTCCATGCGCCTTTATCCGAAGGTCATTCCCACCATCGCCCGCGAGGTCGTCCAGACCTTGATGCAGGAGGGCGACATCGAGGTGGAGACCATGCGCATCGCGGACGCCGAGATGGACATGGCGGCGATCATGAAGGAGTACCTCGCCGCCGAGGAGCGCGTGAACGCCGCCACCCGCGAGGCGCTGGAGCGGCGCGGCTACGACCACTCCCGCTTCAACCAGGTGAAGCGCGAGATGGCCGACGTCCGCGGCTTCAAGATGGGCGACGAGGGGATCGAGTACGTCATCGGCCAGATGATCGAGTTCCTCCTCATCTCGCGCAACGTCGAGGAGGTCTACTCCGACGACGCCCCGCTTCGGAAGAAGGTCTTCGGCATCTTCAAGAAGCACCTCGACGTCGACGACGAGATCGACCGCGAGGCCCGCGCCCGGCTCAAGCACCTGCAGGAGGGCACGCAGGCGTTCGAGATCGAGTACCAGAAGACGGTGGAGCTGCTCCGCCGTAGCCGGGGATTGATCTAGGCCGCGACCCGCAGCGCAGTCTTCGACGCCCGGCGCGCCCTCACGGTGCGGCCGGGCGCCTTCGTTTACTGGGCCGTTTTCTTGACCACCGATATCGCCGGGTTACCCTCGCTCCGGGCGAGGAGGGTTCCGGGTGGCGCGGGGAGAGAGCTACTACATCGGCATTCGCGGCAGCGCGGCGCTCGCCACGGCGCCGTGCGGCGAGGACGCCGCGGTGGCGCGCGCGGAGCACCTTGGCCCCGGCGAGCTGCGCCGGGTCCCCTTCGCCGGCGAGCTGCTCGGCGCGGCGCGCGTCCGCTCCGGCTTCGTCGCCGTCCCTTTCGACGCCTTCGACCGCGCCTCGCAGGTGCTCGGCGCCGAGGAGCAGGCCGCCTGGCTGCAGCTGCTGCGGCTCTCCTGGGGGGAGGGCCGGAACTTCTGCCGCGCCGCCAAGCGCGACCTCATGGCCCGCCTCCGGCTCTCGGAGCGCCGCCTCAACCACGTGCTCGACGGCGTGGTGGAGAAGGGCTTCGCCCGCCCGCTGCACCGCGACAACCGCGGCACGCTCTACCGCGTCTACCTGCCAGCCGAGGCCTTCGGCGAGGCGCTCGGCGATGAGGTGCTCTGCGGCCGCCCCCTCGAGCTTGCCGCTGGCGTCCCCGCCGCCCCCCGCCTCCGGCTCGCCGCCCCCCGCCTCCGGCTCGCCGCCTCCCGCACGGAGGCGCCCGCCCAGCCCGCAGCCCGCTCCGCGCGCCCGCCCCCGGCCGCAGGCCCCGGCGCAGAGGTGCTCGGCCTGGCGCGGCGCCTGGCGCGCGCGCGCAGCGGCGCGGAGTCGGACGAGGCGGTGGCCGCCGCCGCCGCCGAGGTGAAGGAGCTGCTCGCCGACGGGCACAGCCCGACCCAGGTGGAGGCCTGCATCCGCGCGGTGGCGCGGCGCAGCGGGCGCGACCCGCAACGAGGAGCCGCATCGTGACCAAGACCGCCGTGGCCTACGCCGTCGTCGAAGCCCCTCCCGCTCCGGTCACCGAGCTCAGGCCGCTGCGCCGGCGCCTGCTCCTGGCAGGCGCCGATCCGGTGATGCTCGACTTCGTCGAGGACGACCTCGCGGTGGCCCGCGGCGCCATCGCGGCGCTGGCCGACCGGCTCAACAACGTCGAGGGCGCCCTGCGCAGCTCGCAGACCCGCGGCGCCGACCTGATGTCGCTGGCGCGGGTGGACGCCGAGGAGGATCTCGCCGGCCTGGAGGGCTCGCTCGGCAACCTGCGCCGTCGCCTGGCCCAGCTCGCGGGACGCGTCCGCTAGTCGCCCGCCTGCAGCGGCGTCGCCACGCCGCGCAGCATCGCCCGCACCGGCCCGAGGTCGATCTCGCTCACCGCCGCCACCGGGAGGCGCCGGGCGTCGGTGCTGAACCAGAGGTGGAACGGGCGCTTCGCCCCCGGCTTGTCGGCCCGCTCCGCGACCGCGTCGAGCCGCACCGTCTGGAAGGGACCGGCCTCCGTCTCCACCTTCTCCGTTCCGGCCGCCAGCGTCGCCTTCACGTGCCAGAAGCGCCGGTTGGCGGCGAGGTCGAAGCAGTACTGCTGTCCCGGCCGCGGGTCGGCGGCGCGCAGGTAGTAGACGAAGGTGACGAGGTCGAGCGCGTCCGCCTGGCGCGCGAAGCGCGTGACCCCCTTCCTGGCCCCCAGCTGCCAGGAGAGGGCCACCTGCTCCGGCTGCCCGGCCAGCTTCACCTCGGTGCTCTTGCGCACCCCGTCCTCGTCGACGTCGTCGCGGTAGCGGTCGGGGCGGAGCGTGCGCGCGTCGAACCAGCTCACCGCCTGTCCCTTCACCCGCCGCACCTTGGCGAAGACGGAGGTGTTCTGCAGCCTGACCTTCACCGGCACGAGCGCGCCACCGGCGACGAACGGCTCCACGCTCGCGCGCAGCGTCCCGGCCTTCACCACCCCCATGACGTCGAGGTCGAAGGTGAGCCGCTCTCCCTCGCGAAAGGGGAGCGTCCCCTGGCGGAGCGGCGGGAGGGCGCAGGCGGGAGAGGCGGAGAGGAGGAGCGCGGCGAGGAGGACGGTCATCGCCTCCGGCCCGTCCCGGGCCCTGGCCTCAGCGGCGCGCCAGCCCGCGGGCCACCGCCTCGGCGAGCCTGCGCCGCGCGGCCAGGTACCGCGCCGGGTCGCGCTCCCAGCGGCGGAGCGACGGCGCGAGCTCGGCGGCGAGCCGCTCGGCGAGGGGCCGCTGCCCGCTCGCGGCCGCGAGCCGGAGCAGCTCGAGGTCCTCGAGCCCGTCGCGGATCTGCTTCAGCCGGATCGACTCGACGGGGAACGGGTGCGTCCCGCCGAGCCGGTCGGGGAGCCCCGGGTAGAGCAGCGTCCCGTCGCCGTTGCCGGCGAAGTCCCGCACCTCGGTCCAAGGCTCGCGCCCCCATGCCTGGAGCATATCGTAGTAGAGCTCGCCGGCCACGCCGGCCCGGAAGGCGAGCCAGCCCATCGCCCGCGCCGCGGCGCCTGGACGGTCGATCTCGTAGCCCGGCCAGCCGGTGTAGGCGGCGGCGAAGGCGCGGCGGTCCGGCTCCCGCGCCGGCGGCTCGCCGCAGCCGTGGCTGGTACAGGAGGCGTACCACCACGGCGCCGCGCCACGCGGCTCGCCGGCGCGCGCCGCGCCGCGGAGCTGCGCCGCGCCCCGGCCCTCCAGCTCGGGGAGGTTGGGGACGTAGACGTCGACGAGGCCGGTGAGCTCCGGGCGCGGGGTGGTGGTGGCGAGGACGCGCACGCCGGCGTCGTGGGCGGCCCGGGCGCGGCGGGCCAGCTCGGGGAGGACGCGGGGCGCAGGCTCGTCGAGGGTGTAGAGGAACAGCCGGGCGGCCCAGCCGCGCTCGTCGAAGTGGGCCCGCCAGGCGGCGAGGGTCGCCTGGAGCGCCGGCGCCGGCCCGGCCCATACCCGGGCCGGGACGCGCACCTCGGCGAAGGCCCCCTTCACCCCCGGCACGAGCGTCCCGTCGAGGATGGGGGCCATCTCGGCGTCGTAGGCGCGCCAGTCGAGGGCGCACCGCCGCTCGTCGCAGCGGCCGTCCGGCGGGTCGGAGGAGAGCCCGTGCGGCGTGAGCCGATGGCGCAGCGCCGCGGCCGCGAGCGCCCGCGCCAACGCCGGATCACCGGGCGCTCCGAGGGCGGCGGTGCCGCGCCGGGTGGAGAGGCCGAAGGTCGCCGGGAAGGTGCCGCTGGCCGGGAGCGCGAAGGGCCAGACCTCCAGGCGCACCGGTACCCGGCCCAGCGGGCGGGCGCCGTCCGCGAGCCGCACCTCGCCCCGCCACGCGCCGGCCGGCGCGGCGGGCGGCACGCAGACCTCCACCCAGATCGCCTGCAGCCGCCCCGCCGGCACCGCCACCGGGAAAGCCCGGCGCGGCTCGTGGAAGAACGCATCCTCCACCGGCACGAGCGGGTCGGGCCACTCGCCGGCGGCGCCGTCCAGCCCCGAGGGGCGTTCCAGCGAGAGCGTGGCCACCCGGTAGAGCTGGACCGGCACCCTCTGCGCGCCCGGCCCTGCGAGCGGCGCGGCGCTGGCGGAGAGGCGCGCGATGCCGCCCGGCGCGCGCACCACCACCTGGGCGGAGTCGCACCCGCCGCGGGCCGCCGCGAGCTCCAGCGAGCGCCCGCGCGGCACCGGGTCGCCGGGGCGCAGCTTGTCGAGGCTGGAGGCCACGCCGAGCTCGGCCCGGCCAGCCTCCGCCAGCGCGGCCCCGTGGCCCGGCGCGAGGAGCGCCAGGAGCATCAGGAGCGGCGGGGCGGCGCGGGCGTGCATCCGGCGATGGCGGCGCTAGCGGCGCGCCACCTCGCCGCCGGCCTTGTAGGCCCGCAGCGTGGCCACGACGCTGCCGACCGCGAACTCGGCGCTGATCCTCACCGGGACGTGGCGGGCGTCGTCGGAGACCCACAGCGTGGTCTCGCGGCTGCGGAAGCTCCCCTGCATGGCGGAGCGCAGCTGGATCCGCAGCGTCTCCCAGGTGCCGGCCGGGGTCTGTACCCGCTCCCTCGCCACCACGTCGGCGGTCAAGGTCACGGTCTGGCTGCTGGCGAAGAGCGGCACCTCCAGGTGCGTCCCGGGCGCGAGCGGCTGGAGGCGGACGAAGAGCAGCGCGCCCGCCATGTCCTGCGCGCCGGAGGGCACGTCGAAGCTCTTCTCGAGCAGCTTCCCGGGGCGGTGTACCTGTACGTGCACCTTCCCGGCCTGCCGATCGAAGCGGGCGTGGTCGGAGTGCCGATCGCCGATCTCGATCGAGTTGCTGTCCGAGCCGCGCGGCAGCCGCTTCCCCGAGTCCCAGTAGCTCACCACGTGCTCGCGGATGTCGAGCATCCCCGAGATGCCCTCGGTGCGCCCCTGCAGCACGATGGGCCAGATCGTCCCCTCGGCCTTGCCCAGGCTGATGCGCGCCTCCCCGGCCTTGACGTGCAGGTAGTCGACGTCGAGGTCGATCTGCTCGCCCGGCACGATGGCGTCGGACGCGCCGAGCGCCGGCGCGGCGGGCGCCAGGGCGGAGAGGGCGAGGAGAGCTCGGAGCAGCATGCAGGCGACCTCCGGTCGGGCACTCCGAATGTCGATCCGGCCCGGCCGGTGCGCCAGCGCCCGTTTTCGGCGAAACCGTGCGGTCGCCGGGCTGGCGGGCGGGGGAGGGGCTGGCGTAGCATCGGGCCGCCGCTCCCAGGAGGACCGCATGGCCATCGACCCGCACGGCATGGACGAGGACGACGACTTCGCCGGGAAGGACGCCGGACCGCAGCGCAAGTACACCGACTTCGACTGTCCGGAGTGCAACGCCAACAACCCGCTCGACGAGCCCATCACCGACGGGGTCGAGCTCCGCTGCTGTTACTGCGGTGAGGAGTTCCGGGCCCGCCTGAGCGACGAGGGGCGGCTCAAGCTGCGGGTCATCTGAGCCCGACCGTTCAGCCGCGAGGCGGGCGATGGCCGAAGATGCTGGTGCCGACGCGGACGAAGGTGGCGCCTTCCTCGACCGCCGCCGGGTAGTCGCCGCTCATGCCCATCGACAGGTCGGGCAGCCCGAGCCCCTCGTTCAGCCGGCGCAGCGCGGCGAAGTGCGGCCGGGGGTCGCCTCCGGCGGGCGGGATGCACATCAGCCCCCGCAGCTCGAGCGTGGGCAGGGCGCGGACGGCGGCGGCGAGCGCCGCCACCTCCCCCGGGGCGCAACCCGACTTGGCGGCCTCCCCGGCGACGTTCACCTCCAGGAACACCCGGACGGCGGCGCCGTTGGCGGCGCAGCGCTTCGAGAGCTCCCGCGCCAGCTCGAGCCGGTCGACGGTGTGCACGAAGCCCACCCGGCCGGCGAGGTACTTCACCTTGTTGGTCTGCAGGCCGCCGATGAAGTGCCAGACCAGCTCCGGCAGGTCGGCGAGGGCGTCGGCCTTGGCCCGCCACTCCTGCGCGTAGTTCTCGCCGAAGTGGCGCTGGCCGGCGGCGTAGGCCTCGCGGATCGCCTCCGGCGGCTGGGTCTTCGAGACCGCCACCAGCGTCACGCGGTCGGGCAGGGTGGCCTGCACCGCGCGCAGCCGCTCGGCGATCCCTGTCACGGTGCGCTCCAGGGGAGCAGGTACCCGACCTCCGCCAGGAGCGCCAGCGTCTCGGCGAGCGGCAGCCCGACGATGTTGGTCACGCTCCCGTCCACCTCGCGCACGAAGGCGCCGCCCAGCCCCTGCACCGCGTAGGCGCCGGCCTTGTCGAGCGGCTCGCCGGTGGCGACGTACCAGTCGATCTGGGAGGCGGTGAGGGCGGCGAAGCGCACCGCGCTCGACACCACCAGCGCCCGCTCGGGGCCGCCGCGGACGCGCAGGCACACCCCGGTCATCACCGCGTGGTCCCGGCCGGAGAGGGCCCGGAGCATGCGGCGGGCGTCGTCCGGGGAGGCGGGCTTGCCGAGCACGGCGCCGTCCACCACCACGGCGGTGTCGGCCGCCAGCACCAGCGCGCCGTCGACCGCGCGCGCCTTCTCCGCCGCCACCCGGGCCACGTAGGCGCGGGCCGGCTCGCCGGGGAGCTGCGTCTCGTCCGCGCCCGCCGGGCGCACCTCGAGCGCGATCCCGAGCGCCTCGAGCAGCTCCCGCCGGCGTGGGCTCGCCGAGGCGAGCGTGAGGATGCCGGCCATGGAGTCCCTCCCGTGGAGCTAGTCGAGGTCCACGTTGGGCGCGGCGACGTTGCCCTGCGTGAAGGCGTCGTTCACCTTGACCTTGGCCTCGGCGCGCAGCGACTTCACCCAGGCCTGCTCGGCCTGCGACTGCTTGCGGTCGCGGAGCCGGCTGGAGAGGTCCTCCTTCACGGCCTCGAACTTGGCCGGGTCGGGGCGCTGGCGCTCCTTCACCTTGGCGATCACCGGCCCCTGCGGCGTCTCGTACACCTTGGCGAGCAGCTCGCCGGCGTTGGCCTTGAACGCGTCACCGGCGAGGGCCGGCGCCGGGCCGATGCGCGGCACCGCGGCGGCGGTGGCGCCGAAGAGCCCGGTGGTCTCGACGGCGACCTGCTCGAAGGGGTTCTTCTGGTCCTTGCCGGCGGGGAAGAGCTCGGCGAGCGGCTTGCCGGTCTTGCGCGCCTTGGCGAGCCCCTCCTCGGCGCGGGCCAGGGCGGCGTGGCGGGCCATGTCGCCCTGGAGCAGCTCGCGGGCGATGTCCGCGCGGGCCTGCTCGAGCGGGATCACCTTCGGCTCCTGCACCTCCTCGGTCTGGATGACGTGCCAGCCGAAGCGGGTGCGGATGGGGCCGACCACCGCGCCGGGCCTGGCGCCGAAGGCGGCGTCCTCGAAGGGCTTGGCCATCACGCCGGGGCCGAAGAGGCCGAGCTCGCCGCCGCGATCCTTGGAGCCCGGATCGTCGGAGGTCTCCTGCGCCACCTTGGCGAAGTCCTCGCCCTTCTCGACCCGGGCCTTCACCGCCTCGGCCCGCTTCCGCGCGTCCTCGTCCACCGCCTTGGCGGCCTTCTCGTCGGCCTTCACGAGGATGTGGCGCGCGCGGACCCGCTTCTTGAGGTCGTAGCGGGCGGCGTTGTCCTTGTAGAACTTCTCGATGCGCGGGCCGTTGCCCTGCAGGAACGCCTGGACCTGCGCGTCGGCCGGCTTCTGCTCGGCCTTGAGCGCGGCGTAGGGGAAGCGCACGAACTCGAGGTTCACCCGGTCGCTCTCGGAGAGCCAGGCCTCCTTGATCTCGTCGTCCGAGACCTTGGCGGTCTCCCTGAGGAGGGCCAGCATCTTGCCGTAGGCGAGGTCGCGGCGGAGCCGCTCCTCGTACTTCGAGGGCGAGCCGAAGTAGTTGGTGACGGCGCGCTTGTAGAGGTCGTAGTCGAACCGGCCGTCGGTCTGGAAGGCGGGGTTCTCCTTCACCGACCGCGAGAGCTCGTCGTCGCTCACCGCCACGCCGTGCTTGTCCGCCTGCTGCAGCACCAGCTCGCGCTCGATGAGCTGGTCCATGGCCACCTTCCGCAGCCCGAGCTGATCGGCCAGCTCGCGCGAGAACGCTTGGCCGGCGCGGGCCTGGTAGAGGCGGAAGAGCTGGGCGTAGTGCTGCTCGAAGTCGGCGGCGGTGACGGTGTCGCCGTTCACCTTGGCGGCGTAGGAGGCCTGGCGGACGTTGCTGTCGGAGCAGCCGCGAGAGCCGGGCCCGAAGCTCACCACGAAGACGACGATGATGATGCCGAACAGGACGTAAGTGAGGACGCTGCGGGCATTCGCCCTCAGGATGTCGAGCATGGAACGCGCGCTCCGGTTTTCGATGTCGGCGGCGCCTGGGGAAAAGCCGCCTTGGAAGGTTGAACACCCTAGCCAACATGGGCTAAAATGCAAGGGAATTTCGGGAAGGCGACAACTGGTTTGGCCAGGGTGTATGAGGGGGGCCCTCGAGCCCGAGGGCTCCCCTCTCTCGCGCCGGAGACTGCGTGTTCGGATTGTTGAAGCGGTACCGTGAGCTGCTCCTCGTTGCGGTGCTGCTCCTGCTCCCCCTGGTCGTCTACTTCGCCCATGCCAAGCGGCAGGCGGAGCTGTCCCGCTTCGACCGGACGCTGCTCTGGCTCACCAGCCCGGTGGCGAAGGGCATCCACTGGACCGTCTCCGGCGCCCAGCGCGGCTGGTACGGCTACGTCGCCCTGCGCCACGCCCATGAGAAGGCGGACGGCCTGCAGCGGCGGCTCGACTTCTACGAGCTCGAGCGGCAGCAGTTCCTGCAGGATCGGGCCGAGAACGCCCGGCTGCACGCGCTGCTCGGCATGGCCGAGGCCTCGCCCGCCCGGCGCTACCAGGGCGCCCGGGTGGTGGGGGTGCGGCTCGATCCCAAGGGGCTACAGCTCATCACCATCGACCGCGGCTCGAACGACGGCGTCGGGCGGATGATGCCGGTGGTGGTGGCGAAGGGGGTGGTGGGGCGCGTCCACAGCGTCGGCGCGGGCACTGCCGACGTCCTCGTCATCAGCGACCGGAACAGCTCCATCGCGTCCCGGGTGGAGCGCTCGCGGGCCCGCGCCAACGTGCGCGGCACCGGCGAGCCCTGGAGCTGCCGCCTCGACTACGCCCTCCGCGCCGAGGACATGGTCGAGGGCGACCTGCTCGTCACCTCCGGCACCGACGGCGTCTACCCCCGCGGCCTGCCGGTCGGGAAGGTCACCCACCTCAAGCGGACCGGCTACGGCCTCTACCAGTACGCCGAGGTGGTCCCGGCGGTGGAGGTGACCAAGCTCGAGGAGGTGCTGGTGATCACCTCGCCCATCGACCGGGCCGAGGAGAGCGTCGACCCCACGCCCGCGCCGACCCCCACGCCGACCGGGACGCCGCTGCCCGGCGCCACCCCGGCGGCCGCCGCTCCCGGTGGCCCCGGAGCCGCCGTTCCCGCGGCGGCGCAGGCGAGCCCGGCCGCGCCCGCAGCGCCTCCCGCCCCCGCGGCGCAGCCCGCGCCGGCCCCGGAGGCTCGCCGGTGAGGACGCTCTTCACCTTCATCTTCGCCCTCCTGCTCGCCTCGCTGCAGGCCGGTCTGCTCAGGTACCTCGGCGGCGGCGCGGTGTCCGTCTCGCTGGTGCTGCCCTGCGTGGTCTACCTGGGCCTCTTCGCCGGCAACGTGGAGGGGGCCATCGGCGCCGCGGCCATCGGCTACCTGCTCGACCTCCTCGCCGGCACGCCCAAGGGGCTCATGACCTTCCTCGCGGTCGGCGCCTTCCTCTTCTGCCGGCTGGTGGCCGGCGCGGTCGAGGCGCGCAGCCGCACCGCCTTCGCGGTCCTCTCCGGGGTCACCTCGATGGTCGTCGGCCTGGGCGCCCTCTTCCTCACGCGCCTGGTGGCGAGCGCGGAGGCCGCGCCGGGCGGGCGGCTGGTCTGGCGCATGCTCGTCGAGGCGCTCCTCACGGCCGTCCTCTCGCCGATCATCCGGGCGGCCATGCGCAAGCTCGATGGGCTCTTCACCAGGGAGGAAGCCGGACTGCTCCGCTGACGCCGCCAATCGACCTCCGGGCCGAATGAGCGGCGCCCGCCTGCTGTTCTGCCACTCGACACCGAGACCATGCCCGTCGTCCCTCCCACCGCGCCCGGAACGGCGCAGCGCGCGCTCAAGCCCCGCACCTACTGGATGGGGGCGGTCGCGACCCTCGCCTTCCTGGTGCTGCTGGGGCGGCTCTACCATCTGCAGATCCTCCACGGCGACGAGTACAAGGAGCGCGCCGACGAGAACTTCGTGAAGGAGCTGAGGGTCCCGGCCGACCGGGGCCTGGTGATCGATCGCAACCACAAGGTCCTGGTCGACTCGCGCCCGAGCTACGACGTCACCCTCACGCCCTACTTCTGCGCGAAGCGCTGCCCGGAGGTGGTGAGCCAGCTCTCCGCGCTGCTGTCCTTCGAGCCCGACGAGCTCGAGCGGGCGCAGGGTCGGCTCGCCGCGTCGCGTGGGCTGGCGCGCTTCAAGCCCTTCACCGTCAAGGTCGACATCACGCGCGAGGAGCTCGACCTCTTCGAGGCGCACAAGCTCGACCTCCCGGGCGTGGACGTGCAGCCCACGCCCCACCGCAACTACCGCTACGGCGCCTCCAGCGGCCACCTCGTCGGCTACATGAACGAGATCGGCGCCGACGAGATGGAGCGGCTCAACGAGGAGATGAGGGACGCGGGCTCCTCGGCGCTCCCCTACCAGCTCGGCGACTACATCGGCCGCCGCGGTCTGGAGCGCCGGTTCGAGGCGGAGCTGCGGGGCGTGGACGGCAAGAAGCGGGTGGTGGTGGACGCCCGCGGCAACGCCAAGCCGGAGTCGAGCCTCATCCCCGAGGACCAGCGCTTCGAGGCCTCCAGGCCCGGGCTCAACGCGGTGCTGTCCATCGACTGGCGGCTGCAGGAGTTCGCCGAGAAGACCTTCCCGGCGACCGCCGGCGTGGTGCTCGCCATGGACCCGCGCACCGGCTACATCCTCGCCCTGGTGGACCGGCCCGCGCCCGATCCCAACAAGCTCTCGGGCCGAATCACGCGCAAGGAGCTGGAGGCCATCCGCAAGGACCCGCTCCAGCCGGAGCTCTTCCGCGCCATCCAGCAGCACTACCACCCCGGCTCCACCTTCAAGGTGGTCACCTCGATCGCGGCGCTGGAGGAGGGGGTCTTCAAGCCGGGCGGGACGGTCTACTGTCCGGGCTACTTCTTCCTGGGCGGCCACCGCTGGCGCTGCGACAAGGAGAAGGGGCACGGCACCATCGACCTCGAGCACGCGCTCGGCGCCTCCTGCGACGTCTTCTTCTACGACCTCGGCAACCGCCTCGGGGCCGACCGCATCTCCAAGTGGGGCAACCTGCTGGGCCTCGGCCACCCGACCGGCTTCGACCTCGCCGGCGAGATCTCGGGCGTCATGCCCGACGCCGCCTGGCACCAGAAGCACATCCCCGGCGGCTACGCCCACGGCATGAGCGTGAACCTCGCCATCGGCCAGGGCGACGTGAACGTCACCCCCATGCAGCAGGCGGTGCTCTACGGCGCGCTCGCCTCCGGCGTGGTCTGGAAGCCGCAGGCGGTGCTGCGGCTCGAGGACGCCAAGGGGCAGACGGTGAAGGACTTCCCGCCCGCCGAGCGTGGCCGGCTGAACCTCAAGCCGGGCACGCGCGAAGAGGTGCTGAAGGGGCTCGAGGCGGCCGTGAACGAGCCGTTCGGGACCGCCTACGCGCAGCGGCTCAAGGACGTGAAGATGGCCGGCAAGACCGGCACCGCGCAGGTGGTGGCCCTCGGCGCGCACCGGCTCAAGGCCTGGCAGATGGGCTACTTCGAGCGCGACCACGCCTGGTTCGCCGCCTTCGCCCCGCTGGAGGCGCCGGAGATCGTGGTGGTGGTCCTGAACGAGCACGCCGGCTTCGGCGCCAGCAACGCCGCCCCGACCGCGAGCGCGGTGGTGAAGTACTGGTTCGACCTCCAGAAGCAGGACCAGGCGGCGAAGCTGGCGGCGGAGCAGCAGGCCGCCAACGGCGGGGTGCCGCTGGCGCCCGCGCTGGTCTCCGCCCCGGCGGGTACCGCCGCGGCAACCCCGCTGGCTGCCGCTCCCATCCAGCCGGTGGGCGCGGTGGTCATCCCCGCCGCCGCCGGCGCGCCCTCTCCGTCACCCGCGCGCGCCCGGCACGGCGCGGAGCCCTCCACCCCGTCGCCGGGAGAGGGCCAGGGCGGTGCGGCCAGCCGGACCGCGAAGCCCTCCGCCCCCGCGGCCCCCGGTATCGCCCCGGCGGGCGGCGACGGCGCGGAGACCCCGGCCCCGCGCACCTCCACCCCGACCCCCGGAGGCAACCGTGGCGCTTGACGTCCCGCTCGGGCGGCTCCCCTCCGCTTCCTCCTCGGGGCGCGCCTTCGCGCGCTTCCCCTGGCACATCGCCTTCCTGGTGCTCGCCATCTCGGCGACCGGCATCTGGAACCTCGCCTCCGCCTCGCGCAGCGCGCACGCGCCGGTCTGGATCTCGCAGATGTGGTGGATGGCGGGCGGCGCCGCGCTGGCGCTCGCCATCGCGGTGCTCGACTACCGGACCTTTCTCCGGATCGCCTACCTCTTCTACCTGGCCGTGGTGCTGCTCCTGCTGGCCGTGCTCGTGAGGGGGCGCCTGGTGATGGGCGCGCGGCGCTGGCTCACCGTCGGCCCCATCAACTTCCAGCCCTCGGAGCTCGCCAAGATCGCGGTGCTGCTGGCCCTGGCGCGCTACTTCCACTACGACCTCGAGAAGCGGCGCGACGGCTACGGGCTCCTCTCGCTCGCCGTCCCCATGGCCATCACCCTGGTCCCGGCGGTGCTGATCCTCAAGGAGCCCGACCTCGGCACGGCCCTCATCGTGGTGGCGGTGGGCGCCACCATGATCCTCTTCGCCAAGGTGAAGTGGCGCACCCTGGCGCTGGTGGGCTGCGTGGGGCTGGCCGGCTCGGCCTTCGCCTGGCCGCACCTGAAGCCGTACCAGCGCAAGCGGGTGGAGACCTTCCTCAACCCGGAGGGCGACTCGCTCGGCGCCGGCTACCACGCCACCCAGTCGATGATCGCCGTGGGCTCCGGGCAGGCGCTGGGGAAGGGGTGGGGGCAGGGGACCCAGACCCTGCTCTCCTTCCTCCCCGAGCAGCACACCGACTTCATCTTCTCGGTCTGGGCCGAGGAGCACGGCTTCGTTGGCTGCGCCGCGCTGATCCTGCTCTACTTCCTGCTCGTCGCCGCGGCGCTCACCGTGGCCGGCAACGCGCGAGAGCGGTTCGGCCACTTCGTGGCGGTGGGGGTCACCGCCATGCTCTTCTGGCACGCCTTCATCAACATGGGGATGGTGACGGGCGTGCTGCCCGTGGTCGGCGTGACCCTGCCGCTCATGAGCTACGGCGGCTCTTCGGTGATCGCCGTCTACTTCGGCATCGGCCTGCTCGCCAACGTCGGCATGCGCCGGTTCGTGAACTGAGGGCTAGACGACCTTCTGCAGCGCCGCGACGATCTTGGACTTGGGCACCGAGCCGACGATGGTGTCCACCACGCGGCCGCCCTTGAAGACGAGGAGCGTGGGGATGGAGCGGATGCCGAACTGCTGCGGGACGGCCTGGTGGTCGTCGATGTTGAGCTTCGCCACCTTCACCTTGCCCTTGAACTCCGACGCCACCTCGTCCACCGCCGGCGCGATGGCCTTGCAGGGGCCGCACCAGACCGCCCAGAAGTCGACCAGCACCGGGGTGTCGCTCTTCAGCACCTCCTGGTCGAAGGTGGAGTCCTGCAGCGTGACGATGTCGCTCGAAGCCATGGCGTTGCTCCTCGGTGTGCGCTCGAGAGTGGATGTTGGAGGCGCGATCCCTAACGCAGCGCCTCCGGCGAGGCAAGCCGCTCGCACGCCAGGCCGCCTCGACGGGCGGTCCCTTTCCCGCATCCACCCATTCCTGCTAGAGAACGGCTCCCGGGCGGGACTTCGCCCGCCGAACCGGGGATAATCGAGCCCCATGACGAGCCTCTACATCCTCAGGGTCGCCGCGCTCCTCTACGCGGGAGCCGCCGCCGGGTTCATCGCCTTCTTCGCGAAGCCGCGCTGGACGCGCGCCGCGGCGGCCGGGAACTCGCTCCTGCTCGCCGCCTTCCTGGTGCACGCGGTGGCCATCGGCTTCGGCTGCCGCGAGTACGGCGGCATGGAGTTCCTCACCCTCCGCGGCGGCTTCCTCATGCTCGCCTGGCTGGTGTCGGGCGCGTTCCTCCTGGTGCAGCGGGTCTACCCGGTGCCGAGCGTCGGCGCCTTCGCCACGCCGCTGGTGCTCGTCACCCTGCTGCCCGCGCTCTTCGGCCCGCCCAACGCGCCGCCCCGGCCGCCCGAGGGGCTGCGCCACGGGCTGCTCTCGGGGCACATCTTCGTCGCCGTGCTGGGCGTCGCCATCTTCGCGCTCGCCTTCGGGGTGGCGCTCATGTACCTGCTGCAGGAGCGCGAGGTGAAGGGCAAGCACTTCGGCGCGCTCTTCTCGCGGCTCCCGTCGCTCACGCAGCTCGACAACCTCGAGCAGCGGCTGGTGCGCGTCGGCTTCGTGGTCTTCACGGTGGCGCTGGTGCTCGGCTCGGTGCTCGCCAACCAGGCGTGGGGTCACTTCTGGCAGTGGGACCCGAAGCAGATCTTCTCGCTCGTGTCCTGGCTGCTCTACGGCGCCCTGGTGCAGCTGCGCCGCTCCGGGCTGCACGGCCGACGCTACGCCCTGCTCTCGGTGGTCGGCTTCGCCATCGTCATCACCTCGTTCGTCGGCCTGGGGCTCGTGCCGGTGGGGAAGCACGGCCGCGACTACGGCCTCAACAAGCCGGTCCAGGGGGAGACGGTCGGGAGGAGCGCGCAGTGAGCACGCGAGAGCTGTACCTCGTAGGTCTGTCTCACAAGAGCGCGCCCATCGCGGTGCGCGAGAAGTTGTCGCTCTCCGGCGACGAGCTCAAGGACGCCCTCGCCGGCCTGAAAGCGCGCGACGGCGTCGCCGAGGTGATGGTGGTCTCCACCTGCAACCGGATGGAGGTCTACGTCCTCGGCGACTCGGCCGACCCGGCGCGGCGCCTGTTCCTCGACCGCTCCGGCGACGCCGAGGAGCACCTCTACGAGGCGGCCGGCCCGGAGGCGGTGCGCCACCTGTTCCGCGTCTCCGCCAGCCTCGACTCGATGGTGCTGGGCGAGCAGCAGATCCTGGGCCAGGTGAAGGAGGCCTACGGCGTCGCCTCCAGCGTCCAGGCCGCCGGCGGGTTCATCTCGCGCCTCTGCAACCGCGCCTTCGCCACCGCCAAGCGGGTCCGCACCGAGACCGACATCGGCCGCGGCGCCTCGAGCGTGTCGCAGGTGGCGGTGGAGCTGGTGGAGAAGATCTTCGGCGACCTGAAGGGCAGGGGGATCCTGCTCGTCGGCGCCGGCAAGATGGGCGCCCTCAGCGCCAAGGCGCTCGCCTCGCTCGGCGCCGACCGGATCCTGGTCACCAACCGCTCGCCGGAGCGGGCGCTGGGCCTGGCCGAGCAGGTGGGCGGCTCGGCCCGCCCCTGGGCGGAGCTGCCGCAGCTGCTGGTGCAGGCCGACGTGGTGATCGTCTCCACCGGGGCGCCGACCTACGTGGTCGATCCGGCCCTGGTGCAGCCGGCGATGAAGCTGCGCAAGAACCGCTCGCTCTGCTTCATCGACCTGGCGGTGCCGCGCAACGTCGACCCGGCGCTCTCCGAGCTCTCGGACGTCTACGCGTACGACATGGACGACCTGCAGAAGGTGGTCCATCAGACGAAGAGCGCCCGCGCCGAGGAGGGGATCCGGGCCGAGGCCATCGTGGAGGCCGAGGTGATGGCCTTCTCGGCCGAGCGCGAGACCCGCGCCGCCTTGCCGGTGCTGTCGCAGCTCAGGCGTCAGGCGGAGGAGATCGCCCGCGCCGAGGCCGAGCGCACCCTGGCCGCCATCGGCGACAAGCTCGACGAGCGCGGGCGCCGCAGCGTCGAGGCTATGGCCCGCGCCATCGTCAACAAGCTCCTGCACGTGCCCACCGCGCGCCTCAAGCAGGCCGCCTCCAGCGGCGACAGCCTGCTGCCGGGCGTGGCCGCCGAGCTGTTCGGCGTGGACGGCGAGCAGCAGTCGAACCCCGGCGCCGCCCGGCCCGCCAACGGCGGCCAGGTGGTGTCCATCTCGGAGAGCAAATGATCCGCATCGCAACCCGCAAGAGCGCCCTCGCCAAGTGGCAGGCGAACCACGTGGCCGGCCTCCTCCGCGCCAACGAGCCCGGGCTGGAGGTGACGCTGCACGAGCTGAGCACCCGCGGCGACCGGATCCTGGAGGTCCCGCTGGCCCAGGTGGGCGGCAAGGGGCTGTTCGTGAAGGAGATCGAGGACGCGCTGCTCCAGGGCGAGGCGCAGGTGGCCGTCCACTCCATGAAGGATCTGCCGGCGGTGCTGGCCGAGGGGCTGGTGCTCGCCGCCATCCCCGAGCGCGAGGACCCGCGCGACGCGCTCTGCTCGCCCAAGGCCAGGCGGCTCGACGACCTCCCCAAGGGCGCGCGGGTGGGCACCGCCAGCCTGCGCCGCGCCGCCCAGCTCAAGGCGCTCCGCCCCGACCTCCAGATCGAGACGGTGCGCGGCAACGTCGAGACCCGGCTGCGCAAGGCCGACGGGGAGCTCGACGCGGTGGTGCTGGCCTACGCCGGCCTGCGGCGCCTCGGCCTCGCCGACCGCGTCTCCTACGTCTTCCCGCCGGAGGAGATGCTGCCGGCGGTGGCGCAGGGCGCGCTCGCCATCGAGGCCCGCGCCGGCGACCAGGACACCCTGCGGCGGCTGGCGCCGCTCGACCACCTCGAGACCCGCCACCGGGTGCTCGCCGAGCGCGGGCTGCTGCGCCGGCTCGAGGGCGGCTGCCAGGTGCCCATCGCCGCGCACGCCACGGTGTCGGGGCAGACGGTGTCGCTGCGGGCGCTGGTCGCCTCGCTCGACGGGACGCAGGTGGTCCGCGGCGAGCGGAGCGGGCCGGTGTCGGCGGCCGAGGCGCTCGGCGAGGCGCTCGGCGAGGAGCTCCTCGGCAAGGGCGCCGGCGAGATCCTGAAGGCCTGCGAGGGGCTCGGCCAGGCGCTGTCCGCGCCCAGGCGCTGAGCCGCATGGCCGCCCCTCCCCACTCCCCCTCTCCCTGCGAGGCGGATGGAGCGTCCGATGGACGCTCTTCTCCCGCGGCGCGGAAGGGGCCGGCAGAGGGCGGTCGCGAGCCGACGGCGGCCGGGATCCTCCCGCTCGCCGGGCGCACCGTCGCGGTCACCCGCGGGAAGCAGGGCGAGGACGCGCTGGCCGCGCGGCTGCGCGCGCTCGGGGCCGCGGTGCTCGAGTGCCCGGCCATCGCCGCCGCGCCGCCCGCCTCGTTCGCGCCGCTCGACGCGGCGCTGCGCCACGCGGGCCGCTTCCAGCTCGCCGTCTTCGCGAGCGCCAACGCCGTGGCGGCGGTGAGCGCCCGGCTCGCGGCGCTCGGGCTCGGCCCGGCCGCGCTCGACGGAGTGCGCCTCGCTGCGGTGGGCGGCGCCACAGCCGAGAAGCTCGCCCGGGCGCTGCGCCCGGCGGACCTCCTCCCCGAGCAGCAGAGCGCCCGCGGCCTGGTCACGCTGCTCGCGCCGCTGGTCCAGGGGTGGCGGGTGCTGGTGCCGCGCGCGGCCGAGGGGCGCCCGGAGCTGGTGGAGGGGCTCGTCGCGGCGGGGGCCGAGGTGGAGGCTCCGGAGGCCTACCGCACCGTCCCCGCCGGCCCCGAGGCGCTCGCGCCGCTCGCCGCCGCGCTCGACCGCGGCGAGGTGGACGCCGTGGCCTTCGCGTCGCCCTCCGCGGTGCGCGCGGTCGCGGCGGCGCTTGGCCCGAGGCGGCCGCTCCTCGACCGCGCGCTGCTGGCGGCCATCGGGCCGACCACCGCCGCTGCCCTCCTGGAGCAGGGGCTGGCGGTGGGGGCCCAGCCGGGAACCGCGGACGGTGCCGCGCTGGCCGAAGCCATCGCCGGGGCGCTCGGCCCCCGCCCGCCCGGCTAGGCGCCCGTCCGGCCGGGCCCTACCGGGGCCTACCCTCCGCCAGGGACGGCTCGCACCTTCTCCTGAAGGTCATGAAGAGGCGCACCCCCACCGCCGCAGAAGAGGCCGCCGAGATCGAGGTGAAGCTCGCCGCGCCGGTGGAGGGCGAGCCGGGGGAGGAGGGGCCCGAGGTGGAGCTGATCGAGGCCGAGGCGCTCGGCTCCGATCGCTACCGGCTGCTCCGGCCGCCCTTCCTCGCCTACGGGCTCTCTCGCGACGACGTGGTGCGCGCCTCCTCGCCGGGCGGCGAAACGCCGCTTCGCGTCGAGGGGGTGGAGCGAAAGAGCGGCCGCCGGACGCTCCGGGCCGCGCTCGACCCGGGCGTGGCGATCGGGGGCGAGGCGCTGGCGCCGTACCTCGAGCGGCTGCGCGCGCTCGGCTGCGATCTGGCCGCGCTGCCCCCCAGCGTCCTCGCGGTCGACGCGCCGGAGGAGGTGGACCTCACCGCGGTGGTCGAGCGGCTCTCGGAGGCGGCGCGCGAGAACCTGCTGGTCTTTGAGTGGGTGGACCCCCGCCGCAGCTGATCGGCGCGCCAGGCCTGCCTGCGTCGGGCAGACTCCTCGCTTGCGCTGCTCGCCGTACGAAAGGAGTACGGCTGCGCTGCGCGCTCGTCGTGTGCCCGCCTCGGCGACGGCCTGACGCGCCTCGTGAACCGCCGGACGGCGCGCCAGGCCCCGCCTCAACGCAGCCTGACGCGCCCTCGTGAAACGATCAGCGCCTGGCCGTCTTGGTCTTGGCCTTCCGTGCCTGCGCCTTGGCGGCCTTCTTCTCGCGCTGCTTGGCGAGGAACCCGGTGGTCTTGCGATCCTGGTGGCGCTCCGCCGGCGTCGGCTTCGGGGGGATCGCCGCCGCCTCGCGGGCGCGCTGCACCGCCGGCGGTGCCAGCGTCCAGTGGAAGAGCCGCTTCACCACCAGGGTGGCGTAGGCGCCCGGCGGGAGCGTGAAGGCCACGTTGACCCGCTGCTTGCCCTTGTTCAGCTCGTCGTGCGAGGGCTCGCTCACCACCAGCTTGCCGGGGGTGACGAGGAGCGGCCGCTCCTCCGGGTCGAAGTGAATCTGCGGCGCCCCCGGCACCGCGAGGCTCGCGAGGGTCATCTGCTCGCGCCCCAGCGCCGCCAGGGCCGCCTTCTCGACTTTCGGATCGTCGATGCGGGTCTCGGGCGCGAGCAGCGGGAAGGTGGCGTGGCGGAAGTTCCGCGCTTGCACCGCGTCCAGCGACTGCGGGAAGAGCAGGGTGCCAGCCTGGTACTTCACCGGCAGCAGCCGGGTCATGCCCACCACGTCCTTGAGGTACTGCTTCACGCCCTCGTTCCAGAGCCAGCTCTGGTAGGCGAAGACCTGCATCGCCCGCCAGCGCGGCTCGGTGCGCAGCATGGCGCCGATGAAGTCCTCGGGGTGGAGCCTGATCCAGCGAACCACCGCCGCGTACTTCTCGGCGCCCGGGTAGGGGTTCTTGAGGTGCCACTCCCCCCAGTGCTCCTTCCAGAACGCCTTCACGCGGGCGTCGTCGCTCTGGTCGAGCGGCGAGGGGTGGGCGAGCACGTTCTTGAGCGCCAGCTCGAAGTCTCCGCGCATCAGGTCCTTGATGATGAACCCCTGCCCGTGCTTGAGCGACCCGAAGCGCTGCGAGTCGAAGTAGTTCACCACCCCGACGCTCTGCACCTCTGCCACCGAGGTCGGCAGCTTCGCCACGTCGTCTTCCGAGAGGTCGCGCACCGTCACCGCGAAGCGGTTGGAGGTGGTGTTCTCGGCCGAGAGCGGGAGGGCGCTGCGCCCGAGCGGCTTGAGCCGCAGGTCGGGATCCTGGACGCTCACCGGCTTGCGCCGGACCGCCACCAGCTGGGTGGTGCGCCCCTGCTTGTCCTTGAGGCCGCAGTAGCTGACGTCGGCCGGCTGGACGCCCTGGGTCTTGCAGATGCGGTCCACCGCGTCGAAGGTGGAGAGCTTCTGCTTGTCCATCAGGTAGACGAACCACTCGCCGCGCGGGTCGTCGTCGAACCGCCAGGACTCGGTGACCGAGAAATCCTCGGGACGCTGCTTGAGCTTCATGCCCGGGGAGGTATCACGCCCGCGGAGGGCGTGCCCGGGAATCTGCCCGGGCCGCCGCCGGCTGCCGCGCTACGCCTTGGGCGCGCGCCGGTAGAAGAGGATGATGGTGAGGCAGTGGAACTCGTTGTCGCTCGACTGCCGGACCTCGCGGTCCACCACCTCGACGTCCGGGTTGGATTGGAGCCAGCGCGTCAGGACGTCGCCCAGCTCCTCGCGCTCCTTGGCCTTGGTGGCCGAGAAGACTTTCACGCCCGTGAATTGCATCAAATTCCCTCCTCGCCGGACCCCACACCCTCGGTCGTCACTCTTGGGCGATTTCGCGAAAAGTATGCACAGGCGTTTTCTGCATGTCAAACAAACGGGGCGCGTCAAGTGGTCGATATCGCGCGGAAAATCTTCGCCCGCGGCCAGCGCGGGGCGGAGAGCCTGCCGGCGCCGCGGTGCGGCGATTAGTATTTGGAGCGGTGAGGGCCCGGCGGCGTGCGGGCGCCGCGCGGGAGGTCGCCATGTCCGGCAAGAGGGGGTTCGCCGTCGAGTTCATCAACCAGATCCGGACCATGGATCCGGCGCAGCTCAACGCCATGATCACCCGGGAGGCGGGGGAGGATCTCGCGAAGTTCTTCCTCTCCTACTCCTCGAAGCTCATCTCCAACGATCCGGCGCGCGTGCTCGAGAACACCTCCAGCCTGATGCTGATGGGCTATCTCATCCGGGCCGCCGAGGAGCGCCAGCAGCGCCAGATCCCCGCGCTCGCCTGACGCCCGCGCCTTTCCAACCCCGCGGCGGCGTGCTAATTGGACGCGCCTTCCTCCACGGGGAGTCCGCATGCTCATCGACCTGCACGCCCATTCCAGCCACACCGCCGGCTGCGCGCTCCCGGTCCGCGACGTGCTGCGCCGCGCCCGCGAGGAGGGGCTCGACGGCGTGGTCTTCACCGATCTGAACGGGCTCGAGGCGCTCCCCGAGGTGCGCGCCGCGGCTCGGGAGGAGGGTCTCCTCGGCCTGGTCGGCGTCGAGCTGGCGACGGACCACGGCCACTACCTCTGCTACTTCCCCGAGCCGGAGAAGGTGCCGCCCCCGCCGCAGCTCTTCGGCACGCCGCCCTGGCCGGTGCGGGCGGTGCTCGCCAAGGTGGCGGAGCTGGGCGGCGTGGCCGTGGCGGCCCACCCCTACGACAAGACCATCGACCGGCCGAGCGGCGACTTCATCTTCACGCTCGACGGGCTCGCCGCCATCGAGGGGCTCCACGCCCGCAAGAAGGGGCCGGCGAACGACCTCGCCATGGAGGCGGCCGACCACATGAACCTGCCCTGCATCGGCGGCTCGGGCGCCCTCGGCTCGCTCGACGAGATCGGCAAGGCGGCCACCCTGTTCCGCAGGCCGGTGGCCAGCGAGGCGGACCTGGTGGCCCAGCTCCGGGCAGGCACCGTCTACTGCGTGGCCATCGGCGTCACCCCGCAGCCCGTCGAGTCCGGGCGCGGGCCGCGGCGCGACGAGCGCGCGGAGGGGCGACGCGACCACCGCGGCGGCGATCGCCGCGGCGGACGGCCCGGGCGGCGCTAGCTCTTCGGCGGCGTCTCCACCTTCTCGAACTTGACCAGCCGGTCGTCCGCGAAGGACGCCCGGCGTCGGCCGCCGGCCCAGCTCCAGTCCTCGGCGTGGGCGGGCCGGTCGATGTGGCGCTTGTCGGGCACCCCCCAGGAGAGCTCGACCGCGGCCGGGCTCATCCCCTCGAGCAGCTCCTTCTTCAGCACCGCGTCGCGCCAGGCGGTCGGGAGCGCGGCGAGGCGCGGGGAGGGATCGTCGGTGGTGAGGACCCGCGCCACCTCGGCCAGGGCGTCCTCGCGCGAGCGGAGGTCCTGCGGCAGCACCAGCACGCAGCGGCGGGGCTCGCCCTTCACCGAGAGGTGGATCCACGGTTGGTAGCGCGGGGTCATCACCATCCGCTGGGCGATGGTCCAGCCGGTCGGGAACTCGACTTTCTCGACCCGCACCGGCGTGCCCGGGGGGATCACCGCGCCCGCCTCCGGCGGGGGGATCACCGAGCCGTCCGGGTGCTCGATCAGGTCGAGCTCGGCGAACGGCTGGTCCGAGAGGAGGCAGCCGTTCCGATCGCCGAAGAAGTCGCCGTCGTAGAGCGCCACCCGCGTGAAGCGGCGGCGTCCCTCCAGCTCGCCGATGACCCGCTGACGGTCTCCTTCGCCGATGGCGAGGTGCGGGGAGGCGCAGGCGCTGGCGAGCAGGGCGGTCAGGAGGCAGAGGGGGAGGCGGCGCATGGCCGCCTTTCTACACCCGCTGGCCGCGCGAGCAAGCTGCCGGCGGCCACGCGGGCCCTCACTTCCGCTCGACCTGGTGCTTCCCTTCCTCGATGAGCTCGCGGACGCGCTGCCCGCCCTTGTGGCCGAGCTCCGCGTAGCCCTCCGGCCCGAGCTGCTCCTTGCGCGCCTCGCCGCCGAGCCGGCCGGCCTCGCGCACCGTCATCTTGCCGCCGTTGCCGCCGCGGCCCTGGTCCTTGCGCTCCCTGTCCGGCATCTCGATCTCCCGTCGCTGGTCGCCCGCTACTTGTCCTCGGGCTCGCCGACCTCTGCCTGCTTGCCCTCGCGGATGAGCTCGCGCACGCGCTGCCCACCCTTGTGGCCGAGCTCGGCGTAGCCCCCCGGGCCGAGCTGCTCCTTGCGCGCCTCGCCGCCCATCCGGCCGAGCGCCGAGTAGCCGCCCGGGCCGAGCTGGCCCTTGCGCGCCTCGCCGCCCTTGTGCCCGATGGCGCTGAAGAACTCCGCGCCCCGCTCGCGCGCCACCCGCTCGCCGCCCTTCTTGCCGAGCTGCGAGTACCCCTTGGCCCCGAGCTGACCCTTGCGCGCCTCGCCGCCCATCCGGCCGGCGTCACGCACCGTCATCTCGCCGCCATGGCCCTTCTTGCCCGAAGCCATCGTTCCGCTCCCGCGGATCGCACCCGCCTCCAAAAAACCTGGGGACGACCGGCGGCGCGGGCAAATGGGGTCGAGTCAGTCCTCGGAGGCGAGGAATTTCTGGCCGAGCTCGCGCGCGCGGTGCGTCGCCGCCTCCACCGCGTCCATGAGCGTGGTGCGGAGCCCGCCTGCCTCCAGGGTGTGCAGGCCGGCGATGGCCGTGCCGCCGGGGCTGGTCACCTGATCCTTGAGCCGGCCCGGGTGCTCGCCCGTCTCGATGAGCAGCTGCGCCGAGCCGAGCACCGTCTGCGCGGCGAGCGCCTGGGCGGTGTAGCGGGGCAGCCCCACCTTCACGCCCGCGTCGCTGAGCGCCTCGATGATGAGGAAGATGTAGGCCGGACCCGAGCCGGAGAGGCCGGTGCAGGCGTCGAGGAGTGGCTCCTCCACCACCACCGTGAGCCCGACCGCCGCGAAGAGCGCCCGCGCGGCCTCGAGGTCGGCGTCGGTGGCGTGCTCGCCGCGGGCGAGCGCGGTGGCCCCCGCCCCCACCAGCGCCGGGGTGTTGGGCATGGTGCGGATGATGCGCACGCCGCGCGCCAGCTTGCGCTCCATGAGCGCGATGGGCACGCCGGCCGCCACCGAGATCACCAGCTTGGCCGGATCGATCACCGGCGCGATCTCGTCGAGCAGCTTGCCCATCACCTGCGGCTTGACCGACAGCACCACCACGTCCGCCGCTGCCGCCGCCGCCCGGTTGTCGGTGGCGATGCGCACGCCGTAGCGCTTCGCGAGCTCCTCGCCGCGTGCGGGGCGGCGCACCGTGCAGAGCAGCTCCTCGGGGCTGGCGGTGCCGGCCCGCAGGAGCCCCTTCACGAGGGCCTCGGCCATGTTGCCGGTGCCGAGGAATGCGATGGTCTTGCCGAGTGCCATGGCTCTTGTCCGTCCTGTCGAGGTGGGACCGGGAGCTTACCCGATGATGAAGTCCTCGCGCGCGGTCTCGCCGCGCGCAAAGCGCGCGACCGTGAAGCGGTGGAAGATCTCGTCCTCGCCGCGCCCGGTCATCCACTCGGCCATGACCTCGGTCACCGCCGGCGCCATCATGAACCCGTGGCCCACGAAGCCGGAGAGCTGCAGGAAGTTGTCGAGGCCGGCCGCCCCGAGGATGGGGTTGTTGTCGGGCGTCACGTCGTAGCAGCCGGCCCACTGGCGGACCACCTTCACCCCGGCGAGCGCCGGCACGCACTCGGCGGCGGCGCGCGCGAAGCGGGAGAGGAAGCGCAGGGTCGAGCCCATCACCACCCCCTCCGGCTCCTCGGGATCCCCCAGGCCGCCCACGATCTCGCCGCGCTGCGACTGCGAGAAGTAGAGGCCGTTCCCGAGCACCGACACCAGCGGGTCGAGCCAGGGCTTGAGCGGCTCGGTGACCAGGATCTCGTGGCGGGTGGGGCGGTTCGGGAGCGCCACCCCGGCCAGCGCCGCCACCGCCTTGCTCCAGGCGCCGGCCGCGTTCACCACCACCTCGCAGGCGACGCGCCCGGCGTCGGTGAGCACGGCGGCGATCCGGCCGTTGGCGGTCTCGAAGCCGGTCACGCGGGTGAAGGTGCGCACCCGGGCGCCCAGCGCCTCGGCGCGGCTCGCGTAGCCCCACAGGAAGGGCCAGGGGAAGACCACGCCGTCGTCGGGGTTCCACGAGGCCGCCAGGAAGCGCCGCCGGTCGAGCTGCGGGACGATGGCGGCCGCCTGGTCGGGGGTGAGCATCCGGGTGCGCAGCCCGTTGCGGCGGTGGAGGTCCGCGTACTGCTCGAGGCGGGCCGCCAGCTCGGCGGTGGGCGCGAGGAAGAGGTAGCCGCCCGGGCGGAACCAGACGTTCACTCCCAGCTCGGCGGCGAAGCCGCGGCAGAGCTCGAGCGACCGGCGGGCCAGCCGGATCATGGTCGGAGTCGACCACTGGGCCCTCACCCCGCCGCCGTTCCGCCCCGAGGCGCCGGCGTTCAGGTAGCCGGCCTCGAGCACCAGCACGTCGCGCTCCCCGCGCCGGCAGAGCTGGTAGGCGAGGCCGAGCCCCATGATGCCGCCGCCCACGATCACCACCCGGGCGCGCGCGGGCAGCGGCCCCCCCTGCGGCCGCGGGCGGCCGGCCGGCGCCTCGCGCGGCACCCCCGGGTCGAGCGGCAGCGCCCCGGGGTCGGCCGAGGCGAGGAGCGCGAGCGGCGTCGGCTGGAGCGGCGGGCGCGGGGTGAACGGAGCGATCTCGGCCGGGCTGGCGCCGAGCCGGAGCAGCTCGCGGGCGACCAGGGCGAGGCAGCTCTTGCCCTGGCAGGGGCCGGTGCCGAAGCCGGTGTAGCGCTTCACCGACTCGAGGTCGCGGTGGCCGGCGGCGAAGGCGCGCCGCACCTCCTCGAGCGTCACGTCCTCGCAGGCGCAGAGGATGGTCTTAGCCATGGAGGGCGGCCTCCCCGGCCCGCCGGCCGGCCTCCGCCGCGGCGGCGCCATCTCGCAGGCCGGTCAGCTCTCCGGCCGCGAAGAGCCCGGGCACCCCGGTCCGCCCGCTCGCGTCGGTCGCCACCGCGAAGGCCAGCAGCTCCGGGTGAAAGTCGATCCGCGCGCCGGCCTCGCGCGCCAGCTCCAGCGCCGGCGCCGGCGGCGCCACCGCCGCCAGGACGTCGCAGCGGACGCGCCGCCCGCCCGCGAGCACCACCTCGGACACCCGCGCGCCGCCGCGGGCGCTCGCCGCGCGCCCCGGCGCGCGCTCGACCTCCATGGCGCCTGCGGCGAGCCGCGCCGCCACCGCGTCCGCCTCCGGCCCGTCCCCGAGCACGAGACAGCGCGCGCCTGGCACGAGGCCGTGCTCGCCCAGCGCGGCCGCCAGCGCCCGCCCGGAGAAGATGCCGGGGAGGTCGTTCCGCGCGAAGATCGGCGGCTGCGCGGTGCCCCCCGCCGCGAGCACGATGGCCCCGGCGCGCACCAGCCGCAGGCGCGGCGAGGGGGCCGAGACCGCGACGGCCACCAGCGGCGCGCCGCCGTCGTTCCAGATCCCGAGCGCGGCGCTCCCGAGGGCGAGCTCGCCTCCCGCCCGCGCCACCCGGCCGGCCACCTCTCCCGCCCACGCCAGCGGCGGCTCGCCGGGCAGGGGCAGCTCGGCCCGGAGCCGTCCGCCGGCCCGGGGCTCCTGCTCGGCGAGGAGCACCCGTCTGCCGCCGGCCGCGAGCACCTCGGCTGCGCCGAGCCCGGCCGGTCCGGCGCCGATCACCAGCGCGTCCCAGCGCTCGAGGACCGCCGGCGGCGGCGGCTCCGGTAGCCGGTCCGCGAGGCGCCCCAGCCCGGCGAGCTTGCGCGAGACGGCCACCACGGCCCGGGTGGCGGTGGGCGAGAAGGTGAGGAGGTGGTGGTGGTCGAGGCCGTGCGGGGCAGCGAGGTCGATGACGCGCAGGAGGTCGTGGCGCGCGCCGGGGAAGGCGTTCTGGGTCTGCACCCGCAGGCCGTCGCGGCAGGGCACGCGGCAGGTGCGCCGGCTCGGCTCGCCGTCGATCCGGGCGAGGCAGCCGCCGCAGCTCCCGGCGAGGCAGAACGGGCCGCGCGGCCGGTGGTACTTGTAGCTGCGCGAGACGAGCGGCCGCCCCGCGGCGACGAGGGCCACCGCCACGCTCTCGCCGGCGCGGGCCGGCACCCGCGCGCCGTCCACCAGGATGGCGCAGTCGGGCGCGAAGCGCGGGTCGGGGAGGCGTGGCATGGACGTCGGCTCTCCATGTAGTTAATCGGAGGAGGCGCATGAGCGTCCTTTTCGTCTTCGTCGATGGGGTCGGGGCGGGGTCGCGCGACCCCGAGGTGAACCCGCTCGCCCGGGAGGAGCTCCTCCTCTCACGCTTCGAGGACGGGACGGGTACGCCGCTGCCGCGCGGAGGGCGCGCCCGGCTCGCCGATGCCCGCCTGGGGGTGCCGGGGCGGCCCCAGTCGGCCACCGGACAGGCGACGCTGCTCACCGGCGAGAACGCCGCCCGCGCCATGGGGAGCCACCAGCTCGGCTTCCCGACGCCGGCCCTGCGCGCCTTCATCGAGGCCCGCTCGCTGTTCGTCACGCTGGCGGAGCGCGGCCGTCGCGCCGCCTTCGCCAACTCCTACCCGGTGGCCTACCTGCGCGCCCTGGGGTTCCCGTGCGAGGGCGAGCCGGAGTGGGAGCTGCCCCCGCGACGCCGGGTGCGCGCCTCGGCCACCACCGTCGCCTTCTCCGCCGCCCCCGGCGCGCGGCTCGCCACCTGGGAGGACGCGCGCCAGGGGAGGGCGCTCACCCCGGATCTCACCGCCGCCCGGGCCAACCGCCTGGGGGCGAGGGTGGCGCCGCGCAGCCCGGAGGAAGCGGCCGCCATCGCCGGCCGGCTGGCGCGCGCCCACGACCTGGTGCTCTTCGAGTTCTTCGAGACCGACGAGGCCGGCCACGCGCGCTCCATGGAGCAGGCGCTCGACTGCCTGCGCCGGCTCGACCGCTTCCTGCGGGCAGTGGTGGCGGGGCTCGGGCCGGGCGACTCGCTGCTGGTGACGAGCGACCACGGAAACCTCGAGGACCTCTCCACGCGCAACCACACCCTCGCACCCGTGCCGGTGCTCGGCTTCGGGCCGGCGGCGGACCGACTCGACGGCGTGTCCGACCTGACCGGCGTGGCGCCGCTCCTGCTCGCGCTCGCCTGATCCAGCCGGCGTCCCCCGGCCGCGGGCTTGCCTTGCCGGATGCGCGGACGGTAAAACGCTTCGCAGATGCGCACCGCCCTCGTCAGCCTCTTCCTCCTGGCGACCGTCGCGTGCGCTCCTCGCTACCGGAGCAAGGAGTCGCTCCTGAGCCAGACCGTCACCCAGGGCGGACAGACGGTCCGGGTGCAGTTCTGGTCCGAGGACGCCGCCGCCGCCGAGCAGGTGGTCCAGGCGATCCCCCGGGCGCTGGCGCGGCTGCAGCGGTGGGGCGCGCTGAGCGCGCCGGTCACCGTCACCCTCTATCCGTCGCACGAGGCCTTCGAGGCGGCCATCTACCGCGAGGGCTACGGCTGGCTCCGCGCCTGGGCCCGCTACGACACCATCGATCTGCAGTCCCCCCGCAGTTGGTCGCTGCTGGTCGGGCCGAGCCAGGAGGACGTGGAGGAGCTCCTCACCCATGAGCTCACCCACTGCGTCATGTACCAGCAGGCGGGGAGCGAGTGGTCGTGGCCGTACAAGGGCATCCCGCTCTGGTTCCGGGAGGGCATGGCGAGCGTGGCCGCCGACCAGGGGCACCGGCGCAAGAGCCCGGAGTTCATCTACGGCTTCTACTCCTCCTCGAGCCCCTTGGCCGGGAGCGGCGACGGCGCCGGCGGCGAGCCGCAGGGAGGGACGGCGGTGCGCGCCAACGGCGACCCGGTGAGCGACCCGGAGCCGCTCTACCAGTCCGATCAGGAGGTGGTCTACGCCTCCGCCCACTGGGCGTTCCAGTTCCTGCTCGACCGCTACGGCATGGAGCGGGTCCGCAAGGTCCTCGACGAGATGAACGCCGGCCGGCTCTTCAACGCCGCCTTCCAGGGCGCCATCGGGATCGCGCCCGACGAGTTCGAGTCCGACTTCCGCAAGTACATCGTCTGGCGGGGGTGGAAGGAGAAGTAGCCGGGTCGCCGCGCCACGCGCGCTACCGCGGCGTGGCCCAGGGGCTCGGCAGGATGGGGCTGCGCTCGAAGGCCTGCGCCACCCGCTGCAGCTCGATCTCCCCCACCAGCACCGCCGGCGCGACCGTGGAGACCGGCACGTAGCCGCTCTCCGCGCCGCAGAAGCCGTTGAACGCCTGGGGGCGATCCCCGGTAGCGAGCACCTTGTTCACGCTCGTGAGCGGCGTCCCCACCATCTCTACCCCGCGCACCAGCTCCTCCTGCCCGGTCGCCACGTCCACCCGGTAGACGAGCCGGGGCGTGCCCTTGAAGGCCTGATAGCCGAAGGAGGCGGTGTTGGTGTTCCCGCCGTTGATGTCCCGGAGGATGAGGCCGTAAGGCTTGCCCTGCCGCTTCGCCTCCGCGACGAGCCGCTGCTTCAACTCGGCGAAGGGGACGGTCCGCGACGAGAGCACGAGCAGGTTCGCCATGCGCGCCACCGGCGGCCGGCCGGCCTGGCCGCGGCCGTGGCCGTTGCTGTGGGCGAAGGGCTTCACCGGCTTGCGGGAGAGCAGGTAGCTCTCGAGCCGGCCGTCCTTCACCAGGACCGTGCGCTGCGCCGGGACGCCCTGGTCGTCGAAGGCGTAGAAGCCGTTCAGCGCCGTCCCCGCGGCGGCGGCGAGGGTGGGGTCGTCCACCACCGTGAGGAAGCTCGGCAGGATGGCGCGCCCGATCTGGCCCTTGAAGGTCTGGCCGCCCTTGTCGTCCTCCTGCCGCTCGCCCTCGAGCCGGTGGCCCACCGCCTCGTGGAACAGCACCCCGGCGGCCTCGGGGGCGAGGATGGCCGGGCCGGTGTAGGGATCGATCACCGGCGCCTTGCGCAAGGCCTCCAGCTCGGCGATGAGCGCCAGGGTCTCGGTGCGCAGCACCTCCGGGCCGGGGAGCCCGCCCTCGGTGCGGGCGTAGAAGTCGCGGCTGTCCTCGAGGAGCTGGCCGTCCAGCGCCCGGGCGGTGGCCTGCACATGGACGGCGTAGAGCACCTCCTCGGTGACGATGGCCGTGCCCTCGCTGTTGGCGAGCCAGCGCACCTGCTCGTCGGCGGCCACCTTCACGCTCGCGTCGAAGACCTCGGGGTGGTCCCGGAAGAGCGCGGAGAGCGCCCGCGCCTCCTCCCGCCAGCGGGCGCGGTCGAAGCGGAAGGCGGCGGGCGGGTCGACGTGCCGCTGCGCCGGCTCGCGCGAGAGGCTGGGCGCCCGGTCGGCCTCGTCGGCGCGGTAGACCGCCCGCGACTTCTTCTTGAACCAGGAGCTGAGCGCCTCCTTGTACTTCTCGTCGGTCACCAGCCAGAGGGCGCTCCGCAGCGCCAGGGGGTCGTCGTCCACCGGCGCCTCGCGCGGCGCGAACCAGGTCTGCTGCTCGGGGCCCATGAACATCGAGAGCTCGTCCTGCGGGCCGGACGAGTCGAGCGCATAGTCGCCCACCCGCACGTCGGCCCCGAGCCGCCGGTCGTGGCGGGACTGGTCGTCGAAGACGGCGCCGAAGCGGCCGGTCACCTCCTCGGCGCGGTGGTCCCGCACCTGGTAGGCGATGAAGTAGGGCGCCTCGAAGCCCGACAGGCGCAGCCGCTCCATGGAGCGGGTCAGCTCGGCCTTCATGGCTGCGAGCAGCGCGGCGCGGGAGTCCTGCGCGGGCGCGGCGAGGAGGGCGGCGGCGAGGAGCGCGGAGAAGATCACGCTCCTCTTCCTAGCACGTCACGCCTGGACGATCTTCTCGCGCCCGGGCCTACGCCGTCCCCGCCGCCTCGATCATCCCTCGCTCCTCACCGGCCCGGTCTCTCGAAGCGCCAGCACCGCGGCGGCGAGGCGCGCCGGGCAGGCGAGCCGCCCCGCGTACACCACGGTGAACGCCTCGACCGCCTCGCCGTAGCCCGGCGAGTAGGTGGAGGGCGCCAGCGCCAGCGCGAAGCCCTCCAGGCGCCCCAGCGCCAGGAGCGCCAGCGGCGCGCCGGCGGGGCCGACCTCCACACCCAGGGCTGCGGCGAAGGCCCCCTCGGGCGCCCCCGCCAGTGCCGCCAGCCGGGCGGCCTCGGGCTGCGACAGCGGCCGCAGGCGGGCCTGCCGGTGCGGCAGCGGGAAGCGCGCCTCGACCGCGTGGTCTCCCTCGCCCTCGAGCCGGTCGAGGACCAGCAGCGCGTCCTCCGACAGGATCAGCTCTCGCCGGTGCACCACGCCGAGGCGGGCGTAACCGCGGTGCTCGCCGGTGAAGCGCTCGAACCGCTCGCTCGAGTCGAGCCCCAGGCTGCGCGCCTGCGCCTCGTCGGGCAGCGCGAAGAGCCGCCCGGCGGGGATGGGGTTCTGCTCCGCGCCGTCCACCGTGAGGGTGGCGTGGGCGCGCGTGGAGCGGAAGGCGTTCCGCACCTCCGGCTCGGCGGTGTAGCAGAGGCTCCCCGGATCGCAGATCGCCAGCCGGCCGCCGACGCGCAGCTCGAAGGCGAGCTTGTCGTTGTGCGAGTGGCCCCCCACGCCGCGCTGGCCGTTCGGGCCGCACGAGACGGCCACCTCGAGCCCGCCGCGCCGCAGCATGTGGATGCCGCCGCGGGGGTAGCTCACGCTGCCGGGGGCGGGACCAGGAGGCGCTGCGGCGAGCCGCTCCAGCGCCGCCGGGCCGAAGAGCCAGAGCACCTCCTCGCCGCTGACGGCGCCGGGCCGGACCCGCAGGCCAGGCTCGCGCAGCAGGGCCGCGCCGATGGGGAGCAGGTAGCCGCCCTCGAGGCCGCCGCGCTCGCGGAAGGCGAAGATGCGCCCCGAGTCGTTGTCGCCGAGCTGCGGCAGATCTTCGCCCACCAGGAGCCCGCGCAGGGCGCGGAACATCGCGGTGAGCCGGCGCCAGTAGCCGGCGCCGAGGGCGGCGTGGCTCGAGCGGCAGAGCAGCCCGGCCGCGGTGAAGAGCTCCAGCGCCAGCCGGTGGTAGGTGGCGGAGCCCTCGAAGGAGAGCCCGTCGTCGTGGGTCTGGGCGCCGAGCTCGCGCCGCAGCCCCACCACCGCGAGCTCGCGCCAGCGCTCCGCCTCCGGCCACTCCGGCAGGAACAGGCCGCACACCAGGAGGCCCAGCCAGTCGGCCGCGAGGTGGTTGTTGGGGACCGCGGTCGAGTCCTCCAGCCGGTCGACGATGAAGCGGCCGGTGGCCACCGCCAGGCGCGCCAGGTCGAGCGCGTAGCTCGGATCCTCGAGCTCGCGGGCCCCGCGAAAGAGCACGTGGGCCTGGGCGAGGTTGAGCATACGCAGGCCCGCCTCCATCGGGCAGGCCCACTGCACCCCGCGCCCGACCGGGTTCTGGGCGGCGAAGTCGCGCACCCCGGTCACGAAGGCGGCGGCGTAGCGGGCGGCCTCGCCCGGCTCGGCCACCGCGCCGCAGGCGAGGGCCACCCACTGGTCGCCGCGCCCCACCGCCCAGGGGTTCTTGATGTCGCAGCCCGGCGCGGGAGGCAGGGCCTCGGAGGGCGCCCAGGCGGCGTAGCGCCCGCCGCGCAGGGGGTCGAGCTGCCAGTCGAGGCCGACGCCGGCGCGCGCGGCGTTCACGCGCCTGCCGAAGACCCTCACCTCGCCGCGGGTCGCCGCCTCGGCCCGGGCCACCGCCCGCTCGCGCTCCCCCGGGAAGTGCCGCTCCAGCGCCGCCGCGATGCCGCCGCGGTCGGGCGCCAGGGCCATCAGCGGTCGGATGGCCATGCGCCGCGACAGCTCCTGCGGCCCCGCGCAGCCGAAGGTTTCGAGGAGTTCGTGCCGCCCGGGCGCGTACGGGCGGACCACGAGCCGGTTCCGGGCGGCGCGGTAGGCCTTGAGCGCCGCCGTGGTGAGGAGCCGCTGAGGGGGGACGTGCGTGGCGAGGAAGCCGTAGTAGGACATCGGTGCCGGTGGGATGAGCAAGCCCCTTGCCATTGCGGCCGGTGCTGCGGCGGAGCCGGTGTCGCTCGCCCGGGGGAGACCGCTGGGGAGGTGTTTGCGTCCCCGTTCTACGGGCTGGGGGCCTGCCCCTCTCGCGCCCGCGCGACGAATGGGGGCGGGCGGGGGCGCGGGGAACGGGCGGAGCGTCGGGCGCCGCCGGGGCGTCGGCGTTCGCCGGGTGGGAAAAGTTTTTCCCCTCAGGGCCCGCGCCTCGGGCCGGAGCGCCCGGATGGCCCCGGTCGGCGGAGCTCCCCGGCGTGGCAGACCCCTTGCTACGGAAGCTGCCGAGGTGGCCCCGCCGCGCGGTGGGACCCGAGCGGAGGCGAGCGTGACTTCTGTCGGCCTGGGACTCTCCATCGACGAGCGGCGCACCGACGTACAGGCAGCCTGGCGCAGGGCCGTAGCCGCCGAGCTCGGTCCGTCCGACCCCGCGCTCGGCTTCGCGGTGGGCCCGCTGCTGCGCGAGCTGGCGCTCTCCCTCCGGGGCGACCTCCCGACCGGCCGGGAAGGGTCCGCGGAGGCCGTTGCCCGCTTGGCGGTGCTGGTGCGCGCCTCCGCGAGCCCGGCGCAGCTCGCCCGCGAGACGAAGCTCCTGAGGCGCGCGCTCTGGGAGGCCTTGCGCCCGCTCGGGCACCCGGCCTTCCCCGAGGAGCGGCGGGTGGTGGACGAGTGGCTCGACGAGGCCCTCGCCGGCGCCCTGGAGCGCGTGGAGCGGGCGCGCGCGCGAGGTCAGGCCCGCCTCTCCGCGCCGGTGATCGTCCCGGCCCGCGCCGGCCCGGCCGCGCCCGCGGCGGACGACGACCTGCCGTTCGCGGAGGCCGAGCTCGTCGAGGATCCTCCCGGGGGCGAGGCGGAGCGCACGGCGGGGGCGCTGTAGCCGTCACGAAAAGTGAACCTCGTTTCTCGCGGGGTGCGCGGCCCGCGGCTAGACTCCGCGCGTGTCCGGCAGCTTCGGCAAATACCGCGTCGTCGCGCGCATCGCCTCTGGCGGCATGGCCGACGTGTACCGCGCCGAGCTGCCCGGCCCGGCCGGCTTCGTGAAGGAGGTCGCGCTCAAGGTGGTGCGCGGCGGCGGGCCGGGCGACTCCTCCTCGGTGCCGATGTTCATCCAGGAGGCGCGCCTCGCCTCGCGCCTGGGCCACGCCAACGTGGTGCAGGTGCTCGACTTCGGCCGCGAGGGCGACCGCTGGTACATCGCCATGGAGCTGGTGCGTGGCCACAGCCTGCGCGCGGTGGCCGAGGCCTGCCGCGCCGAGGGCGTGCGCTTCGGGCTGGCCCGGGCGGTGGAGGTTGGCGTCGAGGTGGCCCGCGCCCTGGCCTACGCCCACCGGCTCGAGGAGGACGGCCGGCCGGCCGGGCTGGTGCACCGCGACGTCTCGCCCCAGAACGTCCTCGTCTCCTTCGAGGGCGAGGTGAAGCTCGCCGACTTCGGCATCGCCCGCGCGCTCGGCGGCCTGGAGCTCACCGCGCCGGGCACGCTCAAGGGGAAGCTCGCGTACATGGCCCCGGAGCAGGCCCGGGCCGAACCTGTCGACGGGCGCGCCGACGTCTTCGCCCTCGGGGTGGTGCTCTGGGAGCTCTGCGCCGGGCGAAGGCTCTTCGCGCGCGACGGCGAGGCGGCCATCCTGGCGGCGGTCACCGGCGCGGAGCCCATCTCGCCGCCTTCGGCCTGGAACGAGCTGGTGCCGCCGGCGCTCGACGCCGCGCTGATGCGCGCGCTGGCGCGCGACCCCGCCCTCCGCACGCCGACGGCCGACGAGCTGGAGCGCGAGCTCGCCGAGGTCCGCCACGCCGAGGGCTGGCGGCCGGAGGACCTGGACCTGCGGCCGCTCATGCGCCGGCTCTGGCCGGAGGGGGCGCGGGGGCCCTCGCTGCCGGGGGCGGCGTGGGACAGCGCCGAGAGCGGAGCCACGCGGGCTGGCGCCGAGGCGGCCGGGCCCGAGCGGCGACTCACGGAGCAGCCGGGGCCCGCTCTGCTCGGGAGCGCGGAGCCGACCGCGATCATGCCGAGAGATCGGAACGTGGAGCCGCCGCCGGCGGGCGGCGGGCCCGGAGGCGCGGTCCGCGCCACGCCGCCGGGCGCGCCGGACGAGGCGATCACGCGGACCTTGCGGCGGCCTCCCTCGGCGCGCGTCCGGCTGCTCCCCGCCGGCGCCGCGATCCTCGCCGCCCTGGCGTGCGGGGGAGGGTGGTGGTGGGCGCGGCGGATCCACGGCGTCGCAGTTGGCGCGGCCGCCCGGCCGATCTCCGCCGCCTCCACCCGGCCGGCGCTGCCGGCGCCGGCCTCCACGGCGAGCTCCGCCCAGCCGGCGGGGGCCTCGGTCGCGCCGCCGAGCCCGATCATCCCGGTCGCTGCGCCCTCGGCCGCGGCGGCGACCCGGGCCTCGATCCCATCTCCGCCCCCGGCCGCGCCCTCGCGCCCCGCCATCCTCACCATCAACGCCTGGCCCTGGGCCAGCGTCAGGGTCGACGGCGAGCCGGCCGGCGACACCCCGCAGGAGCTGCGCCTCCCGCCCGGCCGCCACCACGTCGAGCTCACCCACCCCAAGCTCCCCTCGCTCTCCCGCGACTTCGAGCTCGCGCCCGGCGCCCGCCGCGTCTGGTCGGCGCGCCTGAAGCGCTGAAGCGGCGGCCTCCCGCTCCCGACGGCGCGGCCTCGCCTCCCTCCCCGCGCGGCGGGGAGCGAGGGGCGCCGCCGTCCTCCCTCTCCGCCCCCGCCTGTCTCTCCCTCTCCCGCGCAGCGGGCGAGGGCCTGGGAGGGACGTCGGCCGACCCCGTTGACGATCTCACTTGAGTGTATTAGTTTCGTAGTCAACTTTTCAGTATTCAATCTTGAGTAGCTTACATACAAACGACGACACCGAATGGGGTTCCTCCTCCCGCCAGCCGAGATCGAGCGCATCGAGCGCGAGCGCGCCGCCGGCATCACCAGCCGCGAGGTGGTGGAGCTGTTCGAGGTCCGCGGCGCGCGGCTGTCGGAGGCCACCTTCCGCAAGTACGTCCAGGCCGGGCTGCTGCCCCGCAGCCGGCGTGTGGGGCGGAAGGGCAAGCACACCGGCTCCACCGGGCTCTACCCGGTGTCGGTGGTGCGGCGGATCGACCTCATCAAGCGGATGCTGGCCGAGGGGCTCACCCTCGACGACGTGCGCGGCAGCTTCGTGGCGCTGCGCATGCGGATGGACGAGGTGGAGTCGGGGCTCTCGGGCCTGGTGGGCGAGCTGGAGCGGAAGGCGCGGGCGCACCCGCGGCGCCGCGAGGTCGAGGAGGAGCTGGCGAGCGCGGTGCGCGAGGTGAAGAGCGCGCTCCGGCGCATCGAGAAGGTGGGCGGGAGGGTCGCGGTGGTCCCCACGGGGTGGGAGACCGGCCGCGCGAGCTAGGGCCGGGGCGCGGGGCGCGCCGGCTCAGGTGTACGGACGAGCCCGCGGGAGCGGGCGGGTGAGTGGGAAGGGAGGCTCGGGATGAGCGAGGCGAAGCGGAGCGAGGGCGAGCTGCCGGTGGACCCGGAGGTCGCGGGCGGGGAGCTCGAGGAGGGCCGGCGCGGCCGGCGGCGCTCCAAGACCATGTCGCGCAAGGAGATCGCGCGCGAGCTGCGCAAGCAGCGGGCCCTCGGTGAGATCGACCCGGAGCTGCAGCAGGTCATCCAGGAGATCGCGGCGGTGCGCCCGCGCTCGCGGGCGGAGTGCGCCAGCGGGCCGCGCCCCTGCATGTTCGTCTCCTGCAAGCACCACCTCTACCTGGACGTCAACCCGACCACCGGGTCCATCAAGCTCAACTTCCCGGACAAGGAGATCTGGGAGATGGCCGAGACCTGCGCGCTCGACGTCGCCGACCGCGGCGGCATCACGCTCGAGGAGGTGGGCGGGATCATGAACCTCACCCGCGAGCGCATCCGCCAGGTCGAGACCCGCGGGCTGCTGAAGCTCCGCGCCGTCTCCGAGGAGGAGCCGCAGGTCCCGGGCCCGTACGAGCGCGCTCCGTACGACGACTCCGAGGACGTCGACTGACGAGCTCGCCGGCTCGCCCCGCGCAGCCTGGGCGGGCCTGCGAGCGTTCTTGAAAGTCCCGCGCGCGGCGAGTACAAGAGCACCCCCCACTTGGAGGTTGCTCATGGTCCGCCGCGCCCTTCTCTCGGTCTCGGACAAGACCGGGCTCGTCGAGTTCGCCCGCCGCCTCGCCGCCCTCGGCGTCGAGATCCTCTCCACCGGCGGCACGGAGCGCGCCCTGGCCCAGGCCGGGGTCCCGGTGACCTCGGTGGGCGCCTGGACGCAGGCCCCGGAGATCCTGGGCGGCCGCGTGAAGACCCTGCACCCCCGCGTCCATGGCGGCATCCTCTACCGCCGCGGCCTCGCCTCGGACGAGGCCGACGTGCAGGCGCGCGACATCCCGGCCATCGACCTGGTGGTGGTGAACCTCTACCCGTTCCGCCAGGCGGTCGCGGCCGGCAAGCCCTTCGCCGAGTGCGTCGAGGAGATCGACATCGGCGGCCCCACCATGGTCCGCAGCGCCGCCAAGAACTCGGCCCACGTGGGCGTGGTGGTGGACCCGGTCGACTACGGCCGCGTCGCCGACGAGCTGGAGCAGGGCAAGGCGCTCTCCGACGCCACCCGCTTCTACCTCATGAAGAAGGCCTTCGCGCACACCGCGGCCTACGACGCCGCCATCTGCGAGTACCTGACCGCGCGAGAGCTGCCGGCGTCGGAGCCGGCGCACTTCCCCGGCACCCTGGCCGCGGTCTACGGCAAGGTGCAGGACCTCCGCTACGGCGAGAATCCGCACCAGCAGGGCGCCTTCTACCGCTCGGCGACCGAGCCGGAGGAGCCGACGGTGGCCTTCGCCCAGGTGCTGCAGGGCAAGGAGCTCAGCTACAACAACCTCGTCGACCTCGAGTCGGCGCTCGCCTGCGTCAAGGAGTTCGACGAGGTGGCGTGCGTGGTCATCAAGCACAACACCCCCTGCGGCGTGTCGCTCGGCAGGAGCCCGGCCGACGCCTTCGCCCGGGCCCGCGCCTGCGACCCGGTCTCGGCCTTCGGCGGCATCGTGGCCCTCAACCGGCCGGTGGACGCGGCGGCGGCGAAGGAGCTGACCGACCTGTTCCTCGAGTGCGTCATCGCCCCCGGCTACGACGACGAGGCCCGCGCGCTCCTCGCGGCCAAGAAGAACCTGCGCCTCCTCGCCGCCCCCCGCCTGGCCGCGCCGCGGTCGAGCTGGAAGCGGCGCCCGGAGGAGGCGCGCGAGCTGCGCTCCATCCCCGGCGGGCTGCTGGTGATGGACCGCGATCTCGGCGCCGTGCGGCGCGAGGACTGCCGCGTCATGACGAAGCGCGCCCCCACCGAGCAGGAGTGGAAGGACCTCCTCTTCGCGTGGAAGGTGGTGAAGCACGTCAAGTCGAACGCCATCGTCTTCGCGCAGGCCGACCGGACCACCGCCATCGGCGGCGGCCAGACCAGCCGGGTCGAGTCGGTGAAGACCGCGGTGATGAAGGCGCAGCTCCCGGTGAAGGGCTCGTCGGTCGGCTCCGACGCGTTCTTCCCGTTCGCCGACGGCGTCGAGGCGATCATCCAGGCCGGCGCCACCGCGGTCATCCAGCCCGGCGGCTCGATGCGCGACGCCGAGGTCATCGCCGCCGCCGACCAGGCCGGCATCGCCATGGTCGCGACCGGCATGCGCCACTTCCGGCACTAACCGGACGGGGCGGCGGCGCGGCGGCCGAGCAACGCCTCGGCCGCCTCCTGCAGGCGCGGGCCGGTGATGGGCTTCAGCACCAGCGCGTCGGCGCCGACCTCGCGCGCCCGCTCCGCGCCCTCCTCCTCGCCGAGCTGCCCGGTGAGGAGGACCACCGGCAGCGCGCGCAGCCGCGGGTCGGGGAGGGCGCGCAGCTCGCGGACGAAGGTGAGCCCGTCCTTGCGAGGCATCACCACGTCGACGATCACCAGGTCGACCGGCTGGCGCCGCAGCGCCTGCAGGGCCTGTTCGCCGTCGGCCGCCTCGGTGAACTCCCGATCCGGGCCCGCCAGGTACAGCTTGACGATGGCGCGTATGGTCGGATTGTCGTCGACGATGAGGATCGCCGCCATCCAGCCTCCCTCCCCGCGGGGGCGATCCTAGACCCGAAAGAGAAGGGCATGGAAAAAAAGCGCGCGGTGCGATAACCGGAAACCATCATGCGCATCCTGGTCGTCGGCGCCGGCGCGCGAGAGCACGCGCTGGCCTGGAAGATTTCCCAGAGTCCCCTGGCGAGCGCCGTCCTGTGCGCGCCGGGGAACCCCGGCATCGCCCGGGTGGCGAAGCGGGTGGCCATCGCCGCCGAGGACGTGGAGGGGCTCGCCCGCTACGCGCGCGGGGACGCCATCGACCTGGTGGTGGTCGGGCCCGAGGTTCCGCTGGTGAAGGGGCTCGCCGACCGGCTGCGCAAGGAGGGGATCCCGGTCTTCGGCCCCGACGCCGCGGCGGCCGAGATCGAGGGCTCGAAGGCCTTCGCCAAGGAGATCATGGCGTCCGCCGGCATCCCCACCGCCGAGTACGCCGACTTCACCGAGCTCGCCCCCGCGGTCGAGTTCGCGCGGGCGCGCGGGGGCAAGGTGGTGGTGAAGGCCGACGGGCTCGCCGCCGGCAAGGGCGTGGTGGTCTGCGGGACGCCGGAGGAGGCAGAGGCGGCGCTGCGCGACATGCTCCTCGGCAAGGTGCACGGCGAAGCCGGCGCGCGGGTGGTGGTGGAGGAGCGGCTCGAGGGTCCGGAGGCGAGCTGCATCGCCATCGTGGATGGCGAGCGCGCGATCATGCTGCCGGCCGCCCAGGACCACAAGCGGGTCGGCGACGGCGACGAGGGGCCCAACACCGGCGGCATGGGCGCCTTCTCGCCCACGCCCAAGGTCTCGCCCGAGCTCCTCGAGGAGGTGCGCCGGACGGTCATCCTGCCGGCGCTCCGCGAGCTGGCGAAGCGAGGCCGCCCCTTCCGCGGCGCCCTCTACGCCGGCCTCATGCTGACGCCGAAGGGGCCGCGCGTGCTCGAGTTCAACGCGCGCCTCGGCGACCCGGAGACCCAGCCCCTGATGATGCGGGTGGCCGGCGACATCGTGCCCGCCCTGCTCTCGGCCGCCAACGGCAACCTCGAAGGGGTGGAGCTGCGGATCGACCCGCGGCCCGCCGTCGGGGTGGTGCTCGCGGCCGAGGGCTACCCGGCGAAGACCACCCTCGGCGACGCCATAACCGGCGCCGAGGGGCCGTTCGCCGAGGACGTCCAGGTGTTCCACGCCGGGGTGAGCCAGGCGACCGACGGCCACCTCGTCACCTCCGGCGGGCGCGTTCTGACCGTGTGCGCGCTCGGCCGCGACATGGCGGACGCCCGCGCCCGCGCCTACGAAGCCGCCGCCCGCGTCGACTTCCGCGGACGGCATCACCGGAAGGACATCGGCCTCAAATGAACCCCAAGGTCCTCATCCTCATGGGCAGCGACTCCGACTTCGAGGTGATGTCGGAGTCGAAGAAGGCCCTCGACGAGCTGGGCGTCCCCTGCGAGCTGCACGTCTCGAGCGCCCACCGCACCCCCGAGCGCACCGCCCGCTACGCCCGCGAGGCGGCGGGCCGGGGCGTGGAGGTGATCATCTGCGGCGCCGGCGCCGCCGCCCACCTCGCCGGCGTGGTGGCCGCCGAGACCGAGCTGCCGGTGCTGGGCGTGCCGCTCGCGGCGAGCGACCTGTCCGGGCTCGACGCGCTCCTCGCCACCGCCATGATGCCCGGCGGCGTGCCGGTGGGCACGCTCGGCATCGGCAAGTCGGGCGCCAAGAACGCCGGCCTCTTCGCGGCGCGCATCATCGCCCGCGCCGACGCCGTCGTGGCGGAGCGGGTGCGCGGCCAGCGCGAGAAGATGGCGCGCGAGGTCGAGGCCAAGGACGCCGCGCTGCAGGAGCGGCTCGCCGGCGGGAAGAAGTAGCCGGGCGGGGTGAGCGCCCTCGACCGCTACCTCGCGCGGGAGATCCTGCTCCCCTTCGGCGCGGGGCTGCTCTTCCTGACCCAGCTGCTCCTCGCCACCCAGCTCCTGGCGCAGGGCGACGTGCTCTTCGGCGCCGGCGTCTCGCTGGTCGACCTGGGGCTGGTGTGCCTCTTCATCCTGCCCCACCTGCTCGGCTACGTGCTGCCGGTGGCCTTCCTCCTCGGCGCGGTGGTGGGGGTGGGCCGGCTCGCCGAGGATCGCGAGCTGGTGGCCCTCTCGGCGGCCGGCATCGCCCCCTCTCGCCTGGTGCGGGTGCCGGCGCTGCTGGGCGCGCTCGCCACCGCCGCCGCCCTCTTCCTGTCGCTGCAGGTGGAGCCGGCGGGCCTGCGCGCGGCGCGGCAGCGGCTCGACGACCTCATCAAGCGCAACGTGACCAGCGAGGTGCGCTCCGGGACGTTCTTCGTGGACATCCCGGACGTCACCCTCTACGCCGAGCAGGTGAAGAAGGACGGCTGGCACCACGTCCTCATCAGCGACCGCACCGACCCCGCGGCGCCGCTGCTGGCCCTCGCCGAGGTGGGCAAGCTCCGGCCCGGCGAGGCCGGCAGCACGCTCGAGCTGGTGCTGGCGCGCGGCGAGGCGCACCGCGAGGAGCTCTCCCAGGGCGAGTACGTCACCGCCCGCTTCCGCAAGGGGAGCATCGACGTGGGGGTGGGGCAGACGCTGGAGGAGCGGAACCGGCTGGTGGGCTCGCCGTTCGAGCTCACCCCCGGCGACATCCTGGGCCTCGCGCGGCGGGCCGACGCGCAGCGGCCGGACGAGGCGCGCCGCTGGCGCACCTTCCTGCACCGCCGCATCGCCGGGCCCCTGGCGCTCCTCGCCTTCGCGCTGCTGGCGGTCCCCATCGCCGCCTCCCGCCGCGGCGGGCGCGCCTTCGGCTACGTGGCGACGCTGCTCGCGGTGGTGGCCTACTACGCGCTGCTGCGGGTGGGGGAGGGGCTCTCGCAGCGCGGCGCGGTGCCGTACTGGCTCGGGCCCGAGCTGGCCAACCTGGCCTTCGCGGCGGTCGGGCTCGCCGCCGTGCTCCTCATGAACCGGCGCGGCGCGGGGGCGGTGCGATGACGCTCTTCCTGCACCTCGCCCGGCGCGCGGCGGTGGCCTTCCTGGCCGCGCTGGCGGCGGTGGTGGCGCTCTTCCTGGTGGTGGACTTCGCCGAGAACGCCAGCGCCTTCCGCGGCCCGGGCTGGGTCCCGGCGGTGCTCGAGCTCTACGCCAACCGCTCCGGCGTGGTGGCCTGGCAGGTGGCGCCCGCGGCCATGGTGCTGGCGGCGGCGGTGACCGCGAGCGGGCTGCGGCGCACCCGCGAGTGGACGGCGATGCGGGCGCTCGGGCTCGGCCCCTGGCGGCTCGCCCTGCCGGTGCTGGCGGTGGCGCTCGCGGCCGCCGCGGTCTTCGTGGCCTTCGGCGACACCCTGGTCACCCGCGCCGGGCAGCGGGCCGACGCCATCATGGTGGAGCGCTTCCACCGCGGCGGCTTCGGCCGCTCGCAGGAGCCGCGCCGCTGGTTCCGCGGCCGGGACGGGCGGCGCATCTACCACCTCCGCGGCGGCGCCGGCAGCGCCTTCGAGCGGGTCACCATCCTCGAGGTCACCCCCGAGTTCCGGCTGGCGAGGCGGATCGACGCCGAGCGGATGGAGCCGGGCCCGGCCGAGGGGGAGTGGCTGCTCTCCGGCGTGGCGGAGCGCGCCTTCGCGAGGGACGGCGGCATGGTGCTCGCGAGCTATCCGCAGCGGGCCTACCGCTTCGACGAGGAGCCGGGGGCCTTCGCGGTGCGGCCCGGCCGCCCGTCGCAGCTGCCGCGGGCGCTCCTCGGGCAGCAGACCGCGCTGCGGCGCCGGCTCGGCCTGCCCTTCGCCGACTTCGCGCTCGAGTGGCACGACCGGCTGGCCCACCCCTTCGCCGCGCTCTCCGCCGGCCTGGTGGCCCTGGCGCTGGCTCTGCGGCGGGAGCGCAAGGGGCACCTCACCGCCGCCATCGTGGAGGCGGTCGGCGTGTCGCTCGCGTTCTGGGCGGTGCAGGGGATCTTCTGGTCCCTGGGCGTCGCCTCGCGCCTGCCGCCCCTCGCGGCCGCCTGGGCCGCGCCGGCGCTGTTCCTGGCGGCGGGGGCGTGGCTGCTCAGGCGGAACGCCTAGCTACTTTGCGAGCCAGCGTGCGAGAGCCGGCGAGCGCGCGTGGCGCGGCCCGCAAGGGATTCGCCGTGGTACCTTCCGCCCCGATGCCCACGTTCCTCCCCCCGGCGCGCAGGTTCCTCGCCCAGGCCGCCGCCGCGGGGCTCTTGGTCCACGCCCTCTTCCTGCCCATCTCGATCGCCGGGATGCAGATCGGCCTGCTGGTCTCCCTCGGAGCGCTGCTCCTGCTGCGGCTCACCGGCGCGCGCGGGCTCTGGAGCCGCTCGGCGCTCGACCTGCCCGTCCTCCTCTTCTGCGGCGGCGCGGTGCTCGCCTCGGCCCTGGCGGCCGCGGCCGGGATGCCGCCGCTCGACTGGGCCTCGGCGGTGGGGTGGCGCTCGGCGCTCTCTCCGCTGCTGGTGATCTCGGTGGCTGCGGTGCCGTACGCGGTGCCGGAGGCCTTCGGCGGGGCCCCGGCGCCGGCCTCGCGCCGGCTCGCGCTCGCCGCCTTCGGGGTCTGGGCGGCGGCGGCGCTGCTGCCGAGCGCCATCGCCTTCGCGCAGTACCAGACCGGTCTCGACCCCTGGTACGCCATCGGCATGCGCGCCCGGCCCATCGTGGCGGCGGCTCCCAAGTACCCGGGCCACTTCGCCGCCCTCGGCTTCTTCACCTGGTACCAGCGGCTGGCGCACAACCTCACGCCGCCCGCGCTGCTCGCGGCCGCGCTGGCCCTTCACCCGGGCCTGCCCTCGCGCTGGCGCCGCTTCCTGGGCCTCGCCGCCGCCCTCGGCTGCGCGGCGGTGATCCTCACCCTCTCGCGCGCCGCCTGGTTCGCGCTCTTCGCCGGCCTGGCGGTGGTCGCCTTCGCGAGGGGCGGCCGCGGTGCCCGCTGGGGCGGCCCGGCGGTGATCGCGTGCGCGCTGCTCCTCGGCCTCGGCCACCCGGCGCTCCGCGCCCGGCTCCTGCACATGGGTGACGCCGAGTCGACCGGCGACCGCAAGCTCATCTGGTCGGTCTGCAGCGCGGTGGTGAAGGACCACCCGCTCACCGGCGTCGGCTTCGGCAGCCTCCCGCGGCGCGCCATCCCGTACTGGGACCGGATCGCCCCGGGCTGGACGCTGCGCGCCTGGTGCCACGACAGCTTCTTCAGCGCCTGGGCCGAGGGGGGGCCGCTGCTCTTCGCGGCCGTGGCGCTCTACTGGCTCCTCCTGCTGCGCGCCTTCCTGCGGTGGCGACGGGGCGGCGGGCCGGTGTCGCGGGCGGCGGCGGCGGGAGGGCTGGCCGCGACGGTGGCGATGCTCCTGAACTCGCTCGGCCACGACCTCTTCTACGCCAGCGAGTCGATGTACGGCCTCGGCTTCGCGCTCGGGATCGCCGCGGCCCTGTCGCGGCCGGAGGTCTCGGGAGACTCGCCGGCGGGGGAGGGCGCGGCATGAGAGTGGACGTCTGCGGCCTCCCCATCGACCCCGTCACCGCGGAGGAGGCGCTCGAGGCCGTGAGCCGCGCGGTGCGGGCTCGCCGCGAGGCCGCCCCGGCGCGCCCGCTCGCCCTCTTCAGCGCCAACGTCGACATGTTGGTGAAGGCCTCGCGCGACCCCGCCTTCGCCCGCGACCTCGCCGCGGCCGACCTGCTCCTCCCCGACGGCGTCCCGGTGCTCTGGATGGCGCGGGGCCTGGGTCGGCGGCTGCCGGAGCGGGTGGCCGGGTCCGACCTCGTGCCGCGGCTCGCGGGGCGCGCCGCGGCGGAGGGGTTCTCGCTCTTCCTGCTGGGCGGAGCGCCGGGGGTGGCCGACGAGGCGGCCGCCCGGCTGCGGGCGCTCCACCCCACCCTCGCGGTGGCGGGCACGCTGGCGCCGCCCCGGGGCTTCGACGACGACCCCGACGAGCTCGCGCGCGCGGTGGCGGCGGTGGCGGCGGCCAGGGCCGACGTGGTGCTGGTGGGGCTGGGCGCGCCGCGGCAGGAGCGGTTCGTGCTCGGCCAAGGGCCACGGCTCGGCTGCGCGGCGCTGCTCGCGGTGGGCGGCACCTTCGACCTCGTCGCCGGCAGGCTGCGGCGCGCTCCGCTTCCGCTGCAGCGGGCCGGCCTGGAGTGGGCGTGGCGGATGGCGCAGGAACCGCTCCGGCTCGGTCGCCGCTACCTGGTCGAGGACGCCGCCGTCCTGCCCCTCTACGCGCGTGCGCTCTGGCGCCGCTGGGCGGGCGGGGTAGAGTAGGGGCGATGCGCGTCCTCGCCATCGTCCCCGCCTACAACGAGGCCCGCAACCTGCCGGGCACGCTGGCCGCGCTCCGCCGCGCCGCGCCCGGGTGCGACGTGTGCGTGGTGGACGACGGCTCCACCGACGCCACCGCCAGGGTGGCGAGCCGGCTCGGCGCCACGGTGCTGCGCGAGCCGGTGAACCTGGGGATCGGCGGCGCGGTGCAGACCGGCTACCGCTGGGCCGAGGCGCGCGGCTACGACGTGGCGGTGCAGGTGGACGGGGACGGGCAGCACGATCCGGCCTGGCTCGCCGCGCTGATCGAGCCCATCGCCCGAGGCGAGGCCGACCTGGTGGTGGGCTCGCGCTTCCTGCCCGGGGCGGGTGAGGGCTTCCGCTCGACCCCGGTGCGCCGCGCGGGCATCCGTTACCTGGCGCTCTTCCTGCGGCTCCGCTGCGGCGTACGGGTCACCGATCCCACCTCGGGCTTCCGCGCCGCCAGCCGCCGCGCCATCGAGCTCTTCGCGCGGCGCTACCCGTCCGACTACCCCGAGCCGGAGGCGATCGCGGTGGCGGCGCGGGCCGGGCTGCGGGTGGCCGAGGTGCCGGTAGCGATGACGGAGCGGCAGCACGGCCGCAGCAGCATCGACGCCTGGCGGACGCTCTATTACCTCGTGAAGGTGTCGCTGGCGCTGCTGCTCCTGCCGGTGCGGGAGACGGCGCGGCGGGAGGAGGAGGCGTGATCCCCGAGCCCATCCTCGCGCCCAGGCTCCAGCTCTTCGCGGTGGGCGTGCTCCTGGTCCTCTTCGGCGCCGTGGTCCGCATGGTGCGCCGCCACCAGCTCAACCTGCGCGACAGCCTGCTCTGGCTCCTCTCCACCGGCGCCGGGCTGGTGGTGGCGATCTTCCCGGAGCTGCTGACGCGCTTCTCCGACCTGCTCGGCATCCAGGTGCCGAGCAACGCGCTCTTCGCACTGGCCTTCGTCTACCTGCTCGGGAACCTGCTGGTCGCCAACATCGCCATCTCGGCGAGCGCCTCGCGCGTCCGCCGGCTGGCGCAGGAGTGCGCGCTCCTGCGGGCCGAGCTGGAGGAGCTGCGGGGAGCGAAGGGTCCGCCCCCCGCCTGACTCACCCGTGCCGCGACACCGCCGGCCCGGCCCCGGCGCGCTTCTCGCGCTCGGCCAGCTCGAGGTCGGCCTCCATCATCAGCCGCACCAGCTCCTGGAAGCTGGTCCGCGGCTTCCAGCCGAGCTGCCGCTCGGCCTTGGAGGCGTCGCCGAGCAGGTAGTCCACCTCGGTGGGGCGGAAGTAGCGCGGGTCGATCTCCACGTACTTGCGGTAGTCGAGCCCGGCGTGGCCGAAGGCCTGCTCGCAGAGCTCGCGGACCGAGTGGGCCTCTCCGGTGGCGACCACGTAGTCGTCGGGCTTCTCCTGCTGCAGCATGAGCCACATCGCCTCGACGAAGTCCTTGGCGTAGCCCCAGTCGCGCTTCGCGTCGAGGTTGCCGAGGAAGAGCTTCTGCTGCAGCCCCACCTTGATGCGCGCCGCCGCCCGGGTCACCTTGCGGGTGACGAAGGTCTCGCCGCGCCGCGGCGACTCGTGGTTGAAGAGGATGCCGTTGGAGATGTGGAGCCCGTAGGCCTCTCGGTAGTTCACCGCCATCCAGTAGGCGTAGACCTTGGCCGCGCCGTAGGGGCTGCGCGGGTAGAACACCGTGCCCTCGTTCTGGGGCGGCGGCGAGGCGCCGAACATCTCCGAGCTCGACGCCTGGTAGAGCCGGGTGCCCGAGAGCCCCAGCTCGCGCACCGCCTCGAGGAGCCGGGTGACGCCGATGCCGGTGGTCTGGCCGGTGTACTCCGGCACGTCGAAGGAGACGCGCACGTGGCTCTGGGCGCCGAGGTTGTAGATCTCGTCGGGGCGGAGCTTCTTGAGGAGGATGTTGAGGCTGGAGGCGTCGTCGAGGTCGCCGTAGTGCAGGAAGAGCCGCGCGCCGGCGGTGTGCGGATCGACGTAGAGGTGGTCGATGCGCTCGGTATTGAAGGACGAGGAGCGGCGGATCATGCCGTGGACCTCGTAGCCCTTCTCGAGCAGGAGCTCCGCCAGGTAGCTGCCGTCCTGGCCGGTGATGCCGGTGATGAGCGCCTTCTTCACGTGTGCTCCTTCTCGTACCAGGCGATGGTCTCGGCGAGCCCCTCCTCGAAGGGGATCCTCGCCTTCCAGCCGAAGAGCCGCTCGGCGCGGGAGGTGTCGAGCATGCGGCGGGGCTGGCCGTTCGGCTTGCTGGTGTCCCACGCCACCGCGCCCTCGAAGCGGCACAGCCGGGCCACCAGCACCACCAGGTCGCGGATGCTGATCTCGAAGCCAGCGCCCAGGTTCACCGGCTCGGAGCCGTCGTAGCGCTCGGCCGCCCGGAGGATGCCCTCGGCGCAGTCGCGCACGTGGAGGAACTCGCGGGTGGCGGAGCCGTCGCCCCAGACCACCAGCTCGCGGTCGCCGCGCCGGCGCGCCTCGACGCACTTGCGGATGAGCGCCGGGATGACGTGCGAGCTGTGCAGGTCGAAGTTGTCGCGCGGGCCGTAGAGGTTCACCGGGAAGAGCACCGAGGAGTCGAACCCGTACTGCTCCCGATAGGCCTGGCTCTGCACGAGGAGCATCTTCTTCGCGAGGCCGTACGGCGCGTTGGTCTCCTCCGGATAGCCGCTCCAGAGGTCGTCCTCCCGGAACGGCACCGGGGTGAACTTGGGGTAGGCGCAGATGGTGCCGAGGGCGACCAGCTTGGGGAGCCCCACCTGCCGGCCCACCTCGATGAGCTGCACGCCCATCATGAGGTTGTCGTAGAAGAACTTGCCGGGGTTGTCCCGGTTGGCGCCGATGCCGCCCACGCGCGCCGCGAGGTGCAGCACGAGGGTGGGGCGAGCGTCGCGGTAGAGCCGCCGGACCGCCTCCATGTCGGTGAGGTCGTAGTCGCGCGAGCGCGGCACGAACACCTCGCCAGCCCCCCGCGCGCGCAGCTCCTCGACGACGTGGCTCCCGAGGAAGCCCGCGCCGCCGGTGACCACGACCCGCTCCCCGCCCCAGTTCGAGATCGCCATCGTGGCTGGAGTATCTACGACCCTGGAGGGCTGTCAACGCTCGCCATGAGCCAGACAGGCCACTTCTTCGGGCCGCCGTTCAGCCCGTCGTCGAGAGCAGCTTGCGCAAGCTCTGGGCGAGCTCCGGCAGATCGCCGCGGGCGGTGGCGAACAGCGTGTCGAGCGTGACCCCGAAGTACTCGTGGACGGCGATGTTCCGCATGGCACGCATGTCCGCCCAGGGAACTTCTGGATGCGCCGAGGTGAGCTCCTCGGGCAGTTGGCGGGTTGCCTCTCCTATGATCACGAAGCAGTACGTCACCGCCTGGACCGTCTTGTCGTCGGCCTTGAACGCCGCCGCGTCCATTCCTTCCGTGAACTTGAGGGCGCGATCGATGGCCTGAAGGATGTCCTCGACGCGAAGACGCCAGTCCCTAGGTGACACTCACGGCCTCGGCGAGGATTCGCTCTCTGAGCTGCGGTTTGACCGCTTGGCGCATGACCAGATCCACGCGACACCCGAGCAGCTCCTCCAGGCGCCGCTGCACCCGAAAGAAATGGAACAGACCGATGACGCGGTCGAAGTCGACGAGCAGATCGACGTCGCTCTCCGGCCGCTGCTCCCCCCGCGCGACCGATCCGAAGACCTCGAGCGAGCGGACGCCGACTTCGGCGAGCTCGGCGCGATGCGCCGCAAGTACGCGCTTGACCTCGTCCCGAGTCACGCCGCCATCTTAATGCCAATTCGTTCATGCCGGCCACCCGGCGAGCGCGCCTGGTGATTGCCGATTCGGGAACACCCCGGGAGGGCGTCCAGCAGCCGATGCGGTAAAGTGCGGCCTCCCCATGCCCCGCCGCCCGCGCATCTGCATCGTCACTCCTTCCCTGGACCAGGCCGAGTTCCTGGGGCGCACCGTCGAGAGCGTGCTCTCGCAGCAGGGCGACTTCGAGCTCGACTACCGGGTGCAGGACGGCGGGAGCGCCGACGGCTCGCTGGAGCTGCTGGAGCGCTACGCCGGGCGGCTGCGGGTCGTGAGCGAGAAGGACGCTGGCCAGGCGGACGCCGTGAACCGCGGCCTGGCCGCCGCCGACGGCGACGTGGTCGGGTGGGTGAACAGCGACGACCTGCTCCGGCCGGGGGCGCTGGCCCGGGTGGCGGCGGCGTTCCAGGCCGATCCCGCGCTCTGGTGGGTCCACGGCCGCTGCGACATCGTCGACCGGGACGACCGGCCCATCCGGCGCTGGGTGGCCGCCTACAAGGACTTCCGCTGCCGCCGCTACTCCTACCGCGCGCTGCTGGTCGAGAACTTCGTGAGCCAGATGACCGTCTTCTGGCGCCGCGCCGCCCACGAGCGGGTGGGCTTCCTCGACACCTCGCTGCGCTACGCCTTCGACTACGAGTTCTGGTTGCGGCTCGGCGCGCTCGGGGCGCCGCGCTTCGTCGACTCGCCCCAGGCCGCCTTCCGCTGGTACGAGACGAGCAAGAGCGGGGCGCAGTTCGAGCGGCAGTTCGAGGAGGACGAGCAGGCCTTCCTGCGCCACGCGCCGCCCGGCGATCGGCTCCTGCGCCTGCAGAAACGGCTCCGGCGGGCAGAGATCGTGGCCGCCTACCGGCTGCTGCGGGCGCTGCGCCGGGGTTGAGAGCCTGTGAAGGCTCTGACGCCGGCGCTTCGGCCTCAAGCGCGCCCGAGCACGCTCCGGTAGACCGCCCGCGTCTTCTCCGCGCAGGCGGCCCAGGTGAAGCGGCGCGCCCGCTCGCGGCCCAGCGCCACCCGGGCCCGGGTGGCCTCGCGGCCGTCGAGCACCTGCGCGACGGCGTGGGCGAAGGTGGCCGGTTCGCGCGGATCGGCGTACAGCGCCGCCTCCCCCCCCACCTCGCGCAGCGCCGGGATGTCGCTCGCCACCGCCGGGGTGCCGGCCGCCATCGCCTCCACCAGTGGCAGGCCGAAGCCCTCGTAGAACGAGGGGAGCACCAGGCAGGCGGCGCCCGCGTACAGGTCCGGGAGGTCGCCGTCCGGCAGCGCGCCGACGAGCCGCACGTGCGGGGCGAGGTCGCCGAGCGGCAGCGACTGCGCCCAGCCCTGGCGCCCCACCAGCACCAGCTGGAGGTCGCGCCCCTGGCGCCGGAGGAGCCGGAAGGCGTCGAGGAGCGCCGGCAGGTTCTTGCGCGGCTCGAGCGTCCCCACCGCAAGCAGGTAGGGCGCGCGCGGCCCCTGCGGCGCCCGGGCGTCGAAGAACCGCTCGTCGACGCCGTTGGGCGTCACGTGGATCCGCTCGGCGGGCACCCCGGCCGCGCGCACCAGGTCCCCCTTGGCGGCCTCGCTCACGGTGAAGATGGCCGACGCGCGCGCCAGCGCCTGCGGGAAGAGCGGGCCGTAGTAGAGCCGCATCCCGGTGGAGACCGCGTCCGGGTGGAGCCAGAAGGTGGCGTCGTGGACCGTGATGGCGGCGCGGCCGCGCCAGAGGACCGGGGTGGGGAAGGCGAGGGTGTGGAGGATCCCGACCCGGGCCCTCAACGCGGCGTAGGGGACCCAGGCCTGGTCGACCGGGACCCGGAGCTTCCAGGGCGCGCGGTACTGCTCGACCGGGAGCAGGCTCAGGGCCGTGGGGGGCTCGGGGTGCGTGAAGAGGACCAGATCTCCGGGCGCCTGCGCGGCGAGCGCCGAGATGAGCGAGAAGGCGTAGCGCTCCACGCCGGTGAGGCGGTCGGGGCGCAGCAGGGTGGCGTCGATGCCGATGCGCGGCGCGCCGGAGCGGTGAGGTCGTCGGGCCGGCATGAGTTGCCGGCTACATAGCACCTTCCGGCTATACGCGGGCACGGACGCGAGGGGGGCCCGGGGCCGGGGCGCCGGGCGGGCGCCCCAGCCTCGACTTCCGGGCGGGGGTACAGTACAAAAGCCCTCGATCCATCATGAAAACCGTCATTCTCTGTGGTGGGCAGGGCACCCGGATCCGTGACGCCAGCGAGGTGCTGCCGAAGCCGATGCTGCCCATCGGCGGCAAGCCCATCGTCTGGCACATCATGAAGAGCTACGCCGCCCACGGCGTGTCGGACTTCGTGCTCTGCCTTGGCTACAAGGGCTGGCTCATCAAGGAGTTCTTTCTCCACTACCGGTCGATGACCTCCGACCTCACCGTCCGCCTCGGTGAGGGGGCGTGCGAGTTCCACGGCAGGCACTCCGAGGACTGGAACGTCACCCTGGCCGAGACCGGCGAGGACGCCATGACCGGCGGGCGCGTGGCGGCGGTCCGGCGCTACGTCGAGGGGGACGAGCCGTTCCTGCTCACCTACGGCGACGGCGTCTCCGACGTCGACGTCCGCCGGCTGGTCGAGTTCCACCGCTCGCACGGCCGGATCGCCACGGTCACCGCGGTGCGACCGCCCGGTCGCTTCGGCGAGATGAGGCTCGACGGGACGCGCGTGCTCGAGTTCAACGAGAAGCCGCAGACCACCGAGGGCTTCATCAACGGCGGCTTCTTCGTGATCGACGGGCGTCGGTTCTGGGACTACCTGGGGAACGACCCCCGGACCATTCTCGAGCGCGACCCGATGCTGAAGCTGGCCCGCGACGGCGAGCTTGTGGCCTTCCCGCACGAGGGCTTCTGGCAGCCGATGGACACGGCCCGCGAGTATGCGCTGCTGAACGAGCTCTGGGCGAGCGGCCGTGCCCCCTGGAAGGTCTGGGACCGGTGAGCTTCCGGAGCGCGTATCGGGGGAAGCGTGTGCTCCTCACCGGGCACACCGGCTTCAAGGGGAGCTGGCTCGCCCTCTGGCTGGCCGACCTCGGCGCCGAGGTCACCGGCTACGCGCTCGCGCCCGAGACCACGCCCGCGCTCTTCGAGCGCGCCGGGGTGGCCGGGTGCTGCCGCTCGATCCTGGGCGACGTTCGCGACGCGGCCCGGGTGGCCGCCCTGGTCCGGGAGGTCCAGCCGGACTTCGTCTTCCACCTCGCCGCACAGGCGCTGGTCCGGCGCGGGTACCAGGAGCCGCTGGAGACCTTCGCCACCAACGCCGTCGGCACGGCCGCGGTGCTCGACGCCGTGCGCGTCGCCGGCCGGCCCTGCGCGGTGGTCGTGGTGACCACCGACAAGTGCTACGAGAACCTCGACTCGGGCGAGGCCTTCCGCGAGGACCACCGGCTCGGCGGCCGCGACCCCTATGCCGCGAGCAAGGCCTGCGCCGAGCTCGTCGCGGCGAGCTACCGGCAGAGCTTCTTCGAGCCCGGCGCGTTGGGGCAGCACGGCGTGGCGCTCGCCACCGCCCGGGCAGGGAACGTGATCGGCGGCGGCGACTGGTCCCAGGACCGCATCGTCGTCGACGCCGTCGCGGCGCTCGCGGCGGGCAGGCCCATTCCGGTCCGCAACCCGCACGCGGTGCGGCCGTGGGAGCACGTGCTCGAGCCGCTCTCTGGGTACCTCGAGCTCGGCGCTCGCCTGGCCGGGTCGCAGGCGGCCGAGTACTGCGAGGCCTGGAACTTCGGGCCCGAGCCGTCCGGCGCCTGCACCGTCCGCGAGCTGGTGGAGCGGCTCGTGTCGCGCTGGGGTGAAGGGCGTTGGGAAGACCGCAGCGATCCGGGCGCACCGCACGAGGCCCGCTTCCTTCGGCTCGCCATCGACAAGGCCCGCGTCCGCCTGGGCTGGAGGCCGCGCCTCGACCTCGACACGGCCGTGGCCTGGACGGTCGACTGGTACAAGGCGGCGCACCGCGGCGCGGACGCCGCCGAGCTGCGCTCGCTGAGCCAGGCGCAGTGCAGGGACCATCTCGAGCGGCGTCCGGCCGGCGAGGCCGCGACAGAGAGCGAGGACACGTGAAGATGCAGCGGGAAGAGCAGCTGTTGGCCGAGATCCTGGAGCGGGTCCGCGAGATCGCCCGCATCCGCAAGGAGTCGGAGCCAACCTTCGTGCCGGGCCGCAGCCCGGTTCGCTACGCCGGCCGGGTGTACGGCGAGGAGGAGCTGGTCCAGCTCACGGAGAGCTCCCTCGAGTTCTGGCTCACCGCCGGCCGCAACCATCGGCGGCTGGAGCTGGAGCTGGCGCGCTGGTACGGGGTGGAGCAGGCCCGGCTCGTCAACTCCGGCTCCTCGGCCAACCTGCTCGCGGTCACGGCCCTCACCAGCCACCTGCTCGGCGACGAGCGGCTCCGCCCGGGCGACGAGATCATCACCGTCGCGGCCGGCTTCCCCACCACCGTGGCGCCCATGGTCCAGAACGGGCTCGTCCCGGTCTTCGTGGACGTGAAGCTGCCCACCTACAACCTCGACCCCTCGCTGCTGGAGCAGGCGCTCAGCCCCCGCACCGGGGCGGTCATGCTGGCCCACACCCTCGGGAACCCCTTCGACCTCGACGCGGTGCGCGCGTTCTGCGACCGGCACGACCTGTGGCTGGTCGAGGACAACTGCGACGCGGCCGGCTCGCGCTACCACGGCCGCAAGACCGGCACCTTCGGCGATCTGGCCACCCTCAGCTTCTACCCCCCGCACCACATGACGATGGGCGAGGGTGGCGCGGTGCTGGTCTCCGAGCCGCGGCTGGTGCGCGCGGTGGAGAGCCTTCGCGACTGGGGACGCGACTGCTGGTGCGCCTCGGGCGTGGACAACACCTGCGGCCGCCGGTTCGAGTGGCAGCTCGGCGAGCTGCCGCGCGGCTACGACCACAAGTACGTCTACTCGCACCTCGGCTACAACCTGAAGGTCACCGACATGCAGGCGGCGGTCGGGCTGGCGCAGCTGCAGCGGCTCGACGGGTTCGTCGGCGCGCGTCGCGACAACTGGACCTTCCTCCGCGAGGCGCTGGCGCCGCTCGCCGACCGGCTGGTGCTGCCGGAGCCGGAGGAGGGCTCCGAGCCGTCCTGGTTCGGGTTCATGGTCACCGTGCGCGAGGGCGCGCCCTTCACCCGCGACGACGTGGTCCACGCGCTGGAGGCTCGCAAGATCCAGACCCGGATGCTCTTCGCCGGGAACCTGGTGCGCCAGCCGGCGATGGTGGAGCTGAAGCGCGCCGCCGCCGCCGAGGGGCGCCCGGCGCCGTTCCGGGTGGCGGGCAGGCTGGAGGCCACCGACACGGTGATGAACCGCTCGTTCTGGGTGGGCGTCTATCCGGGCCTCACCCCGCCGATGCGGGACTTCGTCGTGAGCTCGATCCGGGAGGCGTGCGGGCGATGATCGAAGGCGTCTGGGTGAAGCCGCTCCGTCAGATGTGCGACGAGCGCGGCAAGGTGATGCACATGCTCCGGGTGGACGCGCCGGAGTTCGAGGCGTTCGGGGAGATCTACTTCTCGGTGGTCTACCCGGGCGCCATCAAGGCCTGGCACCTGCACAAGGAGATGGCGCTCAACTACGCCGTCCCCGTGGGGCGGGTGAAGCTGGTGCTCTTCGACGGGCGCGAGGGCTCGCCCACGCGCGGCGAGCTGATGGAGGTCTTCACCGGCCCGGACGACTACAAGCTGGTGCACGTGCCGCCCGGCGTCTGGAACGGGTTCAAGGGCGTCGGCACCGAGGCGGCGCTGGTGGCCAACTGCGCCTCCGTGCCGCACCGGCCGGACGAGATCGTCCGCATGGATCCCTTCTCCAGCGAGATCCCCTACGACTGGGCCATCCGGCATGGCTGAGCGCGGCGATCGTCGGGAGCGGCGGGCGGCGTGAGCCGGATCCTCGTCATCGGCGCCTCGGGGCAGGTGGGGCGCGCCTGCGCGGAGGCCTTCGTCCGCGCCGGGCACGAGGTGGCCGGCACCTGCGCCTCGAGGCCGGTGGCTGGCCTGCTGCGGCTCGACCTGCTCGACGCGGCGGCGGTGCGCGCGACGCTCGACGCGGTGCGCCCCGACGCGGTGGTGCTCTCGGCGGCGCTGACCAACGTGGATCGCTGCGAGGACGAGCCTCGGCTCGCCGAGGCGCTGAACGCGGAGACGCCCGCGGTGGTGGCGGAGGTGGCGCGAGCGCGCGGCGCCCGGGTGGTGCAGCTCTCGACCGAGTACGTGTTCGACGGGGAGGCCGGCCCGTACTCCGAGGGCGACGCGCCCCGGCCGCTCCAGGTCTACGGCGCGACCAAGCTCGCCGGCGAGCGGGTGGTGCTGGCGGCGAGCCCGGACAACCTGGCCGTCCGCACCACCGTGGTGTTCGGGCACGACCCGGGCGGCAAGAACTTCGTCATGCAGCTGCGCGACCGGCTGGGCCGCGGCGAGCGCATGCGCGTGCCGGCCGACCAGGTGTCGAGCCCCACCTACGCGCCCGACCTCGCCGACGCCATCGTTCGGCTCCTCGAGCGCGGTGCGGCGGGTGTGGTGAACGTGGTGGGGCCGGAGGTCATGGACCGCCACGCCTTCGCCGTCCTGGCCGCCCGCGCGCTGGGGCTCGACCCCTCGCTGCTGGATCCGGTTCCGACCTCCGCCCTGGGCCAGCGAGCCCGGCGGCCGCTCCGGGTCGGCCTGACCATCGGCCTGCTGCGCTCGCTCTGCGGCGAGGTGATGCGCCCTACGCAGGAGGCGCTCCTCGACGTGGCCGCGCGCGGCCGGAGCGCGGGCGACCGCGCCTGAATACCGACGATCCAGGGGGAAGGAAATGCCAGCTCGAGCGAAGGCCAGGATCACGGAGGCGGCGCGGGCGTTCGAGGAGGTCGAGCCCGAGTCGCTGGACCTGACGATCGTCATCCCGTGCCTGAACGAGGCCGGCACCATAGGCGTCGTGGTGGAGAAGGGCCTGCGGAGCATCCGGCGGCTCGGGCTCCGCGGCGAGGTGGTGGTGAGCGACAACGGCTCGACCGACGGGTCGATCGAGATCGCCGCCCGGCTCGGCGCCCGGGTGGTCCACGCGCCGGCGCGCGGCTATGGGAACGCGCTCCGCCACGGGATGCGGGCCGCGCGCGGCCGCATGCTGATCATGGGCGACGCGGACGACACCTACAACTTCGAGGAGATCGACGCGTTCGTGCGGCGGATGCAGGACGGCGCCGAGCTCGTGATGGGCACGCGGCTCCCGCCCGGCCGCATCATGCCGGGCGCCAACCCCTGGCTCAACCGCCACGTCGGCACGCCGGCGCTCACCTTCGTGCTGAACCGGCTCTTCGGAGCCGGGATCCACGACACCAACTGCGGCATGCGGGGGATCCTGCGCGAGAAGTTCCTCGCGCTCAGGCTGCAGAGCGAGGGGATGGAGTTCGCCTCCGAGATGGTCATCAAGGCGACGCTCCACGAGCTCGCCATCGACGAGGTCCCGGTCACGCTCTACCCCGACCGCCGCGATCGCCAGCCGCACCTGCGCCGCTGGCGGGACGGCTGGCGCCACCTCGAGTTCATGCTGCTGCACGCGCCCGATCAGCTCCTGTTCTTCCCTGGACTGATGGCGCTGCTCCTCGGCCTTTTGCTGGCGCTCCCGGTCTCCCTGGGGCCGCAGCGGGTGCTCGGGCACCTGTTCGACTTCCACCTCCTCTTCTACGGCGGCACCCTGGTGCTCATGGGGTTGCAGGGGATCCTGGGCGCCATCCTGGTGCGCGACGTGGTGGGGGGCGTCATCATGCGCCCCAACCGGCTCGCCAGCGCGGTGGCGCGATCGTTCAGCTTCGGAAAGGGCCTCGTCGCCGGAGGCGCGCTCTTCACCCTCGGGCTGGCCCTCGAGGGGCTGGTGGTGGCGCTCTGGCTCCGCTCCGGGCTCGGTCACCTGAACGAGCCCCGCCGCGCCGTCCTCGGGATGCTGCTCATGGCGGCCGGGTCGGAGATCGCGGTGCTCTCGTTCCTCCACGCCGTGCTGAAGAAGCACGCGAAGAGCTGAGACATGGCACAGCCCTGGCTGTCGGTGGTCCTGCCGACCTACAACGGGCAGCCGTACGTCGAGCAGATGCTCGAGAGCGTCGCCGGCCAGGAGCTCGAGGGCGTCGAGGTCATCGTCGCCGACGATGGGTCCACCGACGGGACGCTGGAGACGGTGGAGCGCTACCGCGAGCGGCTCTCCCTGAAGCTGGTTCACCGCGGCGGCGACGGGGCCTGGACCGCCGGCAGCAACCGCGGGCTCGCCGAGGCCACCGGCCGCTACGTCTCGTTCCTCCACCAGGACGACGTCTGGCTGCCGGGAAGGCTTGCGCGCCTGCGCGCCGAGCTGGAGCGGGGGCCCGACCCGGTGTTGCTCTTGCACCCGGTCTTCTTCATCGACCAGCGTGGCCGGCGCGTGGGCCGCTGGCGCTGCCCTCTGCCAGGCGGCCCGGAGGCCGTGGAGCGCGATCTGTTCCTCTCACGGCTGCTGGTGCAGAACTTCGTGCCCTTCCCGGGACACGTCATGCAGCGCGAGGCCGCTCTCCGCGCCGGCGGCTTTCGGCGGGAGCTCTGGTACACCGCCGACTGGAATCTCTGGCTGACGCTCGGGCGGATGGGCGCGGTCCGGTATCTCGGGGAGCCGCTCGCCTGCTATCGGGTGCACGGTTCGTCGCTCACCACCTCCCGCTCCAGCGCCCAGCTCCGGGAGCAGATGCAGCAGGTTCTCGGGGAGCACTTGCCGCATGTGGCGGACATGCGACGGCGCGAGCGCGTCGGGGCCGTGGCGCGTTTCGCGATTGAGGTCAATGCCGGGCTGGCCGCTCTCGCCAAGCGGGAGCCGGCGCGGCTAGGAGCCCTACTGCCCCAGGCCCTCGCGCTGGGTCCGGTGGGCTTCCGCGCCTACCTGCGGGACTCCCGGATCTTCGAGCGGGTGTGGGCGCGGCTGGGTGCACGTCGACTGTCCGAAGGCAATTAGCACACCGTCATCGGCCTCCCTTCTCAACCTTTGCCGGATGAGATCCACAGCGAGATGGCCCTCACCAGAACTCGCGCTCTGAGTGGAACCGCATCCTTGACGGGGGGAGGGCGTCGCGGTACATGAGTGAGTTCAAGGTGTTAGCGGGGATACCACTCTCGAATGCTCTCCATCATATTTCCGGCGTTCAACGAGGCTGAGAGTCTGAAGCGTTATCCGGCAGAGGTTATTCCGGTGTTCGACGCCCTCGGTTGCGACTATGAGGTGATCATCGTGGACGATGGCAGCCAGGATGAGACTGCCGCCGTGGCGTCGGCGCTGGGGCCACGGGTGCGGCTAGTCCGCCATGAGCGGAACCGGGGGCTTGGCGCTGCGCTCTGCACGGGCCTCGCGGCCGCCAAGGGCGAGTTGGTGGTCACGCTCGACTCGGATCTTACCTTCTCTCCACATTTGGTGAAGATCCTCCTCGAGCGGCATGCGCACGGCGACGTGGACGTGGTGAGCGGATCGCCCAAACTCGCTGGTTTTGCGCCTGAGATCCCCGGTTGGCGCATCTTCGTGAGCAAGTCCGCGTCTTTCGTCTACTCCGTCATCCTCGGTCAGAAGATCACGGCCGTCAGCCCCATCCTGCGGCTCTATCGGCGCTCCGATCTCGCGGCTCTTCCCTTGAAGGCAACCGGTTTCGACATCAATGCCGAGATTTTGTTCCTCCTCGTCCAGCGCGGTAAGCGGATTGCGGAGGTGCCTGCTCCACTGACCCAACGTCTACATGGGGAGAGCAAGCTCGACTACTCACGGGAAATGCGACGGCATGTGCGACTGATCGGTCGCATGCTGGCTTGGCGTATGGGGTCATCCAAGCGGCTCGGCAGAGAGCCCGCCGCGTAACGCAAGGCCTTCAAATTGATAGCGACGGTCCTGGGGACTCGCCCCGAACTCATTAAGACAGCGCCGGTGATTCACGAGCTGCGGAGGCGCGGGGCAGCGCACGCGCTCGTGCACACCGGACAGCATTATACCCCGACGCTCGACGAGGTATTCTTTCGGGAGCTCGACCTGCCCGCGCCCGAGGTGAACCTCCGGGTTGGATCCTTGCCAGCTCCAGAGCAGGTGGCTCGCATCGTTGTAGGCGTCGCGGAGGCGTTGCGCGCCATCTCCCCTCGGTTGGTGCTGGTGCAGGGTGACACGAATAGCGTGCTCGGAGGGGCGCTTGCCGCGCACAAACTCGGCATCCCCATCGCCCACCTTGAGGCTGGCCTTCGCAGTGACGATTGGTCCATGCCCGAGGAGGGGAATCGCGTCCTGGCTGGGCGCGTTGCTGCTATGCATCTGTGCCCGACTGCGGCGCAGGCCGCGAGGCTGGCGCGCGAGGGAATCACCCGGGGGGTGTATGTCGTCGGGAACACGGTTGTCGACGCATCGCTCCAGTTCGGGAAGCGTGCGCGCGAACGCTCGACCATCCTGCGCAAACTGGAACTGGATGTGACGCCTTTCGCGCTGCTGACTCTCCACCGTCCGTCCAACGTGGACGAGCCCGGCCGGCTTCGGAGGTTGCTCGAGGGATTGGCCGAGACTGCGCGTCTACGTGGCATCCAACTCGTGTTCCCCATCCATCCAAGAACTCTTCACAAGGCGCGGGACGCGGGGCTGCAAGGGTTGTTGGACGCCGGCCCGTTTCGCACGGTCGATCCGTTGGGCTATCTGGACCTGCTCGCGCTCGTCCAGCGATCAGAGGTGGTGCTCACGGATTCCGGCGGGCTGCAGGAGGAAGCATGCACGCTGCACGTGCCCTGCGTGACGCTCCGTCCCAACACGGAGCGGCCGGAAACCGTCGAGGTAGGGGCCAATCTTCTCTGTGACTCGGACGACGCCACGGAGCTCGCTCGCACCGTGGCCGTGAGCTGCTGCCGTGCACGCGACTGGGTCAATCCTTTCGGGGACGGCCACGCCTCGCAGCGCGTCGTGGACTTGATGCTCGATCGAAGCATCAATTTGAGCCCATCGGGACAGCCGTGATGTCTTGCGCGCCGCTCGAGGCGTCCGAGGATCCGGCCGGCTCCACCGGAGGATGGACCCTCAAGCTCTTCGCGGCGGCTGCTTTCGCGGCCTGCCTGTCACCCTGGGCGGCGCACGGCGACCTGTTCTCCATCGCGTGGGTCGCGCACCACGCTCTCGACGGCAGAGTCAACCTGTATCAGGCGGTGATCGACGGGCCCGCGCGCGAGCTCATCGGGACGCTTACTTATCCCCCACTGACCTATCTGTATTTCGCAGCGGTAATGGCGATTGGCCGGCCCTTCGGACTGTTCGCTCATGCCGAGTGGACCTTCCCGGTACAGCTCACTAGGGCCGAGTGCATCTCCCTCAGGTTGAGCTTTCTCCCGTTCTTGTTCCTGATCGGGTGGACAGCTCACCGGCTAACCCGAGAGTTCGTCCTCCCGGGCGATGGAGCCAATGCGCGGCGGACCTTCCTGCTCGGCATGACCTCGCCAGTACTCCTCTTCGTCGCCTTCGTCTTCGGGCAGTTCGATCTCATCCCCGCAGCCATGCTCTTCCTGGGCGTCTACCTGCTCGCGTCTCGGCGAGTGTTCTGGGGCATCATGGCCGTGTTCTGCGGCGTCTGGCTCAAGAACTTCCCCGCCCTGTTCTTGCTGATCGCCTCGCCCCTCCTGGTGGCCGAATACGGTATCCGGCGGGTCATCTCGCCCGTCGCTTTGGGCATCGCAGCGACTTGGGGGCTCCTCCGGGCTTTTGCTGGACCGGGACTGTCGGCGAGTTACCTGGCGTTCAGCCATCACGAGTACGACGTCGTTTTCAGCTACGCGGGCGGTTGGATGGATGTGCGAGCGACGCTCTCGAATGTCCTGCTGCTTGGGCTGATGCTGGCGAGCGTCGGGTTGGCCGCGTTCCGCAACGGAATGAAGCTCTGGGAACGCCTCCTGCTCGTCTACGTCCTCTCGTTGATATTCCTGCTAGCCCCGCGTTATTGGATGCCGCAATACATGGCCTGGTGCGCGCCGGGGCTCGTCCTCCTCCCTGCGCTCCTTCTTCGGCTCGAGAGCCCCCTCGTACCGCTGCTGTATCTTGGTTGGAATGGCGCGTATCTCGCGTCAACGTTCATCCTGCATCCGAACAACGTCGACAGTTTGATGTTCCGATGGCTGTATCACCCGGGCGTCCCGCCGCTCGCGGCCCGCCTGCATCTGTCAGGGCTTCGGAGCGAGGTGTGGACGGCCATGTTCGTCCTATCGCTGCTCATCGCAACCGCCATCGCGATTCGCTTGTGTGCGCGCGACTGGCTTCACGCCAGATTCCGTCCGGTTTCCCCGCTGCCGGGGCCTGCACAGCTCTGGTGGGCCACATCAGGCTCGGTGGTTCTGACCGCCGGCTTCATGGCGGTTCACGTGCTGAACATCCTGCTCGCTCGTCCTCATCACTGACCGGAGGGTTGGATTGATCTTCAGCTCGCCAATCTTTCTGTTCCTGTTCCTCCCGCTGGTGGTCGTCGGCTCGCTGCTCGTCGGGCGGCGGCTCCAGAACGCCTTCCTTCTCTTCGCCAGCCTCGTGTTCTATGCCTGGGGCGAGGTGACCTGGGCGTGGGTGATCGTCCTCTCGATCGGCTTGAACTACGGCCTCGGGTTGTGGCTCGGGGCCACTGACCGGAAGAAGGCCGTCGTGGCGCTCGCCATCTCGGTGAACCTGGGGCTTCTGGCGGCGTTCAAGTACGCCAACTTCATCGTAGAGAACTTGAATGGGGTCACTCGCCTCTTCGGCGTGACGCCGCTGCGCCTCGGGCACGTCCATCTGCCCATCGGCATCTCCTTCTTCACCTTCCACGCGCTGTCCTACCTCATCGACGTCTACCGCGGGCAGGTCAGGCCGCAACGGAAGCCGGTCGACTTCGCCCTCTACATCACTATGTTCCCGCAGCTGATCGCGGGCCCCATCATCCGCTACCACGACATCGCCGCCCAGCTCGGGACGCATCGCATCAACGGGCCGGAGTTCGCCGGCGGAATTCGCAGGTTCGTGCTGGGCCTGGGCAAGAAGGTGCTCATCGCCAACACGGTTGCGGTCCAGGCGGATCTCATCTTCGCGATCCCGCACAAGGACCTCACTGCCCCGGTGGCGTGGCTCGGCATCGTGCTCTACACGCTCCAGATCTACTTCGACTTCTCCGCCTACTCCGACATGGCGCTCGGACTCGGGCACATGTTCGGCCTGCGATTCCTCGAGAACTTCAACTACCCGTACATCGCGGAGTCGATCACCGAATTCTGGCGGCGCTGGCACATCTCGCTGTCGAACTGGTACCGCGACTACCTCTACATCCCGCTCGGAGGAAACCGGGGCGGAAGACTGCGCACCTACTTCAATCTGGTCATGGTGTTCTTCCTCTGTGGACTCTGGCATGGGGCGAGCTGGAGCTTCGTGGCATGGGGGCTCTTCCACGGCGCCTTTTTGGTGATGGAGAGGATGGGGCTTGGCGCGCTCGTCGGAAAATTGCCTCGACCCCTGCGCCACGCATACCTCCTCGCGGTGGTCATGGTGGGGTGGGTCTTCTTCCGCGCCGACACGTTGCACTACGCGGTGCAGTACCTCGGCGCAATGGTCGGTTTGGGGCATGGCAGTGGCGTCGAGTTTCACGCCGGGCTGTATCTTCGCCCCGACGTGATGTTGGCCGTCGTCGCCGGAGCGATCGGTTCTGGCCCCGTGGTGCCTTGGTTGGCGAGCTGTCGGGCGGACCTGCGTACGAGCTCCTCGCCGGGCGCGGCTCCCTGTTACCTGGCATGGGAGATCGGTGCGGTGGCGACGACGGCGCTGGTGTTCGTCGCCTCTGCGGCCCTCCTGGTGGGCGGTACCTATAACCCCTTCATCTATTTCCGGTTCTGAGGCGGATGTGACCAGTCAACGCTTCGCTCTCTTCCGGCGCGTCGCTGACGCTGTGGTATCCAGCGCCTTCCTACTGGCCATCGTGCTTCCGGTCGCCGGCGCCCTGGTCTTCCGGAATTCGTTCGATCCCTCGGCAGAAAACCGGCCCATCACGCCGTTCCCTACTTTCGAGAAGGCGCGGGCCGCGGAGTTCCCCGTTCACTTCGAGCGCTGGTTCGAGGATCGGTTCGCCTTCCGGCGGCAACTCATCACCGCCCAGAGCCTGGCCAAGGTGCGCCTCGGCGTGTCGCCCTCCTCGAGGGTGGTGATCGGTCGGGATGGATGGCTCTTTTACGCCGGTGAACGATCGGTCGATCTGTTTCGGCACACCCTGCCGTTCGGCTCGGCCGAGCTAAAGGGCTGGCGCGAGGCGCTGGAGGCGAGGCGCGCGGGCTTGGCTCGGAGGGGGATCCGGTACCTCCTCGTGATCCCGCCCGACAAGGAAACGGTCTACCCCGAATTCATGCCGCGCCAACTGAGCCAGGCGGAGGGCTTGTCGAGGCTGGATGAGCTCGTCGCAGAGCTTCGGCAGCGCTCTCGCGTTGAGGTCGTCGACCTCCGGCCGGCGCTCTCCGCCGCCCGCGGCGGCGAGCTGCTCTACCACCGGACCGACACGCACTGGAACGATCGCGGCGCGTTCGCCGGCTACCGGCCAATCGCAGAGAAGCTTTCAGAATGGTTCCCGGCGGTGAGGCCACTGCTGCGGGAGGCTTGCGTGGAGACCCGCCAGCAGACCCTCGGCGGTGACCTCTCCGGAATGCTCGCCCTGCGGGCGGAGCTGCCGGAGCGGGAATCGCTCGGGCTTCGGCTGGCCGCGCCGCGGGCCGTGGACAGCGACCCTGGGGTGCCGGTCTCACCGAATACGCCGCCCCACGCGATGCCCAAGGCCAGAGCGGTCGCGGATGTGAGCTTGCCGCGGGCGCTGGTGCTGCGTGATTCCTTCGCCGAGGCGCTGCTGCCGTTCCTGGCGGAGAATTTCCAGCGAAGCGTGTTCCTGTTCACTCACCGCCTTGACGAAGCGCAGGTGGAGCGCGAGCGGCCGGACGTGGTCATCGAGGAGATCGTGGAGCGCTACCTCGTCATGGCTCCGCCCGACAACCTCGCGGAATTGGCGAGCAGGGGGCGGAGCGCCGCCAACCAGTAGTGAGGTCAGCGCAGCCCGCGCACCGTCCGGTACCCCTGCATCAGCAGGTGGCGCAGCTGCCAGGGCACGAAGGGCTTCAGCAGGGGACGGAGCCGATCCACGGCGCCGTTCCCGAGGCTGCGCGACTCGTCTGCGGGGCGGTTCGCTGAGCGGGGCGATTGGTGGTTCAGCGCCGCCGCCACCTCGTGGTACCCGGCCTGGTCCAGCACGAGGCTCTGCGGGCCTGATCGCAGCAGGCCCAGTCCGTCGTACAGGTTCAGGTGGTCGCGTGCGCTGTCGGCGTTGCGACGGTGATGGGATCCCGCCACCGCCGCCTGGAACGGGGCGAGCTGGTCCCGGTCCCGGCTCCACGCGCTAAGCGTCTCGAGCGCCTCTCCGACGTTCGCGACCACGCGTCCCACCCCGAGGCTCCGCGTGCGCTCCGCGAGTGCCCCCTGGTCGCTCACCAGCACCGGGCAGCCGGCCAGGATCGCCTCCGAGAGGACGAACGAGAACGTCTCGGGCCACTGGGGCAGGATTACGACCAAGTCGATGCCGGCCCCCGCCAGCTTGGGGACGATCTCGCTTCGCTCGTACCGGCCGTGCAGGCGCAGGCGCCCTGGCGCGGCGGCGGTGCGCAGCTTCTCGGCGAAGCCGAAGCGGTCGGTCGTCCCGAAAAAGTGCCAATCCACGGGCAGGTCGCGCGTGCCGCGGACGAGCTCCAGGTACTGGGCCGAGCCCTTGATCGGGAACGCCACCTCGCCCACGACCGCGACCCGCAGCCGAGGGCCTGGGGCCGCGCGGATCGGCAAGCCGACGGGATCGTAGCCGTGCTCGATCACCTCGGTGCGGACCGCGCCAAGCGTCAGGCGGCGCCTGACGATCTCCAGTGCCGCCTGGGAGGGGAAGATCACCGCCGCCGCGCCCCTGAGCAGATCGCTGAAGGCCGCGCGGTGGTCGCGGCGGAACTGCACGGCATCCACCCCGTGGATGCCCATCAGACGGAGCACCGCCGGAACGCACCCGGGCTCCGAGGGCGTCTCATCGCCCGTGCACTCGCAGCGCTCGAGGCGCTCCGGGTCGAAGAGGTTCCAGCTCGGGCAAACGCAGTAGTAGTCGTGAGCCGTCACGACATAGGGGACGCCCGCTTCCCGGAGCGTATTGCCGATGCGGATCGGCCAGGACATCACGTGGTGCACGTGGGCCGCGCGCACCTGGAACAGCTCGAGGATCCGCCGCATCACGGTGCGCGTCTCCCGGTCTTCCACGCAGAGCTGGGGGGGGCGCCTGGCGGGGAACCGATAGATCGCCGGCGCGCTCGTGTCGCCGTCGAGGACCTCTGCGACGGCGATGGCCCCGTCCTCCGTCCAGGCGATGACCGCCCGCGGCAGCCGGAGCGTGCGGACGAGATCTCGTACGTGGTGTTCGGTGCCCCCCGCAGCCGGGCTGAACGGCGAGGCGTGTACGAGGAAGAGCAGCGCCCCATCCCTGCCGTCGGCGAGCCGTCGCATGTGAAAACGTACGTTCTCTTGCAGGGGCGCGAGGGGGTTGGTGCGGACGAACTCGGCCACCGCGGCGTGGTAGCCGGGCTGCTTCATTTCCAGCAGCTTGTCGTTCGGGTGCCCCTCGTCGAGCCGCCCGTCCTGTGCGAAGGAGGCGCGGCCCTTGTGGAAGACGAAGACGTCGTCGCAGAGGCGAACCGTGAACCCAGCCTTCTTTGCGCGCCAGCAGAGGTCGTTCTCCTCACCGTACCCTCTGCCGAAGGTCTTCTCGTCGAGGTAGCCCACCTTCTCGAGAACCTCGGCCTTGACGTACATGCAGAAGCCGACCCCCGTTACGAGCTCGGGACGGCGCCGCAAGGAGCAGTCGGAGACCAGGCGCGCGAACCGCTCGGGCGTGTAGCCTTCCGGGATCGGGTTGTCGCGGGCGAAGTCAGGGATGCTGCAGATGGTGGCGTTGTTGGAGAACGGGGTCAGGATGCCCGTTCCAAGGATGGCATACGCCGCTACGCGCAGGCGATCGAGGAACCCCTCGAACACCTCGGTGTCGCTGTTCAAGAGGAGTACGTCGCGCCCGGAAGCCTGGCGCATGCCGCGATTGGCGGTGACGACGAACCCAGAGTTCTTCTCGTTCGTCAGGAGGATGATCCGCGGCTCGCGGGCGGCGAAGGCGGCGAGATCCTCCGACACTCCGGGCTCGCTGCTGGCGTCGTTGATCAGCACCAGTCGCCAGTCGCCGGTCGCGTGGGTCAGCACGCTCTCGATGCAACGCCGGGTGAACTCCCTGGCGTTGTAGACGGGGATGACGATGTCCACGGGGGGAGATTGCGCCGCGTCAACGGGCGGGCGCTCGGGAGACGCAGGAGAAGGGACCGGCGAAGCGGCCTCGATGAGGGCCTCCCAGCCGGGCGCGAGCGCGGCGAGGAAATCCAACTCGACCGTTCCAGGTTGGTCGATGGGGTCGAAGCGAAGGGTTCGCGGCCGCACCGGCCATGACCCGCCCGCTTTGGTCACGACGTAGGTGTGCCACTCGCCGTCCGGAAACACATCGAACCGGATGCTCCGCTCCTCGCGGTACCCCTCGCGGTTCCGTTCTTCCCAGTAAATCTGTGCGCGGGCCACGGCGGCGGCGGCCCGGATCCGCATGCGGAGCACGAGCGCCTCCGCCCCGCCCTCCGGCCACTGAAAGCGCTCCAGCAAAAACCAGGGATCCCGGTCTGTCGTGATGAACTTGGGGCCGCGAAGCGTGCCGGAGCCTTCGGGAAGTACGGACGCACTGTGGCCCAAACGAGAGAGCGGGGCTCCCCGACCGATCAGCACCACCCCGGCTTGCTTCCCGGAGACCTGTCTCTTCGCTCCGTCGCCAAATGCGGCGAGGCCGTCATGCAGCGGATCAGCGGCGTCGAGCGTGAAGGAACTCGCGCCCTGGGTTCGCCCCGAGTTGCCGAAGGCCAGGGAGATGGAGCTGCGGGCCCGGCGCGCCTGTTCGAGGAGCCGGCCTCGAATCGAGGCGGTCTCCCCCTCGAGGGATGCGAGGGCCGGCGCAGCACCTGTCGCGCTCCCTGCCCGCTCCAGCAACCTGCGCGCCAATACCCCCTTCCACGCGGCAGGTGAGTATTCCTCGAGCGCGATCGCGCGGGCGGCGTCACCCATCGCCGCGCTGCGAGCGGCGTCCGAAACCTCGAGCAGCGCCTCGACCCAGTCTCGTTCGTCGCGCGCGACGAACCCGGACACCCCCTCCTCGATCGCCTGGCGGTACGGGGCCGTCCCGGAGGCGATGGCGGGGATGCCGAAGGCTCCCGCCTCGAAGACCTTCAGCGCGCTCTTCGCGTTCGTGAAGTCGTTCACCGCTTCGAGCGGCGCGAGCAGGGCGCGGCAGCGCGCCATCAACCAGGGATAGACCCGATAGTCCTGGTAGGGAACGCAGATGACACGGCTGCTCAGCCGTCGCAGCGAAGCCGGGGGCGCGAGGTGCCCGCAGAGGACGAGCGAGAGCTCGGGGCGTCGCTGCATGACCTCGCGCAGTGCACTCGCGATCGACTCAAGGTCTCCGTCATGCGTATTCGAACCGCTCATGTATCCGACGGCCGGGCGGCGTTGCAGCGCAGAGCGCATCGGGTGGATGACGCGGGAGAGGTCCACGTAATGCCGGGAGAGCAGGTTGGGGTGCACCAGGGCGGGCTTCCCGAGGGCCCGGGCGTGACGAGCGATCATCTCGGTCGCGCCAATGCAGAAGTCGGCTGCCTGGAGGGTCTTCCCGAGCGCCCTGAAGGTGCGCTGGTACTCCTCCCGAGTCGCTGACCCCATCCGATTCAGGAACGGGAGCAGAGGTTCGACCGAGGGATCAAACACCAGATCATCGACCTCGAAGGCCACCTTCGCGCCGCTCTCGTGCGCGAGATGGACGAGCGCGGCGACGCGCTCGGACCAAGGAAGCCGGAACAGTACGACGAGCGAGTAGGAAGGAATCCTCTGATCGAGCGTCGGCGAGTGCAGGTGCGCCACGTTGGCCGAAACGCCGAGTTCTCTCAGTTGCTCGCAGCCATGGACGCATCGATAGCGGAAAGGGGCGTCGTCGCGGTCGACCACGTACAGCACCCGCAACCGACCCAGCTCCGGAAAAGTGCGGGCAGCCCCGAGACGTTCGCGCGCGGGGGAGCGGCGCGAGCGCACCAGTAGTTCCTGCTCGATCTCCTCGGCGGAGAGGCTGGCCGAAGTCGCTCCCCTCTCCTCGCCGCAGAACTGCTCGACCCGCTGGACCAAGCGCTTCATCTCGCCTTCCTTCGATTGAGCGGACGTTCGAAGCTCCACGAGCGCCTGATGGTAGCTGGCGACCTGGGCGCGCAGGGGCTCGCTTTCCCCGCGCAGCTCCGAAACGTATTGCTCCAGCTCGCCCCGGCGATGCTCGTTTGCGGCCAGCTCCAGATCCTTGCCGACCAGCGCGGCGTGATACCGAGCGAGCTCCGCCCGGACCTCGGCGACCTCGGCCGCCAGCCGGTGCTGTACGGGAGCAGGTGTCTGAGCGGGGACTCCGCAGTCACGGCGGTCCAGCGGCGTGGCCCACGCCTGGGGCACGGCGCGCAAGATGAACTGATAGGTCGCCCCGTTGGGGTTCTGATCGATGTACTCGAGCAGTGCCGGCGGAAGCGACGAGAGATCGGTGTGGAACTCCGATAGCCGCGGGTCGATCGTCACCCGATCCACCACGCGCGCGGCGTATCCCGCTCCCTCGAACAGCGCCAGCGCGTCCTCTTCGCCGAAGAACTGCACATGGGTAGAGTCGAGCAGGCCTTCGCGTGAGCGGGGAAAACGCCCCTGGACGAGCGAGGCGATGACCGAGAAGTGAGTGGCGTTGGGAACGGACGCGACGAGCGCGCCGCCCGGCTTGAGGACCTGGGCGAGACGCTCGAGCACGCGCACAGGGTCAAGGAGGTGCTCCAGAACGTCGGACGCGACCACCACGTCGAAGTCCATTGGGACCCCCGGCTGCTCGAGCACCTCCTCGACGGTCCCGACGAAGACCCGGTCGCACCGCGTTCGCGCGGTGGCCGCCGCCTCCGAATTGGTCTCGATCCCGATTACCCGGCATCGCTTCCGGGCCGCGAGCGCCGCCGCCAGCGCGCCGTGTCCACACCCCACGTCGAGCACCAGGGCGCCCTCGGGGACGAGATCCAGCAGCTTGCCCCAGGACGTGTCCGGGCTGGGGGCGAGCGCCTCCTGGTTCAGGTATCTAGGGGCTGTCAACGGGGGGTTCTCCAGACACGCTGGGCGAATGGTTAGCAGATGGTGCGATTCAAGTGAAGGCCGCCGGATCAACGCGCGTTGACACCCCCTCCGAACGCGCGCTAGAACGCCACGATCCCTGCCCAGGAGCGTCCATGAAAGGTGTGGTTCTCGCTGGGGGGACGGGCTCGCGCCTCTTCCCCCTCACCAAGGTGACGAACAAGCACCTGCTGCCGGTCGGGCAGGAGCCGATGATCTATCACCCGGTGAAGAAGCTCATCGCCGCCGGGACGAGCGAAATCCTCATCGTCACCGGCGTCGACCACATGGGCGATGTGGTGAACCTGCTCGGCTCTGGCAAGGACTTCGGCTGTCGCTTCACCTACAAGGTCCAAGACGAGGCGGGCGGGATCGCGCAGGCGCTGGGGCTGGCCGAGAACTTCGCCGGCGACGACTCCATCTGCGTCATCCTCGGCGACAACATCTTCGAGGACGACCTCGCCCCCTTCGCGCAGCGGTTCTCAAAGCAGAAGAAAGGCGCGCGGATCGTGCTCAAGGCCGTCCAGGACCCGCAGCGCTTCGGCGTGGCGGAGATCAAGGGCGACCGGATCACCGGGATTGTCGAGAAGCCCAAGGCGCCGAAGAGCGACCTCGCCGTGACCGGCATCTATTTTTACGACGCCCAGGTGTTCGACCTCATCCGCAAGCTCAAGCCCTCCGCGCGCGGCGAACTCGAGATCACCGACGTGAACAACGGCTACCTGGCGAAGCGGCAGCTCTGCTTCGACGAGTTCCAGGGGTGGTGGACCGACGCCGGCACCTTCGAGTCCCTCAAGCTGGCCACCGACCTCGTGACTTCTGCTCCGCCGGCGCAGCGCGCCCCGCGCCGCTCGCGCACGCGCGCCGCCTGACCTGGAGGGGAGAGACAATGGCCCAGAAGCTCATCGACGGCGTCCGCGTGAAGCAGCTCAAGGTCATCCCCGACGAGCGCGGGCGGCTCATGGAGATGCTGCGCAAGGACGACGAGATCTTCCTCGAGTTCGGCCAGACCTACCTGACCACCATGTACCCCGGGGTCACCAAGGCCTGGCACTACCACAAGCTCCAGCACGACAACTTCGTGTGCGTGAAGGGCATGATCAAGCTCGTGCTCTTCGACGAGCGCGACGGCTCTTCCACCAAGGGGACCGTCAACGAGTTCTTCCTCGGCGATCACAATGAGCAGCTGGTGGTCATCCCGCCGAACGTCTGGCACGGCTTCAAGAACATCGGCGAGACCGAGTCACTTATCGTGAATATCGTCACGAAGCCATACAACTACAAGGAGCCGGACGAGTATCGGCTCCCGGCCCACGAGAACCACATCCCCTACGACTGGGCCCGGAAGGACGGGTAGGCGCGGATGAACGTCCTCCTCACCGGCGGCGCCGGCTTCATCGGCTCGAACCTGGTGCGCTGGCTCCTGGCCAACCGGCCGGAGTGGCGTATCGTCAACCTCGACAAGCTCACCTACGCCGGGAACGCCGAAAACCTAGCCGATGTGGAGGGCAACCCGCGCTACCGCTTCGTGCGGGGCGACATCGCCAACGGCGAGCTGGTCTCGGACCTGCTCCAGACCGAGCGCATCGACGCGGTGATGCACCTCGCGGCCGAGAGCCACGTCGATCGCTCCATCTTGACCCCGGCGGTCTTCGTCGAGACCAACGTGGTCGGCACGCAGATGCTGCTCGAGGTGGCGCGCGTGCACGGGGTGAAGAAGTTCCTCCACGTCTCCACCGACGAGGTCTATGGCTCGCTCGGGCCGACGGGGTACTTCACCGAGCAGACGCCGCTCGATCCTTCGAGCCCGTACTCCGCCTCCAAGGCCGGCTCGGACCTCCTGGCGCTCGCTTACGCCCACACCTTCGGGATGCCGGTGGTGGTGACCCGCTGCTCCAACAATTACGGGCGCTACCAGTTCCCCGAGAAGCTCATTCCCCTGATGATCGCCAACGCGCTGCGCGACCTGCCGCTGCCGGTGTACGGCGACGGCAAGAACGTGCGCGACTGGATCCACGTCGAGGACCACTGCGCCGGCCTGGTGGCCGCACTCGAGCGGGGCAAGGCGGGCGAGGTCTACAACTTCGGCGCTTCCAGCGAGCGGGAGAACATCCAGATCGTGGATGGGGTGCTCGGGATCCTGGACAAGCCTCGCTCGCTCATCCAGTACGTCAAGGACCGCCCCGGTCACGATCGTCGCTACGCGATCGACGCCGCCAAGGCGAAGCGCGACCTCGGCTGGACGCCCCGCTGGACCTTCGAGGGCGGGCTCGCCGACACGGTGGCCTGGTACCGCGAGAATCGCGCCTGGTGGGAGCGGATCATCTCGGGCGAGTATCGCGGCTACTACGAGCGGCAGTACGGGGCGCGGAAGTGAAGGTCGCGGTCACGGGCGCCAATGGGCTACTCGGCGGCGACGCCGTGGCCCAGCTCGCGCCGCCCCACCAGGTGCTCGCCATCGGCCGCGGCCCGTGCCGGCTGGCGCCGGGGCACTACCAGTACTTCGAGGCGGACCTCGGCGATGGCCGCTCGGTCGAGGCGGCGCTCCGGGAGTTCGGCGCGGAGGCGGTGCTGCACGCGGGCGCAATGACCGACGTCGATGCTTGCGAGCGTGACCCGGAGCAGGCGTGGCGCGTGAACGTCGGCGGGACGGAGCAGGTGGCCCGTGCCTGCCGGGCGCTCGGGGCGAGACTCGTAGCGGTCTCGACCGACTACGTCTTTGACGGCGAGGAGGGCCCCTACCGCGAGGAAGACGTGCCGAATGCTCGCGGATTCTATGCGCGCACCAAGCGGGTAGGGGAAGAGGCGGCGCTGCTGCTTGCCCCAGACTGTGCCGTGGCGCGGGTAGCGGTGGTCTACAGCGGCCGCAAGGGTGCGAAGAACACCTTCGCGACCCAGGTCGTCGAGAAGCTCCTTCACGGTGAGGAGGTGAAAGCCTTCTCGGACCAGTTCGTCTCCCCAACGCTGGCGGCCAATGCTGCCGAGATGACGAGCGAGCTGCTCCTCGAGACCTCCTGGCGAGGCGTGCTGCACACCTCGGGCGCGACGATAGTGGACCGGGTGGAGTTCGCGCAGCAGGTGGCAGCTCGCTTCGGGCTCTCCGGTCGGATCCTGGGCGTGAAGACCGCCGACGTGAAGCTCCTAGCGCCGCGGCCGCTCCGCAGCGGGCTCGTTGTGGAGAAGGCCGCCGCACTGCTCGCCGCCAAGCCCCTCGACCTCGCGGCCCAACTCGACCGGTTCCACGCCGAGTGGCTGGCGCGTTCCGCTGCATGACCGCGCTCACCCGCCCAGTCGCGGAGCTCTATCGTTTCCGCGAGCTGCTCTCTCTGCTCATCGGGCGCGACCTCAAGGTCCGTTACAAGCGCAGCGCCCTGGGCATGCTCTGGACGCTGCTCAATCCGCTCTTGCAGATGGTAGTCTACACGCTCGTCTTCTCCACCATCATGCGGATGGGGGTGCCTGGGTACCCCGTGTTCCTGCTCTCTGGCCTCCTGCCCTGGACGCTGATCGCGGTCTCGACCACCTCGTCAGCCTTCTCCCTCCTCAACAACCAGGGGCTCATCCGGAAGGTGGCCGTGCCCCAAGCCATCTATCCGCTGGCGGTGGTCGGCTCGAAGTTGGTGGACCTTCTCTTCTCGCTGTTGCCTTTGGCCCTCATCGCGCTGTTGGTGGGCCGGACGCCGTCGCTCAGCTGGCTTTTCGTGATCCCGGCGGTCGTTCTCGCGACCGCGTTCACCACCGGGCTCTCGCTCGTGTTCAGCTCGCTCACGGTCTTCTTCCGCGACATGCGGCACCTCATCGACATCCTCTTCCAGGTCTGGTTCTACCTGACGCCGGTGCTCTATCCGGCGAGCTACCTGGAGAAGCTGCCGTATCCCTGGGTGCGCCGGGCTCTGGAGCTCAACCCGGCGGCGCCCATCATCCGCTGCTTCCAGGTCGCCATCTACGAGGGGCGCTTCCCTGCACCTGCGACGGTCGCTGCGGCCTCGGTATGGGCCGGGCTCTCGCTCGGGCTCGGGTTCGCAGCCTTCCAGCGGGTGCAAGACCGCCACATCCACTACTTCTAGGCCATGCGCGGCGCCCTCTCCTTCGAACACGTCTCAATGTGCTTCCGGATGCACCGGGAGAAGGTCAACACGCTGAAGGAAGCGGTGCTGGGGGCGTTCCGTCACCTCAAGGAGCCGGACGAGCTCTGGGCCCTACGCGGCGTGAGCTTCCAGGTTCAGCGTGGCGAGTCGGTGGGGCTCATCGGGCACAACGGCTCCGGCAAGAGCACGCTGCTCAAGATCGCCGCCGGCGTGCTCAAGCCGACCGAGGGCGTGGCCACCGTGGACGGACGGGTCTCGCCGATGATCGAGCTCGCCGCGGGCTTCGATCCGGACCTCACCGGCCGCGATAACATTTTCCTGAACGGCGCCCTCATGGGTTACAGCCGCAAGGAGATGGCGAAGAAGTACGAGCGCATCGTCGAGTTCAGCGAGCTCGGCGAGCTCATCGACATGCCGGTCAAGAACTACAGCTCCGGCATGTATGCCCGCCTCGGCTTCGCCATCGCCGCCGACGTCGAGCCCGAGATCCTGATCATTGACGAGGTGCTGGCGGTGGGCGACGAGCGCTTCCAGGCCAAGTGCATGGACCGGATCCGGGAGATCCGAGTCAGCGGGTGCACCATCTTCTACGTGTCGCATGGCATGGGATCGGTGGCGGAGCTGTGCAGCCGGGTGCTGGTGATGCACCACGGCCAGCTCGTGTTCGACGGCGCGCCGGAGCCGGCCATCGCCCGCTACCGCGAGCTGCAGGGCTTCACGCCACACTCGGCGCTGGCGGGCAACGCGTGAAGCTCGTCTACTTCTGCGCCGACCGCGTGGGCGCCGAGATGGCCGGTCCCGGCATCCGCGCGGTGGAGCTCTCGCGCCGGCTCTCGCCCCGCCACGACGTGGTGCTGGTGGCCCCGGGCGCCGAGTCGCTCGCCGACGAGCCCTTCGCCCGGGTGGAGGCTTCGCCCGGGATCCTCGCGCCGCTGCTGCGGAGCGCCGACGCCTTCCTCACCCAGGGCTTCGGCTTCCCGCTCTCGGCGCTGCGCGGCTTCTCCGGCCGCCTGATCCTCGACCTCTACGACCCGGTCCAACTGGAGCAGCTCGCCCAGTTCGGCCCGCACCCCACGCCGGCGCAGCGCATCTCGCTCGGCTACGTGCGCGCGCGGCTGCTCCTCGTGCTCCGTCGCGCCGACCACATCCTCTGCGCCTCCCCGGCGCAGCGCGCCCTCTGGCTCGGGTGGCTGGGCGCCGCCGGCCGGCTCGGGCCCGAGCTGCTCGAGGGCGACCCCGAGGCGCGCCGGTTCCTGGCGGTGGTGCCGTTCGGGCTCCCGGAGGCGCCGCCGGTCGCGGCCGGTCACCCGCTCCGCCAGGCCGTGGGCGTGGACCCCGGCGTCCCGCTGGCGCTCTGGAGCGGCGGCCTATGGGACTGGATGGATCCCGAGCTGGCGGTGCGCGCCCTCTCGGTCCTGGCGGCCCGCGGCCACCGGGCCCACCTCGCCTTCCTGGCCGGGGCGCGCCCTGGTGGCGACCCCATGCGCGCCGCCGCCGACGCCGCCCGCGCCGCCACCGCCGCGCTCGGGCTCGCGGACCGCGTCCACTTCGTGGAGCGCTGGATCCCGTACGCCGAGCGAGGCGCCTGGCTCCTCGACGCCGACGTGGCGGTCACCGCCCACAAGCCCACCCTGGAGGCCGAGCTGGCCTTCCGGACCCGCCTCCTCGACTGCCTCTGGACGCGACTGCCGGCGGCCTGCACCGCCGGCGACGTGCTCGCCTCCGACTCGGAGCGGGAGGGGTGGGGCGCGCTCGCTCCCACCGGCGACGCCGAGGGGCTGGCCGCGGCGCTGGAGCGCCTCCTAGACCCCGCCGAGAACGCCCGCGCCCGCGAGGCGGCGGGGAGGGCAGGTGAGAAGCGGCGCTGGAGCGTGGCCGCGGGCACCCTGCTGGCGCTCCTCGACGGGCCGCCGCCGCTCCGCCCGGCCTTCCTGCGCCCCGGCGAGATGGGCCAGGAGTCGGCGCTCGGAATGGCGGGCGCCATCGCCAGCAAGCTCTGGAAGCGCGTGCGCGGTTAGCCGGGCGGTCGAGTCCGCCGCACCCGCCCCACCACCCCGCGCCCCGCCTCGAGCAGCCCCGCCGCCGCCCCGCGCCACTGGGCGGAGGCCATCGCCGGCTCGCCGCGGAGGAGCGCCAGCGGCGCCACCACCGCCGCGCGCCAGGCGGCCAGCGCCGGCGCGGCCACCGCCACCCAGGGCAGGGGCCAGTGGGCCGCCACGAAGCGCAGGTGGTTCCGGGCGAGCCAGTACTTCTGCTTCGGCGAGCCGGGCCCGAAGCTCTTCCCGTACCCGTGCAGCGCCCGCGCGGCGGGGACGTAGCGCGTCTGGAACCCGCGGCGCGCCGCCCGGAGCGAGAGGTCGGCGTCCTCGTAGTAGGCCCAGTAGCCCGGGTCGAAGAGCCCGATCTCGCGGAGCGCCTCGGCCCGGAGGAGCAGGGCCCCGCCGGTGAGCCCGGTCACGGGTCCCTCCGGCGTCGCCAGCGCCGCCAGCGCCACCCCGAAGTCCCGGTCCTTCACGCGGCCGATCCGGTCGAGCACCAGCCCCGTCGAGTTCACCCGGTCGGGCTCGCCGCCGAAGAGGAGCAGGCCGCCGAGGAGCCCGGCCTCCGGGTGCGCCTCCCCGGCCGCAACGAGCGCCGCCAGCCACCCGGGCTGCACCACCACGTCGGGGTTCACCACCCCGAGCCAGCGCGCCCCCTCATCGAGGCCGCGCCGGATGCCGAGGTTATTGGCCTCGGCGTAGCCGGCGTTCCGGTCGAGGGACAGCCACTCCACCCCCAGGAATCCGGCCACCACCTCCGCGCTCCCGTCGGTGGATCCGTTGTCCACCACCAGCACCCGCGGGCGCGGCTCCTGCGCGGTGAGCGCGGAGAGGCAGGCCGGGAGGAGCGCGGCTCCATTCCAGTTGACCACCACGATGAACGCGCGCCCGTCCAGCATCCCGACCGGCGGTAGCACGCGACCTCGGGAGGGTCAAGGCAGGTTGGTTCCCGTAACCAGTCGCTCGTAGTAGATTCCGCCCCGCCGCCGGGAGGGCGCCCGAACTCCATGCTCAAGCAACAGGCCAGGCTGGTCTCGACGGGGCTCAAGCTCTACGACCTGTGCATGCTCTCGGTGGCCTTCCCGATCGCCTACTGGATCCGCGACGCGCTGCCGCGGGTGGGCGTGCGGCTCCCGGGCGCGGAGGAGCTCCCCGGCCTCTACCCCATCGGCCGCTACTACGGCCTCCTCGTCACCTCGCTCCTCCTCTGGATCGCGGCGGCGCGCTGGTCGGCGGTGTACCAGGCCTACCGCACCCGCCCGCTCTGGGTGGAGCTCTGGCGCGTCGCGCGCTCGCTGGTGATCGTGGCCATGGCGGTCGCGGCCATCGGCTTCGCCCTCCACCAGAGCGACGTCTCGCGCAGCTTCGTCGGCATCTACTACGTGGTGGTCTTCGCCCTGGTGCTGGCGAACCGCGTCGCGCTGCGGCTCATCGCCCACGCCGCCCGCCGCCGCGGCTACAACACCCGCGCCTACGCGGTGGTCGGCTCGGGCGACCTGGGCCTAGGCATCGTCCACCGCATCGCCGCCCACCCGCACTGGGGGCTCACCTTCCGGGGCTGGATCCTGGAGGAGGGCACGCCGCCGCCGCGCGAGGGGAGGGTGCTCGGCACGCTCGGCGAGCTCGCGAGCGTGCTCGAGCGCGAGGTGCTCGACGAAGTGGTCTTCGCGGTGCCGCGCGAGCGGCTCGAGTCCATCGAGGCGGCGGTGCAGCACTGCGAGGAGCAGGGCGTGGGCGCCAAGGTCTGCCTCGACCTCTTCCCGCACCGGGTGGCCCGGCTCGACCTCGAGGAGCTGGAGGGCATGCCGGTGCTCTCCTTCACCACCATCCCGCAGGACGCCATCGCGCTCTTCGCCAAGCGCGCCTTCGACATCCTGGTGAGCGCGCTCGTGCTGCTGCTCGGCGCGCCCGTCTTCCTGGCGGTGGCGGTGGCCATCGAGCTCGACTCCCGCGGGCCGGTCTTCTTCCGGCAGCGCCGGGTGGGGCTCAACGGCCGCGAGTTCACCCTGCTCAAGTTCCGCAGCATGGTCGACGGCGCCGAGCGGCTGCACGAGAAGATGCGCCGCAAGAGCGAGGTGTCGGGCCCGGTCTACAAGCGCGACGGCGACCCGCGCATCACGCCGGTGGGGCGCTGGCTGCGGCGCACCTCGCTCGACGAGCTGCCGCAGTTCTGGAACGTGCTCCGCGGCGAGATGAGCGTGGTGGGGCCGCGGCCGCCCATGCCCAGCGAGGTGAGGGAGTACCAGCGCTGGCAGCGCCGCCGGCTCAGCATGAAGCCGGGCATCACCTGCACCTGGCAGGTGAGCGGCCGCAGCGAGATCGACTTCGACCGCTGGATGGAGCTCGACCTCGCCTACATCGACAACTGGTCACTCTGGCTCGACCTGCGCATCTTCCTGCTCACCATCCCGGCGGTGCTCTCCGGGAGAGGGGCCAAGTGAGCCCGGAGCTGGCGGAGCGGGTCGCCGAGGCCGCCCGCGTGCTGCGCGCAGGGGGGCTGGTCGCCTATCCGACCGAGACCTTCTACGGCCTGGGCGCGCTCGCCTCCTGCGCGCCGGCGCTCGCCCGGCTGGCGGCCGCCAAGCTGCGCCCGGAGGGCAAGCCGCTGCCGCTCCTGGCCGCCACGCCCGAGGCGGCCTTCGCCGTCGCGGCGTCGGTGCCGCCGCTCGCACGGCGGCTCGCCGCCCGCTTCTGGCCGGGCCCGCTCACCCTGGTGCTCGCCGCCGCGCCGGGGCTCGCGGCCGAGGTCACCGCCGGGCTCGGCACGGTCGGCATCCGGGTGCCCGGCAGCGAGGTGGCCCGGGAGCTGGCGCGCCTCGCCGGCGGGCCGCTGGTGTCGACCAGCGCCAACCTGTCCGGCGGTCCGCCACCGGCCCGCGCCAGCGAGCTCGACCTGGCGCTGCGCGCCCGCCTCGACCTGGTCCTCGACGCCGGTCCCACGCCCGGGGGACTTCCCAGCACCCTCGTCGACGTCACCGGCCCGGCCCCGCGGCTGGTGCGCGATGGGGCCGTCCCGTGGCCCGAGGTGGCGGCCGCCTGCGCCTCCTGATCCGCGCCAGGGACCGCTTGCGCCTCGCGCTCCCGCTGGGCTAGGTTCCCGCACCCGTGGCCGCCATCGCACCATTTCGCGGCATCCGCTACGCCCCCGCTCGCGCGGGCCGGCTCGGCGAGCTCATCTCCCCTCCGTACGACTGCATCTCGCCTGCCCAGCAGGAGGAGCTGCTCGCCCGCAGCCCGTTCAACATCACCCACGTCATGCTGGGCCGGGAGAAGGCGGGCGACGGGCCGGAGGAGAACAAGTACACCCGCGCCTCCCACCTCTGGCGCGACTGGCTCGCCGAGGGCTTCCTGCGCGTCGATCCCACCCCGGCCATCTACCCGTCGGAGCAGTCCTTCACGGCGCCCGACGGCCGGCGGCTCTCGCGGCGCGGGGTGATCGTCGCCTGCAAGCTCACCGAGTACCGCGAGGGCTTCGTCATCCCGCACGAGAAGTCGCTCTCGGCCCCCAAGGTCGACCGGCTGCAGCTGCTGCGGAACGTGAAGGCGAACCTCTCCCCCATCTTCGGCTTCTACCAGGACGAGCGCCGCGAGGTGATGAGCGTCCTCGCCCCCTCGGCGCTCGAGACGGTGGCCGAGGCCATCTCCGACGAGGGGGTACACCACCGGCTCTGGCGCGTGGACGACCCGGCGGTGATCGCCAAGGTGCGCGAGATCCTGGCGCCGAAGCGGGTCTTCATTGGCGACGGCCACTCGCGCTACGAGGCGGGGCTCGCCTACCGCAACGAGCTGGTGAGCGCCAACCCCGGCCTGCCGGCGAACGGCGGCCACCAGTACGCCCTCATGTTCCTCTGCTCGAGCAGCGATCCGGGGGTGGTGATCTACCCGACCCACCGGGTGGTCTTCGGGCTCCCGGACCTCGATCTCTCCCGCTTCCTGGAGGCGCTCGGGCGCTGGTTCACGGTGGAGACGCTGCAGGAGGACATCCGCCGCACCGCCGGCCGGGCCTGGGCGGTGTCGAAGCTGGCGGAGCACGGTGGCAAGTCGACCGCCTTCCTGATGGTCAGCGCCGCCGATCAGAAGGCGCGGGTGCTCACCCTGCGCGACGACGCCGACCTCTCCATGGCCGAGCTGCCCCGCAACGAGACCCTGCGCGCCCTCGACGTGGAGCTGCTGCACGGGGTGATCTTCGAGCACCTGCTCGGGCTCGGCCCGGAGGCGCAGGGCGCGGAGACGAACCTCTCCTTCGTGCGCGACACCGGCGACGCCATCAACGGAACGCTGGCGGGCCGGTACCAGCTCGCCTTCGTGGTGAACCCGACCCCCATGTGGCAGGTGCAGGCGGTGGCCGACGCCGGCGAGACCATGCCGCAGAAGAGCACCTTCTTCTATCCCAGGCTCGCGACCGGCATGGTGATGCGGGCGCTCGACCCGGACGAGCCGCTGTAGGCCGGGCCGCCTCTTCCGCGCCAGTCCCGATTGCGTTAAACAATCGGTCCATGCCCTTTCCCCAGGAACGCCCGCGGCGGCTGCGCCGCACCGAGGCCCTGCGCGGGCTGGTCCGCGAGACCACCCTCGCCCCCGACGACCTCATCCTCCCGCTCTTCGCCGCGCCGGGACAGAAGGTCCGGCGGCCGGTGGGAAGCATGCCCGGCGTCTTCCAGCTCTCGGTCGACGAGATCGTGGCCGAGAGCCAGGCGGCCTACGAGGCGGGCGTCCGCTCGGTCATCCTGTTCGGCATCCCCACTCGCAAGGACCCCACCGGCTCCTCGGCCTGGGACGACGCCGAGCCGGTGCAGCAGGCGGTGCGCGCGCTCAAGGAGCGGGTGCCGGGGCTGGTGGTGATGACCGACGTCTGCATGTGCGAGTACACCGACCACGGCCACTGCGGCGTGCTCAAGCCGGCCAAGGTCGGCGCGCCGGGCCCGGAGCTGGTGGTGGACAACGACGCCACCCTGCAGCTCCTCGTGAAGGAGGCGGTCTCCCACGCCCGCGCCGGCGCCGACGTGGTCGCCCCCTCCGACATGATGGACGGCCGGGTGGGCGCGATCCGGAGGGGCCTCGACGAGGCCGGCTTCGAGGACGTGCCCATCATGTCCTACGCCGCCAAGTACGCCGGCGCCTTCTACGGCCCGTTCCGCGACGCCGCCGAGAGCGCGCCGGTGGCCGGGGCGGGCATCCCCAAGGACCGCAAGGGCTACCAGATGGACCCCGCCAACGCCCGCGAGGCGCTGCGCGAGGTGGCGCTCGACGTGGCCGAGGGCGCCGACATGCTGATGGTGAAGCCGGCGGTGCCGTACCTCGACGTCGTCCGCCAGATCCGCGACCGCTACGACCTGCCGCTCGCCGCGTACCACGTGTCGGGCGAGTACGCGATGATCAAGGCGGCCGCCCGGAACGGCTGGATCGACGGGGAGCGGGTGCTCCTCGAGACCCTGCTCTGCTGCCGCCGCGCCGGCGCCGACCTCATCCTCACCTACGGCGCGATGGAGGCGGCCCGCCTCCTCACCGGCCGCGGCGCTTGAGCGAGCCGCTCTACAAGGTGGTCGAGGTGGCCCCGGTCACCGAGGAGACCCTGGAGCGGGTGCTCAACGAGCGCGCCGAGCAGGGCTTCGGCTTCGAGTCGATCCACTTCGTCATGCGCGAGGGCTCGCACCGGCCCGCCATGGCGTACCTCTTCTTCACGCGCGGGGGCGACGAGGAACCGGAGCCCCCCGCGCCAGCCGAGGCCTAGATGCCCGAGCCGCGCGGAGAAGGTTCGCCCTACCCGAAGGCCGACCTCACCCTGCGCGGGTTGGCGCGCGGCTGCGACTTCGCGCTGGCCTTCCTGGTGGCCCGCCTCGGCCACGACCACGAGCTCGGCATCCTGCTGGCGGCGCTCTACCTGCTCGCCGCCGACGGCCTCATGCACGGCCAGTCCTTCGGCAAGCGCATCTTCGGAGTGCGCGCCATGGTGGTTCCGCGGCGCGCCCCGGTGGGCTGGCGCGAGTCCTTCATCCGCAACTCGCCGTTCGCGCTGGTGGCCCTCTTCGGCGCCATCCCCATCCTCTGGATCGCCCTCCCGGTGGTGGGGCTGCCGGTGCTCGGCTACGAGGCCTGGCGGGTGGTGCGCGATCCGCTCGGGCTCCGGCTGGGCGACGCGCTCGCCGACACGCAGGTGGTCGACGGCAAGGTGGTCTCGCGCATCGAGGTGGTGGTGCTGCCCGACCCGAACAACTGACGCAGCCGAAGGGGATCCGCGATGCGCATCGCCCTCACCCACAACCTCCGCATCTCGGACTCCGAGGAGGAGGCCGAGTTCGACACCCGGGAGACGGTGGACGCGCTCGCCGCCGCCATCGAGCGGCTGGGCCACCGGGTGGAGCGGATCGAGGTCTCCGGGCCGGCCTCGCGCACGGTGGCGCGCCTCGAGGCCTACGGCCCCGACCTCATCTTCAACACCGCCGAGGGCCGGCGCGGCCGCTTCCGCGAGGCCTTCTTCCCCGGGCTCTTCGACGAGCTGGGGATGCCCTACACCGGCTCGGACGCCTACGTCCTCGCGCTCACCCTCGACAAGCAGCTCACCAAGCTGGTGCTGGCGCAGCACGGGGTGGTCACCCCCCGCTGGCAGTTCCTCGAGGACCCGCGCCGGCTCCAGGTCAGCGCCCTCCGCTTCCCGGTGATGGTGAAGCCCAACTTCGAGGGCAGCTCCAAGGGCATCACCCAGGACTCGGTGGTGGAGGATCCGCTCCAGCTCCACCGGGTGGTGGGGGAGGCGCTGGCGCGCTACCCCTCGGGCGTGCTGGTGGAGGAGTTCGTCCGCGGCCGGGACGTGACCGTGCCGTTCCTGGAGGCGGCGGCGCGGGAGCGGGGCGGGGTGCTGCAGCCGGTCGAGTACGTGATCGACGCCGCCCTCGCCGGCGGTCGCCGCCACGCCATCTACGACTACGAGCTCAAGACCCGGCTCGACCAGGCGGTCTCGGTGCGCGCGCCGGCGAGCCTGACGCGGGCGCAGGCGCAGCGCGTCCGGGAGCAGGCCGAGCTGGTCTTCCGCGTGCTCGGAGTGCGCGACCTCGGCCGCATCGACTTCCGCCTCGGCGACGACGGCCAGCTCCACTTCCTGGAGGTGAACGCGCTCCCCTCGCTCGAGCCGGGGGCCGGCATCTACGCCTCCGCCGCGCTGGAGGGGCTCCACAGCGACGCCGTGCTCGGGGCGGTGATCGAGAGCGCCATGGCCCGCTGGAACCTCGTCGACGACCGCTCCCGCCGGGGCCGGCCCAGGCGAACCGAGCGGCTCAAGGTGGGCTTCGCCTACAACGTGAAGCGGCTCGCGCCGGAGCTCAACGGCGAGCAGGACGAGGAGGCGGAGTACGACTCGCCCAAGACCCTGCAAGCCATCCGCGAGGCCATCGCCAGCTACGGCCACGAGGTGGTGGACCTGGAGGCCACCAGCGACCTGCCGCTCACCCTGGCCTCCACCCCGGTGGACGTGGTCTTCAACATCGCCGAGGGGTTCAAGGGGCGGAACCGCGAGTCGCAGGTGCCGGCGCTGCTGGAGCTGCTCGACATCCCCTACACCGGCTCCGACCCGGCGGCGCTCTCGGTGGCGCTCGACAAGGCGCTCGCCAAGCGCATGGTGCGCGCCCACGGCATCCGCACCCCGGACTACCTCGTCATGCACACCGGCAAGGAGCGGCTCCCCCGGGAGCTGGCGCGCTTCCCGCTCCTGGTGAAGCCGGTGGCGGAGGGGACGAGCAAGGGGGTGACCAAGAAGTCGGTGGTGCGCGACGAGGAGGAGCTGCGCCAGGTCGCCCGGGAGGTGATCCAGAAGTACCGGCAGCCGGCGCTGGTGGAGCAGTACGTCGCCGGGCGCGAGTTCACGGTGGGGCTCCTCGGCGAGCGGCGCCCGCGGGTGCTGCCGCCCATGGAGATCGTCTTCCTCGACCCCTCCGACCCCACCCCCATCTACTCGTTCGAGATGAAGCAGGACTGGAACGACCAGATCCGCTACGAGGTCCCGGCGCGGCTCACCCCGCGCGAGCTCGACAAGCTCGAGCGGGCCGGCCGCGAGGTCTTCGCCGCGCTCGGCTGCCGCGACGTGGCCCGCGTCGACTTCCGCATGGACGCCGAGGGGCACGTCTACTTCATCGAGTCGAACCCGCTCCCGGGGCTGGCGCCGGGCTGGAGCGACCTCGTGCTCATCGCCCAGGCGGCCGGCATCGAGTTCCGCGCCCTCATCGGCGAGGTGCTCTCCTTCGCCATCCGCCGCTACCAGGGGCGAGAGCGCGAGCGGGAGCGGGCGCGGCGGGCCCAGGCGGCGGCGCAGCGAGAGGCCGGCGGAGTCACGGCGCCGGCAGAGAGCGACGGGGGGTAGGGCCATGGACGCTCCCACCCCCTCCGCCCCGGCGCGGCGTTGCCGCGCCCGCGAGCTCGGCATCCCGCTCGGCCGCTACCGCCCCGGCCGCCTCAACGCCATCACCGACGTGGCCGGCGTGAAGGTGGGCCACTGCACGCTGGTCCACGGCGCGGGGCCGCTGCAGGTGGGGCGCGGGCCGGTCCGCACCGGCGTCACCTGCATCCTCCCCAACCCGGCCAACCTCTTCGCGGAGCGGGTGGTGGGCGGCGGCTTCACCCTCAACGGCGCCGGCGAGGTGTCCGGGCTCACCCAGCTCATGGAGTGGGGGCTCATCGAGACCCCCATCTTCCTCACCAACACCCTCTCGGTGGGCGCGGTCTCCGACGGCGCGGTGAAGTGGATGGTGGAGAAGTACCCGGGCATCGGCGGCGAGCACGACGTCATCATCCCCATCGTCGGCGAGTGCGACGACTCCTGGCTCAACGACATCGCCGGCGGCCACGTGCACGAGGAGCACGTGTACGAGGCCATCAACGCCGCCACCGACGGCCCGGTGCCGGAGGGAAACGTCGGCGGCGGCACCGGCATGATCTGCTGCGACTTCAAGGCCGGCATCGGCACCTCCAGCCGCAAGCTGCCGCAGGCGCTCGGCGGCTACACCGTGGGCGTGCTGGTGATGACCAACTTCGGCGTCATGCGCCAGCTGCGCATGGGCGGGCTGCCGGTGGGGGAGCTGCTCGAGGCGCGCTACGGCGCGCTGCCGAAGCGCGAGAACAACTACGGCTCGATCATCGCGGTGGTGGCCACCGACGCCCCGCTCATCACCCACCAGCTCAACCGCGTCGCCAAGCGGGCGGCGCTCGGGGTGGGGCGGGTGGGCTCCTCCGCCATGCACGGCTCGGGGGAGATCATGCTCGCCTTCTCCACCGCCAACATGGTGCCGCGGGAGACCCGCAAGATGGTCTACCGGGCCAAGATCCTGCTCGACCAGCGGCTCGACCCGCTCTACGAGGCGGTGATCGAGGCCACCGAGGAGGCGATCCTGAACGCCCTCTGCATGGCCGAGGACCTGGACGGCGTGAACGGCCACCTCTGCCGGGCGCTGCCGCTCGACGAGGTGCGCGCCATGGCGGCGCACTGGCACCGGCTCATGGAGGCGGGGCGCCGAGGGCCGCAGGATTAGGGGGCGCGACGCGCCGGCTGCCGTGCTATAGAAGGCCCCCTCACGGATCTTCCACAGGAGTGGTTCGCATGGCCCGTTCCAAGAGCAAGCACATCCGCGTCATCATGAAGCGCCGCCAGGCCTGGAAGGCCCGCAAGAAGCGCCAGAAGGCCGCCAAGAAGCCGGCCGGCGCCGCCAAGAAGTAAGCGGCAGAAACCCCCTTGACGCGAACCGCGGAGGGGGGTTACAAAGCCGCCTCCTCGGGGCGATGCCCCCCGAGAACCAGAAGATTCTGGGCCCGTGGCGCAGCTGGGAGCGCGTCTGAATGGCATTCAGAAGGTCACCGGTTCGATCCCGGTCGGGTCCACCAACAAACGGCAGTGAAGAGGCGGCTGGAGCAATCCCAGCCGCCTCTTTCTTTGGTGGAACGCGCGTTCCACCACGCCGCTCGCTCCGCGCAGCTGCCCGGCGGAGCTACTTGGGCGGCGGCGGCACGAGGCAGGTCACGCAGGTGCCGGTCTCGACCGAGCAGACCTGCAGGTCGCCCGCGCCCGTGAGGTGGAACTCCACCGCTCCGGCTTGCCCGTTGGTGCTTCCGATCTTGTCCACGTCGGGGACCTTGGTGCCGGGCGCCTGGGTGTACTTGATGGTGGTCGCGTGGAGGAAGTCGCCGCCCGGGCCCGGGCCGCTGAAGGTGAGGCCGGTGCCGAGATCGGTGAGGACCACGTCGGAGTTCCCGCTCCCGCAGGTTCCGCCCTCCCCATCCGTCGTGCCCACGAGGAAGAAGCCGTCCGGGTTCTGGCCCGCGTTGGCGGCGCTGGTGGTGGGGAGCCTGCCCTGGTCGCACTGCGGCAGGGAGCCAGCAGATGGGATGGTCTCACCGTGTGGGTTCACGCATTGGACGCAGCAGGGCGGGTGCGCGCGCGCCACCCCCGGCGCCAGCGCCAGGGCCGCCACTCCGGCGGCCACACGAACTGAGGCAAGCACGCCCGCTCGTCGCAGGAACGAAATCATCTCGAGTCCCCTTTCTTCGCTTCGCTTCCGCGAGCCAAGATGGCTCGCTCCGTCGAAGGTAAGGCGGAGGGGCGGAGCTGTAAAAGGGCACCGGGCGTAGTCTACCCTTGGTGGAAGCGCGACCGCCCGATCCAGACCCGCTGGCCGGCCCGGGCGTGCGGAATGCGCTCGCTCCGTTTTCGCGCTATCTCCTCTCCGCCCATGACCGCCCCGCGCCTGCTGCTCCTCGCCCCGACCCAGAGCTACCGCACCCAAGACTTTCTCGCCGCGGCGGCGCGGCTCGGGGTCGAGGTGGTCGTCGGGACCGACCGCTGCCACCAGATCGAGGAGACCTTCGGGGTGGAGGAGGGGTTGCTCTCGCTCGACTACCGCAAGCCGGAGCACGCCGCCGAGCAGATCGCCGAGGCGGTGCGGCAGGCGCCCATCGGCGGCATCGTGCCGGTGAACGAGACCACCGCGGTCATCGCGGCGCTGGCGGCGGAGCGGCTCGGGCTGCCCTGGAGCCCGCCCGAGGCGGCGCGGCGCGCCGGCGACAAGGCGGCGCAGCGGGCCCGGCTCCGTGAGGCGGGGCTGCCGGTGCCGGTTTTCCAGGCCTGGCGGCTCGACGAGGATCCGGAGCGGGCGGCGGCCGCGGCCAGCTACCCCTGCGTGCTCAAGCCGGTGGTGCTGTCGGCGAGCCGCGGCGTCATCCGCGCCGACGATCCGGCCGGCTTCGCCGCCGCCTGGCGGCGCATCGAGCGGATCCTGCGCGAGGCGCGCACCGAGCGCCGGGCCGCCGGCGCCGAGGCGGCGCGCACGGTGCTGGTGGAGGGCTTCGTCCCGGGGGCCGAGGTGGCGGTGGAGGGGCTCTTGCGCGGCGGCGAATTCGAGCTGCTGGCCCTCTTCGACAAGCCCGACCCGCTCGACGGCCCCTACTTCGAGGAGACGCTGTACGTCACCCCGTCGCGCCATTCGGAGGCGCTGCAGCGGGAGATCGTGCGGCTCACCGGGGCGGCGGCGCGCGCGCTCGGCCTCGCCGAGGGACCGGTGCACGCCGAGCTGCGCCTCTCGCCGGCGGGCCCGGTGATCCTGGAGGTGGCGGCGCGCTCCATCGGCGGCCTCTGCGCCCGCACCCTCCGCTTCGGCGCCGGCATCTCGCTCGAGGAGCTGCTGGTGTGCCACGCGCTCCGGCTCCCCATCGCCTCGCTGCAGCGCGAGCGCCGCGCCGCCGGGGTGATGATGATCCCGATCCCGCGGGCCGGCATCCTCCACGGCGTGGGGGGGCTCGAGGAGGCGAGGGCGGTGCCGGGCGTCGAGGACGTGGTGGTGACCGCCCGGACCGGGCGCGAGGTGGCGCCGCTGCCCGAGGGCGACTGCTACTTCGGCTTCATCTTCGCCCGCGCGGAGACTCCAGCCGAGGTCGAGGCGGCGCTGCGCGCGGCCCACGCTCGGCTGCGCATCGACATCCGGCCGCCGCTGCCGACGGTCTAAAGGAGGCTGCGCCCCCTCCCCACCTCCGGTAGGTCCCCTCCCTGTCGACCGTCATCCCTTCCTGAGCGGGGCCAACTGCCCCGCGGTCGGCTCCGCTCAACAGAACCAGCTCTCGGTGAGCCGCGGCGTGAAGCGCCGCTCGCGCGCCCGGGCCACGTGCCGGTGCACCCGGTCGGCGGCCGCCAGCGCGAGCTGCTTCACCGCCTCGATGGTGTCGAGCGCGTCCGCGCCCGCCGCCGCCCGCTCCTCCACCAGCGCCGCCACCCTGGCCTGCAGCGCGTCCATGCGGGGATCGGGGTGGACCCAGCGGAAGGTGAGCGCCGCCTCGTCGAGCGGCGCGCCGCGGAGGGCCGGATCGTCGAGGAGCAGCGAGCCCGGCGGCACCAGCAGCCGGATGGAGAGCTGCACCGGGTCGAGCTGCGCCAGCCAGCCGCGCTCCTCGAAAGTGTCGAGCAGGTCGAGGTAGTCGTCGAGGGTGGACCAGGGCGTGAACGGCAGGAGCGAGGGGCGCAGCGTCACCCCCGCCTCGGTGCAGAGCTCGAACGCTCGCAGCGCGTCGGCGCGGGTGTGCCCCTTGTCGAGCCGCGCGAGCACGCGGTCGGAGAGCGACTCCACCGCCGAGGTGACGAAGAGCGCGCCCAGCCCCGCCAGCTCGGCCACCAGCAGCGGGTGGCGGAGCAGGTGCTCCACCTTGGCGGTGTAGTCGAAGGTGACGCCCGGGAAGCGGGCGTGGAGGCCGCGCGCCACCCGGAGCGCCTGGCCCGGGCCGTTCAGGAAGTCGGGATCGCCGAAGGTGACGTGGGTGGCGCCGGCGTCGACCAGCCGCGCCACGTCCGCGAGCACCGTCTCCGCCGGCACGGCGAAGAAGCGTCCGCCGTACAGGGACGGGATGGGGCAGTGACGGCAGCGGTGCAGGCAGCCGCGGCTCGCCTCGACGTAGCCCGCCAGCCGCTCCCCCTTCTCCTCCGCCAGCCGGGCGTAGCGGGAGAGCGGCGGCAGCCCGGCGCGGCTCGGCAGCGGGAAGTCGAGGCGCCGCAGCGGCACGCTCCCGGGTCCGTCCTCGACGAAGCGCGAGAGGTCCTCGCCGCGCTCGGCCGCCGCCGCGAGCGCGACCAGCTCCTCCTCGCACTCGCCGCCCAGCACCGCCGACGCCCCGGCGGCGCGCAGGTGGGGGGCGTGGAGCGGCGCGTAGAGGCCGTGGAAGGCGAGCAGGGCGCCGGGGTTGAGCGCGCGCACCCGGGCGGCGGCGGAGAGCGCCAGCCGCAGGGCGGTGTGCATGGGCACGGCGAAGGCCACCAGGCTGGCCCGGCGCACCGCCGCCTCGTCGAGCGGCTCGACCGAGAGGTCGAGCGCGCGCGGCCGGAACCCGGCGCGCTCCAGGAACGCTCGCGGCAGCGCCAGCCCGAGAGGCTGGTGGCCCAGCTCGTAGGTCGAGAGGAGGAGGATCTCGCCGTCGCCGCGCATGGCGCGCGAGGGCTACTTCTTGGCGGCGGGCGGCTGGTAGTCCGGCGGGAGCTGCGCGCCCTCGCCGAAGAAGAACTGCTCCGCCTGCTGGAAGAGGATCTCGTTCGAGCGCGGGTCGGCGGGCGACAGCCGGTACTCGTTCATGATCATCTTGAAGTGCTCGAGCCACATCTTCCAGGCGTCCTGGGAGATGTTGTCGAAGATCCGCTGACCGAGCTCGTTCTGGAACGGCTTGAACGAGAGCCCCGGAAGCTCCTTGCCGAGCTTCTTGCACTGAACCATGCGAGCCATAGGGGCGACAAGATAAGCGAAAAGCGCCCGCCTTGCACGGCGGATGCTGGCGCTTGGGCGGTCCCCATTCCGCGCGGCCCCCGCGGCCGCGCTGGAACAGGTCGCTCGGGGGCCCGGCGCGCCCCCTCCTACACGGCTACGCCAGCAGCGAGGTCGGCGCGACGGCGAGGGCGCGGGCGAGCGACTCGAGCGTGTCGAGCGGCGGGGTGCGCTGGCCGCGCTCGAGCATCGAGATGTACGAGACGGAGAGTCCCGCCTTGCCGGCGAGGATCTCCTGGGACAGCTTGCGGCGGAGCCGCTCGCTCTTGAGGTTGATGGCGAACTTGTCGGCGAGGCCCATGGTGCTTCTCCGTTCCTGGTGGGGCGCCCCGGCAGGGGCTGTTTGGCGGTTTCCGCAATTTGTGGTGGCGGAATGCGTTGCTTGAAACCGCTTCTAGCACGGAGAGCGGAAAGCTACTAGCCCTTGCTTGCTCCTTCCTTTCGGGGCCTTCCAGGGAACGGCACGCCGAACCGCTTCAGGAGCCGCCGGAGGGCAAAGTAGGAAACTCCGAGTTTTTCCGCTAGGGTACGCGCATCGCCCTCGTAGAGTTTTGCGGAAGCCGCCAAATACCGCTGCGCCGCCACCTGGAAGGGGATCACCGCCTCACGATCTTGCGGAACCCGCAAACCAGGCAGCGAGGTGCTGACGCCGGCCAACCGGGCGAGCCGTCCCTTGGCCTCTTCCGCCTCGGCGTGGCTCCGCTCGATGAGCTTGGCGAGGCGGCGCCGGTCGATGGCGAGCTCGAGCGCGTGCTCGAACCCCTCCATGTCGTTGAGCTCGTGGAAGTGATCGGCGCCGGCCATCATGGCGGCCACCGCCTCGGTGGCGCGCGCGCCCGCGGTGTAGGCCAGGATGGCGAGGTCGGAGCGCTTGGGCCGCACGTCCTCGATCACCTCGAGCCCGCTGCGGCGCGGCATGCCGAGATCGATGGCGAGCACGGTGGTCTCGGGGGTGAGCTGCTTCGACACCTCCTCGCCGTCGCGCGCCACGCGCAGCTTGAAGCGCGGGTAGCGCCCCAGCACCGCCGCCCTCGGCCGGCCCGGGATCTGCGCCAGGTGCTCGCGCAGCAGGTCGAGCCGGTGCTGGTCGTCGTCGGCGATGAGGAGCAGGTGGTCGTGCTCCTCGGGGCGGTCCCACTTGGCGGACTTGCGTTCTCTGGGGGTCATGGAGTTCCAGGATGGAAGAGGGCGTCGCCCTCGGGCGGGGCGACGAGGATGGCGGTCACGCGCGCGCCGCGGCGCAGCCGCGCCGGTCCGGCGGGCAGCACCGCCAGGGCCTGGTGGCCGGCGACCGAGGTGAGGTGCCCGCTCACCTGCGTGCCGAGCGGCTCCAGCCAGAGCGCGCCGGCCTCGACGCGGGCGCGGGCGCGCAGGAAGACCGTGAGCTCCGCCGGCTTCTCCTGGGCGGTGGCCAGCCGGGCCGGGAGCACCGCGCGCCCGGCGCCGGGGAGCCCGGCCAGCGCGCGCAGCGCGGGGCGGACGAAGAGCTCGAAGGTGACGAGGGCGCTGGCGGGGTTGCCGGGGAGGCCGAAGGCGACGGCCCGCTCGGAGGCGCCGAAGGCCACCGGCTTGCCGGGGCGCATCGCCACCTTCCAGAAGTCGAGGGTCACCCCGGCGCGCGAGAGCGCCGCGCGGACGAGGTCGCGCTCGCCCACCGAGACGCCGCCGGTGGTGACGAGGACGTCGGCGCCCACGGCCGCCACCAGGGCGCGGTCGAGCGCCGCCGCATCGTCGCCGGCCAGGGGCAGCAGCAGCGGCTCGGCCCCCGCCTCGCGGCAGGCGGCGGCGAGCGCGTGGCTGTTCGAGTCGAGCAGCTGCCCGGGCCGGGGGCTCCCGTCCACGGGCACCAGCTCGTCGCCGGTGGCGAGGATCGCCACCCGCGGCCGGCGGTGGACGGCGAGCTCGGTCCGGCCGAGCGCCGCGGCCAGCCCCACCGCGCCCGCGTCGAGCACCGCGCCGCGCGCCAGCGCCACCGCCCCCTCGGCGAGGTCGGAGCCGGCGAGGCGAACGAAGCGCCCCCTCGCCGCGGCGCGGCGGAAGGTGGCGATCGTGCCCCGGCGATCGACCTGCTCCTGCATCTCCACGGCGTCGGCGCCGGGAGGGAGCGGGGCGCCGGTGAAGATGCGACAGCAGGCGCCGGCCGGGAGCGGACGATCGGCGGCGGCGCCGGCGAAGAGCTCGAAGGCGATCTTGAGCCGCGCCCCCGGTCGCGCGGCGTCGGCGGCCCGGAGCGCGTAGCCGTCCATGGAGGAGTTGTCGAAGGCCGGGAGGGGGCGGGGCGCCCGCACCGGCTCGGCGAGGGCGCGGCCCGCGGCGTCGCCGAGCGAGACCCGCTCGGCGGGGAGGGGAGCGCGCGCGCGGAGCGCGGCCAGGATCCGCTGCAGGGCGGCGTCGGGGGTGAGCACGGTGGGTCATTGTAGTGTGCGCGCCGGGAGGGAGCCGGTGCTTTCGCGCGGCCGGAGGTCCGCCGAACGGCTACACTCCGCCAATGGCAGACAAGGATCTCTCGACCCATCGCCGCGAACGGCTCGTCGCCCAGCTGCGCGAGGCGGCCGGCCGGCCCGCCTCCGTCGGCGAGCTGATGGAGAAGGCGCGCATCCATCCGGGCGAGCGGACCGAGGTGAAGCGGACGCTCCGGGACCTGACGCACGAGGGGCTGGTGCTCCGCGCCGGCAAGCGGTTCTGGCTGCGCGCGGCGGAGAAGCCGGCCGCCGCCAAGCGGACCGCCCTCCCGGAGAGGCCCCCGGCGCGCCCTGGCGCGCCCACCGCGCGGCCGGGCGGCGAGGAGACCGGCGAGCGACGCCCGGGCGGCGGCGAGCGGGAGCCTGGCGCGCGCAGCCGGGGCGGCGGCGAGCGGGAGCCTGGCGCGCGGCGTCCGGCGCCGCTCTCCCGACCCGGCATCCTCGGTACCCTCACCCGGCACCGCGATGGCTACGGCTTCGTGGCCCGGGTCGACCGGCAGGGCGACGACGTCTTCATCCCCCCTGGCGAGGCCGACAAGGCGCTCGACGGAGACCTGGTGCGCATCGAGGTGGTGCCCGGCCGCGGGGGCCGGACCATGGGGCGCATCCTCGAGGTGGTCGAGCGGCGGCGGCGCACCATCATCGGCACCTACCACGACCGCGGCGCCTCGAGCTTCGTGCTCCCCTCCGACGAGCAGATGGAGGGGCCGGTGCCGGTGCCGCGCTCCCGCCTGGCGGTCGACGGCGAGGTGGTGAAGGTGGCCCTCGACCCCGAGGCGAAGGCGCTCGAGGGCGAGGTGGTCGAGCGGGTGGGGCGGCCGGGCGATCCCAAGGTGGAGGTGCTGAAGGTCGCCTACGCCAAGGGCTTCTCCGATCTCTTCCCGCCCGAGGTGCGCGCCGAGGCCCAGGGCATTTCCGACGAGGTGACGCCGGAGGACCGGCGGGGACGGCGCGACCTCACCTCCATGCGGCTCGTCACCATCGACGGCGAGGACGCGCGCGACTTCGACGACGCGGTGCACGTGGAGCGGCTCCCCGGCCGGAAGGGCTACCGGCTCACGGTGGCCATCGCCGACGTCTCGCATTACGTCCGGCTCGGCAGCGCCCTCGACGCCGAGGCGCTGCGGCGCGGCACCAGCGTCTACTTCCCCATGCAGGTGCTGCCGATGCTCCCGGAGAAGCTCTCCAACGGCATCTGCTCTCTCAACCCCGAGGTGGACCGGCTCTGCATGGTCGCCGACATGACGCTCGACCCCCAGGGGCGGCCGGTGTCGGCGGAGATCTACGACGCGGTGATGCGGAGCGTCGCCCGCTGCACCTACACCGAGGTGGCGCAGGTGCTCGCCGGCGAGAAGGTGCCGCGGCGCGAGCTCCTCCGCGCCGACTTCGAGCTCATGGGCGAGCTGCAGGAGAAGCTGACGGCGCTCCGGCAGCAGCGGGGCGCCATCGACTTCGACCTGCCCGAGGCCAAGGTGGTGCTCGACGCCGCCGGCGAGGTCACCGCCATCGAGCGCCGCCCGCGCAACCGGGCGCACCGGGTGGTGGAGGAGTTCATGCTCGCCGCCAACGAGGCGGTGGCCCGCCACTTCGGCAAGCGCGAGCTGCCCACCATCTACCGGGTGCACGGGCTGCCCGACGAGGAGAAGCTGGCCGCCTTCCTCGACCTGGCCCGCACCCACGGCTTCGAGGTGCCGCACGAGCAGGCGGCGCTCACGCCCGGGGCCCTGAACGCGCTGCTGGCCAGGTTCGAGGGCCATCCGCAGCAGCGGGCGCTCAACCAGCTCCTGCTCCGGTCGATGATGCAGGCCATCTACAGCCCGGAGAACATCGGCCACTACGGCCTCGCGGCCGAGCACTACCTGCACTTCACCTCGCCCATCCGGCGCTACCCCGACCTGGTGGTGCACCGGCTGCTGCGGGAGGAGTGGGCCGGCGCGGGCGAGCCGCCCGCCGAGAACGACGAGCGGCGCGGGCGCGGCCGGCGGGGAGGGCGCGGGCCGGCGACGCGGCGCACCAGCCGGGTCGAGCTCGACCGAATGGCGGCGCTCGCGAGCGAGCGGGAGCGCGCGGCGATGCAGGCCGAGCGCGAGATCGCGTCCTTCTACGCGGCCCTCTTCATGAAGGACAAGGTGGGGCTGCGGTTCCCGGGCGTGGTGGCGAGCGTGGTGGAGTTCGGGCTGTTCGTCGAGATCGGCGAGTGGCTGGTGGAGGGGCTCGTCAAGGTGGAGGACCTGGGCGAGGGGCTCGAGTTCGACGCCGCGCAGCACGCGCTGGTCCAGCCGGGCACCGGGCGCGCCTTCCGCGTGGGCGACGAGCTCGAGGTGGAGGTGCTGGCGGCCAGCCCGGCGCGGCGGCAGATCGACCTCGGCCTGGTGGAGGGGGGCGAGGTGCACCGCGGCGTGCCCCGCGAGCGCGGCCCGCGAGGCGGGCGGCGGGAGCGGCTGGAGGTGCCGCGCGCGGGCGGCAAGCCGGAGCGTCACCCCGGCCGCGGGTCGCCGGGGAAGGACCGGCGCGGCGGGTCGAAGGGCGGCGGCAAGCCCGGGAAGCCGCAGCGGGGCGGGAAGCCGGGGCGCAAGGGGCGCAAGGGCTGAGGGTTCGGCCGAGGCGCCTTCGCTGCCGCCCCGACTACTCGTGCTTGCGCGGGGGTCGGAGCGCGTGCAGGAAGCGGCGCGCGTGCTCCAGGGGGGACTTTCCCGGCTCGTGCGCGGGCCGGGTCCAGATCGCCTGGCCGCGCGGCACGAACGCCGACGCGCCCGGATCCTGGTCGTCCCGGACCAGCACCAGGTCCTGCGCCGTCATGGCGCGGAAGAACGCCTCCCACCCGCAGCGCACCGCCCGGGCATCCCCGCCCGAGGTGAGCGCCGGGCGCCCTTCGACCAGCGCCGGGGAGAGGGAGTGGAAGCCGGCGAAGTGGATGATCTCGCCGCGATCGTCGGTGGCCACCTTCATGCCGGATGTCCCCCGATGCTGCGCGGGCTCGGCCGAACCCCTCCCGTCCGGCCGAGCCCGATTGTCACCGCTGTTGAGTCCCTACTTGATCATGAAGTCGACGCGCCGGTTGGCCTCGCGACCCGCGGCGGTCTTGTTGTCGCCGATCGGGTTGGCCGGGCCGTATCCCTCGGCGTCGAGCCGGCTGGCCTCGACGCCCTTCTTCACGAGGTAGGCGCGGACGGCCTGGGCGCGAGCCTTGGAGAGCTTGGTGTTGAGCTTGGCGGACCCGACGTTGTCGGTGTGGCCCTCGATGACCACGTGCTTCACCTCGGGGTGCTGCTTCAGCACGCTGGCCGCCTCGTCGAGGAGCCCGTAGGACTGCTTCTTGATCGTGCTCTTGCCGGAGTCGAAGTAGACCTTCTCGGCGAGCTCGATCTTGTTCTCCTTCACCTGGACCCGAGCCGGCGGGGGCGGCGGTGCGATGGTGTAGGCGCCGGTCGCGACCGCGCTCGGGAGGGTGCCGGGGGCGATGGCGATGGCCCGCACCTCGGTGTCCTTGCTCACGGTGATCGGGCCCGAGTAGACCGGGGAATCGGCGGTCGGCGCGCTGCCGTCGGTGGTGTAGTGGATGACGGCGCCGGGCGTGGAGCTCGACAGCGTCACCTGCTGGGCGCTGGTGTACTTGCCGCCGGCGGGGTCGAAGCCGACGGTGGCGGCGGGCTCAGGGGCGGGAGCCGGCGCGGGAGCGGGAGCGGCAGCAGGAGGCGGCGGCGGGGGCTGCGGCTTGGGCGCCTGCGCCACCTTGCAGGGCTGGCACGGGTACTGGTACGGGTTGCTCCACGCGCCGCCGCAGGGTGCCGAGGACGCCGCGGGCGCGGCGCCGCCCTGGTTCACGCCGGCGCAACCGGCCGCGCCGAGCACGGCGAACGCCATCAAGAGTCGATTCATTGGGGTGGCTCTCCTGGGAGGAAAAAGTATCGGGTGCTGCGGGGTCGCAAGCGTATCAACACGCCACACAAATGACACTTTGGAAGATGTGCCTCGATTGGGTTATCGGGGGCGGGACACGCTGGGTTAAGCTGCGAGGGCGCGCTGGCGGTGCAGGGAGCCCGGTGGCGCCGGAAGGAACGAGACGAAGATGGCCTCACCGCTCCTCGGAGCATCCGACGCCCACCTCTGGCCGCTGCTCGCCGTCGCTGGCTTCGTGGCCGGAGTCATCAACGCCATCGCCGGGGGCGGGTCGCTCCTGTCCTTCCCGGCGCTGCTCCTCACCGGCATGAGCCCGGTCGCCGCCAACGCGACCAACACCCTCGCGCTCTGGCCGGGGTCGCTCTCGAGCGTCTACGCCTACAAGAAGCACATCGGCGAGGAGCGGCACCGGGCCTGGGTGCTGGCGGTGCCCTCGATGGTGGGCGGCCTCGCCGGCTCCTGGCTCCTGCTGCACACGCCGGAGAAGGCCTTCCGGGCGGTGGTGCCCTGGCTCATCCTCTTCGCCTGCGCGCTGCTGTCGCTCCAGGGGCCCATCGGCCGGTTCATCAAGGAGCGGCATGGGAGCTCCGCCGCGGCCGTCCCGGCCAGCCTCTGGGTGAGCCAGCTCCTCATCGCCGTCTACGGCGGCTACTTCGGCGCGGGCATCGGCATCCTCATGCTGGCCGGCATGGCCATCTTCCTGCCCGACGCCATCCAGCGCGCCAACGCGCTCAAGGTGCTCTTCGCCTGCCTCATCAACGGCATCGCCGCGCTGTACTTCCTGGGCATGAAGGCGGCCGCGCTGCCGGAGGCGGGCCTGATGGCCGTCACCTCGATCGTCGGCGGCTACGTCGGGGCGCACCTCGCCCAGCGCATGCCGGCGCGGGTGATGCGCCTGGTGGTGGTCACCTTCGGCGTGGTGGTGGCGGGGCGGCTCTTCTACAGCGGGTAGCCGGCGTGGGGGGCGGCCCCGCTCAGTGCCTGGCGGCGCACTCCTGGGCGAAGGCGACCAGGGCCTCGAGGGCGTTGGTGGTGGTGAAGATGCCGACCAGGGCGCCTGCGTCGTCGACCACCAGGACACCGTTCAGCTTGCGGTCGTGGAGGAGCCGCGCCGCCTCGGTGATGTCGGCATCGGGCTTGACGGTGTGCGGGCTCGGGTTCATGGCCTCCGAGACCGGGGTCTTGCCGAGGAGGTACTGCACCTCCCAGTGGTCGAGCGAGGTCGCCTTGCTGGGGGTGTAGGAGAGCAGCATCTTCTCGGTGATCACGCCGGCCACCTTGCCGCCGCGCATCACCGGCAGGCGGCGGACGTTCTTCTCCTTGAGCGTGTGGATCGCCTCGACGATGGAGGCGTCGGCGTCGATGGTGACGGGGTTCGGGGTCATCCAGCTTCCGACGGCGGTCTTCGAGTCCATGGTTCAGATCCCCAGGTAGGCCTTCTTGACGTGCTCGTTGCCGAGGAGCTCGTTGCCCGTGCCGGACATGACCACCCGCCCTCGCTCGAGGACGTAGGCCCGGTGAGAGATGCGCAGCGACTGGAACACGTTCTGCTCGACCAGCAGGATGGTCACGCCCTGCCGGTTGATCTCGGTGATGATGTCGAAGATGTTCTTCACGAAGAGCGGCGACAGGCCGAGGGAGGGCTCGTCGAGGAGGAGTAGCTGCGGGTTGCCCATGAGGCCGCGGGCGATGGCGAGCATCTGCTGCTCGCCGCCCGACATGGTGCCGCCGAGCTGCCGCTCGCGCTCCTTGAGCCTGGGGAAGAGGGCGAAGGCCCGCTCGAGGTTCCGGGCGCGGTCGGCGCGGGTGTTCCTGGGATAGGAGCCCATCCGGAGGTTCTCGAGGACCGTCATCTCCGGGAAGATCTTGCGCCCCTCGGGGACCTGGATGACGCCGCGCTCCACCACCTGGTGCGAGGCGAGGTGGGCGAGGTCCTCGCCGGCGAAGCGGATGGCGCCCGCGCCCGGCTTCACCAGGCGGGAGACGTTCTTGAGGGTGGTCGACTTGCCGGCGCCGTTCGAGCCGACCACGGTGACGATCTCGCCCTTGGCGACCTGGAGGTCGACCTCCCAGAGGACGCGCAGGTCGCCGTAGCTGAAGGAGAGCTTCGCGATCTCGAGGAGCGGGGTCACCGGGCGTCTCCGAGGTAGGCGGCCACCACTTCCTGGTTCTCGACGATCTCCCGCGGCAGCCCCTCGGCGAGCTTCTCGCCGGAGTTGAGGACCACGATGCGGTCGGAGATGCGCATGATGGCCTTCATGTCGTGCTCGATGACCATCTGGGTGAGCCCGCGCCGCTTGAGGTCGAGGATGAGCTGGATGATCTCCTCGCTCTCGGCCGGGTTGAGGCCGCCCATCACCTCGTCGAACAGGACCAGCTCGGGGTCGGTGGCGAGGACGCGGGCGACCTCGAGCTTCTTGCGCTCGCCGATGGGCAGCCCGCCGGCCTTGAACGCGGCCTTGTCGGCGAGCTTCACCACCTCGAGCTGGACCATGGCCCGCTCGCGGGCCACCGAGAGCCGGTGGGTGCGGGCGAGGGCGCCGACCATGACGTTGTCGAGCACGGAGAGCTTGGCGAGCGGCCGGACCTTCTGCCAGGTGCGGGCCATGCCCATGTGGCAGATCTTGTCGGGCCGCAGGCCGTTCACGACCGCGCCCTTGAAGATCACCTCGCCCCTGGAGGGCGGGTAGAAGCCGGTGATGCAGTTGAAGAGGGTGGTCTTGCCGGCGCCGTTGGGGCCGATGAGGCCGAGGATCTCGCCCTGGGCCACCGAGAAGGAGACGTCGGAGTTGGCGGCGAGCCCCCCGAAGAAGCGGCTCAGGTGGCGGATGTCGAGGAGGGGGGCGCTCACGCCGACCTCCTGCGCGCCAGCATCCCGCGCGCGAAGCCGAGCACGCCGTCGGGCATGAAGAGGATCACCACCACCACCAGCACGCCGTAGATGAGGGCGTGGGCGTGGGCCAGGTTCTCCTTGAGGAACTGGCCGGTGCGAGAGGCCTCGGAGACCAGACCCAGCTTGAAGAGCGCCTCGGCGATGAGGTTCGACCGCAGCGCCTCGGAGAGCGGCACCAGCACCAGCGAGCCGACCACGGGGCCGAGGATGGTGCCGATGCCGCCGATGATGCAGATGAGGACGATCTGCACCGAGGTGTCGGTGCCGAGCACGGTGCCCGGGTCGATGAAGCCGACGTAGAGGGCGTAGTAGGCGCCGGCCCAGGCGGTGAAGACCGCCGAGATGGCGAGGGCGATGTTCTTGTAGACCGCGAGGTGGATGCCGAGGGAGTTGGCGGCGTCCTGGTCCTCGCGGATGGCCTGGAAGTAGTAGCCGAGCTTGGAGCTCTGCACCGCCCAGTTGACGAGGATGACGGCGACCGCCAGCGCCAGGCCGGCGTAGTAGAAGGGGACCTTGGTGGAGAAGTCGGTGACCAGCCAGCCGCCGAGCTTGAGCGGCGGCACCTCGGTGACCAGGATCCCCTCGGCGCCGTTGGTGGCGTCCTTCCAGTTGAGGACGATGAGGCGGAGGATCTCGGCGACCGCGATGGAGGCGAGCACGAAGTAGGGCCCGCGCAGCCGGAAGGTGATGCTGCCGATGGCGAGCCCGAGCACCACCGAGAGCGCCATGGCGGCGAAGACGCCGTACCAGGGCGGCACCTGCTTGAACTGCATCAGCATGAGGGTGACGTAGGCGCCGAGGCCGAAGAAGGCGGCGTGGCCCACCGAGTACTGGCCGGTGTAACCGCCGAGCACGTTCCAGGCCTCGCCCATGATGACGGAGAGGAAGAGCAGCACCATCACGTGCAGCGTGTAGGGACTGTCGAAGAAGTGGGGAAAGACCACCAGCCCGGCCAGCACGACCAGGCCGGCCACCAGGGCCACGGGGGAGAAGGCGCGCGGGGCGGGGCTCGACATGGCGGAGTCCCTCACATCCTCGACTTGCCGAGGAGCCCGGCGGGCTTGAAGAGGAGCACCAGGAGGAAGAGCACGTAGACCACCAGCTCCTTGAGACCGGAGGAGATGTAGACGGCGGCGAGCGACTCGGTGGCGCCGATGACGATCCCGCCCAGCGTGGCGCCCACCACGCTCCCCATGCCGCCCAGCACCACGATGACGAAGGCCTTGAGGGTGAAGGCGCTGCCCACCTGCGGGTAGATGTAGTAGGTGGGCGAGATGAGCGCGCCGGCGGTGCCGGCCAGCGCGGCGCCCAGGCCGGTGGCGACGATCGACATCCGCTTCACGTTCACGCCCATGAGCTGGGCCGCCTCGCGGTCCTGGGCGGTGGCCCGGATGGCCTGCCCGGTGTCGGTCCGGATGAGGAACCAGTAGAGCGCGGCGGTGAGGGCGGCGGTGATGGCGAAGGAGATCCCGAGCGGCTTGGAGAGCGAGATCCCGAGGACGTCGAAGGCCCCGGACGAGTAGCTGGTGGTCAGGATCTTGTAGTCGGAGGTGAAGAGCAGCATGGCGGTGTTGCTCATCACCAGGCCGAGCCCGATGGTGAGCAGGATCTGGTTCTGGGGCAGGGCGTCGAGCACGCGGTTGATGAAGACCCGCTGCAGGATGGCGCCGAAGAGGAACATCGCCGGGATCACCAGCAGCACCGACAGGAACGGGTCGATCCCCAGCAGCGTGAAGGCGAAGTAGGTGAGGTACATGCCCACCATCAGCAGCTCGCCGTGCGCGAAGTTGATGACGCGCATCACGCCGAAGATGATGGTGAGCCCGATCCCGATGAGCGCGTAGACCCCGCCCACCAGCACCCCGCTGATGAGCGACTGCAGGAAGACCGTCATCCTCCGCTACTTCCAGCCGGGGAAGGGGTAGACCGCCTTGTGGGTGGCGAACTCCGCCGGGAAGACCGTCTCGTACCTCCCCTGCTGGATCTGCTGGACCAGCATGGTGTGGTTGTTCTGGTTGGTGAAGCCGGCGTAGTCCTCGAACTTCACCTTGCCCATGATGCCGTCCCAGCTCCCGCCCTTGAGGCCGGCGCGGGTCTTCTCGCGGTCGCCGCCCGCGGCGGCGGCGGTCTGGGCCATCACCACCAGCGACTCGTAGGCGCAGGCCGCGTGGTAGGAGGGCTCCTTGCCGAAGCGCGCCTTGTAGCGGTTGAAGAAGTCCTTGGCGCCGGGCCAGGAGACGTCGCTGGTCCATTGGGTGGAGGAGAAGACGCCCTTGGAGATGTCCTTCTCGCGCGCGAACTCGGCGGTGGTGAAGCCGGCGCCGCCGCCGAGGAAGGCGTGCGGCGCGAGGCCGATCTCGCGGGCCTGGCGCATGAGCAGGATGGCGTCGGCCACGTAGGAGACCATGAAGACCAGGTCCGGGGCGGCCGCCTTCACCTTGGTGAGGGTGGAGCGGTAGTCGGGAGAGCCCTTGGAGTAGGGCTCGTCGGCGACGACCTGGAGCGCGTGCTTGGAGGCGTACTCCTTGGCCGACTTGGCGGTGGAGGTGCCGAAGTCGGTGTTCTCGTAGAGGAAGGCGATGGTGCGCGCCTTCCCGAGGCGGGTGACGGCGTCCAGGATGACCGAGGCGTAGACGTCCGCCGGGGCGTTCATCCGGAACACCCACTTGAAGCCCTGGCGCGTGATCTCCTCCTTGGCCGCCGCCGGGACCAGCAGCGGGACCTTGTACTGCTCGGCCCGGCGCGCGACCGCATTGGCGGAGGCGGAGGTGTATGGGCCGACCACGCCGGCCACCCCGTCGCGGGTGGCGAGCTTCTCCATGGCGCTCATCGCCACCTGCGGCTTGCCGGTGTCGTCCTCCCAGACCAGCTGGACCTTGATCCCCTTGTGGGCCAGGTCCTCGGCGGCGAGCTTCATGCCGTTGGTCAGGTTCTCGCCGATCGGCGCCTCCGGGCCGGTGATGGAGTTTATGATCCCGATCTTGACCTCGGCGGCGGAGGCGGGGTGAGCGGCCAGGATCAGGGAGGAAACGAGCGCGGCGAGCGTTGGCGACTTCACCATTGGGAACCCTCCTCCCTCGCATGCTAGGTGGGCCCCGATCGCGGCGTGGCTCCCGAGATGGGTGCTGCCCCATGCTGGGGGAGCCGGTGGTGCTCCAAAAGCGAAGCCCCGGCCGCCGGGTGGCGGTCGGGGCTCCGGACGTCTCGCTGGAGGCGACTAGAAGAAGTAGTTGCCGGACAGCAGGACCTGGTTGCCGCTCAGGCCGGTCGAGAGCTGGGCCGCCTGGGCGGCGGTGACCGGAGCGGTGGTCGAGGCGGACTGGTACACCCGGGTCTGGGTGTACATGTGGATCCACTCCAGGCCGATCGCGTACCCGCCGTCGCGGTACTGCAGCATGCCGGCGGTGGTCACGTTCTGGATCTTGCCCAGCTTGGCGGCGTAGGCGTCCTCGGCCTTCGGCTTGGCGACGCCGGCGTAGCCCCAGACCGAGAGCTCCTTGGTCAGGTTGAGGCCGGCCTGGACCCAGCCGCCCATCTCGTGGATGTCGCCGATGTCGTTGGCCTGGAACTGGAGGAAGTTGCCGACCAGCGGGGCGAGGTTCTTGCCGGTGTAGCCGGTGGCGGCGAGCGACAGGGGCCCGACGTTCAGCTTGGCGCCGGCGTTGAGGGCCACCACGTCGAGATCCTTGTACTTGGTGAACACGGTGGGCTGGTCGACGCCCTTGCGGTCGACCCGGTTCCAGTGGCCGGTGGTGAAGACCTGCCAGGTCGGGCCCTGGGACAGGGTCAGGCGGCCCTCGACGGCCGGCATGGCCGAGCCCTCGCCCATGTTGAAGCCGTACTGGTCGCCGCCGGCGGCCGCGCCGGTGGTCGGGGTGACGGTACTGTTGCCGATGCCGCCAGCGTCGGCCCACTGGCTGCGGCCCACTTCCCAGGCGAACTCGAGGTTGGTGCCGCCGCCGAGCTTGAAGTTGTCGAACCCGAAGACGCCCGGCCGGCGCCATCCGATGTTGCCCGAGCCGTACCCGTAGGGGAAGGCGATGTGGGCGAGGGAGACGGGCGCGATGGTGAAGATGAGGTCGTTGGTCTGACCGAAGAGCACCCGGTGATCACCCCAGTTGAGCTCGGCGTAGGCCCAGCGGAGCCGCTGGGTCAGGGAGACGTCGCCGAAGTTGCCGGAGCCGAAGCCGCCGAAGAAGTCGACCTCGAGCACGGCCTTCGGGGTTGCGCCGCCGAACACCTTCGGGCCGGCCACCGAGAAGTTGAACCGGCTCTGGCGCACGTCGCCGCCGAGCACCAGGCGATCCTGGTTGGGGGCGTGGAGCCCCGGCGTCTGCGGGTTCAGGTAGAGCGACTGCTGGCCTTCGCTCGGGCCGAAGTTGGCGTCCTGTCCGTAGACGGACCCCGAAACGAACCCGTGGAGCGCGAAGGTGAACGGGGGGCAGGGCGAGGTGGTGTCGGTCTCGGCTGCGGAAGCAGCGGCCGACCAGGAAAGCAGCGTGGCGATGGCAAGGAGCCTGAGTCTCACTTGGGGCGACCTCCGTTAGATGATTCCGTCAGGTGCCGCATCTCGCGATGCGGAGTCCGCCGGTTGATTCTCGAACGTCCGTGGGGCTGCGGGAGCGGGTGCGGGTAAGACGCGTGAATCGAGCAAGCATCCAACCACACGCTCGCGCGACCGCGCAAGCGTTCGTGACGGAGCGGCGACAACGACGCAACCCTATTGTGACGTTGATCTTTCTCGCGTTTGAAGCCGCGCCGCGGCCCGCGCCTGCGCTCACTGCGCGATTCCTCCATGCGCGCGCAAGGACTGCGGTACAAAGCCAGGACACGATTTTTTTGCGAGGAGATCTTCATGCGAATTCACGTCTGGTGTCTCTCGCTCGCGGCCGTGGTGGGCTCCGGGCTCTCGACGGGAGCCCGCGCCGCCGAGACGGCGAAGATCGGCGCCGCGCTCTCCATGACCGGGGCGGCCGCGGTCTACGGCGCCACCCAGAAGGCTGGCATCCAGCTGGCGGTCGAGGAGATCAACCGCTCCGGCGCCCTCAAGGGCGTGAAGCTCGAGGCCCTCGTCGAGGACGACGGCTCGACCAAGGAGCAGGGGATCAACGTCTACCAGCGCTTCATCAACCGCGACCGGGTCAGCGCCATCATCGGGCCGACGCTCTCCACCACCGCCACCGCGGCCGACCCCATCGCCCAGGCCTCGCGCGTGCCGGTGCTGGCGATCTCCAACACCTCGCCCACCGGCATCACCGACATCGGCAACTACATCTGGCGCGTCTCGCTCACCGAGAAGCAGGTGATCCCCGGTGCGCTCCGCCGCGCCAAGGCGAAGCTCGGGTTCCAGACCGCGGCCGTGCTCTACGGCAACGACGACGTCTTCACCAAGGCCGGCTACGACGTGATGAAGGTGGCGCTGCAGGAGGAAGGCGTGAAGGTGCTGGGCACCCAGACCTTCGCCAAGACCGACCGCGACTACAACGCGCAGCTCACCGCGCTCCTCGCGCACAAGCCCGACGTCCTCATGCTCTCGGCGCTCGCCGACAACGGCTCGGCCATCGTCATCCAGGCGCGCCAGCTCGGCTACAAGGGGCCGATCATGGGCGGCAACGGCCTCAACAGCCCGGCCTTCGTCAAGAACGGCGGCCCCGCCGCCGAGGGCGCGCTGGTGGGCACCTCCTGGAACGCCGTCAGCACCGACCCGGTGAACCAGCGCTTCATCGCCGCCATGAAGGCGCGCGGGGTGAGCCCCGACCAGTTCGCCGCGCAGGCCTACACGGGGGTCTACGTGATCGCCGAGGCGATCAAGCTCGCCGGCTACAAGGCGGGCCGGGAGGACATCCGGGCAGGCTTCGCCAAGGTGAAGAACCTCGACACGCCGCTCGGCCGCTTCTCCTTCACCCCGTCGCGCGACGGCCAGCACGAGCCGGCGCTGCAGCAGGTGAAGGGCGGCAAGTTCGTCATCCTGCAGTAGGCGTCGCCGAAGGGAGCGGGTGTTGGGTCAGCAGATCGTCAACGGGCTCTTCCTCGGCAGCATCTACGCGCTCTTCGCCCTCGGGTACACGCTGGTGTTCGGCGTGCTCGACATCCTGAACCTCGCCCACCAGGCGGTGTTCATGCTCTGCGCGTTCCTGGCCCTCACCCTGGTCTCGGTGGCGCACGTCCACATCCTCCTCGCTCTCCCGCTCGCCACCGCCGCGGCGGGGCTGGTGGGGGTGGTGGTGGAGCGCGCCGCCTTCCGGCCCCTGCGCGGGCGCGCCGACTCCAACGTGGCCGGCCTCATCAGCTCCCTGGCGGTGGCCACCATCTTCGAGTCGATCGCGCTCGGCCTCTGGGGGCCGGACGTCTCCCGCTTCCCCCTGGGCACCGTTCCGGAGCGCCAGCTGCACCTCGGCGGCGCGGTGGTGCAGGAGCTCCAGCTGGTCATCATCGGCATCGCGGTGGTGATGGTCCTCGGCCTCACCTTCCTCCTGCAGCGCACCCGCCTCGGCCGCCAGATCCGGGCGGTGGCCGAGAGCGGGTTCGCCGCGCGGGTCCTCGGCATCGACGTGGACCGGGTGATCGCCCTCTCGTTCTTCATCTCCTCCGCCCTCGGCGGCACCGCCGGCGTGCTCTTCGGGCTGGCCTTCAACAGCATCTCGCCCGACGTCGGCCGTAGCGTGGAGCTGAAGGGGCTGGCGGTGATCATCGTGGGCGGGATGGGCAGCATGCCGGGGGCGGTGATCGCCGGCTTCGGCCTCGGGCTGGTGGAGACCTTCACCGTGGCCCGCTTCGGCTCGTCGTACCGCGACGCCGTCGCCTTCGCGGTCCTCTTCCTCGTGCTGCTGGTCCGGCCCCGCGGGCTGCTCGGCCAGGCCGCCACCCGCATCGCCTGATTGGGACCCGTGATCGCCGCGCTCCAGGAGCTGTTCCTCACCTACCAGTCGGCCCTCGGGTTCGTTGGCATCAACGGCCTGCTGGCGCTCTCGGTCTACGCCACCCTCTCCTGCGGCCAGCTCTCGCTCGCCAACGCCGGCTTCATGGCCATCGGCGCCTTCGCCTCGGCGCTGCTGACCCAGCACACGGCCCTCCCGTTCGCGGCGGTGCTGGCGGTGGCGGCGCTGCTCCCGGCCCTGGTGGCGGTGCCCCTCGGGCTGCCGGTGCTGCGGCTGCGCGGAGTGTTCCTGGCCATCGCCACCATCGGCTTCGGCGAGGTGGTGCGGCTCAGCTTCGTGAACTGGGACTACACCAACGGCGCGCTCGGGCTGGTGGGCATCCCCCAGCGCACCACGCTGCCGGTCGTCTACCTGCTGCTCGCCGCGGCCGCCTTCCTGTTCTGGCGGCTGCGCGGCTCGAGGTTCGGCTACGCCCTCGAGGCCATCCGCGAGGACGAGGCGGTGGCGCGCACGCTCGGGATCGACAGCACCGCCTACAAGCTCGGCATGTTCGTGCTGGGCGCCGGGCTGGCGGGGCTCGCCGGCGCCCTCGACGCCCACCTCACCTTCATGGTGGCCCCGAGCGGCTTCGGCTTCGGCCGGGTGGTGGAGATGCTGGTCTACGCGGTGGTGGGCGGCATCACCAGCTTCATCGGTCCGGTGGTGGGCGCCGCCTTCCTCACCCTCTTGCCGGAGGTGCTCCGGGCGCTCGGCGAGCTGCTCGGCATGGAGGCGGGGCCGCTGCGCCTCTTCCTGAACGGCGCCATCCTGCTGGCGGTGATCCTGTTCCTGCCGCACGGGCTCGCCTCGCTGCCGAGGCTCCTGCGGCGCTGGCGCGAGCGGCGGAAGGGGGCGGCCCTTGCTGCTTGAGCTCGACGGGGTCGGCCGCTCCTTCGGCGGCGTGCAGGCGGTGCAGTCGGCCACTTTCGGCGTGGCGCCGGGCGAGGTGCACGGGCTCATCGGGCCGAACGGCGCGGGCAAGACCACGCTGCTCAACCTCGTCTCCGGGCTGGTCCGGCCGACCAGCGGCGCCATCCGGCTGCGCGGGCGGCGGCTCGACGGCCTCTCCTCGCACCGCATCGCGGCCCTGGGGGTGACCCGCACCTTCCAGAACATCCGGCTCTTCCCGGAGCTCTCCGCGCTCGACAACGTCATCGTGGGCGCCCACCTCACCCGCCGGGCGCCGCTCTGGCAACGGCTGGTCTTCGCGCCGGCGGCGGGGCGGGAGGAGCGGAGCGCCCGCGGGCGCGCGCACGCGCTCCTCGAGCGCGTGGGGCTCGCGGACCGGGCCCTGGAGCGCTCGGCCAACCTCTCCTACGGCGAGCAGCGGCGGGTGGAGATCGCCCGGGCGCTGGCCGCCGATCCGGCGGTGCTGCTGCTCGACGAGCCGACCGCGGGGATGAGCCACGGGGAGGTGGAGTCGATCGCCGCGCTCATCCGCGACGTGGCGCGCGAGGGGCGGTCGGTGCTCCTCGTGGAGCACAACCTGGAGCTGGTGATGGGCGTCTGCGATCGGATCACGGTGCTCGACTTCGGCAAGGTGCTCGCCGACGGTGCGCCTGGCGAGGTGCGGGCCGATCCGGCGGTGATCGCCGCCTACCTGGGGGCCGACGCGTGAGCGCGCTCCTGGAGTTGCGGGAGCTCCGGGTCCACTACGGCCACGTCCGGGCGGTGGCCGGGGTGTCGCTCTCGGTGGAGGAGGGACAGGTGGTGGCCCTCATCGGCCCGAACGGCGCCGGCAAGAGCAGCACCCTCAACGCCGTTGGCGGACTGGTCCCCACCGCTGGCGGGAGCGTGCTGCTGGAGGGGCGCGACGTCACCGGGCTGCCGGCGCACCGGGCCATGGCGGCCGGGCTGGTGGTGGTGCCGGAGGGGCGCGCCATCCTCGCCCGCATGAGCGTGGAGGAGAACCTCCAGGTGGCGGTGGAGAGCCGCAAGGGGCTCGTCCCGCGGGCCGAGCACGCCGCGCTCATCGAGGAGCAGTGCCGCCGCTTCCCGGTGCTGGGCGAGCGGCGCCGGCAGCCGGCGGGGGCGCTCTCCGGCGGCGAGCAGCAGCTGCTCGCCATGGCGAGGGCCCTGCTGGCGCGGCCCAGGGTGCTGCTCCTCGACGAGCCGTCGATGGGGCTCGCGCCGCTGATGGTGCGGCGGATCTTCGAGGTGGTCGAGGAGATCCACCGGCGGGGCACCACCATCCTATTGGTGGAGCAGAACGCCCGGCTGGCGCTGCAGGTCTCGCAGCGCGCCTACGTGCTCGAGCGGGGGCGCATCGTCATCGAGGGCCCCTCCGCCGAGCTCGCGGCCGACCCGCGCGTGCGCGCCGCCTACCTGGGCGGCGAGGTCGCCGCGAGCTGACGCGCGATCCTCGATGGCAAACAAAAAGGCCGCCCCCGTGAGGAGGCGGCCTTCGTGTTCAGGAGGGGCTCGCGACTAGAACAGGTAGTACGCGGAGAGCTGGTACCGGTTGTTGTGGGCCTGGCTCCCGTCGTTGAAGGTCTGCTCGAAGCGGGCGTACTCGGCGCCGAAGCGCACCGCCGGGGTGGCGTCCCAGAAGAGGTTGCCGTCGGCCCACCGCGACTGGTGGAAGACGGTGCCCTGCTTGTTGGCGGCCACGAAGTTGCCGATGTTGAACGAGTCCATCTGCGAGTAGTTGGCCGAGACCCAGAAGTTGCCGCCACCGGGCAGGTAGTACTGGGCGCCGACGATGTAGGACCGCCACTGGACGGTGTCGAGGGTCTTGGTGGTGGGGTTGATGCCGATGAGGCCGGCGTCGACCGCGTTGACGGAGCCGAGGCCGCCGTTCAGGCCGGTGTACATGTCGGCGATGCCGGCGCCGCGCACCCAGGAGCCGGTGAGGCTGAGGGCGTTCGAGCGATCCTGCGCGGAGGCCGGGATGATCGGGATGAAGGCGTCGAGCGAGAGGCCCCAGCCGCTGGCGGTGGTCTGGGCCGAGGGGGCGGCGGTGGCGACCAGCGTCGAGGTGGGAACCGCGAACTGACGCAGCACGCCGGAGGCGCCGATGGCGAGGGCGTCGACCGAGGTGCCCGTGCCGCCGGTGGTGTGGACGCCCTTCCAGCCGTTGAAGAGGACGCGGGCGCCGGCCTGCCCGTCGGGCAGCCAGGCGTCGCGCTCCTGGGGACGAGCGGCGGCGACGGCGAGCTCGACGCTCACCGGCTCGGACTTGAACATGTGCGAGAGGCGGAGCTGGGGCGAGCGGGAGTAAACCTGCCCGGGCACGCCCTGCAGGTCGACGGTGTTCGGGTGGAAGTACGGCTGCCATCCGAAGAGCTGCCAGGACTGGCCGGCGAGCACGTCGACGTAGGCGGTCTCGAGCTTCACCCAGGCGTGGCGAATGCGCAGGCCAGGGCTGGTGAAGAGCCCACCTTCACTGGGGCTCGCCGTGCCGGAGCCGCCGTTCGGGGCGCCGGAGAGGCCGTTCGGAGCGCCGAAGAAGTCGGTCTCGATCAGGCCGCTCGCCTTCACACCCTCGTACTCGGGGGCGGCGAACTTGAAGCCGATGCGCGTGTTGCGCGGGCTCATGGTGAGGCGGCCGTTGCCGCCCTTGTACGGATCCTTGGTGATGGCGCCGTTGCCGGCCAGATCGTTGAAGCTCTGGGTGGTGTCGCTGATGGCGTCGAGCTCGGCGAAGCCGTAGAGGCTGGCGGTCCACTTGTTCGTGACCGGAGACGGGGCGGGCGCATTCGCCGTCGTGGTCGGCGCGGTGGCGCCGTCCTGGGACGCGGCGCGCGCGGCCGGGGCGAGTGCAGCGAGTGCGGCGAGTACGAGGGCTCTTCTCATTTTGGCTGAATCTCCCGTAAGGGTGGTGCGAGGGGGTGTACGCCTGCCATGTGACGGGACGTTGACGCGGCGGAAACTTTCCCGCGGCCCGGCCATCCGCCCGACAACACGGACGAAAAAAGGCCGCCGGCCGAGCCTCGTGGGCTGGCCGGCGGCGGGTGCCGGGGCGGGGAGGGCGCCCCGGCGACCACTTTCGTGGACTTCTCAGGTCGCCGGGGTCCCCGGGAGGTGCGGGATCGGGTGCGGGTGTGCCGGGGCCTCTTCCTCATGCTCCTCCGCCGGCGGTTTGGCGAGGAGGGTGAACATCGCCGGCACCAGGAACAGCGACAGCAGGGTGGAGCTGGCGAGCCCGCCCACCACGGCGAGGGCGAGGGGGCGGTTGGCCTCGGCGCCGGCCTCGAGGCCGAGGGCGGTCGGGAGCAGGCCGATGATCGTCGCCAGGCTGGTCATCAGGATGGGGACGAAACGGGTGCGGCCGGCGTCCACCACCGCGTCGATCTTCGAGAGGCCGCGGGCGTACTGCTTGCTGGCGTGGTCGACCAGCAGGATGCCGTTGGACACCGCGATGCCCACCACCATGAGCACGCCCATGAGGGCGGTCACCGAGAACCCCTGGCCGGCGGCCATCAGCGCGCCGACGATGCCGATGAGGGTGCAGGGGATGGTGAAGAGCATCGCCAGCGGGAGCCGCAGGCTCTTGAACTGCGACGCCATGATCATGAAGACCACCATCACCGCGAGGCCGATGGCCACGCCCAGGCCGCCGAAGGTGTCGCGCATGAGCTGCACCTGGCCGGCGAAGTGGTAGTGGATGCCGCGCGTGCGCGGATCGGCGGCCAGCTTCCGCTCCAGCTCGGCCGCGGCGCTGCCGATGTCGCGCCCCTCGGTCTGCATGAGCACGTGGGTGACGCGCTGGAGCTGGTTGCGCTCGATGGCCACCGGGCCCAGCGACCGCTCGATGCTGCTGTAGGCGCCCAGGGTCACCGCCGCGCCGTTGCGACCGGCGCGGACCGGCACGCGCGCCAGCGCCGCCGGATCCTGGATCTGCTGCTGGTCGTAGGAGGTGACCACGTAGTAGGCCATGCCGTTGCTGGCGTCGACCCAGGTGCTCGGCGCGTTGATGTTGCCGTAGGTCGACTCGAGGGTGGTCTGGGCGGCCGCGCGGGCGTCGACGCCCACCAGCCCCGCCTCCTGCCGGTCGAGCTTCACCCGGACCTCCGGGTAGTCGGTCTGCAGGGTGGCGTAGACGTCCCGCACGCCGGCCACCCCCCGCGCCACCTCCGCCACCGCGGCCTGGTCCCTGGCGAGCTCGTCGAGGTCGTTGCCGCGCAGCTCGATGACCACCGGGGCCTGGTAGCCGTTGGAGAAGACGTTGGCCACCAGCCCGCCGGGCGACTGGATCTGCTCCACGCCCGGGTAGCGCCTGGTCAGGATGCGCCGGATCTCGTCGGCCACCTGGCGCTGGTTCAGCTTGCGGTGCTCGGGGCCGGCGAGCTGGAACTGCATGAACGCCATGTGCGGGCCGTTGTTCGGGTTGCCCATGGCGCTGCGGGGGGACTTCGGGTAGCCCACGTTGGCGAGCTGCAGCTCCACCGCGCCCTTGGGGAGCTCCTGGACCACGGTGCGCGCCATGTCGTTGACGAGCCGGTTGGAGTCGGCCAGCGAGGTGCCGGGCGCGAGCCGCAGGAAGACCGTCTCCATCGACTCGTCGATCTCGGGGAAGAAGGTGCTCGGGAGGTGCGAGGCGGCCAGCACCGAGGCCACGATGAGCGCGGCCGCGGCGCCGACCAGCCACCAGCGCCAGGCGAGCGTGGCGCGCAGCGCGCGCGCGTAGGCGTTGGCGACCTCGTGGATGGCGTCGCGGACCTTGTTGGCGAGGTGGCCGCGGTGCCCCTTCCCGAGGAAGGCCCGGGCCGCCACCGGGGTCACCATCATCGACACCAGGTACCCGGCGAACATCGCCACCGCGACCGTGAGCGCCAGCGGGGCGAAGAGCTTCTTGGCGAGCCCGTAGAGCAGCAGCACCGGGAGCAGCACCGCCACCGTGGTGAGGGTGGCCGCCAGGGCCGGCAGCGCCACCTCCTCCGTGCCGTGCCGCGCCGCCAGCGCCAGCCCCTTGTGCTCGTGGTGCCGGTGCCGGTGGATCGACTCGAGCACCACCACCGAGATGTCCACCAGCGGCCCCATGGCGAGCGTGAGGCCGCCCAGGGTGAAGGCGTTGAGGGTCTGGCCGGTGGTGTAGAGCACGATGAGGATGATGGCGAAGGAGATGGGGATGGCGATGGCGACGATCAGCACCGCCCGCAGCTCCTGCAGGAAGAGCAGGATCACCAGCGAGATGAGGATCAGCGCCTGGATGATCTCGCGCCGCAGGCCGGCGAAGGTGGTCCGCACGTAGGTCGACTGGTCGAAGATGGGCTTCACCTGCAGCCCGGGCGGCAGGTTCTTGAGGTGGGCGAGCTTCTCCTTCACCGCGTCCACGATCTGGAGCGTGTTGCCGCCCGGGACCCGGAGCACGTTGAGGTAGACGGCGTCCTCGCCGTTCACCGACACCGCCTGGGTCTGGGGGGACGCGGCGTCCTCCACCCGGGCGACGTCGCGGATCAGCACCGGCCGCCCGTCCTTCACCTTGACGACGCCCTCGGCGATGCTGGCGATCCGCTCCGCCACCGCGTTGGTGTAGACGTTGGCGTCGAAGTGCTGGGAGACGAAGCTGCCGGACGGGAGCAGGGCGTTGGAGCGGGCCACCGCCGCCGCCACCTCGCTCGAGGTGACCGCGCGCGCCTGCGACGACGCCGGGTCGACCACCACGTTGATCTGACGGACGCGGCCGCCGTTCGGCGCGGCGCTGGCCACCCCCGGGATGCCCTCCAGCACCGGCTCGATGTTGTTGATGGCGTAGTCGTAGATCTGCGGCCCCACCAGCCCGCCGCCCGACACCGCCACCTGCACCACCGGCTGGTTGGACGGGTCGTACTGGAGCACGAAGGGCGGCAGCACGCCGAGGGTCTTCGGCACGGTGCTCATGGCGAACGCCACCTGCTGCTGCACCAGCCCCTGGGCGGCGTTCAGGTCGACGCCCCAGTTCAGCCAGACGAAGATCAGCGCCAGGTTGTTGCGCGAGAGGCTCTGGACGTGGTCCACGCCCGGCGTGGCCGAGACCGAGGTCTCGATGGGCCAGGCCAGCGTCTTCTCCACGTCCTTGGGCCCGAGGCCCGGGGCCACCGCGCCGATCACCAGCACCGGCGGGGTGAGCTCGGGGAAGGTGTCGACGCTCATGCGCGGCGTCGTCACCAGCGAGAAGACCACCAGCCCGACGCAGAGCATCAGGATGGCGATCGGGTTCCGCAGGGACAGCCGGGTCATCTAGAGCGCCCCCTTCTTCTTCCCGGGGCGGGTCTCGGCGAAGCTGCCGGCGGGCGGCTTCGCCCCGCCCTCGGCGGCCGCCGCGCCCTCGCGCGCCGGCGCCACCCGGTCGCCCTCCGAGAGGGAGCCGCGCCCCTCGGTGACCACCAACGCGCCCGCCTGGAGCGCGGGCTCGACGAACAGGCTGCCGCCGCGCTCGCCGCGCACCTCGTAGGTCCGCTTGCGGGCCACCTCGCCCTCCACCACCAGCACCGTCGCCTTCTTCCCGCGCACCGAGGCCGCCGACAGCGGGATCTCGGTGGAGGGCTGGGGCTGGCCGGCGGCGAGCCGGAGCTCGGCCGTGGTGCCGGCCGGCAGCGAGCGGTCGGCGTTGGGCAGGTCGATCTCGACGTGGATGGTGCGGGTGGCGGAGTCCGCCCCCGGGGCGCGGCGGGTGATGGTGCCCTTCAGGTCCCGGTCCACCGCCAGCAGGTGGATCTGCACCGGCGTCCCGGGCGCCACCATCCCGAAGTCGTTCTCCGGGATCTCGGCGGTGAGCCTGACCATGCGCCGGTCGAGCACGGTGGCGATGGAGCTCCCCGGGCGCACGAACGCGCCGGGGTCCACGTGCCGCTCCGACACCTCGCCGTCGAAGGGCGCGCGCAGCACGCAGTCCTGCACCTGCAGGGTGGCGCCGAGCATCTGGGCCTGGGCGCCGAGCATCTGCGCCTGCTTCGCCTCGCTCTCGGCCTTGTTCATCTCCACCTCGTCCGGCGCCGCGAAGCCGCCGCTCAGCAGGGTGGACATGCGGGCCGCCTTGTCGGCCAGGGCGGCCTGGGTGGTCTCGAGGGCGCGCGCCTGCATCGCCACCGCCTTGTTGCTGGCGGAGGCGTTGCGGCAGTCGAGGGTGGCGATGACCTGTCCTCGCGCCACGGCTGCGCCGGGCCGCACCAGCACCGTGTCGACGTAGGCCGCGATGAGCTGCGGCCCGACCTGGGCGCTGAACCAGGGCTCGATGGTGCCGACGTAGCGCCGCTCGGCCCGATAGGCGGAGGCCCTGGCCTCCACCACCGTGACCGGCTTGGCGGACGAGGCGAGGGCGACCGAGTTGGTCTCCCCGCGCGCGTGCAGGTAGAGGAGGGCCCCGAGCCCGATCACGACGGCGGTCCCGCCGGCGATGACGGCGGGGACCTTGGGGGAGCGGGGCTGCGGCGAGAGCTTGTCCATGAACGTGTTCTCCATCGGTGCCGTCGAAGGTCAGCGAGGCTGGGCCATGACGCGCCCGAGGTGCACGCGGGCCCGCGCCAGGCGGTAACGCCCGACCGCGAGCTCGACCTCCGCCTCCGCGAGCAGCTCCTGCGCGTCGGCGAGCTCGACGCTCGAGCCCAGGCCGGCCTTGAAGCGGGCCTGGGCCTGGGCGTAGTTGGCGCGCCCCGCCTCGAGCGACTTCTCGAGCGACGGGAGCGCCTGCTGCGCCGCGTCGAGGTCGAGCCAGGCTTGCTGCGAGGCGGCGGTGACGCTGGCCTGCAGCTCCTGGATCTCGGCGTCCCGGGCAGCCTCCCGGGCGCGGCTGGCGCTGGCCCGGGCCCGCACGGCGCCGTCGAAGAGCGGCCAGGAGAGGACCAGGCCGCCGTCCCAGTTCGGCACGTTGGGGATCCAGCCGGCGCCCGAGGGCTGCGCCCCGGAGGTCGGCGGCGCGTCCCCGGCGCGCCCCGAGACGCTGGCGGTGAGCTGGAGGTCGGGGCGGAGCTCCGCGCCGATGGCCCGGGTGACGGCCCGCTGCTGCTCGGCGGAGGCGCGGCGCGCGCGCAAGGCGGGCTCGTTCTCCAGGGCGGCGCGGACCACCTCGTCGAGCGACGGCGCGGGCGCCATTACCGGGGGACCGCCGGCCGCGTCGAGCCGCAGTTCGGGCGCCCCCACCACCGCCGCGAGCACACCCTGGGCGATGGAGAGCCCCGCCTCGGCCCGGACCCGGGCGATCTCGAAGCGGCTCAGCTCGGCCTCGGCCCGGGTGAGCTCGATGGGCGAGCGCAGGCCGGCCTTGACGCCCGCCGCCGCGGTGTCGCGGTTGAGCCGCGAGCGCTGCCAGGCGGAGGCGGCGGCGTCGAGCACGCCGCGCGCCGCCTGCACCGCGAAGAAGGCGTCCTCGACCGCGAAGTCCACGTCCAGGCGGGCGGCCTCGGAGAGCGAGCGCTCCACCAGGACCGCCGAGTCGGTGACCGCCTCCAGGGCGGCGATGCGGCCGAAGTCGAAGACCTCCTGGCGCAGGCCGAGCGCAGCCACCGTCGAGGGGTAGGGACTCCAGGAGTCGGTGCCCGCCCGCGTGCCGCCGATGCGCGGCAGATCCACGCCGGGGGCGCCGAGGTAGGCGGCGGTGCTGTTGTTGGCGGTCCCCTCGAAGGCCTGGGCGGTGGCGGCGAGCCGGGGCAGGTAGAGCGCCCGGGGCACGCGCGCGTCGGCCTGGATGGCGGCGAGCCGGGCGCGGGCGGCGAGGAGCGACGGCTGGTGCTCTCGCGCGTAGGCGAGCGCGTCCTCCAGCGTCACGCGCCGGGGCGCGCTGAGGGGGGCGGCGCTGCTCACGAGAGCCAGGAGAGCGATCGGGAGGACGTTCACGTGCGGGGCTCAAAGCACCCCGTATGCCACCGCCAACCGAGACGAAAACGCCAGGAAGCGCGATGACGGTGAAGGCCGGGTCGGACCGGGACGGAATTTTTCCGTAACGGAATGGGATATTTTCCGTCTTGGCCCGGTTAAGGACAGCGGCTGGGCCGCTCCCGCGTGTGGCCCCGGTCTTGCTCATCGGAGTGGTGCTTGGCGAAACGGTTCTCGAACTCCACCTGGGCGCTCGTCCTGGTCATGACCCTGGCCGTGGCGGCGGTGTCGGCCTTGGCCCACTGGGACGAGGAGCGCGAGTCGGCGGCCGCGCTGGACGACTTCGGGCAGGAGAACGCGACCATCGCCGCCAGCGTCGCCAACGAGCTCGCCACCCGGCTCCAGGAGGTGCGGCGCGACGCCGCCCGCGTGGCCGGGGGCTCGGCCGAGGCCCAGGCGCCGGGCCTCGCGAGCTACCTCGAGTCGGAGGTGGTGGCGGACGGCGCCGCGGCCGTCCCGGAGTACTCGCGCCGCGGCGTCCGCCTCGAGGTGCCGGTCGGCAAGGGACGCGCGGTCAGGTTCCTGGTCGCCCCCTCCGAGCTCCTCGGCGGCGCGGCGCGGCTCGAGCGGCCGAACGCGCTCGCCGTCTTCGTCTCCCCACCCGGCGAGAGCCTGCGCGCCACCGACGGGCGCGAGGTGCGCAGCCCAGCCCTCGAGGCGGCGCTGGCCTCGGGCCGGGCCACGGTCCGCCTCCCGGGCGCCGCGGCCGCGCCGCTGGGGCTCCCGGAGCGGACCGCCATGGCGGGGCTGGCGCGGGTGAGCGCCGGGCCGCTCGGGACCTGGGGCGTGGCGGCGGTCGCCAGCGCCGAGCGGGAGCGCGACCGCGAGCGGCGCGCGCGGCTGCGGCTGGTGCTCGCGGTGATCCTCGCCGCCGGGCTGGTGCTCGGGTTCGGCGGGCTCGCCATCCGAAAGCAGCGCGGCGAGCTCTTGCTGGAGCGCGAGCTGGCGGTGGCGGAGATCGCTCGCGAGCGGGACGACCGGCTGGCGCGCCTCTCGCGCGCGGCCACCATGGTGACCATGGCCTCCGGGCTGGCGCACGAGATCTCGACCCCGCTCGGCGTCATCGCCGGCCGCGCCGAGCAGCTCCTGCAGCGGGCCGGGCCGGACGAGCGGGCCCGCCGGAGCCTGCAGGCGGTCCTGGAGCAGTCGGAGCGGATCCGCGACGTGATCCGCGGCTTCCTCGACCTGGCGCGGGGAGGGACGCCGAGCCTGGCCGCCGTCGCCCCGGGCGCGGTGGTGGACGGGGCCCGCGCCCTGGTGGAGCACCGGTTCGAGAAGGCGGGGGTGGGGCTGGTGGTCCGGGTGCCGGAGGGGCTGCCGCCGCTCTGGTGCGATCAGCGCCTCCTCGAGCACGCCCTGGTGAACCTGCTGCTCAACTCCTGCGACGCCTCGCCCCGCGGCGCCGGCGTGGACCTCTCCGCCGAGCTCCACGCCGGGAGCATCTGCTTCGTGGTGGAGGACCACGGCGCCGGGATCCCGGAGGCCAACGCCGCCCTGGCGGTCCAGCCCTTCTTCACCACCAAGCCGCGCGGGAGCGGCACCGGGCTCGGCCTGGCGATCGTGAGCGAGATCGCGAAGAGCCACCGCGGCACGCTGAGCCTCGCGCCCGGCCAGCCGCACGGCACGCGGGCCTGCGTCGAGATCCCGCTGGTCCAGGGCGAGGCCGCCCCGGGGGAGGTCCAGGATGGCTGACCGGAAGCCGCGGGTGCTGGTGGTGGACGACCGCCTGGAGATGGCGGAGATGCTGGCCGACGGGCTCGCCGACCACGGCTACGAGCCGGTGGCCCTGGCCTCGAGCCGCGAGGCCCTGCGGCTGCTGGAGCGGGAGCGGGTGGACGCGCTGGTGACCGATCTGCGCATGCCGGAGGTGGACGGGCTCGGGCTGCTGGCCGCCTCTCGCCGCCTCGATCCGGACCGGCCGGTGGTGGTGATGACCGCCTACGGCGCCGTCGACACGGCGGTGGAGTCGATCCGGCTCGGCGCCTACCACTACCTCACGAAGCCGTTCAAGCTCGAGGAGCTGGTGATCTTCCTCGAGCGCGCCCTGGACGAGTCCCGGGTCCGGCGCGAGGCGGCCGCGCTGCGCAAGACCCTCCGGCAGCGCTTCACCCCCGAGGGCGTGGTGGCGCGCAGCCGCGCCATGCGCGACGTCCTCGACGTGGCGGCGCGGGTGGCCGCGAGCGACGTCCCGGTGCTGCTCACCGGCGAGACCGGCACCGGCAAGGGGGTGGTGGCGCGCATCATCCACGGCGGCAGCCCGCGGGCGGCCCGCCCCTTCATCCCGGTGAACTGCGCCGCCCTCCCCGAGGCGCTGCTCGAGAGTGAGCTCTTCGGCCACGTGAAGGGCGCCTTCACCGGGGCGACCGGCGATCGGGCCGGCCTCTTCGCCGAGGCGGAGGGGGGCACCCTGTTCCTCGACGAGATCGGCGAGCTGCCGCTGGCGCTGCAGGGGAAGCTGCTGCACGTCCTCGAGGAGCGCGCGGTGCGCCCGGTGGGCGCGGCGCGCGAGCGGCCGGTGAACGCCCGGGTCCTCGCCGCCACCCACCGCGACCTGCGCCGGCGGGTCGACGAGGGGAGCTTCCGGGAGGACCTGCTCTACCGGCTCGACGTGGTGCCCATCCACATCCCGCCGCTGCGGGAACGGGAGGACGACCTCGCGCCGCTGCTCGACGGCTTCCTCGCGGCGGCGCGGGGCCGCCACCCGGAGTCCCCGGTGGAGCGCTTCTCCGCGCGGGCGATGAAGGCGCTGCTCGAGCACTCGTGGCCGGGGAACGTGCGCGAGCTCCAGCACGTGGTGGAGCGGCTGGTGCTGCTGGGCCGGGCCCCGGAGGTGGAGCTGGAGGAGCTGCCCGCCACCGTCCGCGAGCCGGCCCGGCCGGCGCGCGGCGCGGGGCCGGATCTCGGGCCGGAGGTGCTGCCGATCCGGGAGGTGCAGCGGCGCTACGCCGCCTGGGCGCTGGCCGAGTGCGGCGGCCACCGGGGGCGCACCGCCGAGCGGCTGGGCATCGACCCGAAGACGCTGCAGAAGTGGCTCGAGGAGCCCCCCGACCTCCACCAGGCCGGGTGAGCCGCCGCCTCAGGCGCCGCGCAGCGAGACCACCGTCACCGCGTCGCCCCCCTCGTGCCGGTCGCCCCGGCGGAAGGAGGCCACGTACGGGGAGGAGCCCAGGAGCTCGCGCAGCGAGGACTTGAGGGCCCCGGTCCCGTGGCCGTGCAGGATGACGCACTCCGCCTCGCCGCCGGCGTAGAGCTGGTCGAGGAAGCGCTCCACCGCGCGGACCAGCTCCTCCACCCGCATGCCGCGCACGTCGAGCCGGCTGTCCCGCGAGGCGAGCCCGGCCGGGCGGGCGTCCTCGGCCCGGGCCAGCTTCTCCTCGCGGCTCTTGGCGAGCTTCGCGCCCTGGGCCTTGCCTCGCAGCGGGATGAGGTCCGAGAGCGGCCGGCGCATCTTGAGCGGGCCGGCCTGCACCAGCGCCTCCCCGCCGTCCACCTCCAGCACCTCGCCCTCGCCGCCGAGCGAGGCGATGCGCACGCGCACGCCCCGGCGCAGCTCGGCCGCCGGGAGCGCCTCGGGGACGCTCCGCGCCTGCGCCGCCGCCACCTTCTCCGCCTTCTGCATGGCGCCGGCCCACTCGTCGAGCTGCCTCGCGGCCTCGGTGGCCTTCCTCACGGTGGGCGCCGCCTGCACCTCGGCGAGGAGCTCCGCCACCACCTGGCGCGCCGCCTCGACCTCCTCCGCCATCTCCCGCGCCACCCGCGCCGCGGCCTCCTTCTCGGCCCGCCGCGCCTCGACCTCGCGCTCGGCGGCCGCCTTCGCGGAGGCCTCGGCGGCGGCCCGCGCCCGCTCGAGCGCGTTCCGCTCCCCGGCGATCCGCGCCCGCTCCTCCTCGAGGGCGCGCAGCGCCTCGCCGAGCGCCCCGCCCTGACCGCTCAACGCCGCGCGGGCCCGCTCCACCACGCGCTCCGGCAGCCCCACCCGCCGCGCCACCTCGAGGGCCGAGGAGCTCCCCGGCGAGCCCAGGTGGAGCTGGTAGGTGGGGACGAGCCGCTCGGGATCGAAGCCGACGCGGGCGTTGCCGTAGCGCTGGTCGGAGAGCGCCAGCGCCTTGAGCTCGTCGAGGTGGGTGGTGACGAGCACCAGCGCCCCCTTCTGCGTGAGCTCCTCCAGGATGGCGGCCGCCAGCGCCGCGCCCTCGCGCGGGTCGGTGTCGGCGGCGATCTCGTCGACCAGCACCAGCGACCCCTCGCCGGCGCCGGCCATGATCTCGCGCACCGCGGTGAGGTGGGCGGTGAAGGTGGAGAGGTCGCGCGAGAGGTCCCCCTTCTCGTCGATGGCCGCCCGCACCTCGTAGAAGAAGGGCAGGCGCGAGCCCTGGGCGGCCGCGATGGGCAGGCCCGCCCGCGCCATGCAGGCGGAGAGCCCCACCGCGGTGATGCTCACCGTCTTGCCGCCACCGTTCGGGCCCGAGACCACCAGCGCCCGGCGCGGGGGCTCGAGCCGGACGTCGCTCGCCACCACCTTCTTCTGCTGCAGCACGAGCAGCGGGTGGCGCAGCGACAGCAGCGAGAAGCCGTCGGCCACCGGGCCGATCTCCGGGCAGTGGGCGTCGAGGTCGGAGGCGAGCCGCGCCGACGCCTCCAGGAGGTCGAGCGACGCCAGGAGCTCCAGGTCGCGGGAGAGGCCGCCCGCCCGGGCGGCGGCCCGCTCGGAGAGCTCGCGGAGCACCCGCTGCTCCTCCTCGGCCGCCATGGCCGCGGCGATGGAGAGCTCGTTGCCCATCTCCACCATGGGCTGCGGCTCGACGAAGAGGGTCTGCCCCGACTGCGAGGCGTTGTGGACGATGCCCGGCACCTGCGAGCGGGCGCTCGCCAGCACCGGCAGCACGTAGCGGTCGTTGCGGATGGTGAAGTACCGGTCGCGCAGGTTGCGCTCCATCTCCTCGTCGGAGAGGAGCGCCTCCACCCGGTGCTTGAGGGCGCGGTGGAGGCCGCGCACGCGCTCGCGCAGCGCCTCGAGGGTGGGGCTGGCCCGATCGGACACCGCGCCCGAGGGCTCGATGGCGCGCTCGATGGCGTCGGCCAGGGGCGACCGCTCCGAGAGCGCCTCGGCGAGCGCCCAGAGTCGGGGGCGGGCCGCGGCGCGGGGGGCGAGGGTGGCCCGGGTGCGGGCGGCGGCGCGCTCCAGCGCGGCGACCTGGAGCAGCGCCGCCGGCTCGAGCACGCCCCCGCGGGCGGCGCGGTCGAGCGCCTCCTCCACCTGGCCCACCGCGCCGAGCGGCAGGGTGAGCCGCTCCTCGGCGATGGCGCGCGCCTCCTCCACTCGCAGCAGGGCCTCGCGGGCCGCGGCGGCGTCGGGCTGGAAGGGGAGGGCGGCGGCGCGGCGGGCGCCGGCGGGGAGACGGCAGCGGGCGGCGAGGGCGGAGGTCAGCTCCGGCCAGCCCAGCTCGGCGAGGGTGCGCTCGTTCATGCGGGAGCGGAGACTAGCCGGGGAAGGGCTCCCGCGCAGCAGCGGCGTCGCGCGCCCCGGAAAAGAAAAAGGCCGGCGGGTCGCCCCGCCGGCCGGATGGCGCGCGCCGCGGCGGCCGTCAGGTGTTGGCGGCGGGGAGGTCGGCCTCGGAGGGCTGGCCGTCGTTGGCGGCCGGGCCGTCGACCGCCGCGAGGCCCGAGAGCACCCGCTTGGCGTGCTGCACGTCGAGCTCGCCCTCCCACTTCGACACCGCCACCGAGGCCACGCCGTTGCCGATGAGGTTGGTGATGGCGCGCGCCTCCGACATGAAGCGGTCCACGCCGAGCAGCAGGGTGAGGCCGGCCACCGGGATGTTGCCCACCGCCGAGAGGGTGGCGGCGAGGGTGATGAAGCCGCCGCCGGTCACCGCCGCGGCGCCCTTGCTGGTGAGGAGCAGCACCGCCAGGATCTCGAGCTCCTGCACCATGCTCACGTGGGTGTTGGTGGCCTGGGCGATGAACAGGGTCGCCAGCGTCAGGTAGATGGAGGTGCCGTCGAGGTTGAAGCTGTAGCCCATCGGCACCACCAGCCCGACCACCGACTTGGAGCAGCCGAGCTTCTCCATCTTGTCCATCATGAGCGGCAGGGCCGACTCGGAGGAGGAGGTGCCGAGCACGATGAAGATCTCCTCCTTGATGTACTTGAGGAACTTCAGGATGGAGAGGCCGGACCACCACATCACCGCGCCGAGCACCAGGAACACGAAGAGGACGCTCGTCGTGTAGAAGGTGGCGATGAGCTTGGCGAGGCTGAGCAACGTGTGGATGCCGTACTTGCCGATGGTGAAGGCCATGGCGCCGAAGGCGCCGAGCGGGGCCACCCGCATCACGATGGCCACGATCCGGAAGAGGATCCCGGAGAGCCCGTCCACGAAGCGCAGCACCGGCTCGCCCGCCTCCTTGAGGCCCGCCAGCGCCACGCCGAAGAGGATCGAGAAGAAGAGCACCTGCAGGATGTCACCCTTGGCGAAGGCGTCGGCGACGTCCTTCGGGATGACGTTCATGACGAAGTCGACGGTCGAGAGGTGCGCGGACGGGGCGGTGTAGCTGGCGATCGCCTTGGTGTCGAGCGAGGCCACGTTCACGTTCATGCCCGCGCCGGGGCGCAGCAGCTTCCCCACCATCAGTCCGATGGCGAGCGCGATGGTGGTGAGGATCTCGAAGTAGAGGATGCCCTTCAGGCCCACCCGGCCGACCTTCTTGAGGTCGCCCATCTTCGCGATGCCGGTGACCACCGTGGAGAACACGATGGGCGCGATCAGCATCTTCACGAGCTTGATGAACCCGTCGCCGAACGGCTTCATCTGCTGGCCGAAGGCCGGGTAGAAGTGGCCGAGGAGTGCACCCACGGTCACGGCGATGATCACCTGGAGGTAGAGGCTCTTCTTGAGACGCTTCACTTCACGCTCCTTATTTGGAGAATTCGGAGGGGTGCGCCCAAAGGGGTGGAAGTCTGAGACTCTACGACCCGTCAAGGTGGGTAAGCAAGTGAGGCCCTCTTCGGTCGGATGCCGCATGGCGTCATCGGAAAAGCGACCGGCCGTCGCTTCGCCTACATAGCTGGCACGCGTTGATGCGGGTCAACCGATCCCGTCGGTGGCGTGGGAAGGTTTCAGTGATCAAGTTCGGACTGGAGGCCTACTTTCCGTGCCCTTTCAGGTTCCCTCGTCCGGCCGCCCCCACCCCAGACTGACGATCGTGGTCGCGCCCGAGCCGGCCGCGCCGCGGATCGCCCTCGTGGCGCGAGCGCTGCTGGCCCGGCTCTGGCTCGTCTGGCTCGGCTTCCTGGCCGTCTTGGGAGCCCTGGCGGCGCTGCTGCCGCTCGCGTGGCGCAGGGCTCCACTGGGGCGGAGACTCCATCCACCCCGGAGGGAGGCGCGGGTCATCCAGCTCCCTCCGGCGCGGCGGGCGGCGCCCCGCTGACCGGAGCGCGGCGTGCGCATCGGGATCGTGACCGAGCTCTACTCCCCGTCGGTCGGGGTCGTGGAGGAGCACGTCCACCAGTTCGCGCGCGAAGCCGGCCGGCTCGGCCACTCCGTGAAGATCCTCACCGGCCGCCCCACCGACCTGCCGGCGACCGACGAGGGGCCGGAGGTCATCCGGCTCGGCCCCTCCCGCCCCATGCTCTCCGGAGGCGCGGTGATCCACGTCTCCACGGGGATGGACGCCTCGGCGGAGATGCGCGAGGCGCTCGCGCGCGAGCGCTTCGACGTGGTCCACGTCCACTGTCCGCTGACGCCGGTGCTGCCGCTCCTGGCCATCCACCACGCCACCGGGCCGGTGGTCGGCACCTTCCACGCCCGCCCCCGCCCCGGAATCCTCGCCCGGCTGGCCAGGCGCGCGCTCCAGCGCTACCTCGACCGGCTCGATGCCGCGGTGGCGGTGTCGCGCGCCTGCCTCGCGCCGCTCCGTGGCGGGCGGCTCCGGGCCGACTTCTCGATCATCCCAGGGGGCGTGGACGTGGACCGCTTCGCGCGCGGCCGGCGGCTGCGGCGGCTCGACGACGGCCGGGTGAACCTGCTCTTCGCGGGGCAGGTCGGGCCCCACGGCGGCCTGGATCGCGTGATCGCCGCCTTCCTCCTCCTCCGCGATCAGCTCGACTGCCGGCTGCTGGTGCTGGGCGAGGGCCCGCTCCTCGGCCGGTACCGAGCGCTCGTCCCGGAGGACGCCCGGGAGGACGTGGTCTTTGGCGGGGAGGTGCGCGACGCCCGGCCGGACTGGTTCGCCAGCGCCGACGTGGTCTGCGTGCCCGGCCCGGGGACCGGCTTCCCCGCGGCGGTGCTTGAGGGCATGGCCGCCGGGAAGCCGGTGGTGGCGTCGGACGTGGAGGGCCACCGCGAGCTGCTCCGGCACGGCCGGGAGGGCGAGCTGGTCGATCCCGACGACGACCGCGCCTGGGTGCGCGCGATCCTCCGGTCGACTCGCGACCCCGCGCGGGGCGCTGCCTTCGGCGAGCGGGGACGGCAGACGGCGCAGCGCTACGCCTGGCCCGCGGTGACCCGCGAGGTGCTGGCGCTCTACCGCGCCGTCGGGGTCCGCGGCTGATCGGGCTTGCCACCTCCGGCTGCGGCGGCGATCCTCGCCCGCCGCCAGGAAACCCCGTGGACCTCGACCCGCCCGACGCGCTCCGCGCCGCCTCTCCCCCTCTGCCGGGCGGTCCCGGCTTGCGGCTGCTCGGCCTGCTGGTGCTGCTCGCCTTCGTCGCCCTGGCGGCGCGGCACGTCGACCTGGCGGCGCTCCGCCGGGCCCTGGCCGCCGCGAGGCCGGCGCCGCTCCTCCTCGCCACCCTGGGCAGCCTCTGCGCCCTGGGGCTCCAGGCGGGCCGCTGGCGAGCCCTGGTGGGACCGGTGGCGCCGCGAGTCCGCTACCGGGACGCCTTCCTCTGCCTCGGCGCCGGGTACGCGGTGGGGCTGGCGCTGCCGGCGCGCACCAACGACGTGGTCCGGGTCCACCTGCTCTCCCGCCGGAGCGGCGCCTCCATGGCCGCCCTGGCCGGCACCGCCGCCATCGATCACCTGATGGGCGGCGCGACCCTGCTCTGCCTGGTCGTGGCGGCGCCGCTGCTGGCGCCGCTGCCGCGCTGGGCCACCCACGCCGCGCTCCTCGCGGTCGCCGGCCTCGCGGCGGGCGGCCTCGCCACCTGGCTGCTCCGTCCCCGGGGGAGAGGGTCACCGGCGCACGGCGGCCTGTCCGGCCTGCTCGGGCGGCTGCGTCACGGGCTCACCGCGGCCGAGACCCCGGCGGCGCTGGGGCGCTCCGCCGGCTTCGCCTTCGCGAGCTGGGGCGTGGAGCTCGGCATCGCGCTCCTGGCGCTCGAGTCCTTCCGGCTCCCGGTCACCTTGGAGGCCGCGCTCCTCTGTGTCCTCGCCACCACCCTCTCGGCGGCGGCCTCCGTCTCGCCCGGCAACGCCGGCGTGTACGAGCTCTCGGCGGTGCTGGCCCTCGCGAGCCTGGGAGTGGCTCGCGAGCCCGCGCTCGCCTTCGCCCTCGGCTACCACTTCGCGCACCTCGTCCCGGTGGCGGTGGTGGGCGGGGGCTGGTTGCTCCTGTCCCAGGTTCGCCGCGCGCTGCCGGGCCGCGCGCGATGAGCCGCCTCGCCGGGCCACGCTGCCTGTAAGATGGCGGCTCCGGAGAACCGTCGCATGCACCGCCGCGCCATCATCGCCGCCCTCGCTGTCCTCGCCGCCTTGCCGGCGCGGGCCGTCGATCCCGAGCTCCTGGCGGTGGCCCAGGGCGTGGCCGCGATCGACGCGGCCGAGCTGCGGGGCGAGCTGGCCGCCGAGCGGACGCGCCGGCTGGCCGACGCCGCCGCCCACCCGGAGGAGGTGAGCGGCCGGTTCCTGGCCCTCTACGCCTCCCCGCGCGACGAGGGCACCTGGAGCTCGGAGCGCGCGCTCGCGGCCCGCTACCCGCGCTCGGCCTGGCCGCACGTCGGCATGGCGCGCATCTACCTCGAGTGGCGGGTGGCCGATCAGGTCGAGGCGGAGCTCGCCCGCGCGCTCGCGCTCGCGCCGCAGCACCCGGTGGCGCTCCGGTTGCGCGGCCAGCTGCGCGAGCAGCAGGGGCGGACGGAGGAGGCGCGGTCCGACTTCAGGGCGGCGCTGGTCTCGGATCCCCGCGACGCGGCGGCGTGGATGGGGCTCGCGCGGCTGGCCCGCGCCGCCGGGAGCGCGGTGGAGGCTCGCCAGGCCGCCGCGGCCGCGCTCCAGGCCGACCCGGACCACGCCCCGGCGCTGGCGCTGCTCGGGCAGCTGTCGCTCGAGGCCGGCGACCACCCCGGCGCGGCGAGGCTGCTCGGGCGCGCCGTAGCCGGCTGGGGCTCGAACCGGGAGGTGCGGGTCGCGCTCGCCGCGCTCCTGCGGGAGCAGGGGGACCTGGCCGGCGCGCTCGCGCAGTGGCAGGCCGCGGCGGCGCTGAAGGACGACCTCCCGGCCGCGGCGGCGGTGGCGGAGCTGGCGGGGATGCGGGGCGACGCCGCCGCCGAGCAGAAGGCGCTCGAGCGGGTGGTGGCGCTCGAGCCGGCGCGCCGGCCCGCCTGGAAGCGGCTCGGGGAGCTCCGGCTGGCGCAGGGCGACGCCGACGGCGCCGAGGCGGCGCTCCGCAAGGGCGCCGGCGCGGGGGAGAGCGGCGCAGACGGGCCGGCCCGCGCGGCGGTGGCGAAGCTCCTCGCCGAGCGAGGCGACTACACCGAGGCGCTGGCCGAGTACCGGGCCGCAGGCGACGCCGGGCGGGAGGGGAGGGCGGCGCTGGAGGCCCGGCTCAACGTCGGGGCGCCGGGCCGGGGCGAGGTCGGCGCCGTGCAGCGGTCGGTGGCCGGGCTGGTGAACCGGACCTATCAGGAGCGGGTGAAGGCGGTGCCGAGCCTCTCGGGAACCCTGCGCGTGCGCGTCGCCGTGGACCGCGACGGGCAGGCGAGCGGCGTCGAGGTGCTGGAGGACACGGTCCACGACGAGGCGGTGCGCGCCACCGCCTACTGGAACTTGAAGGATGCGAGCTATCCGAAGGACCGGCCGGGCCGGTACGCGTTCAGCTTCTCGTTCGGCCGCCGCTAGGGGCGCGCGGCGAGGCGGGGAGGTCGCGAGCGGGCTCGACCTGCTCGTCGCCACCGGCTTCCGCGCGCTGCGCGGGCTCGCGGTGGGGCTGGTGTGCAACCCCACCGCGGTGGATCGCCGCCTCCAGCACGCCGCCGACCTCCTCCACGCCGCGCCGGGGGTGAAGCTGCGCGCGCTCTTCGGCCCGGAGCACGGCGTCCGAGGCGACGCCCAGTACATGGCGGCGGTGGGGCACGAGACCGACCCGCGCACCGGGCTGCCGGTCCACTCGCTCTACGGACCGACCGTCGACTCGCTGACGCCGGCGCCCGAGGCGCTCCACGGGCTCGACGCGCTGGTCTTCGACATCCAGGACGTGGGGGCGCGGTACTACACCTACCAGGCCACCATGATGCTCTGCATGGAGGCGGCGGCCCGCGCCGGGATCGGGTTCGTGGTGCTCGATCGGCCGAACCCCATCGGCGGCGCGGCGGTGGAGGGGCCGGCGCTCCAGCGCGGCTTCGAGAGCTTCTGCGGGCTCCACGATCTCGCGCCGCGCCACGGGATGACGGTGGGCGAGCTGGCCCAGCTCTTCCGCGCCGAGCGGCGGCTCGAGCTCAACCTGCTGGTGGTGCCCTGCCAGGGCTGGCGGCGCGAGCAGCGCGCCCGCGACACCGGGCTCCCGTGGGTCTTCCCCTCGCCCAACATGCCGACGCCCGAGACGGCGCTGGTCTACCCGGGGATGTGCCTGCTCGAAGGCACCAACCTCTCCGAGGCGCGCGGCACCACGCGCCCGTTCGAGATCTTCGGCGCGCCGTGGCTCGACGGCGCCGCACTGGCCGAGGCGCTCCAGGCCGAGAAGCTGCCGGGGGTGGGCTTCCGCCCGGTGAGCTTCGTGCCGGCCTGGGACAAGCACGCCGGGGCGCGCTGCCAGGGGGTGGAGCTGCACGTGCGCGATGCCGAGGCCTTCCGCCCCTTCCGCACCGGCCTCGCGTGCGTGGCGCTGGCGCGGGCGCAGGACCCGGACAAGTTCCGGTGGCGGTCCGAGCCCTACGAGTACGTGGCGAACGTGCCGGCCTTCGACCTCCTCTGCGGCTCGGCGCGCGAGCGCGAGGGGATCGAGGCCGGGCGCTCCTGGAAGGAGCTCGCCAGGGCCTTCGCCCCCGAGGAGCGCGCCTTCGCGCGGCGCCGGGCGCGCCACCTGCGTTATCCCTGAGCCCATGCCCCGCGAGATCGCGCTCCTGGGCGGCTCCTTCAACCCGCCCCACGTCGGCCACCTGATGGCCGCCTACTGGACCCTCGCCACGCAGGACGTCGCCGAGATCTGGCTCCTGCCCTCGTACCGGCACCCCTTCGGCAAGGCGCTCGCGCCGTTCGAGGACCGCCTGGAGATGTGCCGCATCGCCGCGGCCGCGCTGCGCGGGGTGCACGCCTGCGGCGCCGAGGGGGAGCTGGCCGGCGACCCCGAGGTGGGCAAGACCGCGCGGGTGCTCGAGCACCTCGCGCGGAAGCACCCGCGGGAGCGGTTCGCGCTGGTCCTCGGCACCGACATCCTCCCCGACACCGCGAAGTGGTACCGCTTCGACCGCGTGAAGGAGCTGGCGCGGATCATCGTGGTGGGGCGGGAGGGCTACCCGGAGGGCGCGGAGACGCTGCCGCTCCTCCCGCGCGTCTCCTCCACCGAGATCCGCGAGCGGCTGGCGCGGGGCGAGGACGCCTCGGCCTTCGTGCCGCGGAAGGTGCTCCACTATCTGCAGGAGCGGGGGCTGTACCGGGGGTGAAGCGCGCGTCCCGCGACGCTACCGCGGCTCCCGCAGCGCCCGCTCCACCGCGCGCGCCTTCGCGGGGTCGAGCCCGCCCGCGCGCGCGAGCTTCACGATCCGCCGCGAGAGCAGCCGGTAGACCTCGCGGTCCTCCCCGGAGAGCAGCGCGAGCTGCCTCGCCACGGTGCCGGCGTCGCCCCGCGAGGCGGGGCCGGTGAGGGCGCCGGGCAGCCCCCTGGCGGCGAGGTTCTCCACCGCGCCGCGCAGGAGCGGCACCAGCGCCGGCAGGGCGGCCTCGGGCGGCGCGCCGGCGCGAGTCCAGCACTCCACCGCCAGGTCGGCGAGGGCCATGGCCAGGTTGGAGGCGACCACGGCGGCGGCGTGGTAGCGGGCGCGGCCGCGCTCGGGGACCACCACGGTGCGCAGGCCCAGGTCGCGGGCCGCCCGGGCGAGGAGCGTGCGCGCCCGCCCTTCGCCGGCGAGCGCGGCGTATCCCCCGCGCTCGACCTCGCCGCCGGCGAGCGCCTGCAGGAGATGGAGCGAGCCGGGCTGGGCGCCGCAGCGCCTGGCCGGGTCGAGCGGCGCGAGCGTGAGCGCGCCCGCGCCGTGGGCCACCGCCTGCCCGGCCCGGAGGTGCGGGGCGGCCGCGCGACAGGCCTCCTCCACCGCGTCGTCCGGCACAGCCAGGAAGAGCAGCTGGAACTCGGGGGCCGCCTCCAGCGGCGCCTCCGCGAGCCGGTGCCGCCGCAGCGCCGCCCGTCCGCGCGCGCTCCGCGGGGCGAGCGCCACCCGCCAGCCGGCGAGCGCGAGCCCGCGGCCGAGCGCGGTGGCGAGCCTCCCGGCGCCCACGATCAGGATGGAGGGGTGGCCCACCCGGCCGCCGCGTCCGGTCCGCCGGAGCGGGAGCTCGGCCTGAGCCCTCAGGCCGGGGCCGCCGGGACGCGAAGGTGTGGCCGGCGCGCTCACCCTCTAGGCCCGCACGAACACCAGCGTCGCGCCGTCGGCCGCCACCCGCACCGCGTCGCCCGCCTGGAACTCGCCGCGCAGGATCCGCTCCGCGAGGGGGGCCTCGACGAGCCGCTGCACCGCGGCGCGCATGGGCCGGGCGCCGAGCGTGGGGTCGAAGCCGCCCTGCTCGATGAGGTGCGCGACCACGTCCTCGCCCGCGCTGAAGCGGATCTTGCGCTCCGCCTCCAGGCGGGCCGAGGACTCGGCGAGGAGCATGGCGGCGATGCGGGCCACGTCGTCGCGAGAGAGGGCGGGGAAGAAGAGCTTCTCGTCGAGCCGGTTCCAGAGCTCGGGGGGCAGGGCGCCGCGCGCCGCGGCCACCGCCTGCTCCTGCCGGGGGGCGGCGCGCTCGGCCGCGCCGAAGCCCATGGCGGCGGGCCGGGTGGAGGTGGCCTCGGCGGCGCCGAGGTTGCTCGTGAGCACCACCACCGTGTTCGAGAAGTCGACCTGCCGGCCGCGGCCGTCGGTGAGCCGCCCCTCCTCGAGCACCTGGAGCAGCAGCAGGAGGACGTCGCGGTGCGCCTTGTCGACCTCGTCGAGCACCACCACGCTGGCGGGGCGGCGGCGCACCGCCTCGGTGAGCTGGCCACCCTCGCCGTAGCCCACGTAGCCGGGGGCGGCGCCGACCAGGCGGGCGACGCCGGTCGGCTCGCTGCACTCGCTCATGTCGAGCCGGACCAGCGCGTCGCGGCTCCCGTAGAGCGCGTCGGCGATGGAGCGGGCGAGCTCGGTCTTGCCCACGCCGGTGGGGCCGAGGAAGAGGAAGCTGCCCATGGGGCGGCGGGAGGCGAAGCCGGCGTAGTTCCGCTTCAGCACGCTCGCGATCCGCTCGATGGCCTCGCCGTGGCCCACCACCCGCTCGGCCAGCGCGGCCTCCAGCCGGAGGATGCGCTCCCGGTCGGAGGAGAGCAGCCGCGACTCGGGAATGCCGGCCATCTTGGCCACCACCTTGGCGACCTCCGGCACCCCCACCTCGCGCTTCCCCTCGCGCCGGGCGCGCGAGCCGGCGAGATCGATCACCGCCACCGCCTTGTCGGGCAGGAAGCGGTCGGTGATGTAGCGAGCGGAGAGCGAGGCCGCCGACTCGACCGCCTCGGGCGCGTAGCGGATCTGGTGGTGCTGCTCGTAACGCGGCAGGAGCCCGCGCAGGATGCTGGCGGTGTCGGCCACCGTCGGCTCGCGCACCAGCACCGGGGCGAAGCGGCGCTCCAGCGCCGGATCCTTCTCGATGTGCTGCCGGTACTCGTCGTGGGTGGTGGCGCCGATGCAGGGGAACTCGCCGCGGGCCAGGGCCGCCTTGAGCTCGTTGGCCGCGTCCTGCGGTCCCTCCCCGGTGGCCCCGGCGCCCATGATGGTGTGGATCTCGTCGATGAAGACCACCACCCGGCCGCCGGCGCGGCGCACCTCGTCCTTGATGCCGTTGAGCTTCTCGGAGAAGGAGCCGCGCAGCTGGGTGCCGGCGAGCACGCCGGCCATGTCGATCTCGACGAGGAGCTTCTCGCCCGGCCGGTCCTGCAGGAGCCGCTGCGCGATCCCCTCCACGATGGCGGTCTTGCCGACCCCCGGCTCGCCGACCAGGAGCGGGTTGTTGGCGCGCCGCTTCCCGAGGATGTCGATCGCCTCCTCGACCTCGCGGTCCCGCCCGACCAGCGGGTCGAGCTTCCCCTGCCGGGCCAGCTCGGTGAGGTTGCGCGCCAGCGACGAGAGCCAGGGGTACTCCCGCGGATCGAGGGTGAAAGGGGAGGGCTTCAGGGCAGCCGCGGCGCGGGCGCCGTCGAGCGGCTTCTTCGCCGGGGCCTGGGCCGGGACCGGGCCGCGCTCCCGCTCGCCGGAGGCGGGAGGGCTGAGGACGGGCTCCAGGCCGAGGTCCTCTTCGGGCTCGGGCGCCGCCGCGGGCGCGCTCGGCGCAGGCCCCGCCATGCGCCGCCCGAGCGGCTGCGGGCGGCCAGGGGCAGCCGGGACCTCGCGCAGGCGGCGCGGCATGCGGGCCGTGAAGTAGGAGAGCGCCACGTTGCGCAGCGTCGCCAGCTGCAGCCCGCAGCCGGCGAGCAGCTGGTGCGCCGCCGCCTGGCGCACCCGGCTCATGGCGATGAGGAGGTGCAGGCAGTCCACCTCCTCGGCCCCGAGCCCCTCCGCCACCTGGCGCGCGCGTTCGCGCACCTCGCGCTCCACCCCGTCGGGCTCCCGGGGCGCGCCGGTCATGGCGAGCAGGATCCGATCCTCGTCGATCCCCCGATCGCGCAGGAGCAGCTCGGCGCGGTTCGGCACGGTGAAGAAGGCGAGGAGCTGGTGCGCGCTGGTCAGCTTCTGGTTGACGTTGCGGGCGATGTCCTCGGCCTCGGACAGCACCTGGACCAGCTCCATCGACTCGATCACGGTCGGCATTGCCGCCGACAATCCGATATCGGGCCCAACTCGTCAATTTTCCGGCGGTTTAGGGCGATCGGGCCTAGTCGAGCCCGCGCTGGTAGAGCTCCTCCTCGTCGAGGCCGAGGAAGTGGCCCACCTCGTGGAGCAGGGTGACCCGGATCTCCGCGGTGAGCTCACGCTCGTCCCGCGCCAGGCGTTCCAGATTTTTCTGGTAGAGCACGATGCAGGAAGGGAAGTGGCTCCAGGGGTCGCTCGAGGCCTTCTCCCCGAGCGACGCCCCGCGGAACAACCCCAGGATCGACGGCGAGAGCGGCGGGTCCTCGGCGAGGAGGTCGTCGGTCGGAGGGAGGTCCTCCACCTGGATGGCGACGTTCTCGAGATAGCGGCGCACCGGCTCCGGCAGCTCGGCGAGCGCCGCCTCCACCCGCGCCTCGAGCTCCTCGGGGAGGAGCGTGATCGGCTTCGGGAAGTCGTCGGGGGCGAGCCGCCGCGCACGGGAGAAGCGGCGCTCCGCCTCGGCGGCGTCCCCGAGCCGCTCGCAGACCAGCCCGAGGGAGTGCTGGGCCAGGGCGTCGTCCGGCGCCTCGCGGGCCACCGCGGCGAGCTGCGCCCGCGCCTCCGCGAAGCGGCACAGCTCGTAGAGGGCGAGGCCACGCTCGAGCTGGACGTCGACGTCGCCCGGCAGCGCCCGGAGCGCCGCGTCGAGCCGCTCCAGCGCCTCGCGCGGGCAGCCCAGCTGCGCGAAAGCCCTTCCCTCCTGTAGCGCGAACTCGCCGACCCACTCCGGCTCGCCGGCCCGGTTCGCGAGCGCGGCGCCGCGCCGGGCGAGGGTCAGACCCCGCTCCAGGAGCTCGCGGTCGGGCTCCAAGGATTGCAGGCGGGACACGTGGAGCTCGGCCGCGTCGAGGAGCACCTCGAGGTCATCGGGATGCTCGGCCAGGGCGCGCTCGCAGGCCTGGAGCTCCTCCTCCGGGGTGGCGGGCGGTCGGCGCATCCGGCTCCCAGGTAACGGTCGCCCGCCGTGAAGTCAACGTACGGGACTGCGCTTGACGGGCCAGGGCTCGCGGTTACATTAGCAGCCGTCCGCGGCGACTGCCAGCCTGCCGTGCGGGCTCAAGTTACCGCCAAATCTAACGAATACCTGAAAAGGACCGACCGATGCCAGCCAAGGAGATCGCCTTCCACCAGAGCGCCCGCGAGGCCATCCTGCGGGGCGTCCAGACCCTCGCCGAAGCCGTCGCGGTGACCCTCGGGCCGAAGGGCCGCAACGTGGTCATCGAGAAGAGCTACGGCTCCCCCACCATCACCAAGGACGGCGTCACCGTCGCCAAGGAGGTGGAGGTCGAGAGCAGGTTCGAGAACATGGGCGCGCAGATGGTCCGCGAGGTCGCCAGCAAGACCTCCGACAAGGCCGGCGACGGCACCACCACCGCCACGGTGCTCGCCCGCGCCATCTACGAGCAGGGGCTCCGCCTCGTGGCCGCCGGTCACAACCCCATGGACCTGAAGCGCGGCATCGAGCAGGCGGTCGAAACGATCGTCGGCCAGCTCAAGGCGCTCTCCAAGCCCACCCAGGGGAAGAAGGAGATCGCCCAGGTCGGCACCATCTCCGCCAACGGGGACGCCACCATCGGCAACATCATCGCCGAGGCCATGGAGAGGGTGGGCAAGGAGGGCGTGATCACCGTCGAGGAGGCCAAGGGGCTCGAGACCACCCTCGACGTGGTGGAGGGGATGCAGTTCGACCGCGGCTACGTCTCGCCCTACTTCGTGACCAACCCGGAGCGGATGGAGGCCACGCTCGAGGACGCCTACCTCCTGGTCACCGAGAAGAAGATCACCGCCATGGCCGACCTCATCCCGGCGCTGGAGCAGGTGGCCCGCGCCGGGAAGCCGCTGCTCATCGTGGCCGAGGACCTCGAGGGCGAGGCGCTCGCCACGCTGGTGGTGAACAAGCTGCGCGGCACGCTCAACGTCTGCGCGGTGAAGGCTCCCGGCTTCGGCGACCGGCGCAAGGAGATGCTGAAGGACATCGCCACCCTGACCGGCGCGCAGGTGATCTCGGATGAGCTGGGCATCAAGCTCGACCAGCTGACGCTCAAGGATCTCGGCCGCGCCCGCCGCATCACCATCGACAAGGACAACACCACCATCGTCGACGGCGCCGGCCAGAAGGCGGCGGTCGAGGCGCGGGTGAAGCTCATCCGTGGCCAGATCGAGGAGACCACCAGCGACTACGACAAGGAGAAGCTGCAGGAGCGGCTCGCCAAGCTGGTGGGCGGGGTGGCGGTCATCAACGTGGGCGCCGCCACCGAGGTGGAGATGAAGGAGAAGAAGGCCCGGGTGGACGACGCGCTCCACGCCACGCGCGCCGCGGTGGAGGAGGGGATCGTCCCCGGCGGCGGCGTGGCCTTCCTGCGCTGCCTCGGCGCGCTGCAGGGGCTGAAGCTCTCGCAGGAGCAGCAGCGCGGGGCCGACATCGTCAAGAAGGCGGTCGAGTTCCCGGCTCGCCGCATCGCCGAGAACGCCGGCTGGGACGGCGCGGTGGTGGTGAGCAAGATCCGCGAAGGGCAGGGGGCCTTCGGCTTCAACGCCCAGAAGGAGGAGTTCGAGGACCTCGTGAAGGCCGGCGTCATCGACCCCACCAAGGTGGAGCGGACCGCGCTGCAGAACGCCGCCTCCGTCGCGAGCCTGCTCCTCACCACCGAGGCGCTGGTCGCCGAGAAGCCGCCCAAGAAGAAGGCCGGCGGCGCCGGCGGCGGCGGGATGGGCGGGATGGGCGGCATGGGCGGCGGCATGGACGACATGGACTACTAGGCAGGGCGCCGGACCGGTTCGGCCGCAGGAATGACCGCGGCAGGAATCATTCGCCCGCAGGAATCGAGAGGGGCTCCTGGAGAGATCCGGGGGCCCTTCTTTCATTGGGTTCCCACCGCCTCCGCAAGTCGCGGCTGTGGAGGTTCTTCCGCGGCTCTCGCCCCCGCCTCGGCTCCTCCGAACTCTCCCTTCCGCGCCACCGCGCGGATGTCCTCCCGCGACTCTCTCCCTCTCCCTCTCCCGCGTCAGCGGGGGAGGGTCCGGGAGGGGGTTCGCCGCGAGCGCTGGAACTCGCGCTCCCACGCCGCCCACCGCTCCACCTCGGCGTACCCTTCCGCCAGGTAGAGCCGCAGCGCCCGCTCGTTCGACGCCGCCACCCGCAGCACCACCTCGCGCGCGCCGCGCAGCTCGAGCAGCTCCTCGCAGCGGCGCAGCAGCCACCTGCCCAGTCCGCGACCGCGGCCCCGCGCGTGAACGCCGATCGAGTCAACCTCTCCGACCGCCTCCGGAGAGAGCGTCCCCCGCAGGACGCCGAGCGGCCCCTCCCCGTCGCAGACGAAGCGGAGGAGGCCTTCGTCGAATCCGGAATCAGTCGCCTGCCGCGCCGCGTCGGCCTCGGACATGCTCGGGCTGAAGGCGACTCCTCGGAACGCGTCCGAGGCGAGCGCGGCCCAGCTGGCGGTGCCGACCTCCCGCAGGCCCACCTCGCGGAGCCCGGTCGCCAAGGGCGGCACCGGACGCCACACCCGTCGCCGCATCCGCAAGAGGCGGCTGCGCGGACCGAATCGCTCGCGGGCGCACGCGAGCGATTCCCGTTATTCACTCACCGTGCGCCTCCGCTGGCGGCAGTAAACTCACCGTGCCGGGGCGTTCCCCGCCGGAAGCGCGCCATGTATTCCGGCCCGAAGACCCGCTCCGCGCTCAAGCCGTTGTGGACCCGGCACGTCAGGCGAAGGTTCGAGGCGGTGGTGGGCCCGCCGAGCGCGACCGGCACCACGTGGTCGAGCTCGAGCTGCCAGCGGCTCTCGCAGCGGCGGCCGTCCTCGCCCTGCCAGGTGCACCGGCCGCCGTCTCGGGCCCAGACCTCACGTCGGACGGCGGCGAGGATGGCGGGCCGATACGCTTGCGTGCCGCACCTGTTCTTCGTCTCGGCTTGGACCGGTGGAACGAGACCTCCGGCGGCCTCGGGCACGAGCGCGCGAGCGGGCCCATCGTCGAGTTCCTTGGTCGAATCGGCGTCGAGCCCGCTGGGCGGAACAGCGCCAGAGCCCTTGCCCGGGCCGGACGCCGCGCTTCCCGCCGCTGGCGTCACGGCACCCTTCGGCCGGACGACACCCGGCGCCTTCGCTGGCGCCGCCTTCGGCGACGATATTTTCCGCGTCGGGGTCACCGCGCCCCGGCGCTTCCCGTGCTTTTCGATCCCGCACCGGACCGCTTCGCGAAGAACCGCCGCGAGTCGCCGTTCGGCACCTTGTGGCTGAGGAGTTGCCGGAGCTGGTCGAGGTCGTCCTTGAAGGCAGCGTCCAAGGTGACGCGCAGCGAGTAGCTCTGCTCCGAAACCGGGCGGAGCTCGGGGCGACTCGGGGCGGACGCGGAGGGCCATCCCGCAAGGGCAACGGGCAGGTCCGAACAGGAAGCTCCGGGAGCCGCGGGCAGCGATTGTGCGCGCGCTGCGCCGAGGTCGACCTGCGAGGTCGCGGCGCCCAGCGCAGAGGCGGGCACCTCCGTAGCCTGAGGGGATGACGGCTCGGCCCGGGTAAGAAGAGGCAGGCCCGGCAATGCGGGATCGCCGGCGCACGGAGGCGCAGCGCTCGCAGGGGGTAGGCGCGCCGGGTGACCGTCGCCGACCCGTCGGATTCCGTCTTTCGGCGCGGGCCGGGGCTGCAGTGACGCGACGAGAAGGTCTACCTCGGCCCGGGTGCGGAAGGCTGCGCGGGCCAGCACCTCCCGCAGGTTCTCCGTCGTGAGCACCGGGCCGAGCAGCCCGAGCGCTGAGAGACAGAGTCTCCCGTCCCTGAGCGCGCTCTCCAGCACCGGGAACCGCCGCAGCACCTTCATGGCCGCGATGCGCCGTCCCGCCGCACCCTCGCGCAGGTGGAGCGCCTTCTGGCAGAACTCCCAGAGCGAGGCGTAGCCCGCGTCGAGGTAGCCGCGCCGCCTGTCGAAGGTGTCGAGGTGGAGGAGGAACTCGGCCTGGACGTGCCGCTCCTCTCCGGCGAGCTCGCCGAGGCGGCGCGCCAGCGCGGCGGAGTCGAGCGAGGTGACGGAAGAACAGTCGAGCGCTTCGTGCATGGTTCCACCCCCGTGGATGAAGCCATGGTCGCACGGGTTTTCGAGGGCTCCGGGAAGGCCGCTGGCCGCCTCACCGGCGCGTTTTCCGCGGAGGGGGTCTGCGCCTCCACGTGCGGTAGAGAACGACGCGGCCACACCGGCAAGGCTACGCGGGGGGCCGCTTTGCGAGGTTCCGCGAGCGCGCGAGCCGGAATGAGGCAGAACCCGGTCAACGACGATGAGCGCGCCTGATGGGGTCACACCTTTGGTGAACGCCGGCGGCGCGACACTCCGGCGGTACGCGGCCCCGGTTCACGGTGGGTGCGCCTCCGCTGGCGATAGCAAACTCACTCAAATGGGGCCTGCACGCCGATCTGTCGCGCCTTGTCCGCCATCGCGTCGAGCAAGATGGTCGCGTGGGCGAACGCGCCTCCCGCGGGTGGACGGGCTGGTTGCGGAGGAACCCAGGGAACGGCCGACATGCTCGCGCTGATCCGCGCGGCGGAGCGCTTGACCTGATCTGCGCGCTCCAACTCCAGGACGCTTGCGCTGATCCCGCGCGCACCGGCTCCACGCCGCTCCCCATTCGCCGGCGGGAGCCCTCCCGAGGAGCGAGCACCGCAGCGGTGGGCTCCCGCCGGCGCGCGGCGACGGTCGCATCGGGGGGGCCGACCACATGGCGCCCGGCGGCCGCCCCTCCCCGGCCCTCCCCACCAAGGTGGAGAGGGGGAGCCGCGGGGCGCGCCTCTAGCGGCAAAGGGGGAGCCGCGAGGCGCCCTCAGCGGCAAAGAGGGCAGCCAGCGGCCGCCGGTCCCGCGGGGAGGGGAGAACCGCGGGGCAGCCTTTCCCGCGGGAGGGAGAGCCACGAAGCGGCCATTCCCCGCGGGAGTTCCGGGCCGGCGTTCGTCACGAAGCCGCCGTTCCCGCAGCGGGAACGCGAGTTCCCCCCTACCTCACCGGCGCCGGCGGCAGGTCCTTCGACGCCAGGTAGACGACGTTCCTGGTCGAGCGCTTGCCGCGGTACATCGCCCGGTCGGCGAGGTCGAGCACCTCGGCCTTGTCGCGGGTGTGCTCCGGGTAGCTGGCGAGGCCGATGGAGGCGGTGATGTGCACCCGCGAGGCCTCGCGCGACAGGAAGACGTGGTCCTCGATGGCGCGCCGGATGCGCTCGGCGACCTTGAGCCCCACCCCCGAGTCGATGCCGAGCAGCAGCGCCACGTACTCGTCGCCGCCGTAGCGCGCCACCACGTCGTCGTCGCGGACACAGGCCCGCAGCACGCGCGCCACCTCCACCAGCAGCTTCGAGCCGTTGAGGTGGCCGTGGGTGTCGTTCACGTTCTTGAACCGGTCGAGGTCCATGAACAACACGGTGAACGGCCGGCCGCTCTGGATCTCGCGCTCGAGCGCCAGGTCGAGGAAGCGGCAGTTGTAGAGGTGGGTGAGGTCGTCGAGGTAGGCGAGGTGCTCCACCTGCTTCAGCTGGCCGAAGGTGCGGAGCGCGAGGCCGAAGTGGCGGCAGACGAACTGGGCGCCGCCGAGCCGCTCCGCCGATGGAGGCCCGGGGACGATCACGCACACGGCCGCCAGCAAGGTCTCGCCGTCGGTGACCGGGAAGAGCACCGGCACTCCCAGGCGGGCGAGCGGCGGCAGCGTCATCGGCTCGGCCGCCGAGAGGCCGGGCAGCCGCTCCTCGCACACCTCGAGGAGGGCCTCCGCCTCGGCGTCCTGCACCTCGTGGCGTCCAGTGGCGGTGAAGGCGCCGCCGCGCCCGCGCTCGAGGAGCACCGCGCCCTTCCCGTCGCACTCCGAGGCCACGGCGGCGAGCGCCATCTGCACCAGCTTGTCCCGCTCCATGCTGGCGGCGAGCCGCTGGCAGGTCTCGAAGAGCTGCAGGTGGGCGCGCAGCGCCTTGTTCTCCGCGAGCAGCGCCCGGGTGGAGAGGCAGCGCTGCACCGCCACCTGCAGCGCCTCGGGCGTGACCGGCTTGACGAGGTAGTCGCTCGCGCCCGACTTCATGGCGCGCACCGCGGGGTCGACCCGGTCGAGGGCGGTGATCACCAGCGCCTCGATGTCCGGGTCGAGCTGCTTGGCCGCCGCGAGCAGCTCGAGCCCGTCCGAGCCGGGCAGGATCACGTCGGTGATGAGGACGTCGAAGCGCCGCGAACGCAGCGCCGCGAGCGCGGACGCGGCGTCCTCCGCCGCCGCCACGTCGTAGCCGGTGGCGCGCAGGTAGTCGGAGTAGACCGTGCGCGCGAACCGCTCGTCGTCGACGAGGAGGACCGAGTGACGCATCCATTCCCGTATATCATGGCGGCGTGGATTCCCTCCCCGCGCAGCGCAAGGCGCTCCTCCTCGAGGCCGGAGGTGTGCGCCTCGCGCTGCGCCTCTCACTCGTGCGCAAGATCGTCGCCACGGTGGGTGACGAGGCGGAGCTGTGGGTGGATGGCGCCCCGATGGCGGCCTTGCCGGTGTCGGTCGCGCTCGGCCGGCCCTTCCTCCCCTGCCACTACGCGGTGGTGACGGAGGCCACGCCTCCGGCGGCGCTGCGGGTCGAGCGGCTGCTCGGGATCCTCGACCTGGAGGGGGCTGAGGTGTTCCAGTTGCCGGTCCGCTCGCTCCTGCCGCAGCCGCCGCCGTTCCTGTCGGCCATCGTGGCCGGTGGCGAGGTGGCGCTGGAGCTCTCCCCCGAGTCCCTGGGCTGGGCCATGGCGGAGCCGCCTGCCGACCCGTTCGCGCCGCCCCCGGAAGCCTTCCCCGCCCCAGGTCGGGAGCTGCTCTTCGAGCGCGCCGGGCAGGTCTACGCCGTCCCGTTCCCGCTGGTGGTGCAGGTGGTGGAGCAGCCGCGCGTCCACCCGGTGCCCCTCACGCCCCCCGTCCACCTGGGCCTGCTCTACCAGGGGCGGGCGCTCCATGCGGCCTTCGACCTCGCCGCCATCTACGGCGACGCGCCGGCCTCGACCGGCCCCTCGGCCCTGCTGCTCGACGCGGGCGGGCTGGCGGTGGCGGTCTTCGCCGACCGGGTGCTCGGGGCGGGCGAGGTGCCGCTTGGCGCGGCGGTGCGGCGACCGAGCTGGGACGCGCTCTTCGGCGGCTGATCTCCCCGGCCACTGGAGCCGCGGAAATGCCCGTCAATCCTTGACATCGGTGAAAGCAGAGGGTTACTGCTAGCTGTCCTTTTCCGGGAAAATCATGTCCAAGAACCTGCTCGTGGCGGATGACTCCATCACCATCCAGAAGGTGGTGGGGATCACCTTCGCTCGCGAGGACGTCCGGATCACCACGGTGGACAACGGCGAGGACGCGCTGACGCGCGCCCGTGAGATCCAGCCGGACGTGATCCTGGCCGACGTCCTCATGCCCCGCAGGAACGGTTACCAGCTGTGCGAGGCGGTGAAGCAGGATCCCGCGCTGGCGCACATCCCCGTCTTGCTGCTCGCAGGGACGTTCGAGGCCTTCGACGAGGGGCTCGCGGCCCGCGTCGGTGCTGACGCCCACATCCTCAAGCCCTTCCAGAGTCAGGCCCTCATCGACAAGGTGAACGAGCTGCTCGCGCAGGGGCCGGCGCGACGCCCCGCCGCTGCGGCCGCTCCAGCGCGCCCTGTCCCGACCCCCGCCGCCGCGCCCGCTCCGGGGTCCGCCGCCCCCGCCCGCCCGGCAGCGCCGACCGCCGCTGCGGCGGTCCCGCGCGCGCCTGCCGCCGCACCGGCAGTTCCCGCGCGCCCGGTCGCGCCTGGCCGCGCCGCCGTTCCGGCGGTGCCCCATGTCCCGCGGCCCGGCACCGCCGTCCCTCCGGCCGGCGCGGTCCCGCGCTTCCAGCCGGCAGCGGTTTCGCCCCCGCCTGCGCCCGAGGCCGGGTTCGACTTCGAGCCGCAGCCGGTGCAGGTGCGAAAGGCCGCGCCCAAGGCGAGCTTCACCCCCGAGCCGCCCGTCGAGCCGGAGCTGGTCCTCGAGCCCGAGCCGATCTTGGAGCCCGAGCCGGTGCTCGACGCGCCCCTGGAGGTCGAGCCGGTGCTCGACCTGCAGCCGGCTTCGGCTGGGCATCGGCCCGCGGCCCCGCCCGACCCGTTCGGCGACATCGACATCGACACCGACGACCTGGCCGAGGCTCCGGTCGGGCTCTCGGTGCCACCTCCGCTCGCGGCGCCGCTGCCCTTCCATCGGTTCGCGCCGGAGCCGCCGGCCCTGGGCGACGCGCTCTTCGACGAGCCGCTCGCCCCCGAGGGCAGGGCGGAGCCGCTCGGCGCGGAGGGGCTCGAGGTCGCCGAGGAGCCCGCCGCCGACAGCGACCCCTTCGCCGCGCCGCGCCGCCCTGGAGCGGGCGGCGAGCCGTTCGGCATCGAGGCTGCGCCCGAGGAGGCGCCGCTCGAGCTGGGCGAGGCGCCGCTGGAGCTCGGCGAGCCCATCGAGCTCGGCGAGGCGCCGCTCGACCTGGGTCCGTCCGAGTTCGAGCGAAACGCGCCCCCCCCGGCCGAGCTGGGGAGCGCTCCCGAAGGGCTGGCGTTCGAGGACGGGAGCCCGGGAGATCTCGAGCTCGAGCCGGCCGCGGCGGCGGCGCAGCGCCCGCCGCCCACCGCGCTCGGCTTCAAGCCGCCGCGGGAGCCGGTCGAGGAGGCCTTCGCCGCGGCCGCCATCTCGCCCCGCGAGGCGGCGTCCGCGCCGGACTCGTTCGGCGGCGCGGCGTCCGCCGACGGCGGAGAGGCCGCCCTCCGCGCGGCGCTCTCCGCGGCCTCCCGCGAGGTGATCGAGAAGATCGCCTGGGAGGTGGTGCCCCAGCTCGCCGAGGCCATGATCCGCGAGCGGCTCGATCAGGTCATGAAGGAAAAGCTCGGGCGCTGACGCCCGCGCGTTCACCCACAGCGCAGCAACCTCCGCGCCGGGACGCCGGCGCCGAGGGTGACGAGGGAGAGGGAAGTGGCAGAAGAGTCGAGGGCAGAGGGAGCGGTGGAGCTGGCGAAGGCCTACGACCACCATGAGGTGGAGGGGCGCTGGTATCGCTTCTGGCTGGAGCGCGGCTACTTCCACGCCGACGAGCGCGACCGGTCTCGCCCGCCGTTCTCCATCGTGCTGCCGCCCCCCAACGTCACCGGCTCCCTGCACCTCGGCCACGCGCTCACCGCCACCCTGCAGGACGTGCTCTGCCGCTGGAAGCGGATGAGCGGCTTCAACGTGCTCTGGCTCCCCGGCACCGACCACGCGGGCATCGCCACGCAGATGATCGTGGAGAAGGAGGTCCAGCGCACCGAGGGCAAGAGCCGCCACGACCTGGGCCGCGCCGAGTTCCTGGAGCGGATCTGGGCCTGGAAGGAGAAGAGCGGCTCGCGCATCGGCGAGCAGCACAAGGCCCTCGGCGCCTCGCTCGACTGGGAGCGCGAGCGCTTCACCATGGACGAGGGGCTCTCGCGCGCCGTGCGCGAGGTGTTCGTGCGGCTCCACGAGGAGGGGCTCGTCTACCAGGACGAGAAGCTCATCAACTGGTGCCCGCGCTGCCGCACCGCGCTCTCCGACCTCGAGGTGAACCACGACGAGGCGCACCAGGGGGAGCTCTGGAGCTTCGCCTACCCGCTCGTCGACCCGGAGGGGGGCGTCGCCGAGATCGTGGTCGCCACCACCCGCCCCGAGACCATGCTCGGCGACACCGCCGTCGCGGTCCATCCCGACGACGATCGCTACCGCGCGTTCGTGGGCCGGAAGGTCCGGCACCCGATCACCGGGCGCGAGATCCCGATCGTGGCCGACGCCATCCTCGTCGATCCGGCCTTCGGGACCGGCGCCGTGAAGGTGACGCCGGCGCACGACTTCAACGACTTCGAGGTGGGCAAGCGCCACGGCCTGCCGTTCGTCACCGTCATCGATCAGGACGGGAAGATGAACGCCGCCGCCGGGCCGCTCGCCGGGCTCGACCGCTTCGCCGCGCGCAAGGAGGTGAAGCGGCTCCTCGCCGAGGCCGGCCTCGACCGCGGCGCGAAGCCCCACGTGCTCCCGCTCGGCAAGTGCCAGCGCTGCGAGACGGTGCTCGAGCCGCTCATCTCGAAGCAGTGGTACGTGAAGATCGCCCCGCTCGCCGAGCCGGCGATCCGGGCGGTGGAGGAGGGCAGGACCCGCTTCGTCCCGGAGCAGTGGACCAACACCTACATGTCCTGGATGCGCAACATCCACGATTGGTGCATCAGCCGCCAGCTCTGGTGGGGCCACCAGATCCCGGCCTGGTACTGCCCGGACGGCCACGTCACCGTGGCCCGCGAGGCGCCCGAGGCCTGCGCTGTCTGTGGGGGGCGCGAGCTGCGCCAGGACGACGACGTCCTCGACACCTGGTTCTCCTCCGGCCTCTGGCCCTTCTCGACCCTGGGCTGGCCGGACGCCACCGATACGCTCGAGACCTTCTACCCGACCTCGGTGATGGAGACCGGGCACGACATCATCTTCTTCTGGGTGGCCCGGATGATGATGATGGGGCTCCACTTCATGGAGGACGTCCCCTTCCGCGTCGTCTACCTGCACCCCATGGTGCGCGACGAGAAGGGGCAGAAGATGTCCAAGACCAAGGGGAACGTCATCGACCCCCTGGTCATCACCGAGCAGCACGGCGCCGACGCGCTCCGCTTCACCCTCGCCGCGCTCACCGCGCAGGGGCGCGACATCAAGCTCGCCAAGGAGCGGATCGAGGGCTACCGCGCCTTCGCCAACAAGCTCTGGAACGCGAGCCGCTTCGCCTTCATGAACCTCACGGGCTTCGCCGCCTCCGAGGGCGACGCGGCCACGCAGGGGAAGGGCCCCGCCGAGCGCTGGATCCTGGCGCGGCTGCAGCGGGCGGTGAACGAGACCCTGGACGCGCTCGAGGGGTACCGCTTCAACGACGCCGCCAACGCCGTCTACGCCTTCGTCTGGCACGAGCTCTGCGACTGGTACATCGAGCTCTCCAAGGAGGCCCTCTACGGCGAGGACCTCGGGAAGAAGCGGGCGGCGCAGGCGGTGCTGGCGCACTGCCTCGAGACGGCGCTGCGCCTGCTCCACCCCATCATGCCCTTCATCACCGAGGAGCTCTGGCAGACGCTCCGGCAGGTGGTGGCCGCCGAGGGCTGGGCCGACTCGATCATGGTGGCGCCGTACCCGGCGCGCGGGCCGGTGGACGAGGAGGCCGAGCGCGGCTTCGGGCCGGTGCTCGGGATCGTCGACGCCCTGCGCAACATCCGGGGCGAGATGAACATCCCCTTCAAGACGCCGCTGCGCGACGTGGAGCTGGGCGGCCTCGAGCCGGCGGCCTGGCGCACCGTGGGGGAGGAGCTGCCCCGCATCGTGCGGCTGGCCAACGTGCAGGGGATTACCCGGGCCCCGGCCGGACAGCCGCTCCCGCGGCGCAAGGGCAGCGCCGCCGGCGTCGGCTCGGGGTTCGAGGTGAGCGTCCCCCTCGCCGGGATCGTCGACATGGCGGGCGAGAAGGCCCGCATCGCCAAGGAGCTCTCGAAGGTGGAGGCCGACCTCGCCGGCATCGAGAGGAAGCTCGGGAACCCGAGCTTCGTCGAGAAGGCGCCGGCGGAGGTCGTGGAGAAGGACCGCGCCCGCGCGGAGGAGCTGCGCGGGAAGCGGAAGAAACTCGAGGAGCATCGCGCGATGCTCGAGGAGGCCGAGATGGAGCAGCCGAAGGAGCAGCTGGAGACGGTGAGCAACGAGACCCCGGCGGCGCCGGTGGAGACCGCGCCCGCGACCGCCCCTGCGGTGCAGGCACCGGCGGCACCCGCCGAGCCGGCGGTGCCGGCCCCCGCCCCCGTGGCGGAGGCCCCGGTGAAGAAGCCGGCGGCGAAGAAGGCGGCGCCGAAGAAGAAGGCGCCGGCGCCGAAGGCGGAGGTCGCCCCGGCGAAGAAGCCGGCCGCCAAGGCCAAGAAGGTCGCCGCCAGGAAGCCGGCGGCCAAGAAGGTCGCGAAGAAGGCCGCGCCGAAGAAGGCCGCGCCGAAGAAGGTCGTCAAGAAGGCGGCGCCGAGAAAGGCCGCGAAGAAGGCCGCCAGGCCGGTCATGAAGGCTGCGAAGAAGATGGCCAAGAAGGTGGCGAAGGCGAAGCCGGCCAGGAAGGCGGCGAAGAAGGCCGGCAAGAGGAGCCGGAGGTAGCCGGCATGCCGCCCCTCTCCTCGCACGTGGAGCGTCTCCTCTCGCTGGCGCTCGACGAGGACCTGGTCCTCGGCGACGTGACCAGCGAGGCGACCATCGACGCGAGCGCGCGGGGGGAGGGGACCTTCCTCGCCAAGTCGGAGCTGGTGGTGGCGGGGACGGCGGTCGCCGCTCGGGTCTTCGAGCGGCTCGGGGCGGAGTGCGCCTTCGAGGTAGAGGACGGCGCGCACCTCACCCGGGGAAAGGTCTTCGGCACGGCGCGCGGGAGCGTGCGGACGCTGCTCGCCGCCGAGCGCACCGCCCTCAACTTCCTGCAGCGGCTCTCCGGCGTGGCGACCGCCACCCGCACCGCCGCCAACGCGCTCGCGCAGGGCGGCGGGAAGACGAGGCTCCTCGACACCCGCAAGACCACGCCGGGCTGGCGCCGGCTGGAGAAGGACGCGGTGCGCGCCGGTGGCGGCGTGAACCACCGCTTCGCGCTGGGCGACGGGATCCTCATCAAGGACAACCACCTCGCCGCCTGCGGCGGGGTGACCGAGGCGGTGAAGCGCGCCCGAGCCCACGGCAACGCGCTCCTCAAGGTCGAGGTGGAGGTGGAGGACCTGGCTGGCCTCGAGGAGGCCATCCGCGCCGGGGCCGACATCGTGCTGCTCGACAACATGGACGACTCCGCCATGGCGGAGGCAGTGCGCCGGGCGGCCGGTCGGGTGCTGCTCGAGGCGAGCGGCAACATGACCCTGGAGCGGCTGCCGAGGGTGGCTGCCACCGGGGTGGACTTCGTCTCCATGGGCGCCCTCACCCACAGCGCGCCCGCCGTCGACATCTCCTTCGAGGTGTGAGCCATGGAGAAGCTTGCCCAGGCCGGCAGCGAGGAGCTGGTCCTCTCCTTCCTGGCCGAGGCGGGCGACTCGTTCGTCTCCGGCGAGGCGATGAGCGAGAAGCTGGGGCTCTCGCGAGCGGCGGTCTGGAAGCACGTGGAGAGCCTGCGCGGTCGCGGCTATCGCATCGACGCGGTGGCGGCGCGCGGGTACCGGCTGGTCTCCATCCCCGACCGGCTCTCGCCGCTGGAGATCGGGCCGCTCCTCAACACCCACGACCTGGGACAGACCCTCCACTACTTCGAGGAGCTCGGCTCGACCAGCGACCTCGCGAAGCAGCTCGCCGAGGAGGGGGCCGACCACGGCGAGGTGGTGATCGCGGAGGCGCAGACCTCCGGCCGCGGCCGGCGGGGGCGCGCTTGGTTCTCCGCGCCCGGGAAGAACCTCGCCTTCTCGGTGGTGCTCCGGCCCGACCTGCCGCCGCAGCGGGCGGCCGAGCTCACCCTGGTCGCCTCGGTGGCGCTCTGCGACGCGGTGCGCGACGCCGGGGTAGCCGCCGGCATCAAGTGGCCCAACGACCTGCTCTTCGGCGGCCGGAAGCTCGCCGGCATCCTCACCGAGATGGAGGCCGAGTCCGACCGCGTCCACTGGGTGGTCCTGGGCGTGGGAGTGAACGTGAACGTGCGGGCGGAGGAGCTGCCGGAGGACCTGCGCCCCATCGCCACCAGCCTGCTGGAGGCGCGGGGCGAGCCGGTGCCCCGGGCCCTGTTCGCGGCCGCCTGCCTGAGCCGCCTCGAGCAGTGGCTCGACCTGCACGCCGAGGAGGGGTTCGAGCCCATCCGAACCGCCTGGCGCGAGCGCTCCGACACCCTGGGGCGGGAGGTCGCGGTCCAGGTCGGCGAGCGCGAGCTCACCGGCCGCGCCGAGGACATCGACGAGGTGGGGGCGCTCCTGGTGCGGACCGGGGGCGGCCTGGAGCGGATCCTCTCGGGCGACGTCCGGCTCCTGCGTCCGCGTTGACCGGATCCGGGGGCGCGGCTACGCTGCGGTCGTGCTCCTCGCCATCGACGTGGGCAACACCAACACCGTGCTGGGCGCCTTCGAAGGGACGGCGCTGGCGCGGCACTGGCGGGTCGAGACCCACCACGGGCGCACCTCCGACGAGTACGGGATCCTGCTCAAGCAGCTCTTCGCGCACGCCGGGATCGACTCGGGCCGGGTGGACGCCATCGCCGTCTCCTCGGTGGTCCCGCCGCTCGCCTTCACGCTGGAGCGGGTGGCGCGGGACTACTTCGGCGTGGCGCCGCTCTTCGTGGGCCCCGGCGTCAAGACCGGCATGCCCATCCTGTACGACAACCCGCGCGAGGTGGGGGCCGACCGGATCGTGAACGCGGTGGCCGCCTTCGAGCGCTGGCGCACCGGGCTGATCGTGGTCGACTTCGGCACCGCCACCACCTTCGACGCCGTCTCGCCGCGGGGCGAGTACCTGGGCGGCGCCATCTGCCCCGGGATCTCCATCTCGATGGAGGCCCTCTTCCGCCACGCCTCCAAGCTGCCGCGCGTCGAGTTCGTGCGCCCGCCCACCGTGGTCGGGAAGAACACCGTCGCCTCCATGCAGAGCGGGCTGGTCTACGGCTACGTGGGGCTGGTCGACGGCATGTGCGAGCGGATGGGCGCCGAGCTGGGCTTCGCGCCCAGGGTGGTGGCCACCGGCGGGCTGGCAGGCCTGGTGGCCGGCGTCTCGCGCGCCGTCGGCGACGTCGACGAGCACCTCACCCTGGACGGACTGCGCATCATCCACGAGCGGAACCGATGACCATCGAGGACCAGCAGGAAGGCGGCTCGAGCCCGAGCACGAGCCAGGAGGAGCCCTCGGCCCCGCCGGCGCTCGACGCGCTCGAGGAGGGGAAGCGCCGCTTCTTCGGGCGCGATCTCGAGGGAGCCCACTCGGCCTTCGAGCGCGCCTGGCGCCGCTCGGGCAACGAGCCGGAGGTGCTGAGCTGGTACGGCGTCACCCTGGTCATGGTGGAGCGCAACTCGAACCTGGGCGTCTCCTACTGCGACCAGGCCCTCCGCCTCGCCGGCCCGGACCCGGCGCTCTACCTCAACCTGGCCCGGGCCCACCTCGCCCTCGGCCAGCGCGAGCGGGCGGTGCGCGCCCTGCACCGCGGCCTGGAGCAGTTCCCCGGCCACCCGGTGCTGCTCGCGGCCAAGGAGCTCATGGGTTGGCGCCGCCGGCCGGTGATCCCCTTCCTCTCCCGCGGCCACCTGCTGAACCGCTGGCTGGGGAAGCTGCGCTACCGCTGGGCGAAGCGCTCCCTGCCGCCGCTCGAGCTCTCGCCGGTGACGCTCGGCCAGCTGTCGGAGCGCGCCGGGGAGACCCCGTGAGCTGTCCGCTGCCGATCGAGACGCTCCCCCGGCCCCTGCACAAGCACGTCGACGCCAAGGCGCCGGCCGCGCTGCGGATGATGGGGGCGAAGGGGCTGGTCCCCGCCGTGGCCGCGCCCGACCTGGCCGCGATGCTCTACTTCCTCTCCTTCGACGAGGACCAGGCGGTGCGGGAGGCGGCGGAGCGCACGGCCGCGGGGCTGCCGGATCGCATCTTCGGGGTGGCGCTGCGCGCCGAGGGGCTGCCCCCGCCGGTGCTCGACTGGATGTCGCTCAGGTTGGCCGGTAACGAGGGGGCCCTCGAGCTGGTGCTGCTCAACCCTTCCACCTCCGACGAGACGGTGGCGCGGCTCGCGGCCGTGGTCTCGCAGAAGCTCACCGACGTCGTCCGCCAGAACGAGCTGCGGCTGCTGCGCCACGACGACATCATCCGGCAGCTCTGCCAGAACCCGAGCGCGCTGATCTCCACCATCGACGGCGCTTGCGACTTCTGCGTCCGCAACGGCCTCACGCTCCTCGACGTGCCTCAGCTCGTCGCCGCGCACCGGCGGGTCCACGGCGCAGCGCCCGAGGCCGTCGCGGCCGAGGACACCGCCGCGGGGCTGCTCGACGAGTTCGGCCACGTGCTGGCGACGGAGGAGCCGCCCGCGGCGGCCGTGCCGCTGGCGAAGGCGGAGGACCCGGCGGCGGCGCAGGAGAAGCTCAACGTCACCCAGCGCATCCTCAAGATGTCGGTGAGCCAGAAGATCAAGCTCGCCACCCTCGGCAACAAGGAGGCGCGCACCATCCTGCTGCGGGACTCGAACAAGCTGGTGTGCATGGCCGCGGCCACCAGCCCGCGCATCACCGATCTCGAGATCCTGGGGCTCGCCAACTCGCGCACGGTCAACGCCGACGTGCTGCGCTACATCTACACCAACCGCGAGTTCCTCCGGACCTACCCCGTCAAGGTGGCGCTGGTGAAGAACCCCAAGGTGCCCCTCCCCACCGCGCTCAAGATGCTGTTCTCCCTCCAGGAGAAGGACATCAAGGAGCTGTCGCGCGACCGGAACGTGCCGCAGACCATCCAGTCGCAGGCCAAGGCCTTCCTCATGAAGAAGGAGCAGGCGGCTCGCGCCTCGATGGAGGGAAAGCACTAGGTGGGCGGGGGAGGGGAGGTCGCGGGCGCGGCGCCGGCGCCCGCGCCGCGCATGTCCAAGGCGCTGTGGCTCTCGGCGGCCACCATGGCGAGCCGCGTGCTTGGCCTGGCGCGGGATCAGCTCTTCGCCGCGCTGGTGGGCGCCAACGCGTACTCCGACGCGTTCGTCACTGCCTTTCGCATCCCCAACCTCCTGCGCGACCTCTTCGCCGAGGGGGCGCTCTCGTCCGCCTTCGTCCCGACCTTCGCCGACACCCGCGCCAACCGCGGCGAGGCCGAGGCCTGGCGCCTCGGCAACATCGTGGTCGGGCTGGTGCTGGTGGTGGTCGGCGCGCTGGCGCTGGCCGGCATGGTCTTCTCGAGGGAGCTGGTGGCCGTCATGGCCCCCGGCTACCCCCCGGCGCAGGCGGCGCTGGCCGCGAAGCTCGCCCGTATCATGATGCCCTTCCTGCCGCTGGTCTCGCTGGCGGCGGTGTCGATGGGCATGCTCAACGCCCAGAGCCGCTTCACCGCCCCGGCGCTGGCCCCCGCGCTCTTCAACGTGGGCTCGATCGCGGTGGGGCTCGGGCTCTGGGCGGCGGGCGCCTCCCCGGAGCGCGCGGTGGTGGGGTGGAGCGCCGGGACGCTCCTCGGCGGCTTGCTGCAGCTGCTCGCGCAGACGCCCTCCTTGCGCGGCGCCGGCTTCCGGCTCCGGCCCCGGCTCGGGCGCGCCGAGCTGGCCCACCCGGGCGTGCGGCGCATCGGGAGGCTCATGGGCGCGGCGGTGATCGGCCTCTCCGCCACCCAGGTGAACATCATCGTCAACACCATCTTCGCCTCGCACCAGGAGCGGGCGGTCACCTGGCTCAACTTCGCCTTCCGGCTCATGCAGCTGCCGCTCGGCGTGTTCGGGGTGGCCATCGCCACGGTGGCCACGGCCGGCCTGGCGCAGCGCGCCGCCGCCCGCGACCTGGCCGGCGTGCGGGACACGCTCGGCTCGGCGATGCGCCTGGTGGCCTTCCTGAACGTGCCCTCGGCGGTGGGGCTGATGGTGCTCGCGCGGCCCATCATCTCCCTCATCTACCAGCACGGGCGCTTCGGTCCGGCCGACACCGCTGGCACCGCCGAGGCGCTGGTGTTCTACGCTTGCGGCCTCTACGCCTACTCCGCGGTGAAGGTCTTCGCGCCGGCCTTCTATGCGCTCGACGAGGCGCGGGTGCCGGTGCTGGGCAGCGTGCTCGGGATGGCGTCCAACGTGGCCCTCAACCTGGCGCTCTTCCCGGTGCTCGGCTTTCGCGGGGTGGCGCTCGGGACGTCGCTCTCGGCCACCGTCAACTTCGCGGTGCTGGCGATCGCCTGGCGCGTGCGCCACGGGCGGCTCGGCGGCGCCGGGGTCTACCGGCAGCTGCTCCGGGTGGTCGGCGCCACGGCCGCGCTGGCGCTCGCGGCCTGGGCCACCGAGCGGGCGCTCGAAGGCCACCTCGGCGGCCATGGCCTCGGCCGGCAGCTGGTGGTGGCCCTCGTCCCCATCGGCGCGGGCTTCGGCGCCTACCTCGTTGCGGCGAAGCTCCTCGGGGTGACGGAGCTGACCGAGCTCGCGCAAGCGTGGCGCCGGCGCGCCGCGCGGAGGCGCAAGAGCCCCGCCGCCTGATCGGCGCGCCCCTTCACGGACCCTTCTCCCGCCTGCGCGCCGCTCCCTACCTTGTGCTCCGGCGAGGCAGGCCGGGAGAGGGCGCCATGGCGACCAACGGAAGCAGCCGGATCGACGAGCGGGCCGAGGAGCTGCGCGCTGAGGCGCAGGAGCTGCAGGCGCGGTTGGCCGAGCGGCTGGACGGCCTGCGCGAGCAGGCGGACCGCGCGGATGAGGCCATCCGGACGTTCGCGCGCGAGAAGCCGTTCCTGGCCATCGCCTGTGCCGCCGGGCTGGGCTTCGTGCTCGGCCGGCTCGCGTCGCGGATCTGAGGGGGGAACGGGCGATGGCCAGCGGAACCGAGGGCTTCTCCGGACAGCTCGAGTCGTTGGAACCGGCCGAGATCCTGAAGGCGGTGCAGGCGCTGCGGGATCAGCTGGTGGAGGCAGCGGCCCAGCTCGAGGAGAAGCTCGAGCTGGAGCGGCGGATGCGGGAGACCCCGTTCGCCGTGCTCGGCGTCGCCGCCGGCGCAGGGTTCCTGCTGGGAGGGGGGCTCTGGCCGGTGCTGCGGCCGTTCGCCAAGGCGCTGGTTCGGGGGGCCACCAGTCCAGCGAACCTGATGGCCATCGCCGCAGCGCTCGGCGCCATGAAGGCTGCCCAGGCGCGCGAGCAGGAGGAGCCTCCGACCCCGCCAGTGGTCCCGCACTAGGGGCAGGCCCCCGCCCCGTAGATAGTGCAAAATTCAACGGAGATGACGCGGAGCCGCCACGCTCCCGCCTTCTCCGGACGATAGGCTCGCCCGGTAACCTGAACCTTGGGGGGTGCCATGGCTGGCGAGGCGGTGCGCGAACTGGTGATCGAGCTGGAAGGCGACTTCGACGGTCGCTCAGCGGGAGACGTTCGCGGGAGGCTGGCGGCGCTCCCGCGCAACGTGCCGGTGGTCCTCGACTTCAGCCGCGTTCGCCAGTTCGCCGACGCCGGCGTGGCGGTGCTGGCGCAGACGCTCGCAGAGGTCGGCGCTCCGCGAGTGGTGATGCGCGGCCTGCGGCAGCACCAGCACCGGCTGCTCCGTTACCTCGGGGTTGACACGGTGGCCCTGGCGGCCGGGGCCGCTCCTTCGCAGGCCGGCGCCTAGGCGGCGGGCTCCTCGGCCCCGGGCGACTGGGCGCCCTCCGGCGCCGCGGACGGCTCCGGACCGAGCAACTGCAGCGCAATCGCCAGCGCCTTTCGCGCCCGCCCGCGCACCGCGGCGTCCTGCTCGAGCCGCGCCACTGCCCGCAGCACGCGCTCCTCGTTGCGCGATCCCCGCGCCTCCAGGCCGGTGACCTGCTCCGTCAAGGCGCCCACCTGCGCCTGGGACTCGGCGAGCCGCTGCTCGAGCGTCGCGCGCGCGGTCTCGAGCTCGGTGAGCTGTCCCTTGAGCTGGGTGAGCTGCCCGGTGAGCTGGGAGACCCGCTCGTCGGAACCGGCCAGCCGCCGCTCGAGATCTCGGCGGGCGGTGCGCGCGGCCTCCAGCTCGCCCGAGAGTCGCGCCTGCTCCGCCTCCGCCGCGCGGGCCGCCTCCGCCGCCCGAGCCGCCTCTGCCGCCCGAGCCGCCTCTGCCGCCCGCGCCGCCTCTGCGGCCTCTTCGGCGCGAGCCGCCTTTGCCGCCTCGGCCGCGCGAGCCGCGGCCGTCGCCGACTTCGCGGGAGGGGGCGCCTCTGCCGGCATCTCGGCGAAGGCAGCGTCGAGCTGGTCTTCGCCGTCCGAGCTCGGCAGGTCGAACCCGACCTCGACCTCCGCCTCGGCCTGTGGCTCCGGCTTCGCGCCGGTCGAGAGCCGCTCGAAGGCGTCATCGAGGAACTTGAGGTCGTCGTCGCCACCCGCGAGCGGGTTGCCGCCGTCGAGGAGGTGACCTCCCGTCGCCTCGAGCTCCACGTCGGCGAGGGTGACCATCTCCTCGTCGGGAGCGGCGGGCGCCTCGACGGGCCCGAGCCCGAGGATGGGCGCCAGCTTGTCGACGAGCGCCTGCGGCGGGAAGGGCTTGAGGAGGTACTCCTCGGCCCGCCCCTTGAGCTTGCGGTGCTGCTCGAAGGTGTCGAGGGTGGCGTCGGCGCTGGTCAGCACCACCGGGATGTCCTTGAGCTCTCCGTCCTTCTTCAGCTTCTGGCAGATGGAGTAGCCGGAGACCCGCGGCAGCTCCACGCAGAGCACGATGGCGTCGGGCCGCTCGTCACGCGCCAGCTCGAGCCCTTCCTTCCCGTCGCCGGTGACCCGCACCTCGACGCCGCGGCCCTCGAGCGCTTTGTAGATCTCGCGCGCGTGCGCGGTGTCGCTCTCGATGAGCAGGACTCTCTTGGACATATTCTCCCCGGAGAGATTATCGCCCGCCCCCCGCGCGGGTGTCAAAGCTTCCGGGCGGGGCCCCCGGCCCTCAGCGAGGATCGTCGCGGGCGCCCGTCACCAGGTCGGCGAGGTCGCGCTCGTCGAGGTCCGCCACCACCGAGTAGACGATGTCGTTCTGCCGCCAGACCGCCACCCGGTAGCCGCGCGTGTGCGCCATCCAGACGTGCGGGGGTCCAGCGCCCCCGGGATCTCCCGCGCCGGCGAAGCGGCCCTCGGGATCGTCGACGATGAAGACCCCGATCCGCCCGCGCGGCGCGTCGTAGCGGATGTAGGCCGCCGGCCAGTCGCGCAGGTGCGAGAGGCGCCCGCCCACCAGGTGGACTCCCGGGTGGTGGAAGCGGGGCGGGGCCGGGTTGAAGTCGAGCTTCCCTGCAAACCAGCCCGCCACCGAGTCGGCGCCGGCCGACGCGGCGGTGACCTCGAGCGGGAGGTCGCGGGTGTGCCGCCGCACCGCCTCCTCGACCAGGGCGTCGGTCCGTGCGGGGAGGACGCGCTGGCGCGCCAGGGCGAGGCCTCCGACGAGCGCCAGCAGGAGCGCCGCCGCGGCGAGGGCCGGGCTGCGCCACAGGGGGCGCCGCTCGTGCGCGATCGCCTCCAGGATCCGCTCCCGCAGCTCGGCCGGCGCGCGGCCGGCAGGCGTCCCCTCGCCGAGGCAGCACCGCAGCCGGGAGCGGAGCGCGAGCTGGAAGCGGGTGTGCTCCTCGACGAGGGCTCGGCAGCGCTCGCAGAGCGCGACGTGCGCCTCCACCTCGGCCCGCTCGCGCTCCTCGAACTCGCCGTCGACGAAGGCGTCGAGGGAGCGCTCGAGCTCCTCGCAGTCCATCGCGCCGATCGCTTCGCGGATCTCGACCATGGGGAGGCTCGCGGCGCCTGAGGCTACGCCGACTCGAGCTTGCGGCGCTTGCGGTAGGCGTCGAGGTCGACGCTCTCCCGGACCGCCCGCGGCGACACCACGCCGGAGAGCACGGCGTAGTTCCCGAGCGACTTCTGCAGGAGCCGGCGGCCGCGGAAGAGGCGGCTCATCACCGTGCCCACCGGGATGTCGAGGATCTCGGCGATCTCCTTGTAGGAGAACTCCTGCAGGTCGGCCAGGATCACCACCATCCGGAAGTCGATGGGGAGCGCGTCCACCGCCTGGAGCACGTCGTCGGAGAGCAGCCGGTCGAAGAAGAACTGCTCCGGGTTGGCGGCGTACTCGGTGGCCTCGCGCGAGATGAAGCGCTCGTGCACCGCCTCCCGCTCGGACCCCTCCACGATGTTCCGCTCCTTCACGCTCCGGCGGTACCGGTTGATGAAGGTGTTGGTGAGGATCTTGAAGAGCCAGGCCTTGATGTTGGTGCCGCGCTCGAACTTGTCGAAGAAGCGGTAGGCGCGCAGGAAGGTGTCCTGCACCAGGTCCTCGGCGTCCCGCTCGTTCTTGGTGAGCCGCAGCGCCGCCGAGAAGAGCGGGTCGATGTGCTTCAGCGCCAGGCGCTCGAACTCTCCGCGCACGCCGTCATCCTGTCGCAGGTCGAACATCCTCGGTGATTCCTCCAAGAGGTTCCTACTCCAGAACGGCCCTGCCCGCCGCAGGTTCCGGCGCGGGTCGGCGCCAGAGGGAACAGGCAGTCGGGCGAGCCGATTCCCGGGTCCCGCCGCTTCCGCCCGAGGATCGCGGGAACCCGCGAACTCACTGTGTTATAGATGCGGCGGCCAGGGCCACCGGGACCGCTCCGGGGCCCCCTCCCGTCCCCATGCCCTCGTACCGACTGCTCTTCGCCGACCCTCGCGGCGTCGTCTACGACCACCCCGACCTCCTCGCCGCCGTCCGCTCGGGCGACGAGCTCCGGCCGGCGCAGGGGCGGGCGCTCCCGCTGCCCCCGGGCGCGACGCTCTGCCTCCTCCCGGGCCGCCTGCCGGTCGGGGTCGATCCGGCGACCGGCGCGACCACCGTGCTGCGGGAGGCCAGGGTGGGTCGGCGGAGCTTCGTCCCGGTGGCGGTCGGCGCCACCCTGCCGCCCGGGTACACCCGCACGCTGCTCCCGGCCGCCGCGCGCTCGCCGCTCGCCGGGGCGTCGGGGATCCCGGTCCTGCCGCAGTGGGCCTACACCGCCGCCGCCCTCGGCGCGGACGGGCCGGTCGCCTTCGCGCTCCACACCGACCGCCGCCACCACTGGGACCCGGCCCGACACTCCACGCCGGAGCTCCCCGGGCTGGTGCGGCGCGCGCTGGCGGAGCGCGGCGGCCCGGTGCTCGGGCAGCTCTCGCGCTGCGCCCTCGAGTACCGCTGCTTCACCGCGCAGAACACCTTCTACGGCAGCGACGAGGGGGCCATCCCGTCCTCGGCCGCCTGCAACGCCGCCTGCATCGGCTGTCTCTCCGAGCAGGACCAGGGCATGCCCCCGTCCTCGCACGAGCGGATCACGCGGGCCCCGTCCGCCGAGGAGATGGCGGAGGTGGGGCTCCACCACCTGCGCCACGCCACCGGCAAGGTGATGGTGAGCTTCGGCCAGGGCTGCGAGGGCGAGCCGCTCCTGCGCTGGAAGGAGATCGCCCGCGCCGTCCGGCTGATGCGCGCCGCCACCCGCCGCGGCACCATCCACATGAACACCAACGGCTCGCTGCCGGACGCGCTGGGGGCGGTGATCGACGCCGGCCTCGACGCCTGCCGCATCTCCCTCAACAGCGCCTCGCCCGACCTCTACGCCGCCTACTACCGGCCCACGCGCTACGCCCTCGCCGACGTGGTGGAGTCGATGCGGGTGGCGAAGCGGAAGGGCGCCTGGCTCTCGCTCAACCTCCTGACCTTCCCGGGCGTGACCGACCGGGAGGGCGAGGCGAGGCGGCTCTGCGAGCTGGTCCGCGAGGTCGGCGTGGACCAGGTGCAGACCCGGCCGCTGGCCCTCGACCCCGACCTGTACCTCGAGCTGTCGCGCGAGCGCGGCGGCGGCGGGCCGGCCATCGGCATCCCTGGGCTGGTGGCGGCGCTGAAGCGCGCGCGCCCCGGCCTCGCCATCGGCAACTTTTCGCGGGCCCGCTCCGAGCGCGCCCGGACCGGAGCCACGCGATGATCCACGGTGAAGCGCAGCTCGAGCTGCAGAAGGACCTCTCCCGCCACCTGCGCGCCGGCCACCCCTGGGTGTTCCGCAAGGCCGTCCAGAAGGCCCCCGCGAAGCTCCCGGCCGGCGCCATCGTGGACGTGGTCGAGCAGGGCCGCTTCGTCGCGCGCGGCTACTACGACCCGCACTCGGCCATCTCGGTGCGCATCCTCACCCGCGATCCGGCCGAGCCGATCGACGCCGCCTTCTGGAAGCGGCGGGTGCTGCGCGCGGCGGCGCTGCGGCGGGAGCTGGTGCACGGCACCACCGGGTTCCGCCTGGTGCACGGCGAGTCGGACGGGCTCCCCGGGGTGGTGGCCGACCGCTACGACCGCTTCGTGGTGCTGAAGCTCTACTCGGCCGGGCTCACCCCGCACCGGCCGCACATCGTGGAGGCGCTGCGCGCCGCGGCCGCCGAGGGCGAGGCGCCGCTCCAGGGCATCTACGGGCGCGACGAGATCCCGCACGACGAGGAGCAGGAGGACGCCGCGCCGGCCGGCAAGGTGCTCTGGGGCGAGGAGCCGCCGGAGCGGGTGGTCATCGACGAGCACGGGATGTTCATGCTGGTGGACGTCCGCCGCGGGCAGAAGACCGGCACCTTCCTCGACCAGCGCGAGAACCGGGCCATGGTGAAGGCGCTGGCGGCAGGCCGGCGCGAGGCCCTCAACTGCTTCAGCTACACCGGCGGCTTCTCGGTGGCGGCGGCGCTGGGGGGGGCCGGGCACGTGGTCTCGGTGGACGTGGACAAGGACGCCATCGCGCTCGCCCGCGACAACTTCCGCGCCAACGGCCTCGACCCGGCCGACCACGCCTTCGCCGCCGAGGACGCCTTCGAGCTGCTCGCCCGCTACAAGCGCGAGGGGCGTCGCTTCGACCTCGTCGTCTGCGACCCGCCGGCCTTCGCCAAGAACCAGAAGGCGGTGGAAGCGGCCCTGGCCGGCTACGCCTCGCTCAACCGGGCCGCCCTCTCGGTGCTCTCGCCCGGCGGGCTGCTGGTCACGGCGAGCTGCAGCGCCCGCGTCTCCTCCGAGCAGTTCTTCGACGCGGTGAAGGAGGCGGCCTTCAAGGCCCGGATCGACCTGCACCTGGTGGAGGAGCGGCGTCAGCCGCCCGACCACCCGGTGTCGCCCCAGTTCCGCGAGGGGCGCTACCTGAAGTGCTTCGTCTACCGTCGGCAGGGATAGGCCGGGGGAGGCGCAGCGCCCCCCTGAGCCCGAGGAGCCCGAGCAGCAGCAGCCCAACCAGGACCGCGCGCCGGAGCGGCAGGGGTACGCGCGCGAGGTGGAAGCGGCCGGACGGGCGCGACGGGTCCAGCGGCCGCAGCGCCTCCCCGGGCGGCGGCGGCGAGGGCGTGGCGCGGACGTAGAGATAGGCCAGCATGGCCAGCCAGGCGGCGCCGCCGGCCAGGAGGGCCGCCGCCGCGGCGGCGCTCGCCGGCGCCTCGGCGGCGGTGCGTCCCGAGGCGGTCGCGGCCAGCGAGGCGATGGCGTTGTTGGCCGCGTGGGCGGCGACGGCGGGCCAGATGGAGCCGGCCCGCCAGGAGAGCCAGCCGAAGAGGACGCCCAGGATCAGCAGGGCCGGGAAGCGCACCGGGTCGAGGTGCATGGCGGCGAAGAGGAGCGCCGCGAGGGCGATGGCCGCCGTGGGGCGCAGCCGCTGCGCCAGGGCGCGCTGCACGTAGCCGCGGAAGGCCGCCTCCTCGCAGAGGGGCGCGAGGACGCTCGCGAGCAGCCCGAGGAGCGCCCGGTGCCAGAGCGGGCCGGCGAAGAGCGGAGAGAGGTCGAAGGCCTCCACCCACCGGGCCGGGACCACGAGCGTCGTGAGCGCCATCACCGAGCCGGCCACCAGGAAGCCCGCCACGCCGCAGAAGACGGCCAGCAGCAGGGCGGTCGGCGCCGGGGCGCGATCGAGCCCGAGCAGGCGGGCCGGGCGCAGGTTGGCGCCGGCGGCGGCGATCGCCGCGGGGAGGAAGAAGCCGAAGAGCTCGCTCCAGGCGAGCCCGGCGGTGGCGCTGGCCGACTGGGCGAGCGCGCCGGGCACGGCGTAGAGCAGGAGCACCGCCACGAAGAAGCCGAGGACGCCCGGGGCCCGCCGCTCCGGCTCGGGCGGGGGTGGGGGCGGCTCGAGGGGCGCCGGGCCGCCCACTTCGCTGTCGATGCTCACGCGCCGCGCATGATAACGCGGGCCGCTCCGCGAACAGCGGTTCCTGCCGCTGCGGCCGGTCGATTAGGATGCGGCTCATGAGCTTCCGGGACCGGACGGTGGTGCTGGGCGTCGGCGGCGGCATCGCCGCCTACAAGGCGTGCGAGCTGGCGCGCCTGGTGGTGAAGGGCGGCGGCCAGGTGCGGGTGGCGATGACGCCCGCGGCGACCCGCTTCGTGGGGCCGCTCACCTTCCAGGCCATCTCCGGCGCGCCGGTGCTCACCGACCTGCTCGATCCGGCGCAGGAGAAGTCCTACGGACACCTGCTGATGGCGCGGGTGGCCGACCTGTTCGTGGTGGCGCCTGGGACCGCCGACCTCATCGCGCGGCTGCGCGCCGGGATGGGGGACGACTGCCTCACCACCAGCGCGCTCGCCATGACCTGCCCGCTGCTCCTCGCGCCGGCGATGAACACGCGCATGTGGGAGAGCCTGCCGGTGCAGGAGAACCTGGCCGCGCTGCGGGCGCGGGGGTGGCACGTGGTCGGGCCCGGGGCGGGAGAGCTCGCCGACGGCGACGTGGGAGAGGGGCGGCTGGCCGAGCCGGAGGAGATCGCGGCCGCGGCCGAGCGGCTCCTCGGCCCGCGCGACCTCGCCGGGCGGAAGGTGCTCGTCACCGCCGGCCCGACGCGCGAGCCGATCGACCCGGTGCGCTTCGTCTCCAACCCCTCCACCGGCCGGATGGGGTTCGCGGTGGCGCGGGCCGCCCGCAGGCGCGGCGCGGAGGTGGTGCTGGTGACCGGACCGGTGGAGCTGGCGGGCCCCGAGGGCGTGCGGGTGGCGCGCGTGGAGACGGCCGAGGAGATGGCGCGCGCGGTGGCCGAGGAGCTGAGCTCGATCGACCTCTTCGTCTCGGCGGCGGCGGTCTCGGACTACCGGCCCAGGAGCCCGGCCGCCCGGAAGCTCAAGAAGGGCGAGGGAGACGAGACCCTCGTGCTGTCGCGGACGCCGGACATCCTGAAGATGGTGGGCGAGGTCTTCGACGGCCGCGCGGCGGCGCCGGTGCTGGTGGGGTTCGCCGCCGAGACCGAGGACCTGCTCGAGAACGCGCGGGGCAAGCTCGAACGGAAGCGCTGCGACCTGGTGGTGGCCAACCGGGTGGGCGCGCCGGGCGCCGGGTTCGGCGGCGACCGCAACGCGGTCACCCTGGTGGAGAAGGACGCCGAGCCGCGCGAGGTGGCGGGGACCAAGGACGAGGTGGCCGAGGCGATCCTCGACCGCGCGGTGGCGCTGCTCAGGGTGAAGCGGCCGCCCGCGCCCTGATCCCTGGCTTACCCGGCAGCCCCGATCGCCTCAGGCGGCGAGCCTGGCCAGGCTCGCCGGCAAGATCAGCTTCCCGTGGATGGCCCTGCGGAAGCTCTCGCGCGTCTCGGCGGCGATGAGGTGCGCGTCGGCGGCCGGCAGGCCGGGGCGGCCGGCGCGGAGCTTGAGGTTCTTCCGCAGCTCCTGCGCCATGCGGATGTTCCGCGCGCCGGTGGCGTCGGCGGTGGCCGCGCGGCAGCGCTCCCCCTCGGCCAGCAGGCCGAGGATGGCATGGACGGCGAGGTCGTCGGTGTCGCTCACGAGGTCGGGCTCGAGCACCAGGCTGCGCTCTCGCGCCAGCGCCAGGCGCGAGAACCCCTGGAAGCGCTCGGTGCGCGCGCTGGCGAGGAGCGAGCCGAAGAGCTGCTTGGAGACCGCGAAGGGGAGGACCGAGGCCGGCCCGAGGGCCCGCTGCAGGAACTCGTCGTGTCCGCGGTAGGGACGGGCCGAGACGCGCCGGGCCAGCCTGGAGAGCGCGACGTCCATCTGCTGGTCGTAGCGGAGCTCCCAGTAAGCGTGGCGGGTGCGCGCCTTGTGGAAGGAGTAGACCGTCTTGTAAGGGACGAAGTAGTTGTGCGCGACCGTGTCGGCGGAGAGGTGCGCGAGGAAGCCGAGCGAGAAGGCCTTCTCGGACGGGTCCCGGGCCTGCTTCAGCACGCTGAAGCCGACCCGCCAGTTGTGGCAGTGGTAGACGAAGCGGGCGAGGTTCTTGCCGACCACGATGTCGGCCGCCAGGGAGCCGTAGAGGAACTCGTTGCCGAAGTCCTGCAGGAGGCCCCGCACCGAGGGCTGTGCCACCGACAGGTTGGCGAGCGCCTGGGCCGAGAAGTTGAGGTGCGCGAGCGGTCCCCATGCGAGGGCCGGGGCAGGGACGAGGATCACCGCCAGGGTGACCGAGGCGAGTGCGAGGAGGGAGAGGGCGCGGAGGACGCGAGCGCTGCGCATGTGGTACCGATTGTAGGGGCCGGGCGCGGGCGACCGCAACGTCACCTGCCCGCGCGGGAACGAGAAGGACGGGTTCGAGCTTGAGCACGGTGAACAGGCCAGACGGGGACACCCTTCCGGAGATGGCGCTCGAGGCGCTCAGGCAGCTCGAGTGGCTGCGGGAGAGCGGTGTGCGCGAGGTGCCGAGGGGGCGGGCGGTTGCCCGGTCGTCGGCTCAGGCGCCGGTCCGGCAGGCAGCTCAGGCGCCGGCCCAGCAATCGGCCCCGCGCGCCTACACGCTCTCCGACAAGGGCTGCGGCTCCCCCTCGCTCCTGGTCCTCCGAGGCACCGTCGGCGAGTGCGCCCGCTGCAAGCTCGGCCCCACCCGCACCACGCTCGTCTTCGGCGTGGGCGACCCGGACGCCGACCTCATGTTCGTGGGCGAGGGGCCCGGCGCGGACGAGGATCAGCAGGGAGAGCCCTTCGTGGGCAGGGCCGGACAGCTCCTCACCAAGATGATCGAGGCCATGGGCTTCGCGCGGAGCGACGTCTACATCGCGAACGTGGTGAAGTGCCGGCCGCCGGGAAACCGCAACCCGGAGCCCGACGAGATCGAGGCCTGCGAGCCGTTCCTCAAGGCGCAGATCGCCGCGGTGAAGCCGAAGGTGATCGTCGCGCTCGGCAAGTTCGCGGTGGCCACCCTGCTGCGCGACGACGCGCCCATCGGCAGGCTGCGCGGGCAGTGGCGCAGCTACGAGGGCGTGAAGCTCATGCCCACCTTCCACCCCGCTTACCTGCTCCGCAGCCCGCAGGAGAAGGCGAAGGCCTGGGAGGATCTGAAGCTGGTGATGAAGGAGTTCGGGAAGGTTCCGCCGGGGAGGTGAACCATGCGCAGGGCCCGCGTCGCCGTCTTCGCCCTGCTGCTCGCAGCGGGCGCCGCGCTCGCTGCCGCGCCCCTGGAGCAACCCGCGAGCCGGGCGAAAGGGGCGGCCGCCGGCGCGCGGGTGCTCTCGCTCACCCTCGCCGAGCCGCTCACCGCCGGCTCCGCCGAGTACCTGGAGGCCGGGCTCGCCCGAGCCCGCGCCGAGGGGTTCGCGCTCGTGGCGATCACCCTCGACACGCCGGGCGGCGCGCTCGATGCCACCCGGGAGATGGTCCAGGCCATGCTCGCCTCGGAGGTCCCGATAGCCGTCTGGGTGGGGCCTGCCGGGGCGCGGGCCGGCTCGGCCGGCCTCTTCCTCACCCTCGCGGCGCAGGTCGCCGCCATGCACCCGGCCTCCAACATCGGCGCCGCGCACCCGGTCACCGGCGGGGGCGGCGACGTGGAGAAGGAGGCCGGCAAGGACATGGCGAAGAAGGTGGAGAACGACACCGCCGCCTTCGTCCGGACCATCGCCGGGGCCCGCGGGCGCAACGCCGCCTGGGCCGAGAAGGCGGTGCGCGAGAGCGTGTCGGTCACCGCCGAGGAGGCGCTCCGGCTGAAGGTGATCGACGCCGTCCTGCCCGACCTGCGCGCGGTGGTGGCCTTCGCCGACGGGCGCAAGGTGGAGGTGGCCGGCGCCCCGCGGGTGCTCCACACCCGGGACGCCGCGCTGGAGCCGCTCTCGAAGACGGTGCGCCAGCGCACGCTCTCCTTCCTCGCCGACCCGAACGTCGCGGCCATCCTCATGCTGCTCGGGATGCTCGGCCTCGGCCTCGAGCTCTATCACCCGGGCTCCATCGTCCCGGGCGTGCTCGGCGGCTTCTGCCTGTTCCTGGCCTTCCTCGCCGCGCGCGTCATCCCGGTCAACGCCGGCGCGGTGGTGCTGCTCCTCGCCGGGGCGGGGCTCCTGGTCCTCGAGGGCTACACCACCACCCACGGCGTGGCCGGCGCGGTCGGGGCGGCCTGCATCGCCGTGGGCACGCTGCTCTTCATCGACAAGGGCTCGCCCGACTACCGCTTCGACCCGGCCGCCTTCTCCCTCTCGCCGCTGGTGGTCTGGCCCACGCCGCTGGCGGTCTCCGGCCTGATGCTGTTCGTCGCCTGGAAGGTGGTCGGCTCCCGCCGGCAGCGGCTCCAGGCCGGCGCGCCGGGGCTCCTGGGGGAGCGCGGCGAGGCGCTGTCGCAGGTGGGCCCGGACGGGGGCGAGGTCTTCGTCCACGGCGAGTACTGGCGGGCGCGGAGCGCGTCGCCGCTGCCGCGTGGGGCCCGGGTGCGCGTGGTCGGCGTCGAGGGGCTCCGGCTCACGGTGGTGGCCGAGGAGGGCGCGGGCGGGTTAGAACAGCAGCGCTGAAGTCTTCACCGGTGGTTCACGCACGCAGCGGAGGCGCTCGATGCAGTCGCTCGGCCTGCTCATTCCCATCGCCCTGGTGGTCCTCTGGTTCGTCTCGGGGCTCCGCATCATCAATGAGTACGAGCAGGGGGTGGTGCTCCGGCTCGGGCGCTACGTCGGCCTGCGCACCGCCGGCCTGAAGTGGATCGTCCCCTTCGTCGACCGGATGATCGTCATCGACATGCGCGTCACCGCCGAGCAGGTGCCGCCGCAGGACGTCATCACCCGCGACAACGTGTCGGTGAAGGTCTCGGCGGTCATCTACTTCCGGGTGCTCCAGGCCGAGCGCGCCTTCCTGCAGGTGACCGACTTCCTCTTCGCCACCAGCCAGATGGCGCAGACCACGCTGCGCTCGGTGCTGGGCCAGCTGGAGATGGACGACCTCCTCAGCCAGCGCGAGAAGATCAACCGGCAGCTGCAGGAGATCATCGACCGCCACACCGAGCCCTGGGGCGTGAAGGTGACCGCGGTGGAGGTGAAGCAGGTGGACCTCCCCGACGAGATGCGGCGCGCCATGGCCAAGCAGGCCGAGGCGGAGCGAGAGCGCCGGTCGAAGATCATCGCCGCCGAGGGCGAGTTCCAGGCGGCCGAGAAGCTGGGGCAGGCGGCCGACGTCATCGGGCGCAGCCCGGGGGCGCTGCAGCTCCGCTACATGCAGACGCTGGTCGAGATCGCGACCGAGAAGAACTCCACCATCCTCTTCCCGCTCCCCATCGAGCTGGTGAAGCCGTTCCTGCAGCTCGGGGACAAGCTGGAGAAGGGCGGCTAGAGCTCGGCGACGATGGTCCCGTCGGGCAGCGAGTAGGCCCGGCTCATCACCTGGGTGTTGAAGGCGAAGCCGGCCGGGCCGGTCGGGCCGAGGATGATGAGGCCGCCCTCGCCATCGAGCCGCGCCCCGACCTCCTGGATGGTGGCCTGCGCCGCCTCGACGGCGCTGGCGCCGCGCCCCACCAGGTCGGCGGCGTGGCGTGCCACGGTGAGCTGGATGAAGCGCTCGCCGTGCCCCGTGCCGGAGGCCGCGGCCAGCCGGTCGTCGGCGTAGGTGCCGGCGCCGATGACGGGGGTGTCGCCGACGCGCCCCGGCAGCTTCATCGCCATGCCGCCGGTGGAGGTGGCGGCGGCGAGGTGGCCGGCGCGGTCGCGGGCCACCGCGCCGACGGTGCCGGTCTTGGTCCCCGGCGCGCCGCGCAGCGAGGCCTCGTACCGGGCCCGCTGGGCCGGCGTGACGAGCGCGGCGTTCTCGATCGGCGGGATGCCGACCTCGCGCGCGAAGAGGGAGGCCCCCGGCCCGGCGAGCAGCACGTGGTTCGAGCGCTCCATGACCAGGCGCGCCAGGGTGACCGGGTTCTTCACGTCCCGCACCACCGCCACCGCGCCGCAGCGGAGGGTGGCGCCGTCCATGATGGAGGCGTCGAGCTCCGCCTCGCCCGCGGCGTTGAGCACCGCGCCGGTGCCGGCGTTGTAGGTGGGGTCGTCCTCCAGGATCCGCACCGCCGCCTCGACCGCCACCAGCGCGCTGCCGCCCTGCGCCAGGATCCGGTAGCCCTCCTCGGCGGCGCGGCGCACGCCGACGAGGCGCGGCGCGTCGGGGACGCCGGAGGAGGCGGGGTCATCGACGCCGAGGTGGCCGGCGCCTCCGTGGACGATGATGGCGGGGGCGCGGTGGTCCTGCATTGTGGTTCTCCCAGAAGGGGGGGATGGGGCCTTATACCTTTGAGGCCCGCGGAGGCTACCGATATGTTTCCTGACCTGCCGGGCGCCGCCTGGGCTCCGGCGCACATCGAGATGGGAGCGCACACATGGCTGGTCGCGAGGTGGTGATCGTCGGAGCGGCTCGGACCCCGATCGGCGCGTTCCTCGGTTCGCTCTCGAGCGTGCCGGCTCCGCGCCTCGGCGCGGTGGCCATCCGGGCGGCGGTGGAGCGCGCCGGGATCGACCCGGAGGCGGTGCAGGCGGTCTGGATGGGCAACGTGCTGCAGGCGGGTGAGGGTCAGGCCCCCGCCCGCCAGGCGGCCCTCTTCGGCGGCCTGCCCGAGCGCACCCCTTGCGTCACCCTCAACAAGGTGTGCGGCTCCGGGCTCGAGGCGGTCATCACCGCCGCCCGCGCCATCGCGCTCGGCGACCTGGAGGTGGCGGTGGCGGGGGGCATGGAGTCCATGAGCAACGCTCCCTACTACGCGCGCCAGCTGCGGACGGGCGCGCGCATGGGAAACGTCGAGCTCATCGACGGGATGGTCTTCGACGGCCTCACCGACGCCTACGATCACCAGCACATGGGCATGTGCGCGGAGGCCTGCGCCGCGAGCTACGGCTTCAGCCGCGCCGCCCAGGACGAGTACTCTCTCGAGTCCACCCGCCGCGCCATGGCCGCCCAGGCGGCGGGCGCCTTCCGCGCGGAGATCGCGCCGGTGGAGATCGAGGGCAGGAAGGGCGAGAAGGTGGTGGTCTCCGACGACGAGGGGCCCAAGAACGCCCGCCCGGAGAAGATCCCCACGCTCAAGCCGGTCTTCAAGAAGGACGGCACCGTCACCGCCGCGAACGCCTCCTCGATCAACGACGGCGCGGCCGCGGTGGTGCTCATGAGCGCGGAGCGGGCGGCGCGGGAGGGCCGGCCGGTGCTGGCGCGGCTCCGCGCCTGGGGCGCCGCGGCCCGGAAGCCGGCCGAGTTCACGGTGGCCCCCGCCGACGCGGTCAACGCCACGCTCGGCAAGGCCGGGCTGAAGCCGTCCGACGTCGAGCTCTGGGAGGTGAACGAGGCCTTCGCGGTGGTGGCGCTCGCCAACAACAAGCTCCTCGGGATCGACGCCAAGGACGTGAACGTGCGCGGCGGGGCGGTGGTGCTCGGCCACCCCATCGGCGCCTCCGGCGCCCGGATCCTGGTGACCCTGCTCTACGCCATGAAGGACCTCGGGAAGAAGCGCGGCCTCGCCAGCCTCTGCATCGGCGGCGGGGAGGCGGTGGCCCTCGTCGTCGAGAGGTGAGCCGTGAACAAGCTCGTGGAGTCGGCCGATGCGGCGGTGGCGGACATCCCCGACGGCGCCACGCTGCTGGTCGGCGGGTTCGGGCTGTGCGGCAACCCGGAGAACCTCATCGCCGCCCTCCACCGCAAGGGCGTGAAGGGCCTGACCATCGTCTCGAACAACTGCGGCACCACCGACCAGGGCCTGGGGGTGCTGCTGCAGGCGAAGCAGGTGAAGAAGATGATCTCGTCCTACGTGGGCGAGAACAAGGAGTTCGAGCGGCAGTACCTCTCCGGTGAGCTCGAGGTGGACCTCGTGCCCCAGGGCACGCTCGCCGAGCGGATCCGCGCCGGCGGCGCCGGCATCCCGGCCTTCTACACCGCCACCGGGGTCGGCACGCAGGTCGCCGAGGGCAAGGAGGTGCGCACCTTCGACGGGCGCGAGTACCTGCTCGAGCGCGCCATCCGCGGCGACTTCTCGCTGGTGAAGGCCTGGAAGGCCGACGCCTGGGGGAACCTCGTCTTCCACGAGACCGCCCGAAACTTCAACCCGATGATGTGCGCCGCCGGCAAGGTCTGCATCGCCGAGGTGGAGGAGATCGTGCCGGTGGGCGGGCTCGAGCCCGACCAGATCCACCTCCCGTCGATCTACGTGAAGCGGCTCCTGCAGGGCCGGGACTACGTGAAGCCCATCGAGCGGCGCACCGTGCGGCCGCGGGGAGGATAGCCATGGCGCTCTCGCGGGAGCAGATCGCGAAGCGGGTGGCGCGGGAGCTGCGCGACGGGTTCTACGTGAACCTGGGCATCGGCATGCCCACCCTGGTCGCGAACTTCGTCCCCCCCGGCGTGGAGGTGGTGCTCCAGTCCGAGAACGGGATGCTGGGCGTGGGGCCCTATCCCGTCGAGGGCGAGGAGGACCCCGACCTCATCAACGCCGGCAAGGAGACGGTGACCGCCATCCCGGGCACGGCCTTCTTCTCCTCGGCCGAGTCGTTCGCCATGATCCGCGGCGGCCACATCGACCTCGCCATCCTGGGCGCGCTCGAGGTGTCGGAGGCGGGCGACCTCGCCAACTGGCTGGTGCCGGGCAAGATGGTGAAGGGCATGGGCGGCGGGATGGACCTGGTGGTCGGGGCGAAGCGGGTGATCGTGACCATGGAGCACGCCACCAAGGACGGGCGGCCCAAGATCCTGCGCCAGTGCGCCCTGCCGCTCACCGGTCGCCGCTGCGTCTCGGCCATCTGCACCGACCTCGCCTGGCTCGAGGTGACGGAGCAGGGCCTCCTGGTGCGCGAGCTGGCCCCCGGGGTCACGCTCGAGCAGGTGCAGGGGCTCACCGAGCCCAGGCTGCGCGCCGCGCCCGACCTCCGGGTCCTGGAAGCATGAACCCGCCCGTCGTCACCTTCCTCAGCGACTTCGGCGCCGGCTCGGGCTACCCGGCGCAGATGAAGGGGGCGGTGCTGCAGCGGCTGCCGTCGGCGCAGCTCGTCGACCTCTCGCACGAGGTGCCGCACTTCGACGTGCTCGCGGGGGCGCTGCTCCTCGAGGCCTGCGTCCCGCACTTTCCGCTGGAAGCGGTCCACTGCGCGGTGGTCGACCCCGGCGTCGGTACCTCGCGGCGCGCGCTCTGCGTGGTGGACCCGGAGGGCCGCCGGCTGGTGGGGCCGGACAACGGCCTCTTCACCCCCTTCCTCGAGGGCGCGCGCGCCTACGCGCTCGAGGACCCGCGCCACGTCCCGGCGCCGGCGAGCGCCACCTTCCACGGGCGCGATCTCTTCGCGCCGGTGGCGGCCTTCCTGGCGGGGGGCGGCGATCCCGAGTGGCTCGGCCCCAGCGTGGCGGCTCCGGTGCGCCTCCCCTGGCCGGCGGCGGCGCGCGACGGGGCGAGGCTGCGGGGCAAGTGCCTTGCCGTGGATCACTTCGGCAACCTGATCACCAGCCTGCGCTCGTCCGATCTGGGCGGTCGGCAGGTGCGCGAGGTGCGCGTGGAGGGGCGGGCGGCCCGCTTCGTGCGCACCTTCGGTGAAGGGGCGGCGGGGGAGCTCCTGGCGCTCGTCGGCAGCGGCGGCCGGCTGGAGATCGCCGTCCGCGAGGGGAGCGCGGCGGAGCGCTTCGGGCTGGTGCGCGGGGCGCCGGTGACGCTCGCGCTCGACGAGGGTGCCTGATAGAGTCGGGTCCGCGTGGCCCGGAACCCCGTCGCGGACAAGCGCCAGTCGCACCGGCTCCACCACGAGCTGCCGGTGGCCTACCGGAGCGTGGGCGGCTTCCTCTCCGACTGGGCCACCGACATCAGCCGCGGCGGCCTGTTCATCAACACCCGCAAGCCGCTGCCGGTGGGCACGCCGGTGCGGCTCACCCTCCAGCTCCCCGCCGCGAAGTGCCCCGTCGACATCGCCGGCCGCGTCGCGCGGGTGTCCGAGGTGGGCAACGCCGTGAACACCGCCCCGGGCATGGGGATCGAGTTCACCGACCTCGACGGCGCCAAGCGGCGTGAGATCGAGGCCTTCGTCGAGCGGCTGCGCGCCGCCCTCGATCCGGGCTAGCTTCCCCTGGTGCGCATCGAGCTCGACATCGACGATCTCGCCCAGGGCGGCGAGGCGGTGGGGCGCGTCGGCGCGCGGGCGGTCTACGTGCCCTTCGCCGCGCCGGGCGACCGGGTGGAGGTGGAGCTGCCGGCCGGCGAGGGGCCGGCCCACGCCGAGCTCCTGCGGGTGCTCCAGCCCGGCGCCGCGCGCGTGCCGCCGCCGTGCCGGCACTTCGGGCCGGGCGGGCCCGGGGAGCGCGACCGGGAGTGCGGCGGCTGCGAGTGGCTCCACGTGGACTACCCGCGCCAGCTCGCCGCCAAGGAGCGGAGCTTCGCCGAGACCCTGCGGCGGATCGGCCGCCTCGCGCCGGGGAGCTACCCCCTGCGGCCGATCGCGCCATCGCCGGCGCCGCTGCGCTACCGCTGCCGGGCGAAGCTCCACTTCGACCGGGCGAGCGCCCGGCTCGCCTTCTTCCGGCGCCGCTCCCACCAGCCGGTGCCGCTCGCGGAGTGCCACCTGCTCGAGGCGGGGCTCGACGCGCTGCGCGAGGCGCTCGGGCCGGCGCTCGCCGCCGCGCGCCTCGCGCCGCGCGAGGTGATGCTGGAGTGGTCGGAGGCGGAGGGGCGCGGGGCGGCGGCGCTCCAGCTGCCGGAGGTCTCGGCGGCGGTGGCGCGGCGGGCGGAGGCGCTCCTCGGCGCGGTCCCGGGGCTCGCCGGGCTGGTGCTGCTGCAGGAGGGGCGCGCGCCGGCGCTGGTCGGCGAGCCGGTGCTGCGACACGCGCGGGTGCCGGGCGACCCCAGCGCCGGGCTGCAGCGCTCGCGCCCCGACGTCTTCCAGCAGGCCAACCGCGGCGCCAACGCGCTCCTGGTCGCGGCGGCGGCGGCGCTGCTCCGGCCCGCCGGGGCGCGGGTGCTCGAGCTCTACTGCGGCGCCGGCAACTTCACCGCGCCGCTCGCCCGGAGCGCCGCGTCGGTGACCGCGGTGGAGGTGCAGGGGCCCTCGCTGGAGCTGGCGCGGCGCGACCTCACCGGGCAGCCGGTCCGCTTCGTGGCCGGCGACGCGCTGGCGGTGGCGGGCGGGCTGGCGCGGGAGCCGGGCGGCCCGCGCTTCGAGGCGGCGCTCCTCGACCCCCCGCGAGACGGGGCCCGCGGCGTCGGGGCGCTCTTGGCCCGGCTCGGGGTGGCGTGGGCGGTCTACGTCTCCTGCGACCCCGCCACCCTGGCCCGCGACCTGCGCGGCTGCGTCGAGGCCGGCTACCGGGTGGCGTCGGTGCAGCCCTTCGACCTCTTCCCGCAGACCCACCACGTCGAAGGGCTGGCGCTGCTGGAGCGCTAGCCGGAGGCGGCCGGGGCGCCTCCGCCGGCCTCGGCCAGGGCCCGCAGCCGCTCCAGCAGCGTCGGGTGCGAGTAGTGCCAGGCGCTGTACCAGGGGTGCGGATCGAGGTTCGAGAGGTTCTCGGCGTTGAGCTTCACCAGCGCCGAGGCCAGGGCGCCCGGCTCCGGCACCAGCGCCGCCGAGTAGCGGTCGGCCTGGTACTCGTGGCGCCGCGACAGCCAGGAGGCGAGCGGCGCCAGGAAGAAGGTGAAGGCGCCGCCGCCGATGGAGAGCAGCGCCAGCGCGGCGTGGTAGGAGGGCTCGGCGAACCCGAAGGCCTGGTAGAGCGGTGGCCAGGGGACGAGCAGCGAGAGGGCGTAGAGGGTGACCACCTGGCCGAGCACGCCGAGGGCGAGCCGCTGGTGCACGTGGCGCTTCTGGTAGTGGCCGATCTCGTGGGCCAGCACCGCCGCCGCCTCGGGCACCGTCATCTGCTCGACCAGGGTGTCGAAGAGCACGATGCGCGGGCGGAAGAAGCCGGTGAAGTAGGCGTTGCCGTGGCCGGAGCGGCGCGAGGCGTCCATCACGAAGAGGCCGCCGCTGCGGAAGCGGGCCGCCGCCGCCAGCGCCTCGAGCCGCTCCTTGAGCGGCCCCGCCGGCAAGGGCTGGAAGCGGTTGAAGAGCGGCGCGATGAAGGTGGGCCAGAGCCAGACCATCAGCACCTGCACGGCGGTGAGGAAGCCCGCCAGCCAGAGCCACCAGGCGCGGCCGGCGAGGGCCATGAACCCGTAGATCGCGTAGAGGAGCGGCAGCCCGATGGCGGCCGAGACCGCCAGCGCCTTCAGGTGGTCCTTGAGCCAGAGGGCGATGGTGGTCCGGTTGAAGCCGAAGCGGGCCTCGATCGCGAAGGTGCGGTAGAGCGAGAAGGGGAGCCCGGCCAGCGAGAAGAGGACGCCGACCAGCACCAGGAAGGCGACGAAGCGGTGCGCCCCGGCGATGCCGCGCGCGGCGAGGGCGCGGTCGAGCGCGGGGAGCAGCCCGGAGAAGAGCACCGCCAGCGTGAGCGCGGCCGAGAAGGCGCCCGAGGCGAGGGCCAGCCTGCCGTTGGCGAGGGTGTAGGCGCGGCTCCTGGCGGCGGCGTCCGGCGAGACGACGTTCGCGATCGGCGCCGGCACCGCGCCGCCGGAGCGCGCGGCGCGGCGGAGGTTCAGGGCGAGGAGCGCCGTCTCGACGAGGTACTCCGCGGCGAAGAAGGCGAGGAAGGTGACGACGACCAGGGTCGACATGGGCGGCCCCTCCATAGCAGGCCCGCGCCCGGCGCGCAGCCGCCCTTCACGCGCGAGGGCCGGCGCGCCTCACCCGGCCACCCTCCAGCTCGAGCACGTGGTCGATGGAGGGGATGAGGTCGGAGGCGTGGTGGCTGGCGAGGACCAGGTGCAGCCCGCCCCGGCAGAGCGACTCGAGCAGGGCCAGGAGCTCCGCCCGGCTCGAGGCGTCGAGGCCGTCACAGGGCTCGTCGAGGAGCAGCAGCTCCGGCTCGCGCACCAGCGCGCGCGCGAGCAGCAGCCGGCGGAGCTCCCCGTGCGACAGGGCCTGCACCCGGCGCGCCGCGAGGTGCGCGGCGCCGAGCCGGTCCATCCAGCGCCGGGCGGCCTCGCGCTGCGCCGGCGTGGGCTCCTCGGGGAGGCCGATGCTGCCGAAGAAGCCCGAGAGCACCACCTCCTCGCCGCGCTCCTCGTAGCGGTGGCGCGCCTGCAGCTCGGGGCTCACCAGCGCCACCCTGGCGCGCAGCTCCCAGAGGCCGGTGCGGGAAGGCAGCCCGAGGCGGCGGACGCGGCCGCCCGGCATGGGCTGCTCCTCTCCGGCGAGGAGCCGGATGAGGGTGCTCTTGCCGGCGCCGTTCGGGCCGAGGACCGCCCAGCTCTCGCCGGGGAGCACGGTCCAGTCGAGCGCGTGGAGCACCGGGTGGCCGGAGACGTTGACGCTGGCGCGCTCGAGGTGGAGGAGGGGGGAGGCGGCAGGTGCCCGGGCCTCGTGACCGCCGCTCCCCGGCACTCCCCGCGCGGCGGGGAGGGGGAGCCCGGGGGCGCCCTGGGGAGGGGAGAGGGGGCGCCGGCCCTCTCCCGCGAGCACCTCGAGCCTGCCCCCATCCATCCGCGCCACCCGCGTCATCTCGGGCAGCACCTCCTCCGCCCGGTGCGTCGCCATCACCACCGGGAGGCCCCCGCGCGCCACCCGGGAGACCGCCTCGAGGAACCGGCGCCGGCTCACCGCGTCGAGGCCGTTCGCGGCCTCGTCGAGCAGCAGCACCCGGGGCCTGGGCGCGAGGGCGCGGGCGAGGAGCACGCGGCGCGCCTCCCCGGTCGAGAGCGAGAGGAAGCGGCGACCGAGCAGTCGCTCGACGCCGAGCTCCGCCGCCACCTCCCCCGCCCGGCGCCGCTCCGCCTCGGTGGGCGGCTCCTGGCGGTACACGCTGTCGGTGAAGCCGGAGAGGATCACCGCGTCGGCGTCGAGGTCCCAGTCGCGCTTGTGATAGGCCTCCTGCTGCTCGGCCGAGACCAGCGCGATCCGGTCGCGCATGCCGATGGGGCTCTCCTGCGGCGGGCCGTCGAGGTGGTAGAGGCGCCGGCCGCCGCCCGGCGCCGGCCAGACCTCGCCGCGCAGGAGCTTCAGGAAGGTCGACTTGCCGGAGCCGTTCCGGCCGAGCACGGCCCAGCTCTCGCCGTCGCGGAGGGTGAACGAGATCCCCTCGAGCACGCGCGCGCCGGCGAGGACCACCGAGGCGTTCTCCAGGGTGACGAGCGGGACGGCCATCTCGCCAGGAACCTAACCCGCGCCGGCGCGGCGCGACAACGCCCGCGACGCTATGGCGTGAGGGTGGACGCGCGCCTCGTCGAGTTCGCCCGGCTCCTGCGCCAGCACGGCGTGCGCGCAGCCCCGTCCGAGGTGGCCGACGCGGCGGCGGCCGCGGCGCTGGTGGGGGTGGACGACCGCGAGGCGCTGCGGACCGCGCTCCGCGCCACGCTGGTGAAGCGCTCCGCCGACGTGGCTGCCTTCGAGCAGCTCTTCGCCCTCTACTTCTCCGGGCTGGGGCGCGTGCTCGAGGCCTTCGAGCGGAGCCTGGTCGAGGACCTGCGGGCCTCGGGCCTCCTCGAGGGGGACGAGCTGGAGATGGTCGCCGCCACCCTGCGGGACCTCGCGGCCGAGCTCTCGCCGCTCGGCCGGGCGCTGCTCGAGGGGGATCGTGGCGCGCTGGCCCGGCTCCTGCGCGGGGCGGCGCTGGAGCTCGACTTCTCCCTGCTCCACCTGCCCGGCCAGGTGGGCTTCTACGGCCGTCGCCTGCTCGCCTCGGCGGGCGGCGGCGCCCTGGCCGACGACGCGGCGCGGCTCGAGGAGGCGCTGCGCGCGCGCGGCCTCTCCGCCGCCGGCCTGTCGCTCGCATCGGAGCGGCTGGAACGGCAGCTCTCCGAGGCCGCCGAGGCGGCCCGCCGGTACGCCGCCCTGGAGCAGGACGCCCGCGACCGGCGGCGCAGCGGCGGATCGCGGAGCCTCGCTGCGGTCTCCCGGGCCGAGCAGCAACAGGTGGAGGCGGCGGTGCGCCGGCTCGCCGAGCGGCTGAGGGCCCGGCTCGCGGTGCGGGCGCACCGGCGGCGCGGGGCCCTCGACGTGCGGCGCACGCTGCGGCGCGGGCTCGCGCTCGGCGGCTTCCCCTCCCGCCTCGCCTTCCGCCGGCGCCGCCCCGAGCGGCCGGACCTGGTGGTGCTCTGCGACCTCTCCGACTCGGTGCGCCACGTCTCTCGCCTGATGCTGCTCTTCCTGTACACGCTGCAGGGGCTGTTCGGCCGGGTGCGCACCTTCGCCTTCGTCTCCGACCTGGGCGAGGTCACCGAGGCGCTGCGCCGCGAGCGCGACGTGGCGCGCGCGGTCGACCTCGCCACCGCCGGCCGGGCGGTGAGCCTGCACGGCAACTCCAACTACGGCCGCGCGCTCCGCGCCTTCCTGGCCCGCTTCCCCGGCGCGGTCACCCGCCGCACCACCGTCCTCGTCATCGGCGACGGGCGGACCAACTACCAGGATCCCGGCCTGCGGGCGCTCTCCGATCTGCGCCGGCGGGCGCGGCGGCTCCTCTGGATCTGCCCGGAGGAGCGGGCGACCTGGGGGCAGGGGGACAGCGAGATGCCGGCCTACGCCCGCGCGGCGGAGCGGGTCGCCACCGTCGCCACCCTCGACGACCTCGCCGGGGTGGCCGACGCCCTGGTGCCGCGCGGTTGACTCCGGCCCCGCCGAGCCCCTAGTTTCCGGCCGCGATGAGAAAGGTCTTCGTCCACACCTTCGGCTGCCAGATGAACGAGGCCGACAGCGCCCGCATGGTGGAGCTGCTCGGGCGCCACGCCTTCACCGCCACCCAGCACGCGGAGGACGCCGACCTGATCCTCCTCAACACCTGCGCGGTGCGGGAGAAGGCGGAGCAGAAGCTGCTGTCGGCGCTGGGGCGCTACCGCGAGCACAAGGCCCGCCGCGGCGCGCTCCTGGCCGTCTCCGGCTGCGTGGCCCAGGAGCAGAAGGGTCGGCTCCTCTCGCGCGTGCCCTACCTCGACTTCGTCTTCGGCCCGGACAACATCGGCCGCCTGCCGGAGCTGGTGGAGCGGGCGGTGCAGAAGGAGCGCTTCGCCGAGACCGGCTGGATGGACTCGGAGGAGTACGTCTTCCCGGCCGCCGACCCCGAGGCGGCGCGCGGGCGCATCGGCGCCTTCGTCACGGTGATGAAGGGCTGCGACAACGTCTGCGCCTTCTGCATCGTGCCGCACACCCGCGGGCGCGAGGTGTCGCGCCCGTTCGCCGAGGTGCTGGCCGAGTGCGCTTCCCTGGCCGAGGTGGGGGTGCGCGAGGTGACCCTCATCGGCCAGAACGTGAACTCGTACGTGGGCGGCTGCACCTTCGCCGAGCTGCTGCGCAAGGTGGCGGCGCTGCCGGGCATCGCCCGCGTCCGCTTCACCACCAGCCACCCGCACGACCTCTCCGACGTGCTCATCGAGGCCTTCCGCGACGAGCCGAAGGTGATGCCCCACTTCCACCTGCCGGTGCAGGCGGGCTCGGACCAGGTGCTCCAGCGCATGCGGCGCGACTACACGGTGGAGGAGTACCTCGCCCGCCACGCCCGGCTCGAGGTCGCCCGTCCAGGAATCGCCATCACCACCGACTTCATCGTCGGCTTCCCCGGCGAGACCGACGAGGACTTCGAGGGCTCGCTGCGGCTCCTCGAGCGCGCGCGCTTCGACAACTCCTTCAGCTTCGTCTTCAGCCCGCGCCCGAAGACGGTGGCCGCGCTCCGGCTCGGCAGCGCGCCGGAGTGGACCGAGGTCGACCGCGAGCTGGCCCTGGCGCGGCTGGAGCGGCTGCAGGCCGTGCAGCGCCGGATCGCGCTCGAGAAGAACCAGGCGCTGGTCGGGCGGGAGGTGGAGGTGCTGGTGGAGGGACCCTCCGAGGGCGACCCGGCCCGCCGCTGCGGCCGCGCCCCCGACAACCGGGTGGTGCACTTCGCCGCCACCGAGCCCGAGGCGCCGGCCGCCGCGCTGGTGCCGGTGCGGATCACCGCCGCCTTCCCCGGCTCGCTCTCGGGTGAGCGGACCGGGCCGGCGCGGCCGGCCTGACGGCGCGGCCTCAGAGCCCCGCGCGCAGCTTGCGCCACAGGGTGGCGCGGCCGATGCCGAGCCGCCGCGCCGCCTCGGACTGGTTCCCGCCGGTCTCCTGCAGCGCGCGCTGGATGAGGTCCCGCTCCTGCGCCCGCCGCGCGTCGGGCAGGCGCGACTCACCCTCGGCAGGCGTCTCCTCGCCCTCCTCGAAGAGCTCCGGGAGCGTGGCCCGGAGCGCCTCCTCCCCGGGCGGCCGCCGCTCGCCGCAGGCGGCGAAGAGCACCGCCACCCGCTCCACCACGTTCTCGAGCTCGCGCACGTTGCCCGGCCAGCGGTAGCTGGTGAGCCTGGACAGCAGGAGCGAGAGCGCCTGGCCGTGCGCGGTGGGCGCGTCGTGCCGCAGCAGCGCCCGCTGCAGCAGCTCGGAGGCGAGGGCGGTGAGGTCCCCGGGCCGGTCGCGGAGCGGGGGCAGGTGCAGGTGGAGGATGTTGAGTCGGAAGTAGAGGTCCTCGCGGAACTCGCGGGCCGCGATGGCCTTCTTGAGGTCCTTGTTGGTGGCGGCGATCACGCGGACGTCGACCGGGGTGGGGTCGTTCGAGCCGAGCCGCACCACCTGCCGCTCCTGCAGCACCCTGAGCAGCCGCGTCTGCAGCGACAGGGTCATGTCGCCGATCTCGTCGAGGAAGACGGTCCCGGTGTGGGCCGCCTCGAAGAGGCCCGGCCGCCCGCCGCGGCGCGTGCCGGTGAACGCCCCCTCGTCGTAGCCGAAGAGCTCCGACTCGAGCAGCGACTCCGGGAAGGCGGCGCAGTTGACGGCCACGAAGGGATGGTCCCGGCGGGTGCTGGCGTTGTGGATGCCCTGCGCGACCAGCTCCTTGCCGGTCCCGCTCTCGCCGGTGATGAGCACGGTGGCGTCGGTGCGGGCGTAGGTCTCGGAGAGCGACCGCAGCCGCTGCATCCCCGGAGAGGCCCCGACGATGCTCGACAGCAGGTGGCGCGCCACGAAGCGCCGCGGCCGGTACTGCGAGCGCAGGTTCCGGTCGAGCCGCTGGACGGTGCTCGAGTCCTGGCAGGTGAGCACCGCGCCGGTCTGGACGCCGCGCTCGCGCAGCGGGATGCGGTTCACCACCAGGGTGCGATTCCCGAGGCGCTGCACCCCGTCGAGCTCCGCCGAGCCGGTCTCGAGCACCCGCGCCAGGCTGAGGTCGGGGGCGACTGCGCCGAGGCGCTTGCCGTGCACCTCGCCCGCGGCCACGCCCAGGATCCGCTCCATGGCGGGGTTGAGCGACTGGACGCGCTCCTGGAGGTCCACCGACACCACCCCCTCGGTGAGGTGGTCGAGGATGCTGCCCAGCCGCGCGCGCTGGGACTCCTCGTCCCGGACCACCCGGGCCACCTCCACCGCCTGCTCGATCGCCTCCCGCACCGAGTCGCGGGAGTAGATGAGGACCGATCGCAGCCCGGCCCGATCCGCGAGGTCGCAGACCGGGCCCGGGCCGACCAGCAGGTCGCAGCCGCGGCCGGCCAGGTCGGCGACGGCCGCGCGGGCCTCCTCCAGCGTCTGGTAGGGGCGCTGCTCGATCTCGACCCCGCGCGCCTCGGCGAAGGCCTCCACGCCGGCGAGCAGATGGCGAAAAGAGACCACCCCCACGCGGCGCGAGAGGCGGCAGGCGTCGGTGAGCGCTTGCAGGATGTCGTGGGCGGTCGGCGTGACGAGCACCACCGGCACGCGGGCGTGGTCGCGCAGGTAGGCGGCGTTCCAGCCGGCGGCGAGGAAGACGTCCACCTCCTCCCCGGCCTGCATGAGCTCACGCGCGGTCTGCAGCGCCTCTTCGAACACCTTGTCGAAGACGCGCACCTCGGCGAGGTCGGCGCTCTGGGGGGCCAGGCTCTCGAACACCTCCCGCAGCCGGCTGGTGCTGAAGACCCAGATGACGGGGCGGCGCTGTAGCTCGGACGACCTCACCACGGACATGGCGCATCCCCCGGGCGGTGCAGGGATGCCCAGCATAGCCGTTTCACCCTGCGACGAGGTTGTCTCAGCCCGAAGCAACCCCGCCGGGACGCGCGTGCGGATGGCGAGCGCGGCGCGCTTCCCAGGGCGCCCGGTCGCGGGCAAGATGGCGCAGACTCGTGACGCCGTGACCCCTCCACCCAGCAAGCCCAAGCCGCGCGCCAGCGCCGACCCGGAGCTCGCGGAGATCGCGGCCTTCGTGGCGCGGGGAGGAGCCCCGAGCCCGGCGGCCTGGGGCCACGCCCGCCGCTGCTTCCTCGACGCGGTCGCCGGCGGGCTCTTCGCCCTCGAGCGCCCAGCCTGCGCGAAGCAGCTCGGCGGCCCCGCTGGGGTCGCGAGCGCGGTGGGCCGCCGGGCGCGGGTGCTCGGCACGTCCCACCTCATCGACCTCGAGAAGGCGTCGCACGACACCTCCCTGGTGGTGCGCTGGCTCGACGTGGACGACGGGTGGCTCACCGTGGAGCGCGGCCACGCGGCGGACGCCATCGGGGCCATCCTGCCGGCGGCCGACCTCGCCTCGCGCCGGGCCAGCGCCGCCGGCGAGCCGGGCGTGCCCATGCGAGCCCTGCTGGCGGCGCTCGTCGACGCGCACGAGATCCAGCGGGCCCTCTGCCAGAACGACTTCGACCGGACCGAGGTGCACCACCTCGTGCTGACGCGCATCTCGGCGACCGCCCTCTCGGCGCTCCTGCTGGGCGCGACCGAGGCGCAGATCCTCGACGCCATCGCCCACGCCTGGGCCGACGGGCAGGGCACCTTCGCGCTGCGGCCGGAGCGCGACTCCGCGGTCCGGATGGCGCAGGCGGCAGGCGACGCGGCGAGCCGGGCCACCCGCGCCATCCTGCGCGCGCTGCGGGGGGAGCGGGTGCCGGAGGTGGTGCGGGCGGCGCCGCGCTGGGGGCTCTACGACGTGCTCTGCCAGACCGGCCGCTTCCGGCTGCCGCGGGCGCCGGAGACCTGGGCCATCGAGCACGTCGTCCCGAAGCTCGGGATCTCGGCCGAGTACCAGGCCCTCACCGCGGTCGAGTGCGCGGTCGCCCTCGGCCCGGCGGTGCGCACCCGCCTCGACGACGTCTCGCGGATCGAGCTCGCGACCCACGAGCCGGCCATCCGACACCTCTCCCGCCCCGGCCCGCTCCAGGGTCCGGCGGAGCGGCGCCGCAGCCTGGAGTACGTGGTCGCGGCCTCGCTCCTGCGCGGCGCGCCCACCCCGGCCACCTACGAGGACGCCTGCGCGGCCGACCCGCTCCTCGAGGCGCTGCGGGCGCGGGTGCGGGTGGTGGAGGAGCCGCGGCTCACGGCGGAGCACTTCGACCCCTCCCGCCGCGCCCTCGGCAACGCGCTGCGGGTGACCTTCACCGACGGCAGCAGCACCCCGACGCTGGCTCACGCCTACCCGGTCGGGCACGTGTCCCGGCGGGCCGAGGGAGAGCCCGCGCTCGAGCGGCGGATGCGGGAGGCGCTCGCGGCGCGTTACCCGCCGGAGCGGGCCGAGGCCATCTGGGCGCGCTGCGCCGACCCGCGGACCTTCGAGGAGATCGAGGTCCACGAGTTCATGGACCTGCTCGCTCCCTGAAGCGGTCCGCGCGGCGCCGCCCCGCTCGGGCCTGCGCGCCCCTGTCTCGCGCTGAAGCACTTCTCCAGGAGGTTCCGGGGCGCCCGCGCCTGGCGGCGAGCGCCGGTTGGCGCCGGACCCGCGTGTTTACGGGACTTCGCGCGGAGCGACGCGCCTGCCGGGGCCGGTGGTCCACGCGTTGCACTGTCGGGGGGAGTCGCGCCTGCCGCGCTCGACCCACAGGAGAGGTGACATGAAGGCCTGGCCCGCACTCGACTTCGCGCTCGGTGAATCCGCAGATCTGCTGCGTCAGACGGTGCGCGACTTCGCGGCGCGCGAGATCGCGCCGCGCGCGTCGGAGATAGACCGCGCCAACCACTTCCCCATGGACCTGTGGCAGAAGCTCGGCGCGCTGGGGCTGCTCGGGGTGACGGTCGATCCGGCCTACGGCGGCTCGGGCATGGGGTACCTCGAGCACGTGGTCGCCATGGAGGAGATCAGCCGCGCCTCGGCGGCGGTGGGGCTCGCCTACGGCGCCCACTCGAACCTGTGCGTCAACCAGATCGCCCGGAACGGCGACGAGCGGCAGAAGCGCGAGTACCTGCCGAAGCTCCTCAGCGGCGAGCACGTCGGCGCGCTGGCCATGAGCGAGCCCGGCGCCGGCTCGGACGTGGTGAGCATGCGGCTCCGCGCCGACCGCAAGGGTGACCGGTTCGTGCTCAACGGCAACAAGATGTGGATCACCAACGGCCCCCACGCCGACGTGCTGGTGGTCTACGCCAAGACCGACCCGGCCGCCGGGCCGCGAGGGATCAGCGCCTTCCTCGTCGAGAAGGGGATGCGCGGGTTCTCCACCGCGCAGAAGCTCGACAAGCTCGGCATGCGCGGCTCCGACACCTGCGAGCTGCTCTTCAGCGACTGCGAGGTGCCGGCGGAGAACGTCCTCGGCGAGGTCGGGCGCGGGGTCAACGTGCTCATGAGCGGGCTCGACTACGAGCGCGCGGTGCTCGCCGGAGGTCCGCTCGGCATCATGCAGGCCTGCCTCGACGTGGTGCTGCCCTACGTCCACGATCGGCACCAGTTCGGACAGGCCATCGGCGAGTTCCAGCTCATGCAGGGCAAGCTCGCGGACATGTACAGCACCCAGAGCGCCTGCCGCGCCTACGTCTACGCGGTGGCGAAGGCCTGCGGCGCGGGGCTCACCAGCCGCAAGGACGCCGCCGGGGCGATCCTCTACGTCTCGGAGCGGGCCACCTGGATGGCGCTCGAGGCCATCCAGTGCCTGGGCGGGAACGGCTACATCAACGAGTTCCCCACCGGCCGGCTCCTGCGCGACGCCAAGCTGTACGAGATCGGGGCCGGCACCAGCGAGATCCGCCGGATGCTCATCGGCCGCGAGCTCTTCCAGGAGACCGCCGCCTGAGGGCGCGCGCGCTCGCACGCCGGACCCCGCCCACGTTCACGGACCGCTCCACCACGGAGGAGGACGCCCAATGCCCGCCCTCGACAGCGCGCTCGATCGCCAATCGCCCGACTTCCAGCGGAGCGCCGAGGCCATGGGCGCGCTGGTCCGCGACCTGCGCGAGAAGGTGGCCGCCATCGAGCTGGGCGGCGGCGAGCGGGCCCGGGCCCGCCACCTCGAGCGCGGCAAGCTGCTCCCGCGCGAGCGGGTGAGGCAGCTCCTCGACGTGGGCGCGCCCTTCCTCGAGCTCTCGCAGCTCGCCGCCTGGGGCATGTACGGGGGCGAGGTGCCCTCGGCCGGCCTGGTCACCGGGATCGGGCGGGTGAGCGGGCGCGAGTGCGTCGTCGTCGCCAACGACGCCACCGTGAAGGGCGGCAGCTACTACCCGCTCACCGTGAAGAAGCACCTGCGGGCCCAGGAGATCGCCCGCGAGAACCGGCTGCCCTGCGTCTACCTCGTCGACTCCGGCGGGGCCAACCTGCCGCAGCAGGACGAGGTCTTCCCGGACCGCGACCACTTCGGCCGCATCTTCTACAACCAGGCCAACCTCTCGGCGGCCGGCGTCCCCCAGATCGCGGTGGTGATGGGCTCCTGCACGGCCGGCGGCGCCTACGTGCCCGCCATGTCCGACGAGAGCGTCATCGTCCGCGGGCAGGGGACCATCTTCCTCGGCGGGCCGCCGCTGGTGAAGGCGGCCACCGGCGAGGTGGTGAGCGCCGAGGCGCTCGGCGGCGCCGACGTACACTGCCGCACCTCCGGGGTCACCGACCACCTGGCGAGCGACGACGGCCACGCGCTGCGCATCGCCCGCCGCATCGTGGGGAACCTGAACGGCGGCAAGCGGCCCCAGGTCTCGCTGCGGCCGTCCGCCGACCCGCTCCACGACCCGGCCGACCTGCGCGGGGTGGTCCCCACCGATCCTCGCAAGCCCTACGACGTGCGCGAGATCATCGCCCGCATCGTGGACGGGTCCGAGCTCGACGAGTTCAAGAGCCTCTACGGCACCACCCTGGTGTGCGGCTTCGCGCGCCTCTTCGGCTACCCGCTCGGCGTGGTGGCCAACAACGGGATCCTCTTCTCCGAGTCGGCGCTCAAGGGGGCGCACTTCATCGAGCTCTGCGCGCAGCGCGGCATCCCGCTCCTCTTCCTGCAGAACATCTCGGGCTTCATGGTGGGCAGCAAGTACGAGGCGGGCGGCATCGCCAAGGACGGCGCCAAGATGGTCACCGCGGTGGCCTGCGCCCGGGTGCCCAAGCTCACGGTGATCGTCGGCGGCAGCTTCGGCGCCGGGAACTACGGCATGTGCGGCCGCGCCTACGGCCCGCGCTTCCTCTGGACCTGGCCCAACGCCCGGATCTCGGTGATGGGCGGCGAGCAGGCGGCGAGCGTGCTCGCGCAGGTGAAGCGCGACGCGCTCGAGGCCCGGGGAGAGCGATGGGGCGCGGAGGAGGAGGCGGCCTTCAAGGCGCCCATCCGCGCGCAGTACGAGACCCAGGGCCACCCCTACTACGCGAGCGCCCGGCTCTGGGACGACGGCGTCATCGACCCGGCCGACACCCGCACCGTCCTCGGGCTCGGCCTCTCCGCGGCCCTCAACGCGCCGGTCGAGCCCACCGGTTTCGGCGTCTTCCGGATGTGACCATGGCCGACTCCTTCTCCACCCGGCTCGACCGGCGCGGCTGCGCCACCGTCACCCTCGACCGCCCGGAGCTGCACAACGCCTTCGACGATCGGCTGGTGGCGGAGCTCACCGCCGAGCTGGCGCGCCTCGGGAGCGACCGCCGGGTGCGGGCGGTCTTCCTCGCCGCCGCCGGCCGGAGCTTCTCCGCCGGCGCGGACCTCGGCTGGATGCGGCGCAGCGCCGGCTACTCGCGGGAGGAGAACCTGCGCGACGCCCAGGCGCTGGCGGCGCTGATGCGCACCCTGCACGGGCTCCCGCAGCCCACGGTGGCCCTGGTGCAGGGGGCGGCCTACGGCGGCGGGGTGGGGCTGGTCGCCTGCTGCGACCTCGCCGTGGCCACGCGACGCGCCGCCTTCTGCCTCTCCGAGGTGCGGCTCGGGCTGGTCCCGGCGGTGATCTCGCCTTACGTGGTCGCGGCCATAGGTCCGAGGGAAGCCCGCCGGTGGGCCCTCACCGCCGAGGTGTTCGACGCCGAGGAGGCGCGGCGGGTGGGGCTGGTCCAGGAGGTGGTGGAGGGCGAGGCGGCGCTGGCCGAACGCGCCGAGCGGCTCGCCGCGAACCTCGTCCGCAACGGCCCCGCCGCCCTGGCGGCGGCCAAGGATCTCCTCCGCCGGGTGGCCGGCGCGCCGCTCGACGACGCGCTGGTGGCCGAGACCGCGGAGCGCATCGCCGCCGTCCGCGCCTCGCCCGAGGGGCGCGAGGGGGTGGCGGCCTTCCTGGAGAAGCGGCGTCCGGCCTGGGTGGAGGAGTAGCCATGTTCGACAAGCTGCTGGTCGCCAATCGTGGGGAGATCGCCTGCCGGGTGATGCGCACCGCGCGGCGGCTCGGCATCCGCACGGTGGCGGTCTACTCCGACGCCGACGCCGGGGCGCGCCACGTGGCCCTGGCCGACGAGGCCTTCCGCGTGGGCGCGGCGCCGGCGCGCGAGAGCTACCTGCGCGGCGAGGCGATCCTGGAGGCGGCGCTGCGGAGCGGCGCGCGCGCGGTGCACCCGGGTTACGGCTTCCTCTCGGAGAACGCCGAGTTCGCCGAGGCCTGCGCCGCGGCGGGGCTGACCTTCGTCGGGCCGCCGGCCTCCGCCATCCGGGCCATGGGCTCGAAGAGCGCGGCCAAGCGGCTCATGGAGGCCGCCGGGGTGCCGCTCGTCCCCGGCTACCACGGCGAGGACCAGGACCCGCGGCGGCTCGCGGTCGAGGCGGCGCGCATCGGCTACCCGGTGCTCGTCAAGGCCAGCGCCGGCGGCGGCGGGAAGGGGATGCGGGTGGTGGGCTCGCCGGAGGAATTCGCCCCGGCGCTGGCGGGGGCCCGGCGCGAGGCGCTGGCCGGCTTCGGCGACGACCGGGTCCTGCTGGAGCGGTACCTCGCCCGCCCGCGCCACGTGGAGGTGCAGGTGTTCGCCGACGGTCACGGCCATGCCCTGCACCTCTTCGAGCGCGACTGCTCCATCCAGCGGCGCCACCAGAAGGTGCTGGAGGAGGCGCCGGCGCCGGGGCTCACCGAGGCGCTGCGCGAGCGGATGGGCGCGGCGGCGGTGGCGGCGGCGCGGGCCATCGACTACCGGGGCGCCGGCACGGTCGAGTTCCTCCTCGACGAGGCGGGGCGCTTCTACTTCATGGAGATGAACACGCGCCTCCAGGTGGAGCACCCGGTGACCGAGATGATCACCGGGCAGGACCTGGTGGAGTGGCAGCTGCGGGTGGCCGCCGGCGAGCCGCTGCCGTGCGCGCAGTCGGACCTCGCCATCGGCGGTCACGCCATCGAGGCCCGCCTCTACGCCGAGGACCCGACCCGCGACTTCCTGCCCTCGGTGGGCACCCTCGCGCACCTGCGCGCGCCGGCGGAAGGCACCCACGTGCGCGTCGAGACCGGGGTCTGCGAGGGCGACCAGGTCACCGTCCACTACGACCCCATGCTCGCCAAGCTGGTGGTCTGGGACCGCGATCGCGCCGGCGCGCTGCGGCGGCTCCGGGCGGCGCTGGCCGAGTACCAGGTGGTGGGCGTGACCACCAACCTCGCCTTCCTCTCGGCGGTGGCCGCGCACCCGGCCTACGAGGGCGCCGAGCTCGACACCGGTTTCATCGAGCGCCACCGCGCCGCGCTGGTGGGCGAGCCCGGCCCGGCGCCCGACCCGGTGATCGCGCTGGCCTGCCTGGACGAGCTGCTGCGCGCGGCGGCGGAGGCCGAGGCAGCGGCGAGGGCCTCCGCCGATCCCTGGTCGCCCTGGCACCGGGCCGACGGCTGGCGGCTCAACGCCGACGCCCACCACGTCGTCACCCTCGTCGACGGCGAGCGGGTGGTCGCGGTGACGGCGCGCTACCAGCCGGACGGGTACCTGCTGGAGCTGCCCGGAGGCCCGCTGCTTGCCCGCGGCGAGCGGACCGCCGGCGGTGAGCTCCTCGCCGACCTGGGCGGCCGCCGCTGCCGCGCCACGGTGGTGCGCCGCGGCGGGGAGCTGGTGGTCCTCTCTCCCGGGCGCGCGCACCGGCTCGCGCTCCACGATCCGGACGCCGGGGCGGGCGGCGCCGAGGCCGAGGGTGGGCGGCTCACCGCTCCCATGCCGGGGCGGGTGGTGGCGGTGATGGTCGAGCCGGGGGCGGAGGTGAAGAAGGGCGCCCCGCTGATGATCCTCGAGGCGATGAAGATGGAGCACACCATCCGCTCCCCGCGCGACGGCCGGGTGGCGCGGGTCCACTTCGAGGTCGGGGCACTGGTGGACGACGGGGCCCCGCTGCTGGCGCTCGAGGCAGAGGGGGTGCAGTCGTGATCCTGCCGCGGCGCGTGAAGGTGGTGGAGGTGGGCCCGCGCGACGGGCTGCAGAACGAGGCCGCCGCGGTGCCGACCGCCGCCAAGGTGGCGCTGGTGGAGGCGCTCGCCGGGGCGGGGCTGCCGGTGATCGAGGCGGCGAGCTTCGTCTCCCCGCGCTGGGTCCCCCAGCTCGCCGACGGGGCCGAGGTGCTCTCCGCCGTCCGGCGGCGGCCGGGCACGCGCTACGCGGCGCTGGTGCCCAACCTGCGCGGGCTCGAGGAGGCGGTCGCGGCCGGGGCCGACGAGGTCGCGGTCTTCGGGGCCGCCTCGGAGAGCTTCTCGCGCCGGAACCTCAACTGCTCCATCGACTCCAGCCTGGAGCGCTTCGCCGAGGTGACCGCCGCCGCCCGCCGGCGGGGGGTCCCGGTGCGAGGCTACGTCTCCTGCGTCCTCGGCTGTCCCTTCGAGGGAGCGGTCGCGCCGGAGGCGGTGGCCCGGGTGGCGCGGCGGCTGCTCGACCTCGGCTGCGGCGAGATCTCGCTCGGCGACACCATCGGGGTGGGGACCCCGCGGGCGGTCGAGGCGCTCCTGGAGCGGGTGGGAGCGCAGGTGCCGCGCGAGCGGCTGGCGGTCCACTTCCACGACACCTTCGGGCAGGCGCTCGCGAACGTCCTCGCCGCGCTCGAGCGCGGGATCGCGGTGGTGGACGCCTCGGTGGCCGGGCTCGGCGGCTGCCCCTACGCCCCGGGCGCCTCCGGCAACGTCGCCACCGAGGACCTCCTCTACCTGCTCCACGGGCTGGGGGTCGAGACCGGGGTCGACCTCGAGCAGGTCGTGGCCGCCGGGCGCCTCGTCTCGGATCAGCTCGGCCGCCCCAGCGGCTCCAAGGTGTCGCGCGCCCGCGCCGCCGCGGCCGCGCGCGACGGCCAGCCGTCTTCCCCCGCGCAGCGGGACCACCGGAGGTGCTCACATGGCGAATGACGTCGAGACGTACCGGCAGAAGCTCTGCACCCCGGCCCAGGCCGCCGCCATCGTGCGCTCCGGCGACCACCTGGTCTTCCCCATCTGCGCCGGGGAGCCGACCTCGTTCGTCAAGGCGCTCGCCGCCCGCAAGCGCGAGCTCGCGGGGGTGGTGGTGAACCAGCAGCACCACCTCTGCCCGGCCTACCTCGACGCCGAGTCGCCGCCGCACATCAAGCTGAACTCCTGGTTCACCAGCGCCGTCTCACGCAAGGCGGTGCAGCAGGGCTGGGCCGACTTCGTCCCCAACCACTTCCACGAGGTGCCCAAGCTGCTGCGCGAGTACTGGCCCATCGACGTGGTGGGCACGGTGGTCTCCCCCATGGACGAGGACGGCTTCTTCACCTGCAGCCTCTCGGTGGCCTACACCATGGCGGCCCTCGAGAAGGCGAGGCAGGTGGTGGTCGAGGTGAAGCCCGGCGCGCCCCGCACCTCCGGCGACTGCAAGATCCACGTCTCGAAGGTCGACTGCATCATCGAGTCGAGCGAGCCGGTGTTCGAGCTCGCCAGCCCCCCGCTGAGCCCGGTGGAGGAGGCCATCGGCGGGCACATCGCCGAGCTCATCGAGGACGGCTCGACCCTCCAGCTCGGGATCGGGGGCATGCCCAACGCGGTCTGCCAGGCCCTGCAGCGGAAGCGCGACCTCGGCATCCACACCGAGATGATCACCGACGGCATGGTGGACCTCATGCGCTGCGGCGCCGTGAACAACTCGCGCAAGCGCCTCAACCCCGGCAAGACCGTCGGCACCTTCGCGCTCGGGACGAGGCGGCTCTACGAGTTCATGCACGAGAACCCGGGCCTGGAGATGTACCCGGTGGACTACACCAACGACCCCTTCAACGTCGGACGGAACGACAAGGTGGTGTCGATCAACGCCACCCTGGAGGTGGACCTGCTGGGCCAGTGCTGCTCCGAGGCGATCGGCTCGGAGCAGTGGAGCGGCACCGGCGGGCAGGTGGACTTCGTGCGCGGCGCCAACCTGTCGCGCGGAGGGAAGAGCTTCATCGCCACCTCCTCCACCGCGAAGAAGGGGACCCTGTCGCGCATCGTCCCGGTGCTGCGGGAGGGCGCGGTGGTCACCACCGGCAAGAACGACGTCGACCAAGTGGTCACCGAGTACGGGACCGCGAAGCTGCGCGGGCAGACCGCGCGGCAGCGGGCGCTCAACCTGATCGCGGTGGCGCACCCGGACTTCCGGTCCGAGCTGACCGAGGCGGCGCGCAAGCTGAAGCGGATCTGAGGAGGGCGAGACAGCGCCGCCTTGCGGGGGTGCCGGGACCCGGCTAGCATCGGCGCACCATGGCGCGAATCCACCCGTTCAAGGGGATCTCCCCGCGGCTCCACCCCTCGGTGTTCGCGGTGGACGACGCGCTGGTCATCGGCGACGTCGAGGTGGGGGAGCAGTCCTCCCTCTGGTTCGGCGCCATCGTCCGTGGGGACGTGAACTACATCCGCATCGGCGCTCGCTCCAACGTGCAGGACCAGACGGTGATCCACGTCACCAACGGCACCCACCCCACCGTCGTCGGCGACGACGTGACCCTGGGCCACCGGGTCACGCTGCACGGCTGCACCATCCAGGACCGCTGCCTCATCGGCATCGGGGCGGTGGTGATGGACGGCGCGGTGGTGAGCGAGGACTCGATGGTGGGCGCCGGCGCGCTGGTGCCGCCTGGCATGGTGGTCCCCTCGGGCACGCTGGTGGTCGGCTCGCCCGCCCGCGTGAAGCGCGAGCTCACCCGCGAGGAGATCGCCTTCTTCAGGAAGTCGGCGCAGAACTACGTCTCCTACGCGGAGCAGTACCGCAAGGAAGGGTGGTCGGCGAGATGACCGTGCCGGAGGCGCTCAAGCGCTGCGCGCTGTTCAAGGACTTCACCGACGCCGGGCTGCAGATCTTCGCCGGCATCTCCCGCGAGCGATCCGTGGCGCCGGGCACGCCGCTCTTCGCGGAGAGCGCGGCGGGCGAGGCGCTCCTCGTGCTCCGCTCCGGCACCGTGAAGCTCTCGCACAAGGGGAGCGGCGGGGAGTGGCCGCTCGGGAGCGCCGGCGCCGGCGACCACCTCGGCGCGCTCGGGCTGCTGGCCCCGTCGCACCGGCTCTGCACCGCCGTCGCCGAGACCGCCTGCGAGGTGCTGGAGCTGCGGCAGGCCGACTTCTTGAGGCTGCAGGCCCAGAAGCCGCAGGCCTGCCTCAAGCTCTCCCTGGCCATCGCGGCCGACCTGGCGCGCCGCATGGACGACGCCCGGGAGCCGCTGCGCGAGGCGCTGGAGCGGGTTCCGCGCGGCTAGGACGCGGGCGCCGCGAGGCGAACCAGCGCGCGGGTTCATCGACTCCCAGGCCGGTTTGAGGTATCGAACTACCGGCCGGAGGAGACCGAACCCGGGATGCTGGAGCGATTCGTCGACATGCTGCGGGGCCAGTCGCTCGAGGCGAGCGCCGGCTTCGTCTTTGGCGTGCTCCTGCTCTGCGGCTTCGGCCTGCCGCTCCCCGAGGACGTGGTGCTGGTCACCGGCGGGGTGCTCGCGTGGCTCGCCTCATCCCTGGACGAGATCACGCTCCGCGGCATGCTCTCCGACTCGTCGCTCCTCACCATGGTCGTGGTGGGGCTGCTCGGCATCGTGGCCGGCGACTCGGTCATCTACTGGATGGGGCGGCGGCTCGGCTCGCGGGTGGCCGAGATCCCCGGCCTGCGGCGCCTGGTCACGCCGCAGAAGCTCGAGGAGGTGGAGAAGTTGATGCGCCGCCGGGGCAAGGTGGTGGTGGTCATCGCCCGCTACCTCCCCGGCCTGCGCGCCCCCACCTACTTCACCGTGGGCCACTCCCGGCTCCCCTACCTCCAGTTCGTCTTCTTCGACGCGGTGGCGGCGCTGGTCTCGGCGCCGCTCTTCGTGGGGCTCGGCTTCTTCTTCGGCGACGACATCGAGCTCGCGGCCCGCGCCGCCAGCCGCTTCAGCCACTACATCCTGCTGGCGGTGGCGGTGGTGGTGGCCGGCATCGGCTTCCGCTGGCTGCAGCGGCGCCGCGCCGGGGCGCCGCCGCGGGCCGAGGAGCCGGAGGAGCCGCCGCTGGGCGGCCGCTGAGGGTCAGGCGGCCGAGCCGCCGAAGAGGCGGCGCAGCACGCCGAAGAGGCCGCGGCGCCGGGGGGCGGCCGGCGGGGGCGCCGCCGGAGCGGGCTGGGCCCGCGGCGCGAGCGGGAGCGCCACCGTCACCGGGACGTCCACCGGGGCTTCGTCCGAAGGGCTGGCGACCGGCGCCGGGCCGGCGGGCGCGATCGGCGCCGGGGCGGGGATCGCGGCCGGCGCGCCCGCCTCCCTGGCGACGCCGTTCATCCCCAGCCGCTTGCGAGCCGCCAGGACCCCGTCGCGCATCGAGAAGCTGGTGTTCACCGTGCGTCCGCTGTGGAGCTCCTTCGCGGTCACCTCGAGCAGGCACTCGGCGCCGAGCTCGAAGGTGATCCCCACCTTCACCATGCCCCGCGGCCCCTTGGGCAGGCCGGAGAGGGTGAGGGTGCCGAGGTACTCGCAGGCGTCCACCGTGGGGCCCTCGCCCTGCAGCACCACCAGCTCGAACACCTCCTGCTCGTCGCGGGAGGTGGAGAGGCTGTACTGCTTGCGGATGGGGAGGGAGGTGTTGCGCTCGATGATGGTCTTCACCCGACCGCCGGGCAGGCCGATGCCGATGCTCATGGGGACCACGTCCACCAGCACCGGGCCGTCGGCGGTGCCCCAGGAGTGGGCGAGCAGCGCGGCGCCGAGCGCCACCGCCTCGTCGGGGTGGACGGCGTGCGAGGGCGCGCGCCCGAAGAAGGCCTCCACCTTCCGGTGCACCAGCGGCATGCGCGACTGTCCGCCGACCAGGATCACCTCGTCGAGGTCGGAGAGCGAGAGCGAGCGCGCCGCCAGCACCTCGCGGCAGACCTCGATGGTCCGGTCGACGAGCGGCTCGACCAGTTCCTGGATCTCGGCGCGGGAGAGGGTGGCCTTGAGCCCGATGGGCTTGCCGTCCACCAGGGCCAGGTAGGGCAGGTCGATCTGGAACTCCTGCCGCTCCGAGAGGGCGCACTTGGCCCGCTCCGCCGCGTCCACCATCCGGGAGAGGGCCACCCGGTCGCCGTCGAACTTGCGCCCCACCTGCTGCTGGTAGAGCTCGAGCAGCCGGTCGACGATGCGGTTGTCGAAGTCCACGCCCCCCAGGAACGGGTCGCCGCCGGTCGAGACCACCTCGTAGACGTTCCCGTTCAGCTCCAGGACGGAGGCGTCGAAGGTGCCGCCGCCCAGGTCGTAGACCAGCACCCGCTGCTGCACCGTGCGGCCGTGCGCGTAGGCGAGCGCCGCCGCGGTCGGCTCGTTGAGGATCCGCTCCACGCGGAGCCCGGCGAGCGCCCCGGCCGCGCGCACCGCGGCCCGCTGGCGCTCGTTGTAGTAGGCCGGGACGGTGATCACGGCGCGGTTGACCTCGGCGCCGAGGTGGTTCTGCGCCACCTCGCGGACCTCCTTCAGCACCAGCGCCGACACCTGCTCCAGGGACAGCGTGGCCTCCCCGAGCTTCACCGCAGCGAAGCCGTCCTCGCCAGCCACGATCTCGTACGCGAACTTCTCGCGGAGCTGCTGCACCTGCACCGAGTCCCAGGGACGCCCCACCAGCCGCTTCGCCCCGTGCACCGTCGAGCGCGGGTTGGTGAGGAGCTGCGCCTTGGCGAGGTGCCCCACCACGATCCGGCCGCGGGTGTTGAGCGCCACGATGGAGGGCACGGTGTTGTGCCCCTCGCGCGAGGGGACGATGAAGGGCTTGCCCCCCACCACCAGCGCGGCGCAGGAATTGGTGGTGCCGAGGTCGATGCCGATGATCGCCTTCGAGGGCTCGCCGACCGGGGCCGGCTTCGCCGGCAGCCCGAGCTCGACCGCCATCGCTCCGCGCTGCTCGATCCGCTGCGCCGGGTGGGCGGCGGAGAGGTCGGCCTGCGCCGGGACCGTCGCGTCCGGGGGAGGGCTCGGGCGCTTGAGCGCGAGCGGAGGAGGGGTGGGGTCGGGGAGGGTGCCCGCCGGACGGACGGGGCGGGCGGGCTCGGGCGGCCGCGACGACGTGACCGGCGGCTGAGCTGGAGTGGCCGGCTGGATGGGAGACGCCGGGGGCTGGGCCTGCGCCGGCCGGTGCTCTCCGGCCGCCGGCGCGAGCTTCGGGGGCGGCGGGGGCTCGCCCAGGCTGGCCCACAGCCCGCGCTTCTCGCGGACCTTGACCATGCGCTCGATCAGCTGCTCGGACTCGCGATCGAGGGAGAGGAACTCGACGCCCATCCCCGGGTGCCGGTAGGTCCCGCCGGGCAGGGCCACCCAGCGCACGATGCCGCGGCCCCGCACCACCTTCTCGCCCGACTCGAGCCGCAGCTCGAAGCCGAGATCGGTGCCGACCGCCCAGGGCTCGCGGGTGCGGACGAAGAATCCGCCGCGCGAGATGTTCACCGCGTAGCGCTCGACGAGCTCCCCGGCGCTTCCGTGCGCGAGCCGCACCACCAGCCCGATCGGAACCCGATCTCCCCCTCGCTTGTAGTCGGCAGGCACGGGGCCATTATCGAAGGAAGGGCAGCGAAATCGCAAGAGAACTGACGCTCGCGCCCGAGCGCGGCCGGCCGTCTTGACGCCCCTGGCCAGGGTGGATATACGTCCGCATGCTCAATCGCGACGATCTTCGAGAAGCCCTCACCTTCGACGACGTCCTGCTGGTTCCGGGAGAGAGCGACGTCCTCCCCAAAGCCGTCGAGACCGGCACGCGCCTCACCCGTCACATCCACCTCAACATCCCGCTCGTCTCCGCGGCGATGGACACCGTCACCGAGGCGCAGATGGCCATCGCCATGGCGGCGGTGGGCGGAATGGGCTTCGTCCACAAGAACCTGACGGTGGAGCAGCAGGCCGCCGAGGTCCTCAAGGTCAAGAAGTACGAGTCGGCGGTGGTGGGCGACCCCATCACCATCGAGCCGGAGGCGCCGCTCGCCCAGGCGGTGGCGCTGATGCGCGAGAACGGCATCAGCGGCATCCCGGTGACGCGCAAGGGGAGGCTGGTCGGCATCCTCACCAACCGCGACCTGCGCTTCGAGAAGAACCTGGAGCAGCGGGTGGAGCAGGTGATGACCAAGGACCTCATCACCGCGCGCGAGGGGGTGCAGATCGAGGAGGCCAAGGACCTCCTGCACCGCCACCGCATCGAGAAGCTGCTGGTGGTGAACGAGGCCTTCGAGCTCAGGGGGCTCATCACCATCAAGGACATCGAGAAGATCCAGAAGCACCCCAACGCCGCCAAGGACAAGCTGGGCCGCCTGCTCTGCGGCGCGGCGGTGGGCGTGGGACCTGACCGCGAGGCCCGGATCGCGGCGCTGCTCAAGGCCGGCGCCGACGTCATCGCCATCGACACCGCCCACGGCCACTCCCGCGGCGTCATCGACGCCGTCCGCGACACCAGGGCCAACTTCAAGGGCATCGAGCTGGTGGCCGGCAACGTGGCCACCGCCGAGGCCTGCGTGGCGCTCTGCGAGGCCGGGGTGGACGCGGTGAAGGTGGGCATCGGGCCCGGCTCCATCTGCACCACCCGCGTGGTCGCCGGCGTCGGCGTGCCCCAGGTGACCGCGGTGGACGACTGCTCCCGCGCCGCCGAGAAGCACGGCATCCCCATCATCTCCGACGGCGGCATCAAGTACTCGGGCGACATGGTGAAGGCCCTCGCCGCCGGCGCCTCGAGCGTGATGATCGGCTCGCTCTTCGCCGGCACCGAGGAGGCGCCCGGCGACGTCATCCTGTACCAGGGGCGCAGCTACAAGAGCTACCGCGGCATGGGGTCCATCGGCGCCATGAAGGAGGGGTCGAAGGACCGCTACTTCCAGGCCGACGTCTCCGAGACGGAGAAGCTGGTCCCCGAGGGCATCGAGGGGCGCGTGCCGTACAAGGGGCCGGTGGCGATGAACGTCTACCAGCTGGTGGGCGGGCTTCGCAGCGGCATGGGCTACCTCGGCTGCAAGACCATCCCCGAGCTGCGCCAGAAGTCGCGCTTCATCCGCATCTCCAGCGCCGGGCTCCGCGAGAGCCACGTGCACGACGTGATCATCACCCAGGAAGCCCCCAACTACCGGGTCGACTAGGAGCGACGGTTGGACATCCACAGCGAGAAGATCCTCATCCTCGACTTCGGCTCGCAGTACACCCAGCTCATCGCGCGGCGGCTGCGCGAGCTGGGGGTCTACTGCGAGATCCACCCCTGCACGGTGAAGGCCGACGCCATCCGCGCCTTCCATCCGCGCGGGGTGGTGCTCTCCGGCGGCCCGGCCTCGGTGCTCGCCGAGGGGAGCCCCCGCGCCGACAAGGTGATCTTCGAGCTGGGCGTGCCGGTGCTGGGCGTCTGCTACGGGCTGCAGCTCATGGCCCACGAGCTCGGCGGCAAGGTGGCGAACGCCGCCCACCGCGAGTTCGGGCCGGCCACCATCGACGCCTCCTCCTCCTGCGAGCTCTTCCAGGGGCTGCCGGCGAAGCTCGACGTCTGGATGAGCCACGGCGACCGCGTGGAGGCGCTCCCCGCCGGCTTCGAGCCGGTGGCCTCCACCCCGAACGCCCCCTTCGCCGCGGTGGAGGACCGCAAGCGCCGCTTCTTCGGCGTGCAGTTCCACCCCGAGGTGGTCCACACGCCGCGCGGCGCCGAGCTGCTCAAGAACTTCGCCTACGCCATCTGCGGCTGCAGCGGCCAGTGGTCGATGCGCGCCTACGTCGACGTGGCGGTGGAGCAGATCCGCGCCCAGGTGGGCCCCAAGGGCCACGCCCTCTGCGCCCTCTCCGGCGGCGTCGACTCGGCGGTGGCGGCGCTGCTGGTGCACCGCGCCATCGGCGACCGGCTGCGCTGCGTCTTCGTGGACAACGGCGTGCTGCGCGAGGGCGAGCGCGCCAAGGTGGAGGAGGTCTTCGGGCGGATGTTCCACCTTCCGCTCGTGACCGCCGACGCCTCGGAGCGCTTCCTGGCGAAGCTGGTCGGGGTGACGGACCCGGAGGCCAAGCGCAAGATCATCGGCCGCGAGTTCATCGCGGTCTTCGAGGAGCAGGTGGAGGAGTTCGCCCGCCACGGCGAGCGGGCCGACTTCCTGGTGCAGGGCACCCTCTACCCGGACGTCATCGAGTCCGTCTCCTTCAAGGGCCCCTCCGCCACCATCAAGAGCCACCACAACGTGGGCGGGCTCCCCGAGGTGATGAAGCTCGGCCTGGTGGAGCCGCTGCGCGAGCTCTTCAAGGACGAGGTGCGCCGGCTCGGGCTCGAGCTGGGCCTGCCGAAGGAGATCGTCCAGCGCCAGCCGTTCCCCGGCCCGGGGCTCGCCATCCGCGTGCTCGGCGAGGTCACCGAGCCGCGGCTCGCCATCCTGCGCAAGGCCGACACCATCGTGCAGCAGGAGATCCGCGCCGCCGGGCTCTACGAGCAGCTCTGGCAGGGCTTCGCGGTGCTCCTCCCGGTCCGGAGCGTGGGCGTGATGGGCGACGAGCGCACCTACGAGAACACCTGCGCCATCCGCGCCATCGAGTCGACCGACGGCATGACCGGCGACTGGGCGCGCCTGCCCTACGACCTCTTGGCGCGCATCTCCTCGCGCATCATCAACGAGGTCCGCGGCATCAACCGGGTGGTCTACGACATCTCGTCGAAGCCTCCGGCCACCATCGAGTGGGAGTAGCGGCGTAGGAACGCGCCCCCGAGCGGGCGCCAGGTACCCGGCGCGGTAGCCTGCCGCGCGAGGAGGCGGGGCCTATCCTCTCGGCCGGAGGCCTGAGAGATGCCCCGCCGCGCCGCGCTCACCCTGCTGGTCGTCCTCGCCGCCTGCCAGGGCTACAACTTCAACCCGGTCGGGCAGTGCGTCATCCAGCCGGCCTCGCAGAAGGTGACCCTCGGCGGCTACGACACCGCCGACATCCTCTTCGTGGTCGACGACTCGGGCTCGATGCTGGGCGAGCAGCAGATGCTGGCCCAGAACTTCGACCAGTTCGTGGGCCAGCTCGCCCAGCTCAACAAGGACCGGGTGGCGCGCGGCCTCACCGCCCTCGACTTCCACATCGCGGTCACCACCTCGTCGGTCTTCGAGAACGACTACGTGGCCAGCTGCGCCAAGGACTCCACCGGCGCGCTCAGCTGCGGCTACGTGTCGGTGGTCACCGGGAAGCCGGCGTCGTACTCCTGCGACGTGGCCGGCGAGGCCTGCGGCGAGCTCGTCACCCAGTACTACGGCTTCACCACCGCCAACCAGGGCTGCGTCCCCGGCGTCTCGACCGAGGGGAGCCCGTACCCGGCCGGAAACTTCGTGGCCAAGGGGCCCAACCCCAAGGTGATCCACTTCACCAAGGACCTCGCCTGGGACACCTGGGGGACGGCCGCGCCCGATCCGCGGCTCACCCTGGCGGTGGCGCAGTTCAAGGACAACGTGAAGGTGGGCACCTGCGGCTCGGGCCAGGAGCAGCACCTGCAGGCCGGGCGGCTGGCGGTGGAGAAGGCGCTGCGGCAGAACGGCCTGGCGCAGCCCGCCGACGTGGCGCCGTCGGAGTGGCCGCACGCCGGCTCGCGGCTGGTGGTGGTCTGGATGGGCGACGAGGACGACTGCTCCAACCCGGCCGACCCGCTGCGCGGGATCGTGATGACCAGCATGAGCCCAGGAGCCGACGCCTGCGTCGCCGACGAGCAGCTCCCGCTGGCGCAGCGCAAGATGTTCCCGGTGCAGGACTTCGCCGACTACTTCACCGGCCTGGGCCGCCCCTTCGGTGCCGGGTTCATCTACTCGGCCACCTGCTCCCTCAGCGGGGCGACCAACGTCTGCCGCGCCAGCCTCTGCAGCTGCCCGGCCGGTAGTGACCCGCAGTGCAGCGGCAAGAGCACCGGCACCCGCTTCCAGGATCTCGCCGCCACGCTGCGCCAGCGGAGCGTGCCGGTGGTGGAGGACTCGGTCTGCGACGCCGACTTCGCGAGCACGCTGCGGAACATCGCCGACCTGGTGAAGCCGGTGAACCAGCTGCAGCTCCCGACCCAGCCCGCGGCGGGCGAGGTGACCCTGCTGCGCATCGTCCGGGCCGACGGCTCGACGAGGAAGACCTGCAGCGGCCCGGGGCCAGGCACCGACTGGTGGTTCACCAGCTGCAACGACTCGCTCGGCCAGCCGGTGGCCTCCGGCACCACCACCTGCATCGCCATCAACCACCAGACCGGCACCTGCGAGGCCGACCCGGGAGAGAGCTACCTGGCCGAGTACCTGGGGGTGGTCCCGGCCGGGGGCTGCGCCAGCTCCCAGGAGTGCGTGAACGCGCTGGGCGGGCGGCTCGAGCAGTGGAGCTGCGAGGTCCCTCCCGGGGCGGCCCGCGGGACCTGCCTCTGCAGTTCCTCGAAGTGAACGACGAGGGCTTGCTTCTCCGCCTGGCGCAGAACAGGATCGGGCGATGCGCTCTCCTCTCCTGCTGCTCCTCGCGGCGATCGCCTGCGCGCTCCCGGCACGCGCCGCGGAGCCCGGCACGCCGCCCCGCTCCGACCTCGACGCGCTGCTCGCGCGCGCCGACGACGCCTACCGGCTGCGGGAGGAGCCGGGCAAGCTCGAGGAGGTGAAGGCCACGCTCGCCGCGGCGGAGAAGCTGGCGCCGGGCGACTACGGCGTGCTCTGGCGGCTGGCGCGCCTCGACTTCTGGCTCTCCGACGACGCCGCGCTCTCGAACGATCGGAAGAGCGACCTCGGCAAGCGGGCCTGGGAGCTCGGCGATCGCGCCACCGCGGTCAACCCGGGCGGCGTGGAGGGCTGGTTCTTCGCCGCCGTCGGCATGGGCAACTACTCGCTCGGCATCGGCGTGGTGAAGGCGCTCGCGCAGGGCATCGAGGGCAAGTTCAAGGAGCGGCTCTCGGCGGCGGAGAAGATCGATCCCGGCTTCATGGGCGGCGCCATCGAGAACGCCTGGGGTCGCTTCTACTACAAGCTGCCGTGGCCCAAGTACGACGGGGCCCAGTCGGAGCGCCACCTTCGCAAGGCGCTGAAGCAGAACCCCCATAACGTCCGCGCTCGCCTCTACCTGGCGGAGCTATACGAGAAGGAAGACCATCCCAAGGAGGCCCGGAAGCTGCTGGAACAGGCGGTCGCCGAGCAGCCCGGGCACTACGACGCGCCCGAGGAGCGGCGCGCCCAGGCGCTGGCGCGGGCGGCGCTCGCCAGGATGAAGTGAGGGCCGCCTCCATGATCGCGCGAGACGAGCTGATGTCCGGGATCAACCGGCCGAAGAACCTGGTGGCGCTGTTCGAGGCGCAGGCCGCTCGCAAGGGCGACGTCGCGGCCTGCCGCTTCAAGCGCGGCGGGCAGTGGCACGACCTCTCCTGGCGCGAGATGGCGCGGCGCGCCCGCGACGTGGCCGACGGCCTCGCCGCGCTCGGCGTGAGGCCGGGCGATCGGGTGGCGCTCCTCGGCGAGACCAGCGCGGAGTGGATCCTGGCGGACCTGGGCGTCATGGGCGCGGGCGCCATCTCGGTGCCCATCTACCAGTCGAACCGGCCGCAGGAGTGCGCCTACATCCTCGAGAACGCCGGCGCCCGCTTCGTCTTCTGCGACGGCGAGGCGCAGGCGCGGAAGATCCGTGAGGTGCGGGGCGAGCTGCCGGGCCTGGAGGCGATGATCGTCTTCGAGGGGCAGCCCTCCGGCGGCGCGGAGCACCTCCTCGCCGAGGTGGAGCGCGCCGGCGCCGAGTGGCGGCACGCCAACGCGGGCGCGCACGAGGCCCGGCTGGCGCGGGTGGGGCTCGAGGACCCGGCCTGCTTCATCTACACCTCCGGCACCACCGGCAACCCCAAGGGCGTGGTGCTCACCCACGGCAACTGGGTCTACGAGGCGGAGGCCGTGGAGCAGATCGAGCTCATCAACGGGCGCGATCTGATCCTGCTCTTCCTGCCGATGGCGCACTCCTTCGCCAAGGTCATCGAGGCGGCCTGGTTCGGCGTGGGGGCCACGGTGGCCTTCACCGAGTCGATCGAGAAGATCGTCGACAACGCCCACGAGGTGCGCCCCACGATCATGCCGGCGGTGCCGCGGATCTTCGAGAAGGCCTATGACACGGTGCTGTCGAAGGGGCTCGCCGCCTCCGGGCTCAAGGGGCGGCTCTTCCGCCTGGCCATGGAGAGCTTCGAGCGCCACGCCGCCGCGCGCGAGCGGGGGCAGGAGGAGGGCTCGCTCGGGCTGACGCTGGCGAAGAAGCTGGTCTTCCCGAAGCTGAAGGCGCAGCTGGGCGAGCGGTTCGGCGGGCGGATGCGGCTCTTCGTCTCCGGCGGCGCCCCGCTCTCGCCCAAGATCAACCTCTTCTTCGAGCTCGCCGGGCTCGCCATCCTCGAGGGCTACGGCCTCACCGAGACCAGCGCCGGCACCTGCGTGAACCGGCCCGGGCACAACCGGATCGGCACGGTGGGGCCGCCCGTGCCGGGCACCGAGGTGCGCATCGCCGAGGACGGGGAGATCCTCTTCCGCGGCGGCGGGGTGATGAAGGAGTACCACCGGAACCCGGCGGCCACCGCCGAGGTGATCCGGGACGGATGGTTCTACACCGGCGACATCGGCCAGCTCGACGCCGACGGCTGCCTGCGCATCACCGACCGGAAGAAGGACATCATCGTCACCGCCGGCGGCAAGAACGTGGCGCCGCAGAACCTCGAGAACGACCTCAAGACCGACCCGCTCATCTCGCAGGTGATGGTGCACGGAGACAAGCGCAAGTTCCTCTCGGCGCTCGTCACCCTGAACGAGGAGGCCGTGCGGAAGTGGGCGGCCGAGAACGGGGTGGGGGTGGGCCCGGCCGGGCTGTCGCAGGACCCGCGCGTGCGCGCCCGGATCCAGCAGGCGGTGGACGCGCTCAACGCCAGGCAGGCGAGCTACTCCACCATCAAGAAGTTCGCCATCCTGCCCAAGGACTTCACCCAGGAGGCGGGGGAGCTCACGCCCACGCTCAAGGTGAAGCGGAAGTACTGCACCGAGAAGTATCGACAGGTGCTCGACAGCTTCTACGTCGAGTGAGCGCGAGAGGCGATCCATGGGGGAGGAGCTGAAGCTGCGGGTGCTGCTCGTCGAGGACGACGCCGACAACCGCGAGCTCATGGCGGAGGTGCTGGAGTCGGCCGGCTGCGAGGTGCCGACCGCCGCCAGCGGCGCCGCCGCCCTCGACGTCCTGCGCGGCGGGCCGGTGGACGTGGTCGTCACCGACATCGGCATGCCGGGCATGGGCGGCCTCGAGCTGGCGCGGGCGGCGAAGGGCATCGCGCCCGGTGTGCCGGTGGTCGTGGTGACCGGTTGGGCGGAGCGCGAGGACATCGCGCGCGCCCTCGGGAAGGAGATCGACCTGGTGCTGGTGAAGCCGATCGATCCGGACGGCCTGATCGGCGCGGTGAAGGAGGCCATGGCGCTCGCCGCGGGGAGCGGCGCGCCCCGGTCTCCTTGACAGCCCGCAGCGCCGCTCCTACGTTGACTCCACAATCAACGAAGGAGCCGACATGGCCGACAGCGTGCGAGAAGTGTTCGAGCGGCACATGCCCGAGCGGCTCAAGAACAAGCCGGACGTCGTCGCGAAGATCAACGCCGTCTACCAGTTCAACATCTCGGGCCCCGGCGGCGGAGCCTGGTCGGTGGACTGCACCGCACCGGGCGGCGCCATCAACGCGGGGCAGTCGCCGGCGGCGAAGTGCACCGTCAACTGCTCGGACCAGGACTTCCTCAACATCGTGAACGGCCGGCTCAACCCGCAGATGGCCTTCATGTCGGGCAAGCTCAAGATCCAGGGGGACATGGGGCTCGCCATGAAGCTGCAGCAGATCCTGACTTGAAACGGGGCACGCTGCCCCGCCCCAGCTTCGCTGGGACCCCTCCCGTATGTCGTCGAGCCTTCCCCTCTCGGGCGTTCGCGTCCTCGACCTCAGCCGGCTCCTCCCCGGCCCCTTCGCCACCCTGGTGCTCGCCGACCTGGGCGCCGACGTGGTGAAGGTGGAGGACCCGGGAGGCGGCGACTACCTGCGCTGGATGCCGCCGCTGGCGGGCGCGCAGTCGGGCTGGTTCCACGCCCTCAACCGCAACAAGCGCTCGCTCGCGCTCGACCTCGCCGCGGAGGGCGGCGCGGCGGCGCTGCTCGAGCTCGCCCGCACCTTCGACGTGGTGGTGGAGTCGTTCCGCCCCGGCGTCCTCGATCGGCTCGGCTGCGGCTGGGAGGCGCTGCGCGCCGCGAATCCCCGCGTCATCCTCTGCTCCATCACCGGCTACGGCCAGACCGGCCCGTACCGGGACCTCGCCGGCCACGACCTCGACTACTGCGCCGTCGCCGGCGTGCTCGCGCGCAACGGCCCGGCCGAGGGGCCGCTGCCACTGGGCGTCCCGGTGGCCGACCTCGCGGGTGGCGCCTGGCCCGCGGTGGCGGGCGTGCTCGCGGCGCTGGTGCGCCGCGCCGCCACCGGTGAGGGCGCGCGGGTGGACGTCTCCATGACCGAGGGGGCGCTCGCGCTGCTGGCCCTGGCGCACGGCGGGGCGGCGGCGGGCGAGCCGCTCGGGCGGGGGCAGGGATCGCTCGACGGCCGGCGCGCCAACTATGGCGTCTATCGCACCGCCGACGGCCGCTTCGTGGCGCTGGCGGCGCTCGAGCCCCGCTTCTTCGAGCGCTTCTGCGCCGCGGTGGGGCGCCCCGAGCTCGCCGCCGCGCAGATCGAGGGCGAGGGGCTCCGCGCCGAGCTGGAGGCGATCTTCGCCGGGCGCACCCGCGCCGAGTGGGCCGCCTTCGGCCGGGCGCACGACGTCTGCCTCGCGCCGGTGCTCGAGCCGGCCGAGGCGCGCGAAGATCCGCAGCTCGTCGCGCGCGGCGCCTTCGTGGAGGTGGAGACGCCGTGGGAGGGGAGGGCGCTGCCCGGGGTGGCGACCCCGGTGCGGCTCGAGGGCGCGGTCCCACCGCTCCGCCCCGCGCCCCGGCTCGGGGAGGGCGGGGACGAGGTGCTGCGCGAGGCGGGCTTCACCCCGGACCAGGTGGAGCGGCTCCGCGCCTCCGGGGCCCTCGCCCCGGGCAGCGCTTGACAGCCCTCTCGCCGCCGAACAGTATCCCCGCGTCCGTGCGCCACGTCCTCGCCATCGCCCTCGCCGTGCTGGTCGCCGTCTCGGCGGCCGCTCCGCACGCGCACGCGGGCGCCTTCGGGGACCACGCCTGCGCCGCCTGCCTCGCCGCCAGCGCCGAGCGCGCCGAGAGCGCCACCCCCGACGTGGCGCCCCGCGCGCTGCCGCCGGAGGCGCTGCCGCGCGAGCCGGGGCTCGCCCCCGTCTGCGGCGCGCCGCTCGGGGCCGTGCCAGGCCAGTCGCCGCCAGCCGCCTGATCCGAAGACTCCCTCCGCAGTCCGGATCCACACCTCTCACGGCGCGTTCGCGCTGGAGGTGCAGCACATGACCCGTTTGACGTTGGCGGCCCTGGCCGCGGCGGCGCTCGCGATGGGCGGCCCCGCCCTGGCCCAGGACGCGCCCGCGGCCGGCCAGGCGCCGGCCGAGCAGTCCCCTGAAGAGAAGAAGCAGCTCGAGGAGCAGATCGCGAAGGAGCTGGGCGCGAGCCCGGGGAGCGCCACCGCGCCGGCCGCGCCCACCGCGCCGACCGCGCCGACCGCGCCGGGAGAGGCGCCCGCCGGCGCGCCGCAAGGCCAGGCCGGCGGCAACCCCTTCGCGCGGCTGCTGCTCCTCCCCGACATCTCCGCCATCGGCGACTTCGCCGCGGCCTACGACAGCCGCGACACCGCCGTCGACTCGCCACGCAGCGGCCCCACCTCGCCGCCCCACCAGCTCAAGCCGCTCTTCCAGGAGCTCGAGCTGGGGCTGCAGTCGGTGGTCGACCCCTACGCCCGCGCCGACGTCTTCATCTCCTTCGCGCCCGAGGGCGTGAACGTGGAGGAGGCTTACCTGACCACGCTCGCGCTGCCGTTCGGGCTGCAGGCCAAGGCGGGCAAGTTCCTCTCGCCCTTCGGCCGCCTCAACCAGCAGCACCCCCACGTGTGGGACTTCGTGGACGCGCCGCTGGCGCTCGACCGGCTGGTGTCGGCCGACCAGCTCAAGGGGCCCGGGCTCGACGTCGCCTGGCTCTCGCCGCTCCCTTGGTTCGCGGAGGTGCACCTCTTCGGCCAGACCACCACCCCCGCCTTCGAGGACAAGGAGCGGCGCACGGTGGGCGCGCGGCTGCTGCAGTACTTCGACCTCGGCGACGCGGCGGCGCTCGGGCTCGGGCTCTCGGCGGCGCGGCTCGAGGAGCCGGTCTCCGGCGCCTGGCGAGACCTCGGCGGCGTGGACCTCCACCTCAAGCTCCGGCCGCCCCAGGGCCGCTCCTACCTGGCGCTCCAGGGCGAGCTCTTCGTGCGCCGGCTCACCGACCCCGCCCTGCCCGACCAGGCCGACTGGGGCGCCTACGCGCAGGCGGTCTGGCGCGACGGCCCGTACTTCGCGTACGGCGCGCGCTATGACTTCGCGCCGGCCTTCCAGAACGGCCGGAGCGGCATCGTGCAGACCGACGGCACCGAGCATCGCGTCTCGGCCCTCGCCACCTGGCTGCCGAGCGAGTTCCAGCGGGTGAGGCTGCAGGCCGCCTGGGATCGGCTCCCGGGCGGGCGCGACGGCCTCGAGCTGCTGATGCACCTCGAGTTCGCCATCGGCGCCCACGGCGCCCACCCTTTCTAGAGGCACGCACTCATGAACCGACTCCTGTTGCTCCTCGCCGCCGTCTGCCTGCCCATCCAGGCCCGCGCCGCGCTCGACGTCGTCACCACCACCGAGGGGCTCGCCGCCCTGGTGCACGAGGTGGGCGGCGACCGGGTGAAGGTGCAGAGCCTCTCCCGCGGCATCCAGGACCCGCACTTCGTCGACGCCAACCCCACCCTGGCCGTGAAGCTGCGCCGGGCCGACCTGCTGGTGGACGTGGGGCTCGACCTCGAGATCGGCTGGCTGCCGCCGCTGGTGAACCAGTCGCGCAACCCCGACATCCAGCCGACCGGCCGGCGTCGCTTCACCGCCGCGTCGGTGGTGAACGTGCTCGAGGTGCCCCGCGGGCCGGTCGACCGGAGCATGGGCGACCTGCACCCGGCCGGGAACCCGCACTTCCTCTCCGATCCGCGGCGCGCCCGCAAGGTGGCGGAGGGGCTGGCGCGGAAGCTCGCCGAGCTCGACGGGGCCGGCGCCGCCACCTATCAGCAGCGGCTCGCCGACTTCGAGCGGCGGCTCGGCGCCGACGAGGCGCGCTGGCGCGCCGAGCTCGCCCCGGTGAAGGGACGCAAGCTCATCCCGCAGCACAACTCGTACACCTACTTCCTCGACTGGGCCGGGCTCCAGGCGGCGGGCTTCCTCGAGCCGAAGCCCGGCGTGGCGCCGCCGCCCTCGCACCTCGCCGAGCTGGTGGGGGTGGTGAAGGCGCAGGGCGTGAAGGCGATCGTCCTCGAGAACTTCTACGACCGGAAGAGCGCCGACGTGGTGGCGAAGCACACCGGCGCGAAGGTGGTGCTGCTCCCCGGCGACGTGGGCGGCACCCCCGAGGCCCGGAGCTACGAAGGCTGGGTGGACCAGCTCGTGAAGCTGGTCGCCGGGGCGGTGCGCTGATGGAGACCGACGCCGAGCTCCGCACGCCGCGGGCCGAGCCGGGGGCGGCGGGCGCCGGGGGCGCGCCGCTCGTCTCGCTCGAGGGGGCCACCATCGGCTACGACGCCCCGCTCCTCGAGGGCGTGGACCTGGCCGTGGCGCGGGGGGACTTCCTCGCCATCGTCGGCCCGAACGGCGGCGGCAAGACCACGATCCTGCGGACGCTGCTGGGAGTGCTGCCGCCGCTGGCCGGAACGCGCAGCCAGCCCGCGCCGGTGCGGACCGGCTACGTGCCGCAGCGGGACCACGTGGACGCCTACTGGCCGCTCACCGTGGCCGACGTGACGCTCATGGGGCGCTACCGCGGGCTCGGGCTGGGGCGCCGCCCCGGCTCCGGCGATCGCGCCGAGGTGGCGCGGGCGCTCGCGCGGGTGGGCATCGCCGACCTCGCCCCCCGCTCCTTCCGCACCCTCTCCGGCGGGCAGCGCCAGCGCACCCTCATCGCCCGCGCCCTGGCCTCGAGCCCCGAGTTGCTGGCGCTCGACGAGCCGACCAACGGCATGGACCCGGCCGCCGAGCTCTCCGCCATGGACATCCTGCGCGACCTGCACCGGCAGGGCGGGCTCGCGGTGGTGATGGTCTCGCACCGGCTCGAAGCGGTCGCGAACTACGCCCGCCGGCTCGCCTTCGCCGACAAGGACAAGGGCCTGTGGCGGCTCGGGCCGCTCGAGGAGATGCTCACGCCCGAGGCGCTCTCCGCGCTCTACGGGCGGGCGGTGACGGTGCGCGAGGAGGGGGGACGGCGGTTCGTCTATCCGGAGGGGGGAGGGGAGCGCGCATGAGCGCCATCTCGGAGTTCCTGGCAGCGAAGGACATCTGGCGCGACCCGCTGCTCGCCTCGGTGATCGCCGGCGGGCTGTGCGGCTTCCTCGGCGTGTACGTGGTGCTGCGGCGCACCGTCTTCGTCTCGGCGGCGCTGACCCAGCTCTCGACCCTCGGGCTCATCTGCGCGCTGCTCGCCGAGGAGTCGCTGCACATCGAGGCCGAGCACGCCGGCGTGCAGCTCGCCGTGGCCATCCTCTTCTCGGTGGCCGGGGCGCTGGTGCTCGGCGCCCTGCAGGTGCGGCGGCGCCTGCCCGCCGAGGCCGGCGTCGGCATCGCCTACGTGGTCGCCGGGGCGCTGGTGGTGCTCGGCGCCAACCGGCTGGTGCACGCCGCCCATGACCTCAACTCCATGGTGTTCGGCAACGCCGTGGCCGTGCCCTTCTCCGACGTGCTGGTGCTGGGCGCCGTCGCGCTGGTCTGTGCGGCCGTGCACACGGCCTTCGCCAAGGAGCTGGTCTTCACCTCGTTCGACGGCGAGACCGCCGCCGCGCTCGGCTACTCGACCCGCACCTGGAACGGGCTGCTCTACTTCACCATCGGCCTCGCCATCCCCGCCGCCGCGCGGGCGCTCGGCGCGCTGCCGGTCTTCGCCTTCCTGACCATCCCCGCCTCGGCCGCGCTGCTCTTCTCCACCCGGCTCCGGACCGCCTTCGCCGTGGCGACCCTCCTCGGCGTCCTGGCCGCCGCCGGAGGCTACGCCCTCTCCTGGATCTGGCAGCTCCCCACCGGCGCGACCATGGTGGCGCTGGCCGGGCTGTTCGTGATCCCGGGGGCGATCGCGAAGGGCGCGCGAGGCTGAAATTACCCCTTGACCGCGGGGGGTTCAGCCGGTACAACCCCGCCCACTTCGGCAAGAAACCTTTTGTCGCGGGGTGGAGCAGCCAGGTAGCTCGTCGGGCTCATAACCCGAAGGTCGCAGGTTCAAATCCTGCCCCCGCAACCAAAATAACAGAAGCCCCGTCAGCGTTTAGCTGGCGGGGCTTCTGACTTTCTGAGCGCCGGAACGAGCGCTGATGCTGGAACGAAGCTACCCCCCGGCGGCAGCGCATCGCCTCCTGGCCGGCGTCACGGTCGATGACGTTGTACCTCTCGAACACCGCGCGAGTGCGGTGCCCCGAGAACACCATCACCACTGACTCGGGCACCCCAGCGCGCCGAGCCTTCGTGACGAACGAGCGGCGGAGGTCGTGGAACCAGATCCCTCTCAGGCCAGCGGCCGAGCAGGCCCGGCGGAACCCACAGCGGGATGTGACCTGCCCCCCCCGACTCTAAACGGCTCGTAAAGCCAGTCCGGTGAGCCGCGTAGCGCAGTGACGTCTTGCACGGTAGCTGTGCAAGCGGTATAAGGACGCATGATCCTCGAATTCGCCGACGACGGCACCGAGGACATCTTCCACGGCAACCGGAGCAAGGCGGCCCGCCGTTGTCTGCCGCCGGAGCTGTGGCTGGCGGCGCGGCGGAAGCTCGACCGGCTCAACCGGGCGACGGAGCCGCGGGATCTGACAGACCCGCCAGGCAACCGGCTGGAGTCCCTGAAGGGCGATCGCGCGGGGTACTTCAGCATCCGGATCAACGACCAGTACCGGATCGTCTTCCGTTTCGAGCGCAACGATGCGCGCGACGTCCAGATTGTCGATTACCACTGAGGTGAGGACCGTCATGCTGCCGAAGAACCGAGCCCCGACCGCCCCCGGCGAGATGCTGCTCGAGGAGTTCCTGAAGCCTCGTGGTCTCACGCAGGTGGAGCTCGCGTCGCAGATGGGCGTCCCGATCCAGCGGGTGAACACCATCGTCAACGGGAAGCGGGGCATCACCGCGGAGACGGCCATCCTCCTCGCGGAGGCGCTCGACACCACGCCCGAGTTCTGGATGGGCCTCCAAGCCGACTACGATCTCTGGCACGCACTCAGGAAGCGGGCGACGGTGAAGGGGAAGGGGAGTGACGTCGTGGCGCATGCGCGGAGGGCGACGGCTCACGCGCCGGGTCGGCACCGGTCGGTGTGATCGCCTCGCGGCTCCCGACCGTCGGGCTCTCAACCGAGCAGACGGTCAGTGCGCGTCCAACGGCGCGCTGCCCGGAACCCGGGCACGGAGCCGGCTGATGGTGTACCGGGTGACCCCGGCGCACCACTCCGAGTCCACCGTCGCGAAGGATGGATCGAAGAGCCGCAGGTCGAGCGCGAGGTTGGTGACGAGCAGGAACTGACCGTCGAAGCGCAGGCTCGCCGGGAACAGGAGCTGGATGGGCGCGCCGTCGCGAAGGCCTCCGAAGTCGCCGAGCTTGGCGATGGCCTTCCCCGAAGGATCCAGGACCACGATCTCGTCCGCCTGGTTGGCGGCCACCCATAGGTTGTCCTGCTCGTCCAGGATGAGACCGTCGGCGCCGTTTACCGAGTTGACGAAGACCACCGGCGTCCCGGGCCCTCCGCCCGAGACCGGGACCTTCACGATGGTGTCGTTGCCGCTGTTGGCGACGAAGAGCGCGGTCTCCTGCGAGTCGAAGCGCAGGCCATTGGCGCCGAAGGGCGGGACCCCGGTCGTGCGGAGCAGCGGGTCGTCCACCCAGGCGCTCGCGACGCCGCCGGTCGCGGGGCTCTTCCAGACGACGCCTTGGAACGAGTCGGAGACGTACACGTTGCCGGCCCGGTCGAAGGTGAGGTCGTTGAGGCCGGCGCCGAGCGAGGGGTGCGGCAGCGCCGGGAGCGTCAGGAAGACCTTGGAGGCGCCGGTCACCGGATCGACGGCGAGCACCTGGCCGGCCCCGAAGTCGATGACCAGCAGGGCGCCGGTGCCCGGGTGGAAGCGGAGGCCGAGCAGGTGGGGGCTCGAGCCCTCGATCGAGACCTGGCGGAGAAGCCGCCCCTCCCGGTCGAAGACGTACATCTGCCCCGGGCCGGAGGCGGCCCCCTGGGCAGTGAAGCCGAAGGTGGTGACGTAGGCGTTCCCGGCGGCGTCCACCTCCAGCCCCTCCGGGCCGGAGGCGCCCGCCGGGAGCACCGCGAAGACGGTGGCGTGGGTCCGATCCCACGCGGCGACTTTCGCGGGGGGCGCAGCCGCCAGCATCAGGGCCAGGGCCAGGGCCAGGGACGACCAGTGAACCGATCGGCGCATGTCGAACCTCCTCCCCCGCTTCCGGGGCGCGCACAAACTTGCGGACGGCGTCGCCCGCCGGGAGTGCCCGGATGTGCTAGATGGACGGTCCTGCGCAGGACACCAACAGGAGATCGCGTGCCCGATCCTCGACAGCAGACCGTTCGCCAGGACGAGCTGGAGTTCAGCCCCGACGAGCGCGCCGCCGTCTACAAGGCCATCTTCAACCGCCGCGACGTGCGCGGGCAGTTCCTGCCCGACCCGGTCCCGGACGAGGTGCTGGCGCGGCTGCTCCAGGCAGCGCACCACGCTCCCTCGGTCGGCTTCATGCAACCCTGGAGCTTCATCCTGGTGCGCGATCCGGCGGCGAAGGAGCGGGTCCACGCCGCCTTCAGGACCGCCAACGAGGAGGCGGCGCGGATGTTCGAGGGGGCGCGCGCCGACACCTACCGCAGCCTCAAGCTGCAGGGGATCCTCGAGGCGCCGCTCGGCATCTGCCTCACCTGCGACCGCGACCGCGCCGGCCCGGTCGTCATCGGGCGCACCCACATCCCCACCATGGACCTCTACAGCACCGTGTGCGCGGTCGAGAACCTCTGGCTCGCCGCGCGCGCCGAGGGGCTCGGGGTGGGTTGGGTGAGCATCTTCCACGAGAGCCATCTCCGGGAGGCCCTGGGGATCCCGGAGCGGATCGTCCCCGTCGCCTACCTCTGCGTCGGCCGCGTGAGCCACTTCTTCCGCAAGCCGGAGCTCGAGACGGCCGGCTGGCGCCCACGGCTGGAGCTCTCGTCGCTGGTCTCCTTCGACGGCTGGGAGCGGCGCTCGGACGGGGACCCGCTCCTGCCGCTGCTCCGGCGCGGCTGAGCGGCGGTTCCTGGATTCGGTGGACGTGAAGGTCTCGGCCCTCCGCGAGGATTGGCACGACTGTCCCGCGGGCCATCCCTGTTACGAAGACCTGCAGGACAAGGGGAAGCATCCTGGTTAGGTTGCGCTCGTCGCCCCACCAACGGAGAGCCCACGCATGATCGCCGTCACCGGAGCCACCGGCCACCTCGGCCGCCTCGTCATCCAGCAACTGCTGCAGAAGGTCCCCGCCGCCCAGGTGGTCGCCGCCGTTCGCGCCCCGGACAAGGCGGGCGACCTCGCCGCCTCGGGCGTGCAGATCCGCCGGGCCGACTACGACGCGCCCGAGACGCTCGCCGGCGCGTTCCACGGCATCGACTCCCTGCTCCTCGTCTCCGGGAACGAGCTCGGCCAGCGCGCGCGCCAGCACCGAGCTGCCGTCGCGGCCGCGAAGCAGGCGGGCGGGAAGCTCCTCGCCTACACCAGCCTGCTGCACGCGGACACGTCCGGCATCTCGCTCGCCGCCGAGCACCGGGCCAGCGAGGAGGCGATCCGCGAGTCCGGGATCCCGTTCGTGCTCCTGCGCAACGGCTGGTACCTCGAGAACTACACCGAGAACCTCGGCCCCGCGCTCCAACACGGAGTCCTGCTGGGCGCCGCGAAGCAGGGCCGGATCGCGGCGGCGGCGCGCGCGGACTACGCGGCCGCGGCGGTGGCGGTCCTCACCGCGCCCGGCCACGAGGGCAGGGTGTACGAGCTCGCGGGCGACCAGCCCTTCACCATGGCCGAGCTCGCGGCCGAGGTCGCCCGCCAGGCCGGGAAGCCGGTGGCGTACCACGACCTGCCGGGCGACGAGTACGCCGAGGCGCTGCGGGGCTTCGGCCTCCCAGGTCCCGTGGTCGAGATGCTCGTCAGCGCGGACGAGGGCATCGCCCGCGGCGAGCTCGACGATGCAAGCGGCGCCCTGCGCCGGCTCATCGGCCGCCCGACCACCTCGCTCGCCCAGGCCGTCGGCGCCGCGCTGAAGCGGGCGTGACCTCCGGCGCCTCCGCGCGGGGGGCGTTGAGCTCCACGAGGAGGCGCAGCGCTCGTCGGTCGGAGCGCCCTGTCCTCACCCCTCCGCGGTCGTCGGATCGATCATCCCCCTGACCTCGGAGATCCGGTTCGCGGGGAACCCGCCCTGCGCGGCGTGCTCGCGGATGAGCTCCGCGCTCGGCGCGATGTAGACGCAGTACACCTTGTCGTCGGTGACGTAGCTCTGCACCCATTGCACGCTCGGTCCGAGCTTCTGCAGCACCGTGCAGGACTTCTGCGACACGGCCCGTAGCTCCGCGGGCGACAGCTTGCCGGCGCCCGGCAGGTCGCGCTCGATCACGTACTTCGGCATGGGATGCCTCCTGGCTCTCGCGAGCGCTGCGCCCGCGGCTCGGTGCATAGCGAGGAACCCCGGCGCCTGCCGCTCCGAGCCAGCCGAGCCCCGGGAGGGGCGAAAAGGTTTGCGGCCGGCTCCATCGACGGTGGCACGGCGGTCCCCGGCTCCCCACTCTTGGTCGGCAGGTCGGAGGGAGCATGGATCACACGGGCAAGGTGCTGGTCGTCGAGGATGACGTGGCGGTGCGACAGGCCGTCGCCGAGGTCCTCGAGTCCGAGGGCTTCGTCGCCGAGCAGGCTGGCGACGGGGCGAGCGCCCTCGCGCTGCTCCAGGCGCCGGAGGCCAGGCCGGACGTCATCCTGCTGGACCTGATGATGCCGGTGATGAACGGCTGGCAGTTCCGTACCGCGCAGCTCCAGGATCCGGACCTGGCCGAGATCCCGGTGGTGGTGATGTCGGCCATGGACGCGAGCGGCGTCCAGGCCGACGCGAGCATCCTCAAGCCCTTCGACGTCGATCAGCTGGTGGCGACGGTCGAGCGGGTGGCGCGCGGGCCGCGCCAGCCGAACTGAGGGTGGGCGGGGTCTCGGGTTTGGCCCCGAGTTGTCACCGGCGCGCGATAGATCGCTCGCGGGGGCGGCCTGTAGAAGGTCACCCATGGACAAGCAGCCTCGCGTCGTCATCGTCGGAGCGGGCTTCGCCGGCCTGGAGTGCGCGCGTGCGCTGCGGCGGGCGCCCGTACGAGTCATGGTCATCGATCGGCGCAACCACCACCTGTTCCAGCCGCTGCTCTACCAGGTCGCGACCGGCGGCCTGAACCCGGCCGACATCGCCGCGCCGACGCGCAGCATCCTGCGGCGGCAGAGGAACGCGGAGGTGCTGCTCGGCGAGGTCCGTTCCGTGGATCTCGAGGGCCGGCTGGTGCGGCTCGAGGACGGCGCGGAGGTCCAGTACGACCACCTGGTGATCGCCACCGGCGCCACGCACGCCTACTTCGGGCACCCGGAGTGGTCCGCGATCGCCCCGGGGCTCAAGACGGTCGAGGACGCGCTCGAGATCCGGCGCCGCATCCTGGTCGCGTTCGAGCGGGCGGAGCGCGAGGCGAACTCCGGGCGCCAGCGCGCCTGGCTCACCTTCGTGGTGGTCGGGGGCGGGCCCACCGGCGTCGAGCTCGCCGGCGCGGTGGCCGAGATCGCGCGCCACACCCTCGCGAGCGAGTTTCGCCACATCCAGCCCGACCGCGCCCGCGTGATGCTGCTGCAGGCCGGCGAGCGCGTCCTCCCCTCCTACTCGCCGTCCCTGTCCCGCTCCGCGCAGCGGCAGCTCGAGCGGCTCGGCGTCTACGTCCACACCGGCGTGCGGGTCACGGCCGTCGACGAGGAGGGCGTGAGCATCGGCCGGGAGCGCGTCCAGGGGCGCACCGTGCTGTGGGCCGCGGGGGTGGCCGCGTCGCCGCTCGGCGCCGCGCTCGGCGTACCCCTCGACGCCGCCGGCCGCGTGCTGGTGACGCCGGCGCTGACGGTGCCGGGGCACGACGAGGCGTTCGTCGTCGGTGACGTGGCGGCGCTGCGTCAGGAGGACGGCACGCTGGTTCCGGCGGTCGCGCCGGTGGCGACGCAGGCCGGGCGCCACGCCGCGCGCAACATCCTGCGCGCGCTCCGCGGGGAGCCGGCGCTCCCGTTCCGCTACGTCGACAAGGGGAGCATGGCGACCATCGGGCGGGCCGCCGCGGTGGCGGAGCACCGCGGCTGGCGCTTCTCCGGACCGATCGCCTGGCTGGCGTGGCTCCTGGTCCACGTCCTGTTCCTCGTCAGCTATCGCAGCCGGTTCGCGGTGCTGGCGCAGTGGGCCTATCACTACGCGACCTACGACCGCGGCTCGCGCCTCATCACCGCCACCGCGGCGTTCCCGTCGGAAGGGGCGCCCGCGCTGCCGGCGCGAAGGCCAGCGGCATTGACCTGAATCAAGGCGAACCGCCACTCTTCCAGGGCTCCCCCGCGCGGGAGGCTGCCGCGCGAACTGCTCGAAGCGTAGGCACGGGGGGTGACCGCGCGCGTCCGCCTCCCGAGCCTCGACGACTGGAAGGCCCGGGCTGACCGCGCTATCGGGCGCAGGTCGCGCTGGCGGGCTCGACCTCGAGGCCGGCGCCGGGGAGATCGTCGCCCCGCCCGAGCGCGGCTCGGCCGAGCTCCTCTTCTCGCAGCCGATCTCCCGGCGCGCCATCATGGCCGGAAAGCTCCTCGGGATCTTCGCCGCCCTCGCCGCCGCCGAGCTGGCCGGCTTCGGCCTGGCGGGCGCGGTGGTGTTCGCCGGCGCCGGCGACGAGGGGGTGGGCGGCTACGCCGTCATCGTGCTCGCCGGCGTGCTCCTCACCGCGGCGTCCCTCTCGGTGGCGGCCCTGCTGGCGGCGACCGCCGTGGGGCGGCGCCGCGTCCGCGCGCTGGCGGGCGCGGTGGTGGTCTGGCTCGCGGCCGCCGTCCTCCTCGACCTCGTCGCGCTCGGGCTGGCCTCCCTGCTCCCGTCCGGCCCGGCCTCGCGGGTGCTCATCCTCTCGGTCATCGTGAATCCGGTGGCGGCGGTGCGCACCGGCGCGCTGCTGGCGGTCGAGGGCACCGCGGCCTTCGGCGCCGCCTCGCTCGCCCTCCTGAGGTTCACCGGAGGGCCGCTCGGCGCCGCCCTGCTGCTGGGCGGCTCGGTCGCGAGCTGGATCGCCCTCCCGGCGGCGCTGGCGGCGCGCCGCCTCGCGCGCATCGACCTGTAGCGCCGCTCAGTAGCGCGGCACCGAGGGATCGACCTCCTCGGACCAGCGCAGGATGCCGCCCGCCAGGTGGACCACGCGCGTGAAGCCGGCCGCCCGCAGCTGCCGCGCCGCCCGGGCGCTGCGCACCCCCGACCGGCAGTAGACGACGAGCTCGCGGTCGCGCGCGAGCGCCCCGAGCGCCTCGACCACGTGCGCGAGCGGCTCGAGGCGCGCCCCCTCGATCCGGGCGATCTCCCACTCGTGCGGCTCGCGCACGTCGACGAGCTCGAGGTCGTCCCCGCGGCGCCGGCGCTCGGCCAGCTCGGCGGGGAGGATCTCCGGGACCGGCGCCTCCTCCGCGGCCCGCGCCGGGCCGCCCACCCCGCAGAACTGGTCGTAGTCCACCAGCGCGCGCAGCGTGCGGGTGCCGCAGGCGGGGCAGCGCGGGTCCTTGCGAAGCTTGAGGGTGCGGAACTGCATCCCGAGCGCGTCGACCAGCAGGAGCTTCCCGACGAGCGGCTCGCCGATTCCCAGGATGAGCTTCACCGCCTCGGTGGCCTGGATGACGCCCACCAGCCCCGGCAGCACGCCCAGCACCCCGCCCTCGGCGCAGGAGGGCACGAGCCCGGGCGGCGGCGGCTCGGGGTAGAGGCAGCGGTAGCAGGGGCCGCCCTCGGCGCAGAAGACGCTGGCCTGCCCCTCGAAGCGGTAGATCGAGCCGTAGACGTTGGGCCGGCCGGTGAGGACGCAGGCGTCGTTGACCAGGTAGCGGGTGGCGAAGTTGTCGGTGCCGTCCACCACCAGGTCGTAGCGGCCGACGAGGTCGAGCGCGTTCGCGGAGGTGAGGCGCGCCGCGTGCGGGACGAGCTCCACGTGCGGGTTCAGGTCCCGCAGCCGGTCGCGGGCCGACTCGAGCTTGGGGCGCCCCACGTCCTTGGTGCCGTGGAGCACCTGGCGCTGCAGGTTGGTGACGTCCACCGCGTCGAACTCGACGAGGCCGATGGTCCCCACGCCAGCGGCGGCGAGGTAGAGGCCGATGGGCGAGCCGAGGCCGCCAGCGCCGACCATCAGCACCCGGGCGTCCTTGAGCTTGCGCTGCCCCTCGATCCCCACGTCGGGGATGAGGAGGTGGCGGCTGTAGCGCAGGATCTCTTCTCGCGTCAGGGCGGGCAGATCCGCGGGGTCTCGACCGATGGCCATGCGGCCCTCTCCATACTGCAATTCGGCTCCGGGCGCCCGGCGCGTCACCCGTGATCCGCGGGCGCCCTGGCCTTCGCCTTGACCAGCTCCAGCACGAGCTCGCGGAACGCCGCCACCTTGCGCGGGACGTGCTTCGCGGCGGGGGTGACGACGTAGAGGCTGCCGGCCAGGCGCTCGAAGCGGGGCAGGACCCGCACCAGCTGGCCCGCCACCACGTCGGGCTCGGCGAGGAAGGTGGGGAGGAGCCCGATCCCGGCGCCGGCGCGGAGCGCGTCGCGCGCGAAGAGGAGGTCGTCGCAGACGATGCGGGGAGGGCGGTCGCCGCCGCCTGGCCGCGGGACGCCGACGCGGAGCTGCTGGGGGCCTGCGCGGAAGACCACCCAGTCGTGCGCGTCCAGGTCGGCTTCGGTGCGCGGCGTGCCGCGGCGGGCCAGGTAGATCGGCGAGGCGAAGAGGTTGGCCACCACCGGCGCCGCCCGCCGCACCACCAGCGTGGAGTCCTCGAGCTTGGAGGCGACCCGCAGCGCCACGTCGAAGCCCTCGCCGACCAGGTCGACCACGCGGCCGGTGAGGTGCAGGTCGACCGCCACCGCCGGGTAGCGCGCCGTGTAGCGCGTCACCACCTCCGCCAGGAACACCACCCCCAGGTCCACCGGTGCGGTGACCTTGAGCGTCCCCGACGGCGCCTCCTCGCGCTCGGGGAGCCCGGCGACCGCGGACTTCACCGAGCGGAGCAGCGGCGTCATCCGGTCGAAGAGCTCGGTGCCGGCCGCGGAGAGCGAGACCTGCCGCGTGGTCCGGAAGAGGAGCTGCACGCCGAGCGCGTCCTCCAGCCGGGCGACGGACCGGCTCGCCGACGACTTCGGGATGCCGAGCTCCTTGGCGGCGGCCGAGAAGCTCGAGGTGCGCGCCACCGCCTCGAAGACGGTGAGGAGGTTGAGGTCCAGCATAGTTGCTCCCCTGGAACGGAGATGTGCTGCGGCGATGATTGCGCAACGAGAGCAACAGATGCAAGTTCTCCCCCGTCAGCGAGCGATCAGACAAGACGAAACGGCCGCGCAGCATCAACGAAGCGCAAAGGACAAGACCATGACGAACCTCTGGGACATCGACGTCAGCCACTCCGCCATCCACTTCTGGGTGCGCCACATGATCATCTCCAAGGTGCACGGCCGCTTCGCCAGGTGGTCGGGCTCCATCCAGCTCGACGAGGCCGACCTCACCCGCTCGTCGGTCGCGGTGAGCATCGACGCCGCCTCCATCGACACCCAGGTGGCCGACCGCGACACGCACCTCAAGTCGCCCGACTTCCTCGACGTCGCGAAGTACCCGCAGCTCACCTTCTCCTCGAAGCGGATCGAGAAGGCGGGGAGCGCCTACCGCGTGGTCGGCGACCTCGACCTGCACGGCGTGGTGCGCGAGGTCACCCTCGAGGCGGAGTTCGCCGGCACCGGCAAGGACCCCTGGGGCAACCAGCGCGCCGGCTTCTCGGCCAAGGTCTCCCTTGACCGCAAGGACTTCGGGCTCACCTGGAACGCCGCGCTCGAGGCGGGCGGCGTGCTCGTCGGCGAGAAGGTCGAGATCTCGATCGAGCTCGAGGCGGTGAAGAAGGCCGCCGCGGCGCCGGTCGCGGTCTAGTCCGTCCATCACTCCAACCCAACCCGCAAGACACCCTCCACCTCGAAAGGAAGAGACCCATGAAGAAGCTCCTCGCCCCCCTGCTGATGCTGGCCCCAGCCCTCGCCCTCGCCGCCCCGACCACCTGGAACGTCGACCCCACGCACTCCCAGGTGGGCTTCGCCGTGAAGCACCTCGTCATCTCGAACGTCCGCGGCGAGTTCTCGAGCTACTCCGGCAAGGTGCTGCTCGACGACGCCGACCCCTCGAGGTCCAGCGTCGACGCCTCCATCGACGTGAACAGCGTCAACACCAAGGTGGCCGACCGCGACGCGCACCTCAAGTCGCCCGACTTCTTCGACGCGGCCAAGTACCCGCGGATGACCTTCAAGTCCACCAGGGTGGAGCGGGCCGGGAAGAACCAGCTCAAGGTGACCGGCGACCTCACCCTCCACGGCGTCACCCGGCCGGTGGTGCTCGCGGTCGAGACCGCGCCCGAGGTGAAGGGGATGTACGGCGAGACCCGCCGCGGCTTCGCCGCCACCACCAAGATCAACCGCAAGGACTTCGGCCTCACCTGGAACAAGGTGGTCGAGGCCGGCCCGGCGGTCGGGGACGAGGTGGCCATCTCCCTCGACCTCGAGGTGGTGAAGGACCAGCCCAAGACCGCCGCGAAGTAGTCTCCGAACTGCGGCGGCGCGAACCGGGGCCGGCTCCAGCGAATGGGGCCGGCCCTCTTCGTTCCTGTGCGGCGCCCTGCCACCTCACCACCGCTCCGGTTGGGTATCCCCCGCCCTGAACCGGCCGGCGCGCCCCGGAGGTGGGTTAGGAAAGGGCCATGTCCAACTCCGCCAGCGGGGCGATATCCACCGTGCGTGAAGAAGGTGGGCGGCCGAGCGACCGCGGGGCTGCCGGCGCGGTCCGGGCCCTCGCGGCCCGGGCGCCGGAGAACCTGCGCTGGCTGCACCAGCACGTGCCCGACGTCTTCGCCGGCCCGCTGCGCGAGGACGGCGAGGCGGTGGCGGCGCTTGCGGGGGGGCTGCTCCGGCTGGCGCACGATCGCCAGCTGGTCCTCGCCGACCGCGAGTCGGAGCTGATCCTGGCGCGGCTCGACACCCCGGGCTCGATCTTCGAGACGCTGCAGCACCTCCGCGATCGGGAGATCTCCTGCGCCGAGATGTTCCACTCCTCCGCCCCGGTCCCCGGGACGGAGCTGCCGCTCGAGCTCCAGCGCTACCAGTTCGCCGGCGGGCCGCCGCCGTCGGGGCCCGAGGCGGGCGGCGCGCCCATCCCCGACCGGATCCGCCGCGAGGTCCACGCCGCCCTCCGGCAGCGCTCGCCCGAGCTGCGCCCGAAGGACCTCGATCCCATCCTGCAGAACCTGTGGCTCAGCCACGAGCCGTACCTCCGCCACTCCCCGCCGCAGGCGATCGCACAGCTCCTCTGGCTCTACCAGCAGTGCCAGGCGCACGGCGGGATCTTCCTCCACGCCGAGGACCCCGAGGGGCCGGCGGGATCGGCCGAGCGCAACGTGCTCTTCGCGGTCTCGAACCCGCCGCAGCAGGGTTACCTGATGCAGGTGATGGAGGTCTTCAACGCGCTCGACCTCGGGGTGCGGCGGTCGCTGGCGCTCGCCGTCGGCGCCGGCACGCAGCCCTGGTTCCTGGGGAGCTTCTACGTGGCGCACCGCCACGGGGAGCACCTCGCCAACGACTCGGACCTCTTCCGCCGGCTGCGGCGGCAGCTCTACAACACCCAGATCCTCTCCATCGAGTCGGCGACCTACCGGGACCTGGTGCTGCCCGGGGTGATGACCGGCGAGGAGGCCTCGCTCGTCAACGCCTTCATCGGCTTCTGCCACACCAACTGCGCCCACAACCAGCCCCACCGCTACACCTTCGAGGACGTGATCCGCTGCTTCCACTCGCAGCCGGAGATCGCGCTCGAGCTGGTCCGGCTCTTCGAGGCCCGCTTCGACCCGGAGGTCACCGGCCGCGACGCGCGCTACCCGGAGCAGCTGCTCGAGGTGGAGCGGGAGGTAACGGCGTACAACACCGGCCACCGGATGCTCGACGAGTTCCGGCGCTCCGTCTTCCAGACCGCGCTCGCCTTCGTCCGCCGCACGCTCAAGACCAACTTCTTCGTCCCCGAGAAGCAGGCGCTGGCCTTCCGGCTCGATCCGGCCTACCTCGAGGACCTGGGGCCCGAGTTCACCGCCGACCTGCCGCCGGAGCGCCCGTTCCGCGTCACCTTCTTCTTCGGGCGGGCCGGGCTCGGGTACCACATCGGCTTCTCCGACATCGCGCGGGGCGGCTGGCGGACCGTCTTCACCGAGACCCGCGACGACTATGTCACCGTCGCCAACACCGTCTTCCGCGAGACCTACGTCCTCGCCCACACCCAGCACCTCAAGAACAAGGACATCTACGAGGGCGGCTCGAAGATGGTGGTGGTGCTGCGGGCCCCGGCGCTCAAGTCGAAGGAGCGCGTCAACCAGCGGCTCTACAAGGTGCAGACCGCCTTCCTCAACGCCTTCCTCGACATCTTCGTCACGAGGGACGGCAAGGCGGCCGACCCGCGGGTAGTCGACTACTACGGCGAGGACGAGCCCATCGAGCTCGGGCCGGACGAGAACCTGCACGACGTGATGATCGAGGCCATCGCCGCCGCCTCGGTGCGCCGCGGCTATCTCCTCGGCACCGGCATCATCTCGAGCAAGCAGGTGGGCATCAACCACAAGCAGTACGGGGTCACCTCCACCGGCGTGGTCACCTTCGCCGGGATCGCCATGCGGGAGCAGGGTATCGACATCCGCAAGGATCCCTTCAGCGTGAAGCTCACCGGCGGCCCCAACGGCGACGTCGCCGGGAACGCCCTGCGGCTGCTGCTCGAGCGCTGCCCGGGCGTGCAGGTCCGGCTCATCGTGGACGGCACCGCCGCGCTCTTCGACCCGCGGGGGCTCGACCGGGCCGCGCTCTCGCGCGTCGTCCTGCGGGCCGACGCCGACGCCTTCGATCCCGCGGCGCTCTCGCCCGGCGGCTTCGCGCTCTACCGGAACGTCCGCAGGACGGAGGGGCTCCGGGAGCTCTTCCGCCGCGTCGAGATGACCCCGGCCGGCCCGGCGGAGTCCTGGGTCACGGTGGACGAGTTCTACAAGGAGTACGGCGAGCTGACGTTCAAGGTCCCGGCCGACCTGTTCATCCCCGCTGGCGGTCGCCCCGAGACGGTGGACGAGGGCAACTGGCAGCGCTTCTTCGCCGCCGACCGGACGCCCACCGCGCGGGTGATCGTGGAGGGGGCGAACTCCTTCATCACCCCCGGCGCCCGCGACAAGCTGCAGGAGGCCGGGATCGTGCTGCTCCGCGACGCCTCCGCCAACAAGTGCGGCGTCATCACCTCCTCCTACGAGATCATCGGGAACCTGCTCCTGAGCGAGAAGGAGTTCCTCGCCCACAAGGAGGAGTACGTCCGGGACGTGCTCGCCATCCTGGAGCGACGAGCAGCGGACGAGGCGGAGCTCATCTTCCGCCGGCACCGCGAGGGCAGGGGGCAACGCTCCTTCACCGCCATCTCCAACGCCCTGAGCCTCGAGATCAACGCCCACAAGGCCAGGCTGTTCCAGTTCTTCCAGTCCCGCCCGGAGCTCGGCTCGCGGCCGCTCTACCGGCGGGCGCTGCTCGCCCACCTGCCGCGGCTCGTCCGGGAGCATCCCAAATTCCGCTCGCGCCTCGACCGGCTCCCCGCCAAGTACCGCTCGGCCATCCTCGCGGCCGAGATCGCCACCGCGATCGTCTACCGCGGCGGCTTCGAGCTGGACTTCGAGCAGGCGCTCGAGGAGTACGTGGCACGGTCCTTCACCTGAGCGGAGGCAGCGCTCCGCCCTCGAGGTAGCCCATGAAAGTCCTCATCGCCGACGCCTTCCCGACCGAGCGGATCGCCGACCTGGAGGCGCTGGGGTTGAAGGTGGAGCACCGCGCGGACGTCTCGGCCGCGGCGCTGCCGGAGGCGGCGGCCGACGCGGCCGTGCTGGTGGTCCGGAGCAAGCAGGTCTCCGCCGAGGTGTTCGAGCGGGCGGCGGCGCTCTCGCTGGTGGTCCGCGCCGGCGCCGGGGTGAACACCATCGACGTCGCCGCGGCCTCGCGCCACGGAGTCTACGTCTCCAACTGCCCGGGCCAGAACGCCGTCGCCGTGGCCGAGCTGGCCATGGGGCTCCTCCTCTCGCTCGATCGCCGCATCCCGGACAACGTGGCGGCGCTGCGCGAGGGGCGGTGGGACAAGAAGGGCTTCTCGGCGGCGCGGGGCGTCTTCGGCCGCACCCTCGGCATCGCCGGGCTGGGCACCATCGGGCGCGAGGTGGCGGCCAGGGCGCGCGGCTTCGGGATGCGGGTGGTCGCCTGGTCGCGCTCGCTCGACGACGCCCGGGCCAAGGCGCTCGGGGTGGAGCGCGCGCCCGACCTGCTCGCCCTGGCGCGCGAGAGCGACGCGCTCTCGATCCACCTCGCCCTCAAGCCCGAGACCCGGGGCGCCGTCTCGCGCGCGGTGCTGGAGGCGCTGCCGGCGGGGGCGCTGGTGATCAACACCGCCCGGGCCGAGGTGGTGGACCAGGCGGCCCTGCTCGAGCTGGCGCGGGCGGGGCGGCTCCGGGTGGGCGCCGACGTCCACGCCGGCGAGCCGGAGGGCAGCCGGGCCGAGTTCCGGAGCGAGCTGGCCCAGCTCCCGGGCGTCTACGGCACCCACCACATCGGCGCCTCGACTGATCAGGCCCAGGACGCCATCGCCCGGGAGACGGTGCGCATCGTCGGCGCCTTCGTGCGCAGCGGCGCGGTGCCCAACTGCGTCAACGTGGCCAAGCGGACGCCGGCGCGGGCGCGGCTGGTGGTCCGGCACCTCGACAAGGTGGGGGTCCTCGCCAACGTGCTCGACGAGATCCGCAACGCCGGGATCAACGCCCAGCAGATCGAGAACACCGTCTTCGACGAGGCGGTGGCGGCGAGCTGCGTCATCGCCCTCGACGACGTGCCCGACGAGGCGCTGCTCTCGCGCATCCGGAGCCGCCGGGACGAGGTGATCTCGGCCCAGTGCTTCGAGGTGTGAGCGGCGGCCGGGCGGGCGCGCGGGCGAGGCTGGAACGCGGCGCGTTTTTCTGGTAGTCGCCTCTCCATGAGCCGCATCTACAAGTCGCTTCCGCCCAAGGGGACCGCGCTCGGCATCGCCTTCAGCGGCGGCCTCGATACCCGCTGCGCCGTGGCCTGGATGTCCGAGCAGGGCATGGCCGTCCACGCCTACACCGCCGACCTGGCCCAGCCGGACGAGGCCAACCCGGCGGACATCCCGCCCATCGCGCTGCAGCACGGCGCGGTCGAGGCCAAGCTGGTCGACTGCCGCGACGCCATGGTGCGGGAGGGCCTGGCCGCCATCCAGTGCGGCGCCTTCCACCTCTCCTCGGGCGGCAAGAAGTACTTCAACACCACGCCGCTCGGCCGCGCCGTGACCACCACCGCCATCGTGCGCGCCATGCGCGAGGACGGCGTGCACGTCTTCGGCGACGGCTCGACGCACAAGGGCAACGACATCCAGCGCTTCTACCGCTACGGGATCCTCGTCGACCCGGCGCTCAAGATCTACAAGCCCTGGCTCGACCAGGCCTTCGTGACCGCCTTCGGCGGCCGCAAGGAGATGAGCGAGTACCTGGAGCGCCGCAAGCTCCCGTACAAGATGGGGACCGAGAAGGCCTACTCCACCGACGCCAACGTGCTCGGCGCCACGCACGAGGCGAAGGACCTGGAGCGGCTCGACTCGGGCATGCGCATCGTCAACCCGATCATGGGCGTGGCGCACTGGAAGCCCGAGGTGACGATCCCGGCCGAGGAGATCACCGTCGTCTACGAGCAGGGCATGCCGGTGGAGCTGAACGGCAAGCGCTTCGGCTCGCCCTACGAGCTCTTCCTCGAGGCCAACGCCATCGGCGGCCGCCACGGGCTCGGGATGAGCGACCAGATCGAGAACCGGGTCATCGACGCCAAGAGCCGCGGGATCTACGAGGCCCCCGGCATGGCGCTGCTCCACCTCACCTACGAGCGGCTCCTCTCCGCCATCCACAACGAGAACACCCTCGACCTCTACTTCACGCTGGGCCGCCGCCTGGGCCGGCTGCTGTACGAGGGCAAGTGGTACGATCCCGAGGCGATGATGCTCCGCGACGCCCTGACGCGCTGGGTGGCCCCGTCGGTCACCGGCGCCGTCACCGTCGAGCTGCGGCGCGGCGACGACTGGACGCTGGTCGCCACCAAGGCGCAGTACATGAGCTACGCGCCCGAGAAGCTCTCCATGGAGCGGGTGGAGGAGCCGGCCTTCACGCCGGAGGATCGCATCGGCGCCCTCGAGCTGCAGAACCTCAACGTGGGCGACAACCGCTCCCTCCTGCTGCACCACCTCGACGCCCTCCGCGCGCTCGGGTCGAAGCAGGGCGGCCCGAGCCTCGGCGCGCTGCTCGGCGCCGGCGACGAAGAGTGACGGCTCGCAGGGCCTGACGGGCGGCGCGAGGCCGCCCGAGAGCACGGAGCCCCGGTCACCGCGCAGGCGACCGGGGCTCTCCTGTTTCCAGGCGCCCGGCGGCGGCTCAAGGCCCGCCCGCCGCCCCTCCGCGGCGCTGGGCGCGGATCACCGCCCAGATCAGCACCACCGCCAGCACGCCCAGGATCACCCACCAGAGCGGGCTCACCTCGCCGGGTGGGCTGGCCAGCGGCGGGTCGCGGCTCTGTGCGGTCGCCAGCGCGGGGAGCAGCGCGACCAAGGCGTACGGCGTCATGGCCCAGCGAGCTTGCATGAGCTCCTCCTCTCCCCCAAAGCCTGGGATCGGCGCCCGCGTCCGCACAACCCCCCGGCGCCGGGCGAGGGACGCCGGGCCCGCTCGCCCGGCTTGCGCTCCGGGCGCGGGCGAGGGAGGAGTGAGCGATGTCCGCTCGGCGACTCATCCACTGCGGCGACGGCGTCGCCTTCCTCGCGCGCGATCGGCTCCCCGCCGATCACGCGGTGGTCACCTCGCTGCCCGATCATTCTGAGCTGCCCGAGCTCGGCGTCGAGGGCTGGCGCCGCTGGTTCGTGGAGACCGCCGCGCTCGCCTGCGGCGCCGTGGCCGACGAGGCGGTGGCGATCTTCTACCAGACCGACGTGAAGCACGACGGGCGCTGGGTCGACAAGTCGTTCCTGGTGCAGCAGGGGGCCGAGCGCGCCGGGGCCCACCTGCTCTGGCACAAGGTGGTTTGCCGCGTGCCCGCGGGCATGGTGACCTTCGGTCGGCCCGCCTACGCCCACCTGCTCTGCCTGAGCCGAGCGCTGCGGCTCGCCCCGGGCCAGTCCTCGCCGGACGTGCTGCCGCGGCTGGGCGAGATGACCTGGGCCCGGGCCATGGGGCGTGAGGCTTGCGACCTCGCGGCGCGCTTCCTGCTGGAGCACACCCGCTGCCGCACGGTGGTCGATCCGTTCTGCGGCCTCGGCACCATGCTCGCCGCGGCCAACGCCCGCGGGCTCGACGCCGTGGGCGTGGAGCGGTCCCCGAAGCGGGCTGAGCGGGCCCGCCGGCTGGTCTTCGCCCCTGACCCCCCGTAAAAAAGACCGCAACCGGCGCCGCCCTCCCGGGTTCGATGTTTGCAGTTGGAGGGAGCGATGACCTCGAAGCCCGACACGAACAGCCCCATCCTGCGGCGCCTCGGACTACGCATCCGGGACGCCCGGCGCAGCCGCCACATGACCCAGGTCGAGCTGGCTCAAAGCCTCGGTATCTCCGTGGCTTACGTGAGCCTCATCGAGCGCGGCCGGCGCAATCCTCCCTTCACCACGGTGGCCCTGGCGGCGCAGGCGCTCGAGGCCCCGTTAGGGAAGTTGATGGAGCAGTTCGAGCAGTAAGCGTTCGTTCCGCGGCCCGTCGCTCCGCATTGTGCAATGCGGGCACCGGCGGACAGTGCATCGTGCACGTTCAGAAGAGCTGGTACTGCAGCCCCGCCATCACCGTCGGCCCGACGCTCTGTTCGCCGCGCAGCCGGGAGTAGAAGGGGAGCTGGGCGCGCGCCCCGAGCCAGAACCCGCCCGCCACGTTGAACCAGGCGGCCGGGGCAGCGGCGAGGAGGAGCCCGCCGGTGTCGTCGACGGCGGCGCCGTGGTCCAGGTCCGCCCAGGCGTTCCGCCCGTCGATCCCCGCCGAGAGCACCAGCCGCGGCGCCGCCTGGTACTGCGCGTGAAGGCTCCAGAGCAGCGCCTGGCCGTACTGATACCCGAACGAGCTGGTGGTGTGCGCCCGGAGGCTCAGGGTCGCGAAGGCGTCCCAGTCGCCTCGCGAGAAGGCGTAGTGCAGCCCGGCATACGGGCCGAAGCTGCCGGTGCCGACCTGTCCGTGCTCGTCGACGCGCGCGCCGCCCATCCTGCCGTCGTTGGCGCCGGTGGGGAGCGAGGTGCCGGCCGAGACGGCCAGCTCCTGCCGCTGGCGGCGGCCGAAGTCGACGCGTGAGAAGAGGCTGTAACGGGCGCCCAGCTCCACATCGCCGAGCCCGGAGAGGCTGGAGGTCGGGCGGTCCGCTCCCTGGCCGGTGGTGGAGAGCTCCTTGCGAACCAGCGGGACCTGCACCATGAGGCTCAGCCGGTCGGTGGGGCCGTACACCGCGTCGGCGCGCAGCGTGTACTGCGTCAGGTGGTCCGTCAGCCCTGGCGCGCCCTCCGTCCCGGAGGTGACCGTCAGGTACTGGGACTCGAGCTGCAGCCGGAAGCGGCCGCTGGTCGCGGCCGGGTCGTTCGCCTCCAGCTGCGGATCACCGCAGCCGCAGACCGAGCAGGCCCGCGCCGCGCGGGGCGCGCCGAGCGCGAGGACGGCGGCGAGGAGCCCGAGGGAGGGGCGGCAGGCCATTCCTCCTAGCTAACCTGGGCCGGCCGCGCCCGCCGCGTCGACCTCCTCGACCGGGATCTCCCCGGCGCTGCTGGCCCCACGCTCACCTCGGCGGTCCTTGGCGATGAGCATGTAGATCGCCGGGACGAAGAAGAGGGTGAAGGCGGTGCCGATGGTCATGCCGGCCACCAGCACCAGGCCGATGCTGTTGCGGGCCGCGGCGCCAGGGCCGGTGACGAGGGTCAGCGGGAAGTGGCCGCAGACCGTGGCCACGCTGGTCATGAGCACCGGGCGCAGGCGGGTGACCGCCGCCTCGCGGACCGCCTCCAGCTTGCTCAGGCCCCGCTCCTGGAGCTTGTTCGCGAACTCGACGATGAGGATGCCGTTCTTCGACACCAGGCCCACCAGCGTGACCAGCCCCACCTGCGAGTAGACGTTGAGGGTGGTGGTCCACCCCTTGGTCCAGAAGGGGATGTTCGGGTTGGGCATCTTGAGGAAGGTGAGCACCAGCGCGCCGAACATGCCGAGCGGCACCGAGCCGGCCAGGATCACGAAGGGATCGCGGAAGCTGTTGAACTGGGCGGCCAGCACCAGGAAGATCAGGACCACCGCCAGCAGGAAGGCGGGGAGGAACTTGTTGCCCTCGGTGCGAAGCTGGCGCGACTCGCCCGTGTAGTCGATCTTGTAGCCCTTGGGCAGGATCTTCCCCGCCTCGTCCTCGAGGTAGCGCAGGGCCTCGTCGAGCGGGCGCATCGCCACGCCGCTGATCTTCACGGCGTTGAGCTGCTGGAACCGGTTGAGGGAGCGCGGGGTGACGCTGTCCTTCACCGAGGCGATGGAGCCGAGCGCGACGAGCTGTCCGTTCGGCCCGGTGACGTGTAGGTCCTGGAGCTGCTCGGGGGTGAGCCGCTCGGTCCGGAGCACCTGCGGGATCACCTTGTAGCTGCGCCCGGCGATGCTGAAGCGGTTCACGAAGTTGCCGCCCACCGCGGCGCCGAGGTCCTGGCCGACCTGCTGGAGGTTCATCCCGAGCTGGGCCACCTTGTCGCGATCGATGACCAGCTCCGACTCGGGCTGGTCGATCTTCACGTCGAGGAGGGGCGGAAAGGCGAAGAGGCCGCTCTTGGCCGCCTTCTCCTGCAGCTGCCGGGCGAAGTCCAGGACCTCGCTCGACTCGGCGGTGGAGGCGATGACGAACTCCACCGGGAAGTTCCCGCCGCCGGGGAGCGCCGGCGGCAGGATGGCGAAGGTCTGGATGCCGGGGATGGCCGAGAGCTTCTGCTGCACCTCGGGCAGGATCTCGAAGGCGGAGCGCTTGCGCTGCTCCCAGGGCTTGAGCCCGTCGCCCCAGAACCCGCCGGCTGGCTGGGTGATCTGGAAGGTGAAGTTCGACTCCGGGATGCTCCGGAGCTCCTCGGCCACCTTGCGGGTGGAGGCGGTGACCTGGTCGAGGGTCGAGTTGGCCGGCGTGTTGACCACCCCGAAGACCACCCCCTGGTCCTCCGTCGGCGCGAGCTCCTTGGGCGCCTGCGAGAACATGAGCACAGCGAGCACGCTCACCACGATCCAGACCAGGTAGATGGCGCCGCGGGCCCCGAGGACCACGTCGAGCTGGCGGGCGTAGGTGGACCGGATCCGATCGAAGCCGCGGTTGATCCGCCCCGCCAGCCCGTGCTCCTCCTGCCCGGGCTTGAGCAGGTAGGCCGACATGACCGGGGAGAGCGTGAGCGCCACCACGCCGGAGATGGTGACCGCGCCGGCGAGGGTCAGCGCGAACTCGCGGAAGAGCGAGCCGGTGAGGCCGCCCTGGAAGGCGATGGGCGTGTAGACCGCCGCCAGGGTGATGGTCATGGCGACGATGGGCCCGACCAGCTCGCGCGCCCCCAGCAGGGCGGCGTCGATGGGCCGCTGCCCCTCGCGCAGGTGGCGCTCCACGTTCTCCACCACCACGATGGCGTCGTCGACCACCAGCCCCACCGAGAGCACGATGGCGAGCAGGGTGAGCAGGTTCACCGTGAAGCCGAAGGCCTGCATCAGGAACACACCGCCGATGAGCGACACCGGGATGGCCACCACCGGCACCAGCACCGATCGCATCGAGCCCAGGAAGAGGAAGATGACCACCACCACGATGAGCAGCGTGTCGCGGAGGGTGGACTCCACCTCGTGGATGGCGTTCTCGATGTAGGCGGTGGCGTCGTAGGCGAGGCGGGCGTGGATCTGCTCCGGCAGCTCCTTCTCGATCGCGGCGAGCTCCACCCGCACCCGCTTGATGACGTCGAGGGAGTTGGCGTTGGGGAGCGACCAGATGCCGACGAAGACCGCGGTCTGGCCGTTGAAGTTGACCGCGGTGTCGTAGTCCTCGGCGCCGAGCACCACGTCGGCGACGTCGCCGAGCCGCACCACCGCCCCGCCGCTCTGGCGCACCACCAGGTTCTTGAACTCGGCCACCGAGCGCAGGTCGGTGTTGGCGGTGAGGTTCACCTGGACCAGGGAGCCCTTGGTCTGCCCCACCGCCGCCAGGTAGTTGTTGGCCGCCAGCGCCTGCCGGATCTGCGCCGGCGACACGTTGAGCGACGCCAGCCGGTCCGGCTTGAGCCAGACGCGCATGGCGAAGGTGCGGGCGCCGAGGATGTCGGCCCGCTGCACCCCCTCCACCGCCGACAGGCGCGGCTGCACCACCCGCACCAGGTAGTCGGTGATCTCGTTCTGCTTCAGGAACTCCGAGGAGAAGCTCAGGTAGGCGGAGGCGAACTGGCTCTCCACCGACTCGATGTTGAGGACCGGGACCTGCGCCTCGGGCGGCAGGTCGCCGCGCACCTGATCCACCTTGGAGCTGATCTCGGCGAGCGCGCGGTTGGCGTCGTAGTTGAGGCGGAGGCGGGCGCGGATGATGGAGACGCCCTGGCTGCTCTGCGACTCGATGTAGTCGATGCCCTCGGCGGCGGCGATGACGCGCTCGAGCGGCGTGGTGATGAAGCCGCGCACCAGCTGGGCGTTGGCGCCCACGTACACGGTGGTGACCGTGACGGCGGCGTTCTCGTTGCGCGGGTACTGCCGCACGTTGAGGGTGCGGATCGCCTGGACCCCGGCGATCACGATCACCAGGTTCACCACGATGGCGATGACGGGACGCCGGATGAAGAGATCGGTGAACTTCATGGAGGGCCCTTTCGGCTCACTCTTCGGCGGGCTGCGGCGCCAGTTCGGCCTTGGGCGCGAGGTCGTTCTTCAGCACCACCGCCATGCCGTTCTTGAGCTTGAAGGCGCCGCTGCTCACCACCGCCTCGCCGGCCCGGAGCCCCGACTCGACCGCCACCAGGTCCCCGCGGCGCTCGCCCAGGCGCACGAACTTCTGGTGGGCCACCAGGGAGGTCCTGCCCGCCTCGTCCTTCTTCTCCTCGATCGAGAAGACCGAGTCGCCGTACGGGGCGAAGATGACCGCGGTGGCCGGGATGATCAGCACCGGCCGCCGGCCGGAGGAGAGGACGTCCACGTTCACGAACATGCCCGGCCGCAGCCGGCCGTCCCCGTTGCGGAAGGTGCCCCGCACCCGGACGTTGCGGGTGGCCGGGTCGACCTCCGAGTTGACCGTGCTCACCGACCCCTCCCAGCTCGCGCCGGGGAAGATGTCGGTGGTCATGCGCACGCGCAGCCCGAGCCGGAGGTCGGCCAGGGCCTGCTGGGGCAGGGAGAACTCGGCGTAGATGGGGTCCACCGACTGGAGGGAGGCGAGCGGCGTGCCGGACGAGACCACCTGGCCCACCTCGACCTGCCGGATGGCGATGCGGCCGTCGAAGGGCGCCCGGATCACCTTCTTGGCGATGGTGGCGCGCAGGGCGGCCACCGCGGCCTCGGCCTGCTTGTGGCGCGCCTCGGCGGCGTCGAGCTCCGCCGGCGCGTTGGAGCCCTCCTGCCTGAGCCGCCGCGCCCGGTCGAGGTTGATCTTGGCGAGCTGGGCGTCGGCCTCGGCCGAGGCGAGCTGCGCCTCCTCCGCCGAGCTGTCGAGCTTGATCAGCAGGGCGCCCTTCCTGACCGTGCTCCCGGAGTCGAAGGCCACCTCGCGGACGGCCCCGGTGAGCTCGGCGCCCAGCGTGACGCCGTGCACAGCCACCACGCTGCCCACCGCGGAGCGCGCGGCCTGCCACTCCCCCGGCTCGGCCTTGGCCGAGGTGACGGCCTCGGGCGGGATGGCGAAGGACTTGCCGGCCTTCATCATCGTGCCGATCTGCAGGGCCTTGACGCCGACCAGCACGCCGAGGGCGACGAGGAGCGCGACGAGGGCGACGATCCAGAGCTTGGTCTTTGTCTTCATGGAGGGCGGGCGCTCGGTCGGTGAGGTGGAGGCCACGGAGCCTCCACGAATTAACGGGATGGAGTCTCAAATCTCGCAAAAGAGGGCAACCAAGAAGCTGTCGGAGCCTCTTGGCCGATGGCGCCTCGCCGGTGTATGGCTACGCACCATGAAGACCCTCACCGAGCTCAGCGGTACCCTGATTCGCATGGCGGCCGCCGCGGTGGCCGAGGCCAGGAAGTCCCTCCCCAAGGAAGAGCCGGCCGCCGAGCCCGCTCCGGCGCCGGTCGAGGCCGCGCCCGCCGAGGCGGCGCCGGTCGACGCCGCGCCCGCCCCGGCCGAGGCCGCGGCCGAGGAGGCGACGCCCGCCGCCGAGACCCCGCCGGAGGAGCCGAAGGCCGAGCAGCCCCGGAAGGAAGAGGCTCCGGCCGAGAGCGAGGCGGTGAAGGCGGCGCTCGACGAGGCGGTCGCGAAGGCCACCGGGCTCTCCGGGGATCGGCTCTCCCGGCTGCGCGACGCGCTCCAGGTGGTTGGCCGGCGCACCGCCGACGTCCGGCTGGTCCGGGTCTTTGCCGCCGACGATCAGGTGCCCGGCGCCAAGGCGGTGGGCGGCTTCCAGTACCTCGTCGACCTCTCTCCCGCGAGCATGACCCAGTCGATGACCTCGCCCAAGAAGGAGCGGGGCGGTCGCGGCGGCCGGGGAGGTGGCGGCGGCCACGGTGGCGGCGGTGGCGGTGGTGCCGGCGGTGGCGGCGCAAAGGGCGCCACCACCGGCGGCTTCTCCATGGATTCGCTGCGGGAGGATCGCCGGAACGAGCGCGGCAGCCGCCCCGGCGGCGGCAGGCGGCCGGCCAGCGGCGGACGGCCCGGCGGCGGCCGGCCGCCCGCCGGCGGGAAGTAGCCGGACGGGAACGCAGGGGCGCCGCGCGGCTGCGGCGCCCCTACGCGAGCTGCGCCTCGGCGACGGCGCGGCCGTGCCGGCCGAGCAGGTGCTGCGCCTGGCGGACCAGGAAGGCGACGCAGAAGCGCAGCTCCATCTCCGCCCCCTCGCTCAGGCCCGGTCCCCCGGTGAGCGCCTCCCGGGCCCGCTGCAACTGCGCCCAGGCGTCGTCCACCAGCCGGTTGTGCCTGCCGACGTCGATCGCGAGATCGGCGTCCGGCGCCTCGCCTCGGAGCCTGAGGTAGCGGAGCTGTCGGCCCATGGCCTCCAGCTCGTCGGACGTGAGCATCGATGATCCCCCGGGGCGAAAGTCTAGCATTCCCCGCACTCCGGGTGGGAAGGTTCCGCTCACCCCAGCTTCCGGAGCGCCAGCCTCAGCGCCGGCGCTCCCGCGAGCACCAGCAGCCCGGCGCAGATCATGACCAGCCCGGCCACGGTGCCCTCCACCGCGCCGAGCTCCATGGCCTGGGCGGTGCCCGCCCCGTGCGCGCCTAGCCCCAGCAGCGCCCCTCGGGAGAGGGGGCTCCGGAGCGGAAGCCGGCTGATCAGGAGCCGCCCGACCACCACCCCGACCAGGGCGGTGAGGATGACGAAGACCGCCGCCAGCGCCGGGACGCCGCCCAGGGTCGAGGCGGCGGCCATCGCGAGCGGGGTGGTGATGGTGCGCGGGGCCATGCTGCGGACCACCGCGCCGTCGAGGCCTGCCGCGCGGGCGAGCGCCACCGAGCTCACCACCGCCACCAGCGACCCGGAGCAGAGCCCCGCGGCGAGCTCGGCGGCATGGCGGCGCAAGAGATCCCGGTGTCGATAGAGTGGCACCGCGAAGGCCACGGTGATGGGGCCGAGCACGTCGCCCAGGAGGCGTCCGCCCCGCATGTAGCGGGCGTAGGGCACGTGGAGCGCGAGCAGGGCGGCCACCAGCAAGGCCGGGACCACCAGCAGCGGCGAGAGGAGCACCGAGCGAGCGCGAGCGTGGAGCGCTCGGGCCGCGGCGTAGAGCGCCAGGGTGGCGACGATCGAGGCGGCGGTCATGGTGCGTCCGCTCCCCGGCGGCGCGCCACCCACTCCACCGTGGCGCCGGTGACGAGCATGGCGAGGGCGGTGCTGACGGTCACCGCGGCCAGGGCCCGCAGCCCGGCCGGCCCGAAGAGCTCCGGGTAATCGACCACCCCGACGGCGGCCGGGATGAAGAAGAGGAGCATGTGGCGGAAGAGCCACTCGGCCCCGTCCGCCAGCCACTCGGTCCGCACGGCGCCCAGCGCCAGGGCCAGGAGGAGGAGCCCCAGGCCGGCGATGCCGCCCGGCACCGGCAGGTGGAGTCTCGAGACCGCCAGGGAGCCGGCCGCCCAGAACGGGAGAAGAAGCGCGATCTGCCCGGCGATGTGGGCGTGGTGGAGGAGGCGGGGTCGCATGGTCCGTCACCTCTAACGCCCGCCATGATATGTAGAAAATGAATATTTGGAATCGCCGTCATGCGTGATTGGAATGGAGGAGCCCCATGGACCTGCGCGCGCTGCGGGCCTTCGTGGAGGTGGTGCGGCGGGGCGGCTTCAGCCGGGCCGGCGAGGTGCTACACCTCACCCAGCCCTCGGTGAGCAAGCTGGTGAAGGGGCTCGAGGAGGAGCTCGGGACGCCGCTGCTCCTGCGGGAGCGCGGCGGGGTGGTGCTCACCGAGGCCGGGCGGGTGGTGCTGGAGCGCGCCCAGGCGGCGCTCGGTTCGCTGGCCGGGATCGAGGAGCAGCTCTCCGAGCTGGCCGGGGCGCGCCGGGGCCGGCTGCGGGTGGGGCTCCCGCCGATGGTGGGCGGAGCCTTCTTCCCCGAGGTGATCGCCGACTTCCACCGGCGCTACCCGGGGGTGGCCCTCGAGCTGCGAGAAGAGGGGGCCCGCGCGGTGGAGGCGCTCGTCCGGTCGCGCGAGCTCGACGTGGGAGTGACCCTCCTCCCCACCGACGAGGCGGCCTTCGAGGCGCTGCCGCTCGTGCGCGACCGGCTCCTGGCGGTCCTCCACCCCGCCAGCCCGCTGGCGCGCCGGCGGCGGGTCGCGCTGGCCGAGCTGTCGGAGCAGCCGCTGATCCTGTTCCGCGCCGACTTCGCGCTGCACGGCCGGATTCTTGAGGCCTGCCGCGGCGCCGGCTTCGCGCCGCAGGTGGTGAGCGAGAGCGCGCAGTGGGACTTCATCGCGGCGATGGTGGCGGCCGACCTCGGGATCGCGCTGCTCCCTGGCACCATCTGCGCCCGCCTCGACCCCCGGCGCGTCCGGGCCGTGCCGCTCCACGACCCGGTGATCCCCTGGCACCTGGCCCTCGTGTGGCGGCGCGAGGCCTGGGTGCCGGCGGCGCTGCGCGCCTGGATCGACTGCGCCCGGAGCTGGTTCCAGGCCGTGGGGTGAGCGGGCGGACAGGGGCCCGGGCGCCCGGAGGCCGTGCCGGGGTGGCGCCGCCGGGCCGGCCAGGATATGGCGTCGTCATGCCGCGTCTCAGCCTCGTCCGAGCGTTCCTCGTCGCGGCCCTCGGAGCCGCACCGGCGGCGCACGCTGCGCCGGACTTCAAGCCCGCTGGAGAGGTGATCCTGGTGGGGGTTGGAGGCGGCGTCGGCGCCGGCTTCGACGCCGACCGGGTGGTGGGACCGACCGTGAACCTCACGCGGCGCGACGGCGGCGAGTGGGCCGGCGACCTGGCCGGGCTCAACGTGGCGCTGGCGGTGGGCGGCGGGCGCATCGTCGCGCCCAACGTCGACCTGCGCGTCGAGAGCCAGGGTGGCGTCACCACCATCCGCGGCCTGCTGCGCGGGAAGGTGGTCCGGCTGGCGGCGGACGGCCGCAGGGTGAGCGGCAGGTACGGTGTGTGCTCCCTCGATCTTCGGCGCGACCAGGGCGGCGCCTACGAGGGCGACCTCGGGTGCGTGGCCCGGCGCAGCCGGCTGCCGCGCACCGCGCGGAGCTTCCTGCGGGTGCGGGGCGACGCCGACGACGTCGGAGCCCGGCCCTATCCGCAGTTCGCGCTGGCGCTGGTGTCGATCCTGCCGGGCTGAGAGCCCCGCTCCCCTCCCGGCCCCCCTGGTGGTATGTAGCGCGGCCATGTCCTCGCTCCACCTGCGCCGCCAGTTCGCCAGTGACAACTACGCGGGCATCTGCCCGGAGGCCTTCGAGGCCATGGCCGCCGCCAACAGCGGCCACGCGCCCGGCTACGGGGAAGATCCCTGGACCGCCCGCGCCGCCGACCTCATCCGCTCGCTCTTCGAGACCGACTGCGACGTCTTCTTCGCCTTCAACGGCACCGCCGCCAACTCGCTCGCGCTCTCCTCGCTCTGCCAGTCGTACCACTCGATCCTCTGCCACGAGACGGCGCACGTGGAGACCGACGAGTGCGGCGCCCCCGAGTTCTTCTCCAACGGCACCAAGGTGCTCACCGTGCCGGGCAAGGACGGCAAGATCGCGCCGGACTCGATCGAGCACATGGTGCGCCGGCGCAGCGACATCCACTACCCCAAGCCGCGGGTGGTGAGCCTCACCCAGGCCACCGAGGTCGGGACCGTCTACACGCCCGACGAGGTGCGCGCGGTGGGCGAGCGGGCCCGCGCCCTCGGCCTGCACGTCCACATGGACGGCGCCCGCTTCGCGAACGCGGTGGCCGCGCTGGGCGTCGCGCCCAAGGAGCTCACCTGGCAGGCCGGGGTGGACGTGCTCTGCTTCGGCGGCACCAAGAACGGCATGGCGGTGGGCGACGCGGTGGTCTTCTTCGACCGCGAGCTGGCGCACGAGTTCGAGTACCGCTGCAAGCAGGCGGGGCAGCTCGCCTCCAAGATGCGCTTCCTCGCGGCCCCGTGGGTGGGGATGCTCGAGGACGGCGCCTGGCTGCGCCACGGCGCCCAGGCCAACGCCATGGCGAAGGAGCTCCACCGCCAGCTCTCCGCCATCCCCGGCGTGCGCCTGCTGCGCGTGCCGCAGGCCAACAGCGTCTTCGCGGAGCTCCCGCCGACCGTGGCGGAGGGGCTGCACCAGCGGGGCTGGCACTTCTACTCCTTCATCGCCGGCGGGGGCTGCCGGCTCATGTGCTCCTGGGACACGGCGCCGGTAGACGTCGAGGCCTTCGCGCTCGACGTGCGGGAGCTGGCGCAGCTGCGGTGAGGCTCCGCGCCGGCGGCTACCCCGCCGGATCCGAACCGGTCTCCAGCTGCCAGCCGATGGGCTCGGAGGCCTCGGGCATGTGGCGCACCAGCTCGCGCAGGAACGCCTGGTGGCGCTCCTCCTCGGCCTCGATCTCGGTGAAGAGGGCGCGCACCTCCGGGTCGCGGACCTGCGGGAGCGCCGCCGCGTAGAACTGGTGCGCCCGCTCCTCCGAGAGCAGCGCCGCCTCCATGGCGTCGCGGGGCGAGTCGAAGACGTGGTGCGCACCGGCGTCCGGCGCCTCCACCTCCGACATCACCTCGCGCGAGAGCCGGCGCGGGGCGTCGGCGAAGAGGGCGCGGCGGCGGCCGGCGAGCTGGGCGGAGTGGCGCGCCTCCCCGGCGGCCATGGCCTGGAACATCCCCGAGATCTGGGTGGCGAGCTGGTTCCCCATGATCCCGGCGTACTCCTGATACCTGTCGCGCGACTCGTCCTCGAGCAGGATGGCGAGGTCGAGCGCGTCCTGCAGCGTCAGGCTGGCGAGATCGATGCCCTGGCCCATGGCGTCCTCCGGTCCGGGGGAGGATGGCTCTCCCCGGCCAGCAGGAAGCGTGACACGCGGCGAGGAGACCGCGACGGCGCCGGGAGGGTTCGCCCCCTCGAGGGCGAGGCGGCTCCGCGGCCGCGAGGCCGGGCGAGCGGGCGGGCGAGCGGCCGTCCGGCGAGTTACTTGGCGGGAGGGGCCTCCCTGGCGCTATGCACCCGGGCAGGAGGCTTCATGCACGTGCTCATCGCTGGCTGCGGCTGGCTGGGACAGGCGGTAGCCGCGGCGCTGCTGGCGCGCGGCGACCGGGTCACCGGGGTGCGCCGCGATCCCGGCCACGCCGCCGCGCTCGCGTCGCTCGGCATCACTCCCCTCGCCGCCGACCTGGCCGATCCGGCCTCGCTCGCGCTCCTCCCCGGCGACCTGGAGGCGGTGGTGGCCTGCCAGTCCTCCTCGGCGGACGGGGCGGCCCCGTACCGCGCAGCTTACGTGAGCGCCAACGAGACCTTGCTCGCGCTCGCCCGGCGCCGGCCGCTCCGGGGCCTGGTCTACACCGGCTCGACCGGCGTCTTCGGCCAGGGCGGCGGCGGCGACGTCGACGAGGCCACTCCCCCGGCGCCGGCGAGCCCGGCGGCGGAGGTGCTGGTGGAGGCGGAGCGCCTCGTGCTGGGGGCCGCGCCCGCCGTGCCGGCGCGAGTCGTCCGGCTCTCGGGGCTCTACGGGCCGGGCCGCACCGGCATCTTCTCGCGCGTGCGGAGCGGCGCCCTGGCGCTCGGCCCCTCGGACGGCGCCTGGATGAACTTCTGCCACCGCGACGACGCGGTGAAGGCGGTCCTGGCGGCGCTCGACCGCGGCCGGGACGGCGCCGTCTACCACGGCAGCGACGCCCGGCCCGCCCGGCGCCGCGAGGTGGTGGAGTGGCTGGCGCAGCGGCTCGGGGTGGCGCCGGCGCGCCAGGCGGACGGGGCAAAGCCGGCGCCCGGCCCGGACCGCCGGATCCTCGCCGAGCGGACCCGCGCCGAGCTCGGGTTCACCTTGTCCTACCCGTCCTTTCGCGAGGGCCTCGAGCCGCTGCTTCCGGCGTGACCGCGCGCTCGAAAAGTGCTTTCTTGCGGCCCCATGAAGAAGCTCCTCGAAGCGCTCGCGTCGCTCAAGCTCGCCGTCGCCCTGCTGGTGCTCCTCCTCCTCGGCCTGGCCGCCGGGACGATCGTCGAGTCGTCGCGCGGCACCGAGGTGGCGGGCAAGCTGGTCTACTACTCCTGGTGGTTCCTGGCGCTGCAGGGCGTGTTGGTGGTGAACGTGCTCGCGTCGCTCGCCCACCTCTTCCCGTGGGGGAAGCCGCGGGTCGGGTTCCTCACCACGCACGGCGCCATCGTGCTGATCCTGGTGGGCGCCACCGTCTCCTACTTCTTCAAGCAGGAGGGGCAGCTGCAGCTCTGGGAGGGCGAGACCAGCAACCAGCTCTCGAGCCGCGAGGGCGACGGCGCCGGCGTCGCGCTGCCGTTCGCGGTCCAGCTCGACCGCTTCCGCATCGACTACTACCAGGGGACGATGCGCCCCTCGAACTTCCGCAGCGACGTCCGCATCATCGACCCCGCCGCGGGCGGCGCCTTCCCCGCCAACATCTGGATGAACCACCCCTTCGACTACCGGGGCTGGCGCTTCTTCCAGTCGAGCTACCAGCAGCAGGGCGGGCGCTCGGCGACGGTGCTGTCGGTCTCGAAGGACCCCGGGGAGCCCATCGTCTTCGTGGGCTACGGGCT
>DASRRJ010000007.1:0-8094 GCA_035656915.1 Anaeromyxobacteraceae bacterium
GAACGATTCCGCCGCGAGCTCGCCGCCTCCTGCGTGCTGCCGCCGCGTCGCTCCGAACGCCTCTACCCCAGGGCGGTGAAGATCAAGATGAGCAACTACCCCCGCAAGCGGCCGCCCGCTAAGTGAGCGGCATTGCTGCTAGCCGCCCCGCCGGGCCAGCCTGAACCCGCCCAGCGCGGCGGCGGCCAGCAGCGCCGCCCCCGAGAGCACCACCGCCTTGCCGAGCGGCGTGAGGGCGCGGAAGAACCAGGCCACCTCCGCCGCGGCGTACAGCGCGGGCGTCTCCCGGCGGACGTCCTCGATGGCCGCCGGACCCGCGGCCCGCACCACCTCGTCGAGCCGCGCCAGCCCGCGCGCCATCGGCACCACCCCCCTGCGCTCGCGCCCGAGCGGCGCGCCGGGGCGCCCTTCCACCATGGCGCGCAGGGCGTCTCCGAGCACCCGCTCGTCGTTCGACCAGAGCGAGCGGAAGGCCACCTTGCCGCCGGGGTCCAGCAGGTAGGCGGCGTTGCTGTTGCCGCCCATGGCGCGGTGGAACCCACCGTCCAGATCGTCCACCGCCACCCGCCACGGGAGGCCGTCCCGGGCGCGCAGCATGCGGGCGTGGCGGAGCTTCCACTCGGCCGTGGAGGGCTGGCGGATGCGGTCGCCGGGGTGGGCCTCGCGCACGTACACCGTGAGGAAGGTCACCTCGCCGCCGTAGCGGCGGTGGAGCCGCTTCAGGACCGGCGCCGCGGAGGCGGCCATGGGATCGGTGATGGAGGCGAAGGTCAGCAGCAGCGGCCGGCCCGCCAGCTCGCGCCGGGTCACCCGCGCGCCGTCGGTGGCCGGCAGATCGAAGTCGGGCAGCTCGAAGCCGGGGTCGCGGCCCGCGCCGAAGGAGAGGTCCTCCAGCAGCTGCTCGCGGGTGAAGTGTGCGCTGCGGTAACCCATGAAGCTCGCCTTGGCTCGGGCCATCGTCTCCTCCCTCCGCTGCCACCACCGGCTCACGATAAGGCGCGTGCCGGCACGCGGCCCGGGGAGGCGACCCGCCCTCCGCCGGCAGGGCGAGCGGCGCGGCGAGCCTGGCGCGGCCGTCCCGGCGGCGGTATGTGAGGGGCATGGCGAGGTTCCGCCGCCACGTCTTCGTCTGCGAGAATCGGCGTCCCGAGGACGACCCGCGGGGCTGCTGCGCCTGCCGGGGTAGCCTGGAGGTGCGCGCCGCGCTCAAGGCGGAGCTGAAACGCCGCGGCCTCAAGGGCCTCGTCCGCGCCAACGCCTCCGGCTGCCTCGACGCCTGCGCCTACGGTCCTTCGATGGTGGTCTACCCGGAGGGCGTCTGGTACGGCCACGTCACTCCGGCCGACGTGCCCGAGATCGTGGAGCGCCACCTCCTGGGCGGCGAGCCCGTCGAGCGGCTCCTCATCCGCCCGTTCATGGAGCGGGAGCCCGGCGGCGGCTCGCGGGAGTAGCGCCTCAGTTGAGGAAGCTCTTGCGGCGCTCCAGGTGGATCAGGAGCGCCTGCACCTCGGCGGCGTCGGAGGCGGCCGGGGAGCGCTCCAGGTATGCGGAGAGATCCTGTCGCGCGGCGCCGACCGCGCCCAGCCGGGCGGCGAGCAGCCCGCGGTCGCGACGCTCGGACACGTCGTTCGGAGCGAGGAGGAGCAGCCGGTCGATGACCCAGAGGGCGCGGACGTCGTCTCCCGCCTCCACGTAGATGCGCTTCAGGTTGTGGAGCATGCGGCCCAGGATCTGCCGCGGGGTGACCGCATCGAGGAAGCTCGGGCTCCAGTCCTCGCGGTGGTGGGCGCGGTAGCGCGCCTCGCACTCCTCGGCCGAGAAGATCTCCCCGCCGCGGTAGGGGTCGACGAAGATGTCGCGCCGGCCGGACGCGTACTTCACCAGGAAGTTTCCGGGCAGTCCGACTCCCCGGAGCTCGAGGCCCAAGCGCCCCGCCACCTCCATGTAGAGGATGGAGAGCGTGATGGGGATGCCGAGCTTCCGATCGAGGACCTCGTTGAGGAAGGAGTTGCGCGGGTCGTAGTAGGAGGCCTCGTTGCCGCGGAACCCGCCCTCCTCGAAGAGCGCCTGACGCAGGGCTCGCAGCGTGGCGGCGGTGGACTTGCGGGCGGGGAGCCGCGCCGCAGCGTCGGCCGCCAGCGCGTCGATTCGGGCGAGGTAGGCGACCGGCTCGAGCCGCGGGTACTCCTCCTCCGCCACCGCCAGCGCCGCCTCGGCGAGCGGGATGTCGCTCCGCCCGATGATGGAGGCGAAGTGGGCGCGAGACGGGCTCTCGGAGAAGTCCGGCAGCATCGGGGACGAGCATAGCAGCGGACGTGGGGCGCCTTGCAACCGCCGCCTCCGGGAGGCGTCGCTCCGTCGTTGACAACCAGCCGGGTGCACTCTAGATTCGCGCGCACCTGTCGTTCCCCAGTAGCTCAGTCGGCAGAGCAGGTGACTGTTAATCACCGGGTCGCATGTTCGAGTCATGCCTGGGGAGCCATCTTGGAGGGGCGTGGAACCATCGGTTCCACGCCCCTCTCTTTTTCGCCAGGGACCGTCTCGCGCATCCGGCCGGAACGCGGGCGACGCGCACCCGTAACTTGCCGCCCCAAGGACTAGTGCCTACCGTACGCGCATCTACCCCGATCGGACAAGCCGGCCGGCTGGCGAGCGGCGGCTCAGAGGTGAGGGCACGGCGGGAATGGCGAGCGAGCTGTCCATCTTGGTCGTCGACGACGATCACGACGTGCGCGAGGCCCTCCGCGACTGCCTGCGCGACGCCGGCCACGAGGTGGCCACCGCCGGCAACGGGCTCGAGGCCCTCACCTGGCTCCACACCCATCGGTCGCCGTCGCTGGTCTTGATGGACTACATGATGCCCTACCTGGACGGCGCACAGACCCGTGCGGCCATGCTCTCCGACCCCGACCTGCGCCGGATCCCGGTGGTGATGCTCACCGCCGACGGACGCGCGCGCGAGCAGGTGCGGGCGCTCGCGTTCGAGGGCTGCTTCGAGAAGCCCGTCGACCTGCGGCTGCTGCTCGAGGTGGTAGAGGCGGCGAGCCGGCGCAACGCCTACGGCGCCTCCGCGGCGCACGCCTGAGTCCCCTCCTTCGGCGGCTCCCCTGGCCGTCCCGGCGTCGCTCCCGCACGATTCTCGCCCCGCCGCGCCGCGCGCCGTTGACAGGTCGCGCACGCATGGCTTAATGAGCCCGGTTTCCGCTCGAATCCCGCCTCGCGGGGCGAGCGCGCCGCGGACCTCAGCCGCCCGCCGCCCGCTCCGGAACCCGGCTCCGATCCAAGCAGCGAGGTGCGCCCGTGCCCGAGAAGCAAGCCAGCCAGGATCCGCGGTTCCTCTACCTCTCCGAGCTGCTGGGCGCGCGGGTCCTCGACGCCGGCGGCCAGCCGCTCGGGCGCGTCAGCGACGCCGTGGTGACCACCCGCGAGACCTACCCGCTGGTGGAGGCCATCGTGGTGCGGCGCGGCCGCCAGCGGCTGCAGCTCCCCTGGGAGGCCGTGCGCGGGCGCCGGGGCGGCCGCTTCGAGGTCGACGCGACCGTCGCGGAGCCGCTCCAGCCCTCGGCCGCCGATCGCATCCGGCTGGTCGAGGAGATCCTCGATCAGCAGATCGTCGACGTGGAGGGTGCCAAGGTGGTGCGGGTCAACGACCTGCACTTCCTCTCGGTCAAGGGAGCCCTGCGGCTGGTGCACGTGGACGTGGGCTTCCGCGGGCTGGTGCGCCGCATGGGCTGGGAGCGGGCCGTGGACGGGGCGGTGCGGCTGGTCCGCCCCCGCGCCCGCTACCTCGACGCCGACCAGCTCCTCTCGTGGAAGCTGGTGCAGCCGCTCTCGAGCGCCCCCGGCAAGGTGCGCATCGAGGTGGCGCAGCGGATGCTGGCCGACCTGCACCCCTCCGACCTCGCCGAGATCATGGAGGACCTCGATCGCCAGCAGCGGACGGTGCTCTTCGGCCGCCTGGACGTCGAGACCGCGGCCGAGGCGCTCGAGGAGGCCTCCCCGGAGGTGACCACCCAGCTCCTCGAGGAGGTCTCACCCGAGAAGGCAGCCGACATCCTCGAGGAGATGGCGCCCGACGAGGCGGCCGACGTCCTCGCGGAGCTGCCCGGCCACACCCGCCGCGAGCTGCTCGAGGCCATGGACCGGCCCGAGGCGCACGAGGTCCGGCAGCTGCTGGAGTACCACCCGCGCTCCGCCGGCGGCCTGATGACCACCGATCTGGTGGAGCTGCGGCGGGACGCCACCGTCGACGACGCGCTGCTGGAGGTGCGGCGGCGCGCCGACGAGATCCCCATCCTGCACGAGATCTTCGTCACCGGCTCCTCGGGCCGGCTCGAGGGGATTTGCACGCTCAAGGACCTGGTGGCGGCCGAGCCGGCGCTGCTGGTCGGGAAGCTGATGCGAGAGGCGCCGGCCACCGTGCAGCCCGAGGCGGAGCTGCACGACGTCGCCGAGGCGGCCTCCAAGTACAACATGGTCTCGGTGCCGGTGGTGGACGAGGCCGGCGCCCTGAAGGGAATCGTCACCGTGGACGACATCCTCGCCGAGGTGCTGCGTGAGCGCTGAGCTCGCGGGCGGCGCCGACCGCCCGAAGCGGAACTTCTGGCGGAACGTGATGGTCTTCCTGGCCGTGGTCGGGCCCGGCATCATCACCGCCAACGTCGACAACGACGCCGGCGGCATCACCACCTACTCGCTGGCCGGCGCCCAGTACGGCAACAAGCTCCTCTGGACCCTCATCCCCATCACCATCGCCCTGGTGGTGATCCAGGAGATGAGCGCGCGCATGGGGGTGATGACCGGCAAGGGGCTCGCCGACTTGATCCGCGAGAACTACGGGGTGAAGGTCACCTTCTGGATCATGGTGGCGCTGCTCGTCGCCGACGTGGGCAACACCATCGCCGAGTTCTCCGGCGTGGCGGCGAGCGTGCAGATCTTCGGGGTGCCGCCCTGGATCTCGGTGCCCATCACCGCGGTGGCGGTCTGGGTGCTGGTGCTGAAGGGCACCTATCGCCAGGTGGAGAAGGTCTTCCTGGTGGCCTGCCTCTTCTACGTGGCCTACCCCATCAGCGCCATGCTGGCCCGGCCGGACTGGGGGACGGTGCTCAAGTCTACCGTCACCCCCACTTTCCAGGCGAGCGGCGGCTACGTGGCCATGCTCATCGGCGTGGTCGGCACAACCATCGCCCCCTGGATGCAGTTCTACCTGCAGTCGGCGGTGGTGGAGAAGGGCATCAAGCCCGAGCACTACGCCCACTCCCGGCTCGACGTGATCGTCGGCTGCATCTTCACCGACGTGGTGGCCTTCTTCATCATCGCCGCCTGCGCCGCCACGGTCTACGTCGCGGGCGTGAAGGTGGAGACCGCCGATCAGGCCGCCATGGCGCTCGGGCCGCTCGCCGGCAAGTACGCGAGCTGGCTCTTCGCCTTCGGCCTCTTCAACGCCTCGTTCTTCGCGGCCACCATCCTGCCGCTCGCCACCAGCTACTACATCTGCGAGGCCTTCGGCTGGGAGTCGGGCATCGACAAGAAGTGGGACGAGGCGAAGCAGTTCTACTCGCTCTATACCCTCATCGTGGCGCTGGGCGCGGCGGTGGTGCTCATCCCCCACCTCCCGCTGCTCCAGATCATGCTGCTCTCCCAGGTCGTGAACGGGATGCTCCTGCCGTTCATCCTCATCTTCATGCTGCTCCTCATCAACAAGGAGAAGCTGATGGGGCCGCACCGCAACGGGCCCTGGTTCAACGGCATCGCCTGGCTCACCACCGTGACCATGATCGTGCTCACCGCCTACCTGGTCTACGCCGGCGTCCGCGACCTGCTGGTTGGCGGCGCCTGACTCCCCTCCCCGCTCGGCCCCTCCATGCGCAAGGCCTTCTCGGTCTCGCGCTCCGCCGCCACGGCGGCGCAGTGCTGCTGGTCCGCCATCGCCGGCTCGGCGCCTGGCTCCCGGTGGGCGGCGAGGTGGAGGCCGGCGAGACGCCGCTCGAGGCGGCGGAGCGCGAGCTGCGCGAGGAGACGGGACTGGTCGGCCGGTTTCCCGGCGGCCTGGGGGTGGCGGGCACGCCGCCCGGGCTCATCGGCTACGAGGAGCACCCGGCCGGCTCGAAGGGCCTGCACCGCAACTTCGCCTTCGTGGCCGACGTGGCCTCTCGCATCCTCTCTGCCTGCGACGAGTACGACGAGGTGCGGTGGGTGATCGACGCGGCCGGCGTCGACTGCCCCGAGAACGTGCGCCAGCTTTTGGCGCTTGCGCTCGCCGCGCCGCGGGCGTGACCGCGGGGCGCCGGCGCGCGCCGGTGACTAACGATGTGGCATGCCCCGCCGCACGGACCCGGCAGAAGGCACCGCCGCGCCACTGCTCCCAGAGCAGCGGACCCTGCCGACGCTCCGCGAGGCGGCGGCGGGCTGCCGTGCGTGCGACCTGTGGGAGCGCGGTACGCAGACCGTGTTCGGCGAGGGCGGGCGTGGCGCCGAGGTGATGCTGGTGGGAGAGCAGCCCGGGGACGAGGAGGATCTCTTCGGCCGCCCCTTCGTCGGCCCCGCCGGCAGGCTGCTCGACCAGGCTTTGGCCGAGGCCGGGATCGATCGGCGGCTGGCCTACGTCACGAACGCGGTGAACACTTCAAATGGGAGGCGCGAGGAAAGAAGCGCATCCACCAGAGGCCCGACGCGGGCGAGATTCGCGCGTGCCGCCCCTGGCTACTGGCCGAGCTCGGGGCGGTGCGGCCGCGGGCGGTGGTGCTGCTCGGTGCCACCGCGGCACGGTCGCTGCTGGGCCCGGGCTTCAAGGTGACCGAGCGTCGAGGCGAGCTCCTCTCCTCCCCGCTCGCGCCCATCGTGGTGGCCACCATCCACCCGAGCGCCATCCTGCGGGGGCCCGACCGCGAGTCGCGCCACCGCGAGCGCGCGCGCTTCGTCGAGGATCTGGCGGTGGTGGCGCGGGCGCTCCGCGGCCACCCGGCGAGCCCGTGAACGGCGCCCGCTCGGGGTCTCTCTCAGCCCAGGTACTTACCGAGGATCGGGGCGAGCTTTTCCTTGGCCTCGGCCGGGATCAGGCTCCGGTCGGTCCAGATGCCGAGCGCCAGCGCCGACTGGCAGGCACAAGGCTTGTCGGCGAGCGCCGCCACGTGCGGGACGGCGCGCTTGATGAGGTCGATCGCGTTCTGGGTGGCTGCCTTGACGTTCCCCAGGATCTCCTCGAGGAGCTTCGCCTGGTCCACGCTGGCCGGGTGCGGCCGCCAGCAGTCGTAGTCGGTGGGGAGCGCCACCAGCGCGTAGCAGATCTCGGCCTCGCGGGCGAGCCGCGCCTCGGGCATGACGGTCATGCCGATGAGCGAGGCGCCCCAGGCACGGTGCAGCTCGCTCTCCGCGCGGGTGGAGAACTGCGGCCCCTCCATGCAGACGTAGGTGCCGCCGTGATGGACGCGGGTGGAGAGCCCGGTCGCCGCCTTCACGAGTGCGCTGCGCAGCCCGTTGCAGAAGGGCGCGGCGAGCTCCACGTGGACTGCCAGATCCTCGAAGAAGGTGCTGGCGCGCCGGAAGGTCTTGTCGATCACCTGGTCCGGCACCACCAGCTGCCTGGGCTGCAGGTCCTCCCGCAGGCTGCCGACCGCCCCGCTGGCGAGGATGTGGGTGACCCCCAGCGACTTCAGCGCCCAGATGTTGGCCCGATAGGGCACGCGCGAGGGGTTGAGGACGTGGCCGGGCCCGTGGCGAGACAGGAGCGCCACCTGCGTCCCGCCCAGCTCCGTGGTCACGATGGGTCCGGAGGTCGGTCCGAAGGGGGTCTCGACGCGGTGCTCCTGGCCGCTGCCGAGCGCCCCCAGCGCCTCGCCGAGGCCGGTGCCGCCGATGATCCCGAGCGTCATGGTGCCCATCGCGTTCTCCTCAGGACGTTCCGAGCGCGTCCCCCGCCCCCGGAAGAGAGGGGGAGTCTACCGCGCGCGGGCAAAAAAAAGGGCCCGCCGTGACAGGCGGGCCCTTCAAGAAAAGATGCGGCAGCGACCTACTCTCCCACACGGCTTCCCGTGCAGTACCATCGGCTCTGGTGGGCTTAACTTCCGTGTTCGGGATGGGAACGGGTGTGACCCC